>JAZQGO010000020.1:0-17490 GCA_045540055.1 Acutalibacteraceae bacterium
CTTCTCTTTCATGGCTAGGACCTCCTTGGTATATTTTGTTGGGTTGGCGAACCTCAACTTCAATATACCAAGGAGTTTTTATTATGTCCATAGCTAAAGCTCTTTTTCCCACTGGCATAGCCAGTGGTTCTTATACGAATAGAAAATCACCCTTGCAACCTGGTTTAGATTGCAAGGGTGATTTTTTTTGAATTTTCACGTCACAGACTCCCACATAATTTTTTAATAATTATATAAGATTTTTGCGGTTTATATAACCTATTTTGCGTAAGCGGTATATACGTCAATGTGGTCGAATACCGCCTTCCACAGCCCCTTCGCTTTAGTGGTAACAAAGATATATTCCTTGCCGCTTTCACCTACACCAAAGCTTGCTATACAGTTGCCGGCTTCGGAGGTAAAGCCTGTTTTGCCGCCCTTAATCTCGGCACCCTCAGGTTCGTCGCCCTTCATACGTCCAAATAGCGTGCTTGTAAGCAGTATGCCTTCGGGGTGCTGCGGCGTATACGAGGTTGTATACTGATAGGTTGACAATATTTCTCGGCACAGCTGGTTTTCCATAGCGGCACGCAATATAACCGCCATATCGGTAACGGTGCAGTAATGGTTATCATTATGAAGTCCGCTTGTATTTGTAAAGTGTGCCGTAGTAATTCCAAGCTCTGAAACCTTTTTATTCATAAGCTCAACAAAGGCTTCTTCACTGCCCGAAACATATATCGCAATGGCAATGGTGGCTTCGGCGCCCGATGGCAGAATTGCACCGTAAAGTAAATCTTTAACGGTTATAACCTCACCTGCCAAGAAGCCCGCCATAGATGCACCCGCTTTATACGCAGGGTCGGTAATGGTATAGGTCATCTGGAAGGTATCATCAAAGTTTTCGATATTCTCAACCGCTACGAGCAGTGTTAATATCTTGGTTAGTGATGCGGGGTAAATACGCGCATCGCTATTCTTATGCGCTACTACAGTATTATCGGTAACATTTACAAACACCGCATATTCGCTGTTTATAGCTTTACCTAAAGTGGTAGCCCCTTCGGTAAGCTTTGGGGAAGGCTTAACGGTTGGCTTTTCTACCGACGAAACCACGTTGTTAACGTTACTGTTGTTTTGTGGATTATCTTTCGGTTTGGCGACTAAAATCACCGTAACCACTATTGCCAAAACTACAATTATTGCCACTATGCTCAAACGCAGCCTTTTCTTTTTCAGTTTTCTTTTTGGTTTGTTTTGCACCTGTGCTTTTTCAGTACGAGGTGTAGGGGTCATATATCTTTGCTCGTACTCCTTAAAAAACTCGTCGGTGTATTTGAATTCAGACATTTTAAATTCCTTTATTTGAAAATATTTAACTGCTCATCAAGAATTTTTGTGCGTGTTATGGTATAATCAGGCAAAGCATAACGGCTCGCCTCAAACGCCGAAATAAGCAGAGTTGGATTAAGATTATCATTACCCGCGTTAAGTGTCAATATTAGCGTATCGTTATTAAATTCATACGCTTTAATTTTCGGCTTTAAATCTACTACCTTCTCTGCACCCTTTTTGGTTTTCTTTGTGGTTATTATTTCGTTTGATGATAAAAATTCTAATATATCGTTTTTAACCCCATCGGTTATATCCTCAAAGGCAACCTCAAACTCTGCAAAAGCAATTTTGCCCGCGTTTAACTTTGGCTCGGCAACCTCAATTATCTCGATATATTCGGGCATAACTCTTATAAGCTCGCTTTTGACATTATCCAACGAAAAACTGTCATCGGTAACCTTGAAATCCATTATTTCATATTCGCTCTCAAATCCCAGCGACAACGGCAGAGCAAATGTAATATATGCGTGGCAGTTAAAGCCTTCGGTGTACCATACGGGTATGTTGGTGCGTCGTATTGTGCGTGTCATAAATCTGTTCATATCAAGGTGAGATACAAACTTAAGTCGGGATTTCTTTTTGTAAAAAACTCTAACGTTTTTCAAGACAAAGACCTCCCTTAAAGCAGGTCGCACCGCAACCTGAGCATTTTTCTTTGCAATTCGGTGTAGTTTTAGCCGAATGTGCCATTATATTTTCGCTTATTAAGAACTGCTTGGTGACACCATAATCGAGATGCTCCCAAGGTAGTATTTCCTCAAATTCACGTTTGCGATTAGCATAAAAGCTCGGCTCGACACCGCACTCTTTAAATGCCTCTAACCACTTATCAATATCGAAGCACTCATCCCAACCGTCAAAACGGCAGCCCTTTTTAACAGCCGTTTCTATAACCTTGCCAAGTCTACGGTCACCGCGAGCAAACACACCCTCTAAAAAGCTTACCTTTGATTCGTGCCAACTGACATTAACCTTGCGTGTGGTAACACTGTTTCGCACAACCTGCTGTCTGCGTCGCATCTCATCAATATCAATCTGCGGCTCAAACTGGAAGGGTGTAAAAGGCTTGGGCACAAATGTTGAAACGCTTATTGAAACGTTTACGCTTTTGCCCTTGGGTTTATTTGGCATAGCGTAAAATTCATTGACGATTTTTTGACCAAGCTCGGCAATACCGCGTAAATCCTCGTCGGTCTCGGTAGGCAGACCTAACATAAAATATAGCTTAACGGATGTATAACCGCCCTCAAATGCCATACGGCAGGTGCGCATTATTTCATCCTCGGTAACATTCTTATTTATAACATCACGAAGTCTCTGTGTGCCCGCCTCGGGTGCGAAGGTAAGACCGCTTTTGCGAACGTGGTTAATTTTATCGAGTAATTCCTTTGAAAAATTATCAACACGAAGTGACGGAAGCGACAGACTAACCTTGTCCTTCTGCGACCAGTCAAGCATATCGTTAAGCAGGGGCTCAAGACCTGTGTAGTCACTGGTACTGAGCGACGAAAGCGAAATTTCGTCATAGCCTGTATTATCACAAAGCGCCTTTGCCTGTTTATTTACAACCTCGGGCGACTTTTGTCTTACGGGTCTGTAAATAAATCCCGCCTGACAGAAACGGCAGCCTCGAATACAACCTCTGAAAATCTCCTGAACGGCACGGTCATGCACAATTTCGATATAAGGCATAACGAATTTATCGGGGTAATGTACGGTGTCTAAATCGTTAATTATGCGCTTTCGAATCGTTTCAGGCGCATTATCCTTTGGCGTTATGGCCTTAATAGTGCCGTCAGTATTATATTCAATATCATACAGTGATGGAACGTACACACCTGGTATTTGTGCCGCCTCGCGTAAAAATGCCTGCTTGTCCCCGTTTTTGCCGTATTTTTTATAAAGGTCAATAAGCTCTAAATCGACCTCTTCGCCCTCGCCTAAGAAAAACAGGTCGACAAAATCTGTAAGCGGCTCGGGATTGCAAGCACAAGGACCGCCCGCACAAATAAGCGGCGCTAAATCTTTTCGGTCGGCACTTCTAAGAGGAATGCCTGCAAGGTCGAGCATATTTAAAACGTTGGTATAACTTAATTCGTACTGCAAGGTAAAGCCGATTATATCAAAATCTTTAATACTGTCACGGCTCTCAAGCGCAAACAGGGGTATATCATTTTTGCGCATAACCTCTTCAAAATCAACCCAAGGTGCAAACACACGTTCACACCATATATCGTCCCTTGCGTTGAACTGTGAATATAAAATTTTCATACCAAGGTGCGACATACCTATTTCGTATGTATCGGGAAAGCAGAATGCAAACCGCACATCCACCTTGCTTTTATCCTTAATGACACTGTTTATCTCGCCGCCCGAATATCTACCGGGCTTCTGAACACTCAGCATCAATTTTTCAAGCCTATTATTATCCATTACTATCTCCAAAATATATTTTATATTATGATACCTCAATTTAGACAAGGTTTCAACTAAAATTTAATTAAAACAGATAGTAATATATATATTGCCATTATAATTACAGAAAAGTTTTTATTACACAAAAACAGCCAAACACCTACAAACAGCAGCGCTACGGCCGTTATCAGCGAAACGAAATTCAGAATTATCTGTGCTTTGTTCTCACCTAAAGCGGTTGAGAGCAACTTGTACAAAATCAGGCCGCCGTCAAGCGCCTTAATGGGCAGAAGATTAAATACCGCAAATAATAAATTGATGAGTGAAAAGGTCAGGATATTCATATTGTTGCTAAATTTATATAAAGCAAAAAATAGAATGAAAAACAGTATATTTGCAAGTGGGCCTACCAAAGAGATTATTACTTCGTTTCTTACCTTGTATGTAATATTTCTTATTATATGAACAGATGCGGGAATTAGCCTTATTTCTTTGGGATTGCAGCCGAGCATCCACATAGCAGTCAGGTGCGCTGTTTCATGCAAAACAACCGCAAAAAACGAGGGCAGAAAAAAACCGATTTTATCTGTAAGCAGCATAAGGCATACGGGCGCGAGAAATAAAAAGGAAATGTAAATTTGAGTTCCTAAAATTTTAAATTTCATGTTTTTTTCACCAGCTTAACAACCACTCGGGATTGAGATTTTTACCGTTCAAAATCACTTCAAAATGTAGATGATTGCCCGTTGACTGACCTGTACTTCCAACGGTGGCTATGGTTTCGCCCTTGCGCACGGTGTCACCCTCTTTTTTGATTATGCTGTTGCAGTGCGCATAAAGGGTAACAAGGCCACCGCCGTGGTCAACCTTGATATATTTACCGTAGGACGCGCTGTTTTTTACGAGAATTACCTTGCCTGCCGCCGCCGCTACAATGCCTGTACCCTTTTTGGCCGCAAAATCCATACCCTTATGTAGCTCTTTTTCACTTGTTATCGGGTTTGACCTATTGCCGTAGCTTGAGGTCAGCATTGCACCTGAAACTGGTATCTTTAGCGTGTTGCAATCTGCCCCCGCATTCGCCCTGACTACCTCAACGACCTGTGTCGTTTCCTCCTGCGAACTTTCTTTTGGTTCGGTATTTTCCTCACTCTCCGACTGTGTTTCTTCCCTATATGATTCATCTGCTGACTCTGTTTCAGACGGTGATTCATCAGGTATTACCTCACTGATTTTTGTTTCATCCTCAAAATTTTGTATATACCAGTTTCTGACATCCCCATAAAACGAACCGCCAAAAAACTTTATTACCACTGCGGCAACCACAATTATTGCCACGGCAGAAATTTGTAAAACAAGCAAATTAAATTCGGGTGGACTCTTTTTCTTATTATCAACCATTTTAAACACCTCTAAAAAAATATATGATAACCTTGGACAAAATATTAAAGATTGAATAAATCCCCAATATATGTTAAAATCATTTTATAAGTTTTTTTGGAGGTTATTATGCCTTTTTTACCTATTACAAAGGATGAAATGCTTGAGCGTGGCTGGCACTACGCCGACATAATTATAGTTACGGGTGACGCTTATGTTGACCACCCGAGTTTCGGCACTGCCATAATTTCGAGGGTGCTCGAATCGGCAGGCTATAAGGTGTGCATAATTTCACAGCCAAAAAACGATGACGACTATATGCGTTTCGGCAAGCCCCGACTTGCATTTTTTGTGAACAGCGGTAATATTGATTCCATGGTTGCACACTATACTGCCGCTAAAAAGCGCAGAAGTGATGATGCATATACCGCAGGCGGCAAATCGGGTGCCAGACCCGACAGGGCGCTTATAGTTTACAGTAAAAATATACGCCGCTTGTTTGGCGATGTGCCTATTGCAATTGGCGGTCTTGAAGCATCGCTCCGCCGTTTTGCGCATTATGATTACTGGGATGACGCAGTACGCCCATCAATTCTTATAGACAGTACTGCCGATATTCTAATGTACGGTATGGGCGAAAAGCATTGTGTTGAGATAGCCGACCGCCTTAAAATAGGTGAAAAAATTGGTAATATAACCGATATCCTCGGCACCTGTGTTGCAATAAAAACTAATGAATATACCCCTCGCCCCTGCAAAGAATGTCCGTCTTATGAGATTGTTAAGGAGCCTACCGAATCGGGCAAGCGCCAATATGCTGTTTCCTCGAAAATTCAGCAGGATGAACACGATGCAGTGCGCGGTAAAACCGTTATTCAACGTCACGGCGATTATATAGTGGTACAAAACCCACCCATGCCGCCCTTAACACGTGATGAAATGGATGAGGTCTATGCTCTGCCATTTATGCGAAATTATCATCCATCTTATGAAAAATTAGGCGGCGTACCCGGTATTGAAGAGGTTAAATTTTCGGTTATACATAACCGCGGTTGCTTTGGTGCTTGTAACTTCTGCTCGCTTGCCTTCCATCAGGGCAGACAAATTACCTCGCGCTCGCACGAGTCGGTAATTGATGAGGTTAAGACCATCACCGAAATGCCCGATTTTAAGGGATACATTCATGATATCGGCGGCCCTACAGCTAATTTTAGACAGCCGTCATGTGAGGCACAGTTAAATCGCGGCGCTTGTAAAGATAAGCGTTGTATGTCGCCGAGTCTTTGCCCTGCCATACAACCCGACCACAGCGATTACCTTGAACTTCTCAGACGTTTAAGAAAACTGCCAAAGATTAAAAAGGTGTTTATACGCTCGGGAATTCGATTTGATTACTTAATTGCCGATAAGGATGAAAGCTTTTTTAAGGAACTGATTGAGCACCATATAAGCGGTCAGTTAAAGGTAGCACCCGAGCATTGCTCGGAAAATGTTTTGAAATGTATGGGAAAGCCGAACGTCAGTGTGTATAATCAATTTAAAAAGCGATTTTACGAGCTTACAAAAAGTGCGGGTAAAAAACAATTTTTGGTACCTTATCTTATGTCGTCCCACCCCGGAAGCACCATTAAGGATGCCATAGAATTATCGTTATTCCTTAAAAAAGAGGGTCTGCATCCCGAGCAGGTGCAGGACTTCTACCCCACCCCCGGCACCATTTCTACCTGTATGTTTTATACAGGGCTTAACCCCATAACAATGGAAAAGGTTTACGTGCCTCGCACCGCCAAGGAAAAGGCAGAGCAAAGAGCATTGCTTCAATATTATCTGCCGGAAAACCGCAAAATAGTTATTGATGCACTACGGCGTGCCGGTAGAAGCGATTTAATCGGAAACGGACCTAACTGCCTTATTAAAGGCGATCACATTTCTACAGTAAATAATAAAAAAACGCCTCAAAAGAAGCGTAGATACAAAAAATAAGGAGTTTTTATTATGGCAAAGGAACATTTAAAAAGCCGACTCGGGTTTATACTTATAAGTGCGGGCTGTGCCATAGGTATCGGTAACGTATGGAAATTCCCATATATAACGGGTGAGAACGGCGGCGGTATGTTTGTACTGATATATCTGTTTTTCTTAGCCGTTTTAGGCATACCCGTACTTGTTATGGAATTCTCTCTCGGAAGGGCTAGTCAAAAAAGTCCGTCCCAAATGTATAAGGTGTTAGAGCCTAAGGGGTCAAAATGGCATCTGCACGGATACGTGACGGTTATCGGTTGTTATCTTTTGATGATGTTTTATACCAACGTTGCAGGTTGGATGCTCGATTACTTTGTTAAGATGACCAGGGGCGATTTCGTGGGTGCCGACACCACAAGGGTTGGTGAAATTTTCGACAATATGCTTGCAAGCCCCGTAGAACAGACGATATTTATGGCAATTACACTTATATTAGCCGTTATTATTTGCTCAATAGGACTTCAAAAGGGTCTCGAAAAGGTAACTAAGGTTATTATGGTGGCGCTACTTGGCATTATGGTAATTCTCGCAATTAACAGTATTTTCTTACCCGGTAGCCGTGAGGGACTTTCATTCTATTTACTACCCAGCATTGCAAACATTCAAAAAGCGGGTATCGGCAACGTAATTGTTGCGGCAATGAATCAAGCCTTCTTTACACTTAGTCTTGGTATTGGCTCGATGGCTATTTTCGGCAGTTATATTGGCAAGGACCGCTCACTGCTCGGTGAATCAGTCAATATAACGGTGTTAGATACATTTGTTGCAATAACCTCGGGACTTATCATCTTCCCTGCCTGCTTTACCTACGATATACCCGTTGACGCAGGCCCTAACCTTATTTTTGTAACACTTCCCAACGTGTTTATCAATATGCCCGGCGGCAGAATTTGGGGCAGTTTATTCTTCTTGTTTATGACCTTTGCCGCTTTCTCAACCGTTCTTGCAGTTTTCCAAAATATTGTTGCCAACACACAGGATACGTTTGGTTGGTCTCTTAAAAAATCCTGCCTTATAAACGGCGCTTTACTTTTAGTGCTGTCGATGCCTTGTATACTTGGTTTCAACCTGCTCGGTAGCTTTCAGCCTTTAGGTGCGGGCTCTACAATACTCGACCTTGAGGACTTTATTGTAAGCAACGTACTGCTGCCTGTCGGCTCGTTTATATTCGTAATTTTCTGTACCACACGCTACGGCTGGGGTTGGAAGAATTTTAAGGCAGAAGCAAATGCAGGTAAGGGCCTTAAAGTTCAAAATTGGATGCGCGCATATATGACCTACGTACTGCCGGTAATTGTTCTTGCTGTCTTCATCGTAGGTATTGTAAACGTATTTAATAAGTAAAACCAGACAACAAAAAACACAGGTCGCGTGACCTGTGTTTTTTATTATACTTAATTTCTATTAGATTTCAGCGAAGTACTTAATTGTACGAACCATCTGGCTTGTGTATGAGTTTTCGTTATCATACCAAGAAACAACCTGTACTTCATAAAGGTCGTCAGCAATCTTCGAAACCATTGTCTGAGTAGCGTCAAAGAGAGAACCGTAACGCATACCGATAACGTCTGAAGAAACAATCTGGTCTTCATTGTAACCGAAAGACTCGCAAGCAGCAGCCTTCATAGCAGCGTTGATGCCTTCCTTAGTTACGTCTGCGCCCTTAACAACAGCAGTAAGGATTGTTGTAGAACCGGTCGGAACAGGTACACGCTGAGCAGAACCGATGAGCTTACCGTTGAGCTCAGGAATTACAAGACCGATAGCCTTAGCAGCACCTGTTGAGTTAGGAACGATGTTGGCAGCGCCGGCACGTGCACGACGAAGGTCGCCCTTTCTGTGAGGACCGTCAAGAATCATCTGGTCGCCTGTGTAAGCGTGGATTGTGCTCATGATACCGCTGAGGATGGGAGCATAATCGTTAAGAGCCTTAGCCATAGGAGCTAAGCAGTTAGTTGTGCAAGATGCAGCAGAGATGATTTTGTCATCAGCTGTGAGGGTGTTTTCGTTAACACTGAAAACGATTGTGGGAAGGTCATTGCCTGCAGGTGCAGAAATAACAACCTTTTTAGCGCCGGCATCAATGTGAGCCTGGCTCTTTTCCTTCGAGCAGTAGAAACCTGTACACTCGAGAACTACGTCTACACCGATTTCACCCCAAGGAAGATCCTTAGCGTCCTTCTCAGCGTAGATTTTAAGGGTTTTACCGTCAACTGTGATAGTACCGGCTTCATCATCAGCGCTAACTGTGTGAAGATTTTCACCGATTGTACCGCAGTAACCGCCCTGTGCTGTATCATACTTAAGAAGATTAGCAAGCATAGAGGGTTTTGTTAAGTCGTTGATAGCTACAACATCGTAGCCCTCAGCACCAAACATCTGACGGAATGCGAGACGACCGATACGGCCGAATCCGTTAATAGCAACTTTTACCATTGGAAAAACCTCCTAAATAATATACTTGTATTATTCTAACCCAAAATATAAATTTTTGCAAGATGTTTTGTCATAATTTTAACGAATTTTAGCATATTTTTATTTTTTGTATAAAAAAGCTATTATTTTTGCTCGTTATTTAGTTTATTTATAACCGCTTCGGCAACACGCATACCGTCAACCGCCGCCGACATAATACCGCCTGCATAGCCTGCACCCTCACCCGATGGGTATAGGTTAGATATATTTAACGCCTCAAAATTTTCGTTTCGTAATATTCTTACGGGAGAAGAGCTGCGTGTTTCGGGAAAGGTTAAAACAACATTACCGTCGGCAAAGCCCTTTATTTTTTTATCAAACAAGGGCAAGGCTGATTTTAGAGAGTCAACCACAAAATCGGGTAGCACTTTATACATATCACACAGGGCGGTATTTGGTTTTACTGTGGGCAATACCTTTTCACCGCAATACTCTGTATCTATTAGGTCACCCACATAACATATTGGCACACTGCCTTTTGATATATTATAGGCTTTTTTCTCGATACTGCGCTGTAGTTCAATACCCGCTAAGACATCGTCACCCTCAAGGTCGTCGGGCTTCACATCAACAAGTAGTGCACTGTTGGCGTTTATGCCGTCACGACTTGAATTACTCATACCGTTTATCGCCAGCATACCCTCTTCGCTCGAAGCATTAACAACCTCACCACCGGGACACATACAGAAGGTGTAAACTCCCCTGCCACTTGTCAGATGCACCGCCATTTTATAATCGGCGGCACTAAGGGATGGGTGTGTAGCAAATTCACCATAAAGTGCCTCATTGATACTTTTTTGACTATGCTCTATTCGTGCGCCCACCGAAAAGGGCTTGCGCACCAATTCTACGCCCTTTTCTTTAAGCATATAGAAGGTATCTCTCGCCGAATGACCCGTTGCTAAAACAAGGTCGCTAACGGGTATATTTTGCTTTTCGCCGCCTTTAGAAACTACTATTTCGGTTATAGTGCCGTTTTCAATAATTATCTCATCAAGCCTTGTACCGAAAAGCACCTCGCCACCCATATTTATAATATCGTTACGAAGATTCTCCACAATTTTTCGCAAAATATCGGTGCCGATATGTGGCTTTGCCTCATACAAAATTTTAGTCGGTGCGCCATAGAGACAAAAGGTTTTAAGCACCTGCCGACAACGAACATCCTTAATGCCTGTATTAAGTTTACCATCGGAAAAGGTACCGGCACCACCCTCGCCAAACTGTACGTTTGATTCCTCATTAAGAGTACCGCCGCTAAGGAACTGCTCAACATCGCGAACTCTTTGATTAACGTCATTGCCGCGCTCAATAACAATGGGTTTAAGCCCTGCGCGTGCAAGTGTTAGTGCCGCAAACATTCCTGCAGGGCCAAAGCCCACAATAATCGGCCGTTTATCTGAACGGCATTCTCGCCATTCATAAGTCTGTTCTACATAAAATTCAGCGTTGGCGTTTCTTTTAACAACTCTGTTTTCTTCGGTATACAATTCCACCAGAAATGAGCAACAAAAGGTTATATTGTTTTTATGCCTTGCATCTACCGATTTCCTATAGAGCGACACCGATTTAATATCCTTACTGCCAAGCTTTAACGCATTCGCGACAATCGGTTTTGCGTGGTTTAAATCGCTATTAAGTGGTACGGCTACATTTCTTAATATAATCATTTATCATTCCTCAGAAATTCTACCGCAGAGGATGCCGCCTGCATACCGCTACTCCACGCCCACTGCAGATTAAAGCCGCCGCAGTCACCGTCTATATCGAGTATTTCACCTGCAAAAAAGAGGCCTTTTATCTTTTTGCTTTCGAGATTTCCGCTTATTTCATCACAGTCAATTCCGCCTGCGGTAACCTGTGAATTATTAAAGCCCGTGTTGCCAAACACCTTAAACTCGGTCTTTTTAAGGTAAGCCGCTATATTTTTAATATCGTTATCAGTAAGCTTTGACACGCTACCACCAAGGGAAAGACCGCACTGCTTCATAATGCACTGCCCTACCCTTTTGTTAATAAAGCCTGTTAAAAAGTTCTCGTTTGTACGTTTTGAAAGATTTTCTCGGCGTGAACGTAAAATATCAACAACCTCATTAAAGGCATATTCGTAAGCAAAATCGAGGTGAATTACAGTACCCTCTGATGCATTCCTTGAAACCTGTAAGACGGGTGGTCCCGAAAGTCCATAATCTGTAAATAATACCTCGCCGAACTCCTCACGCATCGTTCTGCCGTTTGATAAGGTAACCAACGCGTTAACCTTTACACCTTTTAACTGACGGGTTAAGGCTGTTTCTGTCTTTAGTTGCACAATGGCGGGGGTTAATTTTTGTGAGCGTATTCCCTTAGATTTAAGCACCTCAAAAAATGTGCCGTCACTTCCCACCGATTTTCCGCCCGATAAAAGTCCCGTAGATGTAATAACTGTATGGGCGTTATATACACCCTTATCGTCCTTTAGAATAAAGAAGTCACCCTTTTTAATATCGTTAATTTTACAGCTGCAAACAACCTCAACACCGTTTTCCTCGGCGGCAAAGCGCAGAGCATCAACAACGCTTGATGCCTGATATGAACGGGGATATGCTCTGCCATCCTCTTCGAAAACTATATCAATACCAATACTCTTAAAAAACTCGGTAACCTTTTCTACCGAAAAGTCAGCAAAAACCTTACCTGTAAAGTCCTTACAACTGCCGTGATAGCGAGAAACATCGGCATATCTGTTTGTAATATTACACCTGCCGTTGCCCGTTGTTATTAGCTTTTTGCCAACCCTGTCAAGCGCCTCAAAGACGGCAACATTAAGCTGTGGATTTTGCTTTTTAGCATATATCGCCGCCGTTAAACCTGCGGCGCCGCCACCAATTATGGCAATATCATACAACATAATAAAACTCCAAAATAAATTTATTCGCCCCAATATTTGCGGTCAAGGCTTCTGAACTGAATAGCCTCGGCTATATGCTGAGTCTCAATATTCTCGCACCCCTCAAGATCGGCAATTGTTCGTGCGACTTTAAGCAAACGGTCATATGCACGAGCCGACATAGACAGCGCGTCAAACGAAGCCTTAAGAAGCTCAGACGCTTCATTTGTCATAACACAATACTTTTTAAGCATTGACGGTGTAAGCCTTGCGTTGCAGGTAATACCTATGTCCTTATAACGCTCATTTTGTATCTGTCGTGCCCGATTTACACGCTCTCTGATGACAGCAGAACTTTCCTCTTTGCCTGTCGAATTCAGCGATTCATAATCTACAGGCGGTACCTCAATATGCAAATCGAGTCGGTCAAGCATAGGACCCGAAACCTTATTGAGGTATTTATTTACAAGCTTTTGTGAACAGGTGCAGTTGCGGGTAGGATGCCCGAAAAATCCGCAGGGACAAGGATTCATCGCCGCAACAAGTGACACAGAGCAAGGATATGTAAGGGTACCTGCAACACGGGATATGGTGATTTTACCGTCCTCAAGGGGCTGACGCATAACCTCCATAACATCTCTGTGGAATTCTGGCAGCTCGTCCATAAACAATACACCGTTGTGTGCCAAAGAAATTTCACCCGGTCTAGGGACTGCACCACCGCCAGCAAGTCCCGTAGCCGAAATGGTATGGTGGGGCGAGCGGAACGGACGGGTAACAACCATAGGGTTGTCCTTATCAATTACACCTGCAATTGAGTGAATTTTTGTGGTTTCCATCGACTCTTCAAAGGTCATTTCGGGAAGTATTGTCGGAAAACGCTTGGCAAGCATACTTTTACCCGAGCCCGGAGGTCCGATAAGCAATATATTATGTCCGCCTGCGGCGGCAACCTCAAGCGCCTTTTTAGCAACAATTTGTCCCTTAACATCCGAAAAGTCAACAGTAACATTACCGTCAACCCTTGTAAACTCCTGTCGGACGGTAGCGGTAAGCTGATTTTCACCCTTCAGGTGTGCAAATAAGTCTTTAATATTCTCAACACCGAAAACATTTATATCGTCAACATATGAGCCTTCATTGGCATTATCGGCAGGTAAAAAGAAATTCTTTATACCCTCCCCGCGTGCCTTAATAGCCATAGCAATAATACCATTAACCTTGCGTATATTACCGTCAAGTGATACTTCGCCAATAAAAACGCTGTCGTCTATATCGGCCTCAATCTGCTCAGATGCCATTAAAATAGCAATCATTATGGGTAAATCATAAACAGAGCCTTCCTTTTTAACATCGGCAGGCGCCAGATTTACCGTAATTCTGCCTATCGGGAATTTATATCCGCAGTTTCTTATCGCCGCACGCACTCGGTCGCGCGATTCCTTAACCGCAGTATCAGGAAGCCCTACAATATCAAAACTCGGCAAACCCGATGAAATATCAGCCTCGACATCAATGACATAGGCATCCATTCCAAACAAGCCTAAACTTTTTATTTTCGCGAACATAATATTCCCCCAAGAAATCACATTGATAGGCTAATTATACTACAAAAAATATTAAATGACAATATTTCTTGACAATTCACTAATTTATCAATATAATTATAAGGTCCAGTTTTTCTTGACTAATATACGGAGACGTATCGAAGTGGTCATAACGGGGCTGACTCGAAATCAGTTAGGGAGCAATCCCCCGCGAGTTCGAATCTCGCCGTCTCCGCCAAAATAATGAATCATACCTTTGGTGTGGTTCATTATTTTTTTATGGTGGTGGGAGCGTGAGACGTAGTTCGTCGAAGCAGTTCAAAATGCGCGATAGCATTTTGAAACTGTGAAGTCGGGAGCACGAAGGTTTTGCCGTTTACCGCTCGGAGCGGTCGGCACAAAACGAGAGCGCACCGTATCTCCTTATGCCGCCAAGAACTCCTTGAAGGTTTTATCCTTCAAGGAGTTCTTTAATTTCTGTCAAACCTATCCCAAAAGCCCGTTACCGCCTTTTCATAGCCCTCTTTATCAATAAGATAACTCATACCGTGCTCAGCACCCGGCACGACAAACAGTTGCTTAGGGGCGGCACACGCCCGATAATTTTCGTAGGTCATATTTATCGGTACAAAATGGTCGTCACTGCCGTGAACAAACAGTATCGGTACTTTATTATTCTTTAACGCTTCGGCGCAGGAATAATCTTTTGAGCCAATTTTAATTCTTCTTTTGCACATATCGTTAGCAACGGCGCTGTAAAGTCCGTACGGAATGTGCAGATTACTCTGCGCCACGTGCTTCCATATAGCGTGAGGCGAGGTGAAACCGCAGTCGGCTATAATTCCGCACACATTCTCGGGCAGCTCAAAGCCTGTCGTCATAAGAATTGTTGTTGCCCCCATCGAGACACCGCCGAGATATATAGGAAGCTTGCTGCCTGTTTTCTCATTTACCCATTTTATCCATTCAAGACAGTCATAGCGTTCAAGCAGACCAAAGCCCATATAATCGCCGCCGCTAAGCCCCTGACCACGCTGTTCGGCATATAACACGCAACAGTCGTTATCGTGCCAGAACGGCGCAATTATTCCGAAATCGTGCGACCACGAAGAGCGCCAGCCGTGCATAGCTATAACCACCCGTTTCGGATTTTCACAACCGTGCCAATGACCGATTAGCTTTATGCCGTCAAAGCTCTTTATCTCAACCTGCTCACAGCCGCTGTTTTCAAGCTCATCAGACGCCTTGGTCATCACCTTTATTATCTCATACAACTCCTTAGAGCCGCGCAGACGCTCTCTGATTTTTCCGTTTTTTTTAGGCTGGCGGCGGTCAATCGCCATATCTACCAAATGCTGTGCCGTTTTGTGATAAACAAGACCGAGAACACCGAATGCCGCAACACCGACAGCTAACGGCAACCACACATTTTTACTGTTTGCTTTCATGCATATCCCTCTTTAAAGCTTTTCACCTATTTATATTATCTTTTTCGATAAATGATGTTTTATTTACAAAAGTTCAAAAAAATAAGAGATACCACCCACGTGATATCTCTTATGTGAAAGCACCTGTATATCTAACTGTTTTTAAAGGATGCAACGGCAATCGCGCCCGGACCTGCGTGTGTACCGATGTTTTCCTGGGCGGGACAGTATACCGAGTGTGTAAAAATTGTAAAAATCAACACTCCGTTCGGAATGTTGATTTTTTTGCATATATATGTATAAAAACTTTACGAGGTGCTTTATGAACCAGATTGAAGCAAATATTCTTGAAAAAGCAAACGAGCAGGCAATATATAATATCTTCCTGCTTTTATCGAATAAAATAAAGTTTGTCAATAATGAGGATTTGTCGTCACTCACTACTCGGCTTGAATTAAATCTTAAAAGCAGTCCTGACAAATGGAATGACCAAGAAATACACCGACTGGGAATTCTGAAAAATGCAATAAATCGTAATATTGCGCCGGCTAACTCAAAAATAATAGAGCACACACGCTCTGAAAACGGTCTGAATGCCTGCGTTTTTATGAGCACAGACGGCGCTGCTTCGGTAGTTTTCAAGGGTACGGGCAGCGGCGAGTGGATAGATAACGGTGAAGGCCTTTCAGGCATACCGGAAGAGAACACCTACATAACCTATGGCGTAGGCGGCAGGGTTATCGCACTTGAGACCGTATTTAATGATTACGCCACCGACCAGCAGGTGCAGGCGCTAAATTGGTTTTCAAAAATCGCCGCACAAAACGGGTGGAACACTAACACCACTATTACCCTATCCGGCCACTCAAAGGGAGGAAATAAGGCGCAATTTATCGCCATAAATTCACCTTTGGTAAAGGCCTGCTACAGCTTCGACGGTCAAGGCTTCTCACCCGAGGCTATCTCAGCCTTTAAAATCAGGCTGAGTAAAGACTTTGATAAACGGCAGAGAAATATATACAGCATCTCGACCGACAACGATTATGTTAATGTTCTTGGTAAACGGCTGATGGATCAAAATAATATTTATTTTTTTAAGTCAAACGGTGGTCTTCACTCTATGGAGGCTGTATTGAATAAAAGCGGAGAAATAAATCCCCAAGGTAATCAAGGCACGCTTTCAAAATATATTGAAAATATATCTGATAAGCTAATGAGTTTAAGACCGATTGTGCGACAGTACGCCACCCTCGGTATTATGAACATTTTTCAAAAACACCTCGGCAAAGGCACACCCGTTAATGACGACTATGTATCACCCGAAAAAACCATAGCAGGCTTATCGTTAGGCATAGCCGCATTGCTTAGTCAGATTAAATGAATTAAAATCACTGCGAAGGCGTGTATATTATCATTGCGAAAGTAATTATATGCACGCTACGCGTGATGATATACAGTCCTAACGTACTGATGAGATACAACAACGGCATGCCGTTGTTGATACTATACCATTGCTTTCGCAATGGATAAAAAAACGACTTGTGGAAACAAGTCGTTTTTTTGGCAGGGGCAGAAGGGATCGAACCCTCGGCACTCGGTTTTGGAGACCGATGCTCTACCAGCTGAGCTATACCCCTATATTTATTTTGACTAACACTGGTGGACCAGCAGTTTCGTCTTGAAAAAGTCTCCTGTGGAGATTTTTTCACACGAATGTCCCTGCCGCAGAAAGCGAGCGACAGAGAAGCTTGATGCGTAACATTTCGCATTCATCCCTTACGTTTGAAACGCTACACCGTACGCCTTGACTAACACTGGTGGACCAGCAGTTTCGTCTTGAAAAAGTCTCCTGTGGAGATTTATTCACACGAATGTCCCTGCCGCAGAAAGCGAGCGACAGAGAAGCTTGATGCGTAACATTTCGCATTCATCCCTTACGTTTGAAACGCTACACCGTACGCCTTGACTAACACTGGTGGAC
>JAZQGO010000021.1:0-46294 GCA_045540055.1 Acutalibacteraceae bacterium
CACCTATTATATCTGCTCGCA
This sequence comes from Acutalibacteraceae bacterium, assembly GCA_045540055.1. Classification (GTDB taxonomy): domain Bacteria; phylum Bacillota; class Clostridia; order Oscillospirales; family Acutalibacteraceae; genus SIG565. The sequence goes on from JAZQGO010000021.1 coordinate 22, forward strand.
TAATAGCCTCAACGTCAAAAGATTCGAATGGTAGCGCAAAACCAATACCAATTGAAAAACCTGCATCGGCTTCAAAATTCGCAATAATACTTTTAATAATTTCATTAAAAAACTCTTTTGTAAAAATGATACCAGCTGTTTTCTCTATATTGTCCCATATTGTAATAAACCAATTTGAAGAAGTGTTATTCTTATCCCCTCTCTCCGCACTCAACCCAAACGGGTCAATATTAGAAACGGGATTACCGTTTGCATAAGCATAGCGGTTAAGAGTTACGGCATTTGAAATTTCACCAGCGATTATATCAGCATTGATAAATCTGCGAAGTTCGGGGCTGTAATAACGGGCGCGCATATAGATAAGTCCGTTATTATCAGTTACAACACCGTCACGGCCATTATAAAGGAATATTACAACGGATGTTCCTGTTCTTGAAATGAGATTGCCGTAGGTGTCATAAGCAAAAGTATCTGTTACATTACCGTTAATATCGGTAATAGCCGTTGTACTGCCACGATAATCGAAGTGATAGGTTTTAAAGCTGCCACTTGTTTCTTCACCTATAAGACCAAGTCCATAAACATACTTTGTAACAACACCATCTGTTGTTTTAACCAACAACTGACTTAATCTGCCATTTGTATTGTACGCATAGGTTGTTTCGCTTTCACCACACAGATTGCGAACACGAACATCCTCAACATTGTATGTGTAGGTGTTTCCTCCGGCAGAAATCAAACGGTTAGCCGAATCATATACAAATGACATTTGTGCGCCGTTTAGCGTTGCGGAAAGCATATTACCATCCATATCATAGGTAACAGCTTGACCGTTATATGAAGTTAAACGGTTGTTTTGGTCATAAACAAAGGTATCTGTTCCATCACTTACTGTGCAAGAGGTAATATTTCCTGCCGCATCATAAGCATAGGTTTCTTCGGAAGTTGTATTATCCGAAAGATTTGTAACGGTACGCTTTGTAACACGAGATAGACTATCATAAGTATACTCGAATTTTACATTTTCTGCAAGATGTGTTTCAGATAAAATTCTTCCCAAAGTATCATAAGTATATTCATATCCTACGATAACGATGTTAGCGGAATTTCTTTCAATGGTAGAAACGACTCTTTGTGCATTATCATAAACGGTGGTTGTTATGCTACCGTCAGGCTTTGTTACACCGATAACATTATTATTCTCATCATAAGAATAGGTTGTTACACGGTTAGCCCAGTCTGTAACGGATACAAGATTGTTATTAGCGTCATATGCGTATGTAACAGCAGTATTATCAGGGTAAATAATCTTTGTGAGATTTCCTATGGTATCATATTCATATGCAAAACTACGTTTTGAAGATATGCAATGCTACGCATTGATTTATTAGGTTTGGCTAGATATTTTTATGTCTGCGGGACGGAACTTGAACCTACGGTTCTTCACTCTTACGGTACCCCACATCTCGATACTACCGTATTTTACTATATCACCATTGTAATACACCATTTTTTCTGCTATAATGAGAAAAAGGTGGGTTAATGATGTATAACTTTTTCGTTGGTGATTCTAAAAAGCAGGCAGAGTGCTATTTTATAGACGGGCCTGACTATAATCACATTAAAAATGTTTTACGAATGGGTATTGGGGATGCCTTTCTTGTAAGTAACAACGGCTCAAGTGACCTATGCAAAATTGAATCACTTGATAACGGTGTAGCGGTTGCGCGAATTATTGAGCAAGACTATCAAAACACCGAACTGCCTATAAAAATATATCTCTTTCAGGGTCTGCCCAAGGGCGATAAAATGGAGCTTATTATACAAAAAGCGGTTGAATTGGGTGTTCATACAATAGTACCTGTTGAGATGAAGCATTGTGTTGTAAAGCTTGACGATAAAAAGAAAAAAGCAAAACAGACTCGTTGGCAATCTATTGCCGAAAGTGCCGCTAAACAGAGCAAGCGTAACACTATACCTGAGGTTGCTGAGGTTATGTCATACAGTAATGCGATGAAGTTGGCGAGCGAGCTCGATTTACTGCTTGTACCGTATGAAAATAAAAACGGCATGGCTGACACCAAGCAGGTACTCAAAAAACTTTGTGAGGGTAAGAGCGTAGGCATACTGATAGGTCCCGAAGGCGGCTTCGACGAGAATGAAGTGGGGGCGGCAAAGGCTATCGGCGGACTTGCCATTTCACTCGGCAAGCGCATTTTGCGCACCGAAACAGCCGCAATAGCGGCACTTAGTATGTGTATGCTTCATATAGAAATGAATGTCGGAGAGGATAAATGAAAACACTTCCTTTAGAATTTTGTGGGCGTATGAAGTCACTTTTAAGTGACGATTATCCTGAATTTATTAAGGCGCTGGACGAGCCACCAATAAAGGCATTTCGTGTAAACACCGATAAAATTTCACTCGAGGACTTTGAGAAAATCAATGTTTTCGGCGGTGAAAAAATACCCTATGTGCAAAACGGTTATTATCTTGACTATGATAAGGTTGGTAATCACCCCTATCATCACGCAGGGCTTATTTATGTTCAGGAGCCTGCCGCAATGGCACCCGCCGAATGTATCGACATAGAACCCGAATGGAAAATACTCGATATGTGCGCAGCCCCCGGCGGCAAAAGCACACAGCTTAAAAATAAGCTTGGTGCCAACGGCGTGCTTGTATCAAACGAAATTATCGCCTCGCGTTGTAAAATTCTGACGGGTAATATAGAAAGACTTGGCCTTGAAAACACCGTCACTACCTGTATGGATACCACTCGCCTTGCAAAAACCTTCTATAAAACCTTTGATTTGGTTATGGTGGATGCGCCCTGCTCGGGTGAAGGTATGTTCAGAAAGGACGAAAACGCTATAACCGAGTGGAGTTTAGATAACGTAAAAATGTGTGCCGTAAGGCAGGCAGATATACTTGAGAATGCCGTAAAGGCTCTTAAGGACGGCGGTTACATAGTTTATGCGACCTGCACTTTTTCTCTGGAAGAAAACGAAATGACGGTAGACCGCTTTTTATGCGCTCATCCCGAATTTGAGTTGATACCTGTAAAGCAAGCGGTAATTGAGCACACCGCCGACGGCATATGCTTTGACGGCTGTCAGACCGAAAACATACATTTTTGCCGCAGATTTTACCCGCACATTTCTAAGGGTGAGGGACAATTTATGGCGGTGCTTCACAATAAAAATGAAGGCGCCATTGCAGTAAAGCCCACTCCGAAGGGAAGCCAAAAAATCGACAAGACTGTGACCGATTTTCTTGATAGTGTGCTGACAGACTATAAAAAGGAAAATCTAAGGATGTATAACGGCAACCCCGTATACTTTACACCTGATTTTGAGGTGGCAGACGGTGTTGCTTTCTGCCTTGGTGTTACTATTGGCGAAATAAGGAAAAACTACATTCTGCCACACCATCAGTTCTTTATGGCACTGGGCAAACACTTTAAAAATAAGATTGTGTTAGAGCCCGACAGCGAGCAGATTGAAAAATATCTTCACGGTGAAGAAATTGAGGTTGACAACCAAAACGGTTGGGCGGTAGTAACGGTAAACGCATGCGCTTTGGGTGGCGCAAAGTCAGTCGGCGGCATCGCCAAAAACCACTACCCGAAGGGACTAAGAAAATAAAACAGTAACAAGGCTTGGAATATCCAAGCCTTGTAATTTTTAATAACATTATTCCTATAAACAGCAAGTGTAAGGGCATATGCCCGCCCTTAAGCGAACACGGATAATCAGAACCTACTTTGACTCCGCCTTGAACACATCGGCAACCTCGTTAATTGTAACATAGGCACGCGGGTCAATATCGTGAATTATACTTCTCATACGCGAAATCTGAAAACGGTTAACAACGAAGTATACAACCGTTTTATCATTACCCGAATAGCCGCCCTTGGCATCAATCATAGTGGTACCGCTCTCAAAGGTTTCCATAAGCGTCGCACTGATTTCTTCTGCCTTTTCAGTAATTATCATTACGGCTTTTTCACGGTCAATACCCTCGACAATAAAGTCGACCGTTTTAAGCGCCGCGCCGTATGCGACAATGGAATACAGCGGCAATATCCAACTATGTGTCGCAAAGCCACAGACAATATAAAGCAGAATATTATAAATCATAACAAATGTGCCTACGGTAATGCCGAGCCGCTTTGCAAAGATAACCGCCATAACCTCAACACCATCAAGAGCGCCTCCGTAGCGTATGGTAAGACCGCTACCGACACCCGAGATAAGTCCGCCAAAAAGCGCACACAACAGTAAATCGTTTTCGGCCAAAGGCGATGCAATACTCACATCAATGGGTAATACATCGGTAATAAGCCACGCCCAAATCGAATAAGTGGCTACGGTAAAAATCGAATAAACCGTAAATACCGCACCCTGCCGCTTAAGACCAAACAAAAACAGTGGGATATTAAGGATTAACAAAAATACCGACAGATTTAAAAATTCGGGAGTTACAGATGATAAAAGCATAGATGTGCCCGAAATGCCGCTATCGTAAAGCCTTACGGGTGCTAAAAATACCGTTACACCAAAGGCGTTGATTATACCCGCAATAAAGAGTATTAAAAAGTTCTGCCATTTTAAGGCTGAAATTAAGTTTTTAAATTTATTTTTCATTTATTTCACCATAATCAATTTTAACATTTCTGAAATGACTTGTCAATTAAGTTAGTGGGTGATATAATGTTTCGGGTGATTTTATGATAAAAGCAATTATTTTTGACCTTGACCATACCCTGTTCGACCGATATGCGACCTTTACAAAAATATTTAATGAGTGTGACTTGTCACACATCCCCTTTTGCGACGGTGTAACGCGCGAGAAGGCGCTTGAGGCATTTATATATACCGACCGCCACTTTATTCACAATTTAAAGCCCTGGCACGCTATGTATGAACAGCTTGTAAAGCAAAATATTCTAAGAGATAATGTAGTATCTGTCGACGAATTTTATACCACCTGCCTGATACCCCTTTTCAAAAAGGTCTCTGTCCCCTATGACTTTACAATTCCCACGCTCGACAGACTTAGGCAAATGGTCTTGAAAATAGGTCTTATAACTAACGGACACCACGAGTTGCAGTATGCAAAGCTTAATAACATCGGCATAACCGATAAATTTGACGAAATAGTAGTTTCGGGCGATGTTGGTGCGCAAAAGCCCTCGCCCATACCGTTTGAAATAATGGCTCAGAGACTCGGTATTTCAGCTCGGGAAATGCTTTATGTTGGGGATAACCCACTGAATGATATTGACGCCTCACGAAAAGCCGGCTATATACCTGTTTGGGTGCGAACAACAGGTACATGGATTTTCCCCGAAATTGAAAAGCCCGAGCTACAAATTGACACCATTGCCGAGCTACCCGAGCTTATCGCCAATCTCTGAATCCTAAACCCTAAATCCTAAAAAAACGACACAGCGCAAAAGCACTGTGTCGTTTTTTTATTTCTTCAACTTTGCATCGATATAAGCCGCTGCATCTTTAAAGTAGTTGTTTTGTATTTTTTCAAACATACCATTATCAACGAGTGACGCCATATCAGTATCAATCGGTATACGCGCAAGCAAGGGTAGATCTAATTCATCGGCAACGCTTTCGGTCTTGCCCGTGCCGAAAATATGGAACTCCTTGCCGCAGTCGGGGCATTTAACGCAACTCATATTCTCAACAATGCCGAGTACGGGAATATTCATCAGCTTTGCCATGTTGTACGCCTTTTTAACTATCAGAGACACAAGGTCCTGAGGTGAAGTGACAATAACAATTCCGTCAAGCGGTATACTCTGAAAAACTGTAAGCGGTACGTCCCCTGTACCCGGTGGGCAGTCGATGAACATATAATCGGTATCTGCCCAGTTAACCTCGCCCCAAAACTGCTTGACGGCACCCGCTATAACGGGACCGCGCCAGACTACAGGCGACTCGGCATCCTCAAGCAAGAGGTTTACCGACATCATTTTTATACCATTTTCGGTAACGGCAGGAAGTATGCCTGTTTCGTTCTGCATGGCTCTCGAATTTATACCAAACATTTTAGGAATTGACGGGCCTGTGATGTCGGCATCAAGTATGGCGGTGGAATAGCCTGCACGATTCATCGATACCGCAAGACCAGCAGTCACCAAAGATTTACCAACACCACCCTTACCGCTTACAACACCGATAACCTTTTTAACGGTGCTATACTCATTAAGTGGCTCTAAAAGTGACTCGGGCTGTTTATTAGCCGATGCACAAGAGCTGCAGTTACCGTCGCAACCCGTCTGATTACATTTTCTGTCTTCTTGCATTTTAAACATCTCCTATCAGCAATTAAAACTGTGTATATATCTGCTTAGTGCAGCCCTCGGGCGAATAGCACCATTTGTCCATCCTATCCCCATTGTAGAAATATCTGACCGACGTGGTGTAATCACTGTCAAAGCTGTCAATTATAATGAGCTTAACCTTCATTTTTTCAGGTATTATACTCTTTATGTAAACACTTGCCTGCTGACCTATATAAACACCGGGTTTAGACTCGGCAAGTCCCGCAAGGTTGGGTGTGATTTCAACAAAAATACCGTAGCTCTCAACCGAGCGCACAATTCCCGATACGGTCTGACCCGCACTTAAAATATCAGCATTTTCCTGCCAAGTGCCAAGCAGCTCCTTATGGGTAAGGGTTATTCTGCCGTCGGGTGAAATTTGCTTGACGACCACCTTTATGTCACTACCAACAATGAATCTATCCCTCGGGTGTGATATGCGTGACACCGAAATAGAATCTATAGGCAAAAGCGCAATATTGCCACAGCCTATATCACAAAAGGCGCCAAAGCTCTCAAGATGTGTAACTCGTGCATTTATTACATCGCCCGGTGTCAGCTTTGATATAAATTCTTTACGGCAAAGCTGCTGAGCCTCGCGGCGAGAAAGTATAGCGTGCATCTTGCCTGCCCCATCGGTTTCGACACTCTTGACCGTAAAGCAAACCGACTTACCAACACGCGAAATCAGCGCAATATCACGCACACTGCCTTCACTAATGCCTATAGCGCCCTCATCTCTCGGTATAATTCCGTTCATACAGCCAAGATTAACTATTAAATTATGCTGTGCGTCACACATTACCGCGTTAGCCTCTAAAATTTCGCCCTTGGCGGCGGCTTCGGTTAGGTTTATGGGTGTGCGCAGCTTTTTTTGATTTTGCAGACTGCCGCTAAGAAACCCTTCGGGATAATAGCTTTTCATCATTATCAAACCTTTCTTTTGAGTCCATATAATTTTGTTATCTAAAAAAATTATATGAAAGAAAGGTCAAAATAATGCTTAAAACTGCATCTACGAAACGTGAACGAAACGTAAATGCAGTGTGTTGTTTAATGTGCGCAGGAATCGCAATGATCGCAATCGCAGTTAATCTTACCGACAAACGGCGTGGGGTCAACGCCCTGCCTTTCATAATAATCGGCAAGCGCCATTTTAATAGCCTGCTCAGCCAGAACTGAACAGTGAATTTTATGCGGTGGCAATCCACCGAGCGCCTCAACAACCGCCTTGTTGGTAAGCTTAAGGGCATCCTCTATAGGCTGACCCTTAATCATTTCGGTTGCGATAGAGCTCGTAGCAATAGCCGAAGCACAACCGTAGGTCTTGAATTTAACATCGGCGATAATTCCATTTTCAATCTTTAAATACATCTTCATTATATCGCCGCATTTAGCGTTACCTACTTCACCTACACCGTTAGCGTCGTTAAGCTCGCCGACATTTCTCGGATTTTCAAAATGGTCCATAACCTGCTGTGTATACATCACTAATTCCCCTTTTCTTCCGCCTTAATTCTATCCCACAAGGGTGACATGGCGCGGAGTCTGTCAATAATTGGCGGCAGTACCGAACAGATATATTCGGCATCCTCCATAGTATTATCGTCACTAAAGGATAGCCTTAACGAGCCGTGTGCAACCTCGTGCTTAAGACCGATACTCAGCAGCACGTGGCTCGGGTCGAGCGAGCCCGAGGTGCAAGCCGAGCCTGATGAGGCGCATATACCCTTAGCATCAAGCATTAAAAGCAGCGACTCTCCCTCAACACCCTCAAAGCACATATTAACATTACCCGGCAAACGCTTCACACGGTCGCCGTTAACCCTTGAACGCTCAATTTTAAGGCATTCATCCATTATATAGTCACGAATTTTTTTACATTTTTCGTTTCTTTCACCCATTGTGGCAATCGCCTTTTTAATCGCGGCACCTATACCTACTATACCTGCGGTATTTTCGGTACCTGCGCGTCGTCCATTCTCCTGAGCACCGCCGTCAATAAGATTGGCGGGCAGTACACCGCGTCTTATATAAAGCGCACCAACGCCCTTAGGTCCGTGGAATTTATGACCCGACATCGAGAGCATATCAATACACTGCGCCTCAACATCGATGGCAACATTACCCACCGCCTGAACGGCATCGGTATGAAAAACAACACCGTTTTCTCTGCAAATTTTGCCGATTTCAGCAATAGGCTGAACGGTGCCAATTTCGTTATTGGCATACATAACGGTAACAAGTCCCGTTGTTTCTTTAATAGCAGCCTTTAGTTCATCGGGACGCACAAGTCCGTTAGAATGAACTTCAAGCAGTGTTACCTCAAAGCCCTCTTTCTTAAGCGCTTCGAGTGTATGCAAAACGGCATGGTGCTCAAACTTGGTTGAGATTATATGATTTTTTCCGTTTTTGAGCATTCTTTTAGCAATACCCTTAATTGCCCAGTTGTCCGACTCACTACCGCCTGCGGTAAAATATATTTCACGCGGCAAAGCACCTATGGCAGTGGCCACCTGCTCCCTCGCCTTTTCGATAGCCTGCTTAGCCTTAGAGCCGAAATTATAAAGGCTCGACGCATTACCGTACTGCTCTGTCAGATACGGCAACATTTCCTTTAAAACATCGCTGTCAAGCTTGGTTGTAGCCGAGTTGTCGGCATAAATAAATTTATCCATCTTATTTTTCCTTTTATATGCGAATTTCTATCGGCTACTATTGTATACCATTTCAGTATACATTTCAATAGTATTTTAAAAATTTTTGTAAAAATTTACCGCCATTTTGTCGCACCGCTCGTTTTCAGGATGTCCTGCATGGCCCTTTACCCATTCTATCTTAACATCGTGCATTTCAAGCAGTTCTAAAAGCTCCCCCCATAAGTCGCTGTTGAGCGCAGGCTTTTTGTCGGCCTTTCGCCAACCGTTCTTACGCCACGAAACCGCCCACCCTTGAATTATGGCATCGGCAACATATTTTGAATCGGTAACAAGCCGTACTATGCACGGCTCTTTAAGTGCTTTAAGTCCCATAATAACAGCTGTCAGCTCCATACGGTTATTGGTGGTCTCGCTCTCCCCACCGCAAAGCTCTTTTTCCTTTTCGCCGTATCTGAGTATAGCACCCCAACCACCAGGTCCCGGATTACCCGAACAGGCACCGTCGGTAAACATTTCAACAAACTTCTTCATAAGACACCCCTAATACTTACGGTATGAGCCTATAACCTTGCCGAGCACCGACGGGTTTTCGGGATAAATAGGGTCAAAATCCTCATTTTCCGGCATAAATACCACCCTGCCGTCAGGCTGTCGCTCAAGACGCTTAACGGTAGCCTCGTCGCCATCCATACCAATAATTATGTCGCCATTTCTGACATAGGCATTTTTATCGGCAACGACAATATCGCCAGGCATAATACCGACATTTTTCATACTGTAGCCCTCAACTCGCAGAGCAAAAAGTCCCTCAGCGTCACGTGTCGGGTACGGGATATAATCTTCAATCTGTTCAACCGCTAAAATCGGCTGACCTGCCGTAACACGACCAAGCACAGGCACCGCCGCCGACTCTACAGCACCCTCAATTCTGATAGCACGAGAACAGCCGGGATCACGATAGATATATCCGCTATCCTCCAACACGCTTAAAATAGCGTGAACGGTCGAGGTTGATTTAATACCCGTCGCAAGACAAATTTCTCTGACAGTAGGCGGCAAACCGCCCGACGATTTTTTTACAAGAAAATTATATACCTTTAATTGCTTTTCACTTAAAATGGGTCTTGACATTAACGCTCACTTCCTGCCGAACATTTATTCTTTTTTTAAAATTATAACACCTCTCGCCTGCCTTTTCAACCCTTCTTTTTATCTTTGCTACAAAATTCTTTAATTCCTAAAAAACAAAGAAATATCCCGAACATTTTCGAGAGCAGATTACCCGAAATCAACCCCGAAATATATATACCCGCAAAGGAGCCGAGAATGCCGAAGGCGGCAATAGGCAAACAAGCACGCCAGTCAATCTGTTTTTTTACCGAATAAATTATTAATGACAGCGCGCCTATGGGGATAAAAAACATAAGGTTAATGCCCTGCGCCGCCAACTGATCTACCGACGCAAAAACCGTAAGGTATATAAGCAGTACCGCACCGCCACCCATACCCATTGATGCGATAACACCCGAAAAAAGCCCTGCTAAAAGGGCGGCAATATTCATTTCATCAGCAGGCGCACGCCTGCCCATATCATAAATGCGGCAAATATTTTTCGCAGTAGCTTTGTAGGCAACTTAGACAATAAAAATGTGCCGATAACAGCCCCTATAACGCCACCTGGTAGAAAGGCCAGCCCATCGGTTATTCTTATGTCACCCCGCATAAGATACATAACACAGCTTACAACACTTATCGGCAGAATTACGGCAATAGCGTTTGCCTGTGCGCGCCGCTGATCAAGCCCCGATTTTTTCAAAATCGGCACCGCTATCATACCGCCGCCCGAGCCGAGCAGACCGTTCACTACGCCTATAGCAACACCGCTAAGCATGGTTTTAAGCTTTTCTTTTTTAAACACCTTCATTTAATCACCGAAAATATTATTTACCGTAAAATACAAAAAAATGCTTGACCTTTAAAGGTCAAGCATTTTTTCAAGCTCACTTAAATTTTTAATTTCATACGTTGGTGTGTATTTGCCTTTTTTACCGCTTGGATTATACCAACAGGTATCGATGCCTACATTTATGCCGCCCAATATTTCGGATGACTGACTGTCACCAATAATAAGTATTTTTGATTTATCCTTTTCACTGATTTTAGAGAAAACATACTCAAAATACTTCTTTTCGGGCTTGGGCGCACCGACAGCTTCGGAGACAAAAACATCCTTTACAAGCTTTATAACACCACTTCCTATCAAGCGGCTTTTCTGTATATTCTCGTTGCCGTTGGTGACTATGTAAATGTCGTAACGACTTCTAAGTCGCTGGCAAAGCTCATATGCGCCGTCAACTGTAAAAAATTGTTTAGCTAAATTACTTTCGTAACCTCTTGCTATAAGTGCCGGGTCGGCATCAATATTATTTTCTTGCAAAAACTTTTCAAATCGACCGACATAAATTTCGCTCTTATCAATTTCGCCGCGCTCGTAAGCCTCCCAAAAGCTTTTATTTGCACTCGAATAGGCGGCGTACAGTTCATCGTTGAACGGCAGAGAATTTTCCCGCATAACCTGCATCAGCGCCGTCTTTTCAGATAGCGCAAAGTCAAGCAGTGTATCATCCGAGTCAAAAAGCAGTGTTGTGTATTTCATTATAACTCCTCGGCCAGCTTTTTAATATATTCACGAAGCTCCTGCTTGGTTTCGGGGTGTACAAGTCCCACATCAATATTAGCCTTAATAAAGCCGAATTTGTTGCCCATATCGTGACGAACGCCACTGAACTCAACGCCTACCATACCCTTTTGTCTTGCAACGGTCTTCATTGCATCGGTCAACTGAAGCTCATTACCCACACCGAAGGGTGTCTTTTCAAGTATCTCAAATATTTCACTTTCAAGCACACAACGACCAAGAATTGCATAGTTTGAAAACTTGTTGTATACACTCGGCTTTTCAATCATATCGCTGACGGCTAAGGCCTTATCCTCTAACGGCTCAACCTTTAAAGAACAGTACTTAACAACCTCTTCGTCGCTCACATTTTTAATGCCGACAATACTCTTGCCGTATTTTTCGTAAGCCTCACACAGTTCACCAATTGCAGGCGTTTCGCCGATAATTACATCGTCACCGTAAAGAACGGCAAAGGGCTCGTCCCCAACAAACTCTTTAGCGCGAAGTACCGCGTCACCGAGGCCGTTGGTCTCCTTCTGCCTTAAAAAATAGATATTCGCAAGCTGCGAAACCGAGGTAACCTCGTTGTATGCCTGCCATTTCTTTTTTTTGTGAAGCAGTGTTTCCAGCTCAAAGGAATGGTCAAAATGGTCCTCAATAGAACCCTTGCCTCGATTAGTAATTATAAGTATATCGGTAATGCCCGCCCTTACGGCCTCTTCAACAATATACTGAATACAAGGCTTGTCGACAATCGGAAGCATCTCTTTGGGTACTACCTTTGATGCGGGTAAAACACGGGTGCCCATACCTGCGGCAGGAATAATAGCCTTTTTAATCTTCATAATAAAACCTTCTTTCTTAAATAAAAGCTCTTATAAACGGTAAAAGCTCAATAACGGTGGGTATGACTGCGGCAATAACTATACCGAGCGCCAGCGATGCGCCCGATGTACCGCCCAGCGTTTTTAACCCTAAGGTGTAGTATTCGCTCATTCCGTTTTTCTCATCATACCTTTTAATCTTTTGGACGGCATGCTTCTTATAAAGATTTATACCGAAAAATCCAAAAACGAGTGCCGCCGAAATACATTCGGCATTGCGCAGAAAATTAGCCAATCGACTTGATGACGCATATTCAGGCGATGCCACTATTTCGCTTATATCTTCTGCATACTCTTCTGCCGCCAGCTTTACTTCACCGACATCCTCAGCGTACCAGATTTTACTGATATAGTTGCTAAAGGTTGTGCCCAGGAGTGAGAGCGTATCATAGGTAATCGCCGTTGCTGCTATGGTCAGAGTGATAGCTATGGCAATAGCGGCTACGGCAGGCTTGTACATCTTACGGTATAAAAGCCACAGTGCCGAACCCATAAAGCCGAGCAATGCGCCCAGTATTGCCGCAGGCCAACACCACGAGGATTTAGACTCTGTTCGCTGAATGCGTGAAAATTTAGCTAAAAATTTATCGGAATTTTTACCGACAAACACCCCAACAGTCGATACAGGCACACCGTCTATTTCTTCTGCCATAGGTATTCCGTCCTGCGTAACATCCTCGTATTGCGACAGATTTATCTCCTCATACGGATTATTGCTGTATGGCTTGTTTTCCTCAAGCGGTGTTCCGCAATTTTTACAGAAAATATAACGCTCGTCATTCTCGCACAAGCAATTTTTACAAATCTTACTCATAATCTTCTCCTTGGGCTTACAGCAACACACTCAGTAGTGAGGGTAGATAAGATATAATCATAAAGCCGATAACTGCCATAAACAAATTAACGCCGCCGTATTTCTGATTATATTCTTCGGTCTCAAGCTCTGAGCCTTTTCTTTCAGTAATTTTAGTTATAACATATCTTTTATACCAGTTATCCCCAAATAAACCGCTGAGAAGTCGCACCAGAATATTTATAACACCGCTTGCCGCCAGAAGTAGAAGCGACACCACATTCATATCGGGCAGTATCTGATATAAATACTCAATAAATTCTTGCTGGGTGTATGTTTTAGGTAACTGCGAATTTATAAAGTTCATTGCAGGTAGTGTGAAAATAGTAGCCGCCACCAAAATTGTTAAAATAAGCGCGCCCAATTTATACATTTTACGTGACAGGTACCACGCCTGTGGAAAGAGGAATGCCATCCAGTTCCAAGAGGTCTTTCGTCCCGATGCAAATTTGGGTATATATCTGTGCGTGTTAATCACAACAAGGTTCTTTGCCTCATCGGCCGTAACACCGCCGCCAATATCCTTAGTACCGTCTACACCGCCGAGAAAATCGGTTTGTATAAAGCCTACATTTACACGCGGTCTGCCGCAATAGGGGCAAACCTTGGCATCATTTTCAAATTTAGCGTGACAAAAGGCACACTCGGCATCCTTTTGCTCTGCTTCAGGCGCCTTTTTCTCGTCAATCGGTATCTTTTTGAAATCATACTGATCGTCGGTGCCGTGCAGATTTTCAAGGCCGCACTTGCCAACCGAATTATAACAAGCCCTGTGGTGTGGCGCACCGCAGGTAGGACAAAACACCACGTCATCATCTTCAAAAAAGTAAGAATGACAGACCGCACAGGTGCGTTCCTTAATATCAAGACTCATATTTAAACTCCTTCAGGAACAAGACGGCTACTCTCTGCTTTGTCTAAATTGAAAACAACCGACCAATAATATCTGCCGTAATCGTGAAAAGTACCGTCACTAATCATACTTTTGAGCTGCTCCTTTGTTACCCATTTAACCTTTTCAACCTCACTTTTTTGAAGCTTGATTTTGTAGTCAGGTATATCTACAGTAATCATCCACACATCAACAAAGGAATTTCTCTTCTTTATTCTCTTAACAAATTTAAGTGTATCTTTATCGGATTTAATACCAAGCTCCTCTTTAAGCTCGCGCGAGGCGGCAGCAAAGGAATCTTCACCCGATATCGCTGCGCCACCTGTAGCGGCCCACTCACCCGGCATAAGCTTTTTAAATCTTGAACGGCGTTGTATCAAAAACCTGCCGTCGGGTGAGAGCACCCATATATGAACGACAAGATGATATTCGCCTGCCGACAAAATAGTTCTGCCACGCACAGCCGTTTTATAGGTCTTCTCTCCGTCCCCGTTTAAAATATCCCACTTTTCCATAAGGCGTTATCTCCTAATTACGATTTCGCCCTGCTTTTTGTAGATGCTGTTCTCAGGAATATAGCCACGCACCATCGACAGCGGATAAACATTTGTATTTTTACCGATAACCGTGCCGGGATTCAGCACACTGCCACAACCGATTTCAACAAAATCACCGAGCATAGCGCCAAATTTCTTATAACCCGTTTCAATTTTTTTGCCATCGAAATTCACGCTGACAAGCGTTTTATCCGACTTAACGTTTGAAGTTATAGAGCCGGCTCCCATATGTGAGCCGTAGCCCAGCACCGAATCACCAACATAGTTATAATGCGGCACCTGTACCTTATCAAAAATTATAACATTTTTAAGCTCGGTTGAGTTGCCAACCACACTGCCCTTGCCAACAATGACATTGCCGCGTATAAATGCGCAGTGTCTGATTTCTGCATTCTCATCAATAATACAAGGACCTGTAATACTGGCCGACGGTGCTACCTTTGCACTTTTGGCTATCCAGATATTTTCACCCTTTTGTTCAAAAACATCTGTAGGTAGTCGTTTTGCAAGTTCTATAATGAAGGCGCTGATTTTAGGCAGTACCTCCCAAGCATAGTTAACATCAGTAAAAATATCTGCCGCTATTGTATGCTCAAAGGAAAACAATTCTTTAGCTGTTAGCTGTTTCATTTTTTTCACCTCAAAATTAAGATACATATATTTTAATTATACCTAATTACTGCGTTTAATACAACAAAAATTTTTACAACTTAATTCTGTTGACTAATTTCTGTATTTATATTATAATAGTTAAGTAATATTGAATCGTGTATTTTGGCGTGCGAATGGGCGGGTCCTGTGCGACGGGAAACTACGAACCATGTCAGGCGGGGAACCGAGCAGCATTAAGTAGTTCTTTCCGTGCGCCGCAGTAAATCGGTCCATTCGTGCGCCAGAATATGCGATTTTTTTGTGAGGTGGATTTTTGTGTCTTATAAGGCATTATACCGTAAATACCGTCCCGACACCTTCTCAGATGTTGTAGGACAGGAGCATATTACCGAAACGTTGAAAAGCGAGCTTGACTCGGGTAAGATTTTTCACGCTTATCTCTTCACGGGCACTCGCGGTACGGGTAAAACAAGCTGTGCCAAGATATTGGCAAAGGCGGTTAACTGTTTATCTCTCATCGGCGGTGACCCCTGCTGTGAATGTGATTCCTGCCGTGCTATTGCTGCGTCGGAGGTTATGGATATTGTCGAAATTGACGCCGCCTCAAACAACAGCGTTGAAAATATACGAGAACTAAGAGAGCAGGTCGCCTTTACACCTGCCAACGCTAAATACCGTGTCTACATTATAGACGAGGTGCATATGCTGACCTTAAGCGCATTCAACGCACTGCTTAAGACGCTTGAGGAGCCACCACCCCACGTTATATTTATTCTTGCAACAACCGAGGTGCACAAATTACCCGCCACTATTTTATCACGTTGTCAGCGCTTCGATTTTAAGCGTATTGATGCCGATAAAATCTGCTCTCGAATCAAATTCATTGCAGAAAATGAAAACTTCACCGTTACGGCGGATGCGGCGGCGATGATAGCCTCGATAGCCGACGGTGGTATGCGTGACGCATTATCTGTTCTTGACCTTTGCGTTTCGGCATCAAGTGAAATTGATGAGGAAACCGTCGCTAAGGTCTGCGGTATGGCAGGCAATGAATATCTTATAAATATGGCCGACTTTATTAAGAAGAACGACCGTGAGGGCGCGCTATTACTACTTGATAAACTTTACGGTGCATCGGTTGATATGTTAAGACTGCTTGATGATATGATAGCCCACTACCGCAACCTTATGATTATTAAAACGGTAAGAAGCGACTCCCGCCCTATAATTTGCTCAGCTAAGCATCTTGAAAGCCTTGAAAATCAGGCGGCCGACTATGATATTAAGGATATTATGCTCACGCTTGCCTTCCTGCAGGAAACTACGGCACGTATGCAGAACGGCAACCGCAGAACAGAGCTTGAGTTAGCCCTTATTAAGCTATGCTCACCCAAGCTCAGACACGACATTGACTCGCTTGAGCGCAGAATTGCAGCACTTGAGAAAGGCGGTGTAAGACAGGCTGTTTCGGTATCAAAACCTGTATCTGCCGAGATTAAAATTCGCCAAAAGGTAAGCGAGGAAATTATAGAGGATATACCTCAGGACGATATACCGCCCGTTATAGAGCAGGTGACAGACGAGCCCGAAATTGAGGAAGTACCGCCACCCGCTGACAATGACATCGGTGACGGTCAAATTGACGGTATGGTATGGCTTGAGGTGCTGGGCGAATTGGCTGCTTCTTCCCCGCTTCTCAGAGGCATACTTGAGGGCTCGAAGGCATATTTGAGTGGGGACTTTTGCCTGATTGACAGCGTTAATCCGCAATTCCCCGAGCTTATGAATGTAAAAAGCGGCATTCACCGTGAAAAGCTACGCCGCGCTGTTGAAACGGTATTGGGCAGAACCTATAAATTGGGTCCCTACCGCAAGCCTGTAGCAGATGATCCCGACGACGCTTTACAATCACTTAAAAATAAATTGAAGGAACTTGAAGTTCCCGGTAATAGATAGGAGTTTTTTTATGAAATGCAGAATACCCAATTCCGGTGGCGCCGGTAATATGAATGCTATGCTCAAGCAGGCGCAGAAAATGCAGGCCGATATGGCAGCATTACAGGCGGACCTTGAAAACCGTGAATATACTGCCACCTCGGGTGGTGGCATGATTGCTGTTACGGTTGACGGTAAGCACCTTATAAAATCTATTAAGATAAATCCGGATGCAATTGACCCCGACGACAGCGAAATGCTTGAGGACCTTATAACCGTTGCGGTAAATGAAGCAATCGGCAATGCTATTAAAACGGCAGAGGATGAAATGGGTGCCATTACAGGCGGCCTGAATATGCCCGGACTTTTTTAAAGGAAGATAAAAATGGCTTATAATATTGTTTCGTTAAACGAGCTTTCAGCGCAGTTTGAACGACTGCCCGGTATCGGTAAAAAAACGGCTCAGCGGTTATCCTACTTTATTTTAGAGCAACCGCCCGAGCGCGCCAAGAAATTTGCCGAGGCGCTGATAAACGCCCGTGAGAAAATACGCTTTTGTGAATGCTGTCAGGCCCTCACCGACCTCCCAAAATGCAGCATCTGCAACGATGAAAACCGTGATAAATCGGTAATATGTGTGGTTGAAAATCCAAAAGATATTATGGCATTTGAGCGCACACGCGAATACAGCGGGCTTTATCATGTGCTTCACGGCGCAATCTCACCGCTTGACGGTGTAGGCCCCGAACAGTTAAAAATAAAAGAGCTTATGGCTCGCCTTGCCGACGGAACGGTAAACGAGGTTATTATGGCAACCAACCCGACCGTTGAGGGCGAGGCTACCGCAAGCTATATATCACGCCTTCTCAAGCCTATGGGCATTAAAATTTCACGCCTTGCCTACGGTATACCCGTTGGTGGCGAGCTTGAATATGCCGATGAGGTCACCCTCTCTCGTGCGCTTGACGGCAGAAATGAGATTTAGATATGACAGAAGAAAAGATAAAACGCATAAATGAGCTTGCACGCAAGCAAAAGACAGAGGGTCTCACCGAAGACGAGAAGGCTGAACAATATAAGCTTCGCAGAGAGTATATTGATTCCTTTAAAAACAGCCTTATAGGTCAGCTTGAAAACACCTATATCGTCGAAAAGGACGGTACCAAAACTAAGATATCACGCAAAAATATTAAACAATAAAAAGTGGTGTGGCGGAAGTGATTTCTGCCACACCTTTTTAGGAGATTTTATGAAGATTATAATAACCGAGGGCGCAGTAATATCCTGCGGCGATATTTCCTTTGACGGCTTCAATAAATTTGGCGAGGTTAAAATATTTGATAATTTAAGCTATGCCGAATTAGAAGAAGAAATTGTCGACACCGATATTCTGCTTTGCAATAAGATAAGTGTTGATAAGAATATATTAGATAGAGCGAGGCGCCTAAAATACATCGGCACCTTTGCTACCGGTTATAATAATATTGATATAGAATATTGCAAACAAAAAGGTATTACTGTGTGTAATGCAGGCAGTTATTCAACAAATGCCATAGCGCAACAGACCTTTGGCTATATTTTAAATCACTACTGCAAAATAAATGAATATGACAGCTTTGTTAAGGACGGCGGCTGGATAAGAAGTCCGCTGTTTTCACCCATAGTCTACCCTACCGACGAGGTTGCGGGCAAAACACTCGGTATTATAGGCTACGGCAGTATCGGTAAGACGGTTGCCAAAATCGCCAAGGCATTCGATATGAATGTAATTGTTTATACAAGAACTGTCAGAGAAGACGGCGAAACAAAATTTGTTTCGTTTGATGAACTTTTAGATAACGCCGATATTATAACTCTGCATTGTCCACTGACGGCAGATAACGCCGATATGTTCGACTCGGCGGCATTCAACAAATGTAAGGATGGTGCATTCTTTATAAACACCGCACGCGGCGGACTCGTTAATGAATTTGCCCTCGCCGCCGCACTTAAAAGCGGTAAGCTGTCGGGCGCCGCAGTTGATGTTGTAAAAAAAGAGCCTATGAGTAAGGACTGCCCACTAATAACTGCGCCTAACATCACAATCACACCCCACTCGGGTTGGGTGCCACTTGAGACACGCAGGCGACTCTTCAAAATTGTAGAGCAAAACATCCGTGCGTATTTATCAGGCAACCCGATAAATGTTGTATCTAAATGATAAAGAGTAGAATGTATTAATTATACATTCTACTCATCTTCTATAATCTCATACGGTGAATCTATTATGTACTCATGCACGCCGCTATCCGAAAGATTTACTATGCGCCTATCTTTGCGTGCCGCATAGCTCAGTGTCTGGGCGGTGCCACCTGCCCGACCGTCAAACCAGGTGATTACAATATCACTGTTATCTACCATATAGCAATTGCGGTTGTGATAACAGCCCTTTTTATATTCCCTTGAAATGTAGACCAAGGAATCGGCCTGACGCAACACCCTTTCGTATCGGGCACGCCACACATCATCCCACGCGGCACTTTGCTTCTCAAACGGAATTACTGCAACTAAATCTATTCTAGCCTTTTTATAAAGCTTTTTAAGCATTATAACCGTTTCTGCAGCAAGCAGGTCAAAGCCCATAGCCATACCGCAGTAAAATTTATAGCAGCCCTGGTCGGCGAGTGAAAAAACGGCATCTATCAGCTTGTTCTCCATTTTTACAAAATCAGAATTGTCCTGTGAAAATTTAAAACCGAATTTATGTGGGCGGTACCCCGTAAAGCAACAGCTTTTAATCTCTGTCACGAAAACTCTCCTTCTTGCTGGCGCCGCCACTGCGCAGGTGTCACACCGTACATATCCTTGAAGCAACGCGAAAAATAATTTTCATCGCTATAGCCGCACTTTTCGGCTACCACCGATACACTGTCTTTATTCTTTTTAAGCAGCGCGCCTGCCGCCTCCATCCAGAGCGCCTTTATGTATGCGACACAGGTCACGCCGGTCTGCGATTTGAACTTGCGGCAAAAATACGATTTATCATAAGAAAACCTCTGCACAAGCTCGGGCACCTGTAAATCTTCGGCAAAATGCTCGTCTACATAATCGAGTACCTTTATAAACTTGGCATCACTGTTCTGATAAGATTCGTCAGTATAAATATGCTCCTTCAGTAATAAAGCCAGAAGCTCTAAAATCTTACCCTCTATTATCATAGCACAAAGCTGACCGCGAATTTTGCCGTAAATTATAACCGAATCAAGAATTTCTAATAATTTTTTATCTTTGATAAGATTTTTAATCTTAATTCGTTTAAAAAGCAACTGCTTTATGTACTTGTCACCAAAAAATTCATTATCTAAAAAGCGGGAAAGCTCAAACATAATAACAGCATAGCTTACACCGACATTATCGGTGCGGGCAAAATGCGCCTGCTTGCAGTTGATAATAACTATGTCATCTTTTTCAGCAGTAATTATGTTATTGCCGCAGTTAATAATAACCCTGCCCTTAAGTACGCGAAGAATCTCCATACGGTCGTGCCAATGTATCGGGAAGCAGTTGCGTTTAGGCGTTGTGTCCACCTGCAACAGCTTCACAGGAAAATTACCGTAATCTACGATTTCTGTTTCTTTGAGCACATTACCCATATTGCGTCTCCTGATAAATAAGTCAATATTATGCTATTATAAGGCAATTTAGGTCTTTGAAAAATCATAATAATAGTGTATCATAAAATTATAAGTTTTTCAATCACTTTGGAGGTTAGTTTTATGAATGTTGCCGTTTGCGTAAACCATAAACCTCAAAAAGATATTGATGCTTCCCTTGCAAAAATCGCAGAAAATGGTTTTAAAGAGTGTCAACTGATTTCCTAGGACCCTACTTTATAGACCGATGACGAGGCAGAAAAAATCAATAAGGCTGTAAAAAAGTACAACGTTACAATAACTGCTTTTTGGTGCGGATGGGAAGGCCCCTGTGTTTGGGACTCCTATTACGGTCAGGAAACCCCCGTGGCAATGCTCAGAGCCTTTGAGGACGTTGGTGCCGATAACCTCGGTATTAACTTTGATACGGTCAACGTTATTCTTCACAGCAAGGCAAACCCCGTTGACGCCATTGACGTTGTGGGCAAATACATACGCAACATTCACGCGAAGGACGGCCTCTACCCCACTAACGGCAATAACCTCGGCACCGAGGTAAAGCTTGACACAGGTAAGGCAAACTTCGACGAGTTTTTGCGCAAGCTTCACTCCATCGGTTACGACGGACCCGTTACCATTGAGCGAGAAATCAGCGGCGAAAAGCAGTTAGAAGATATACTCTACGCAAAAAATCTTATTGAAGATATAATCAAAACATTCTAAGAAAACATTTTAATGAGGTGTAAATTATGTTAAAAGTAGGCGTTTTAGGTGTCGGCGGTATCAGTGGTGCGCACATCACCGCATGGCCAAGAATTAAAGAGGCGCAGCTTGTTGCCCTTTGTGATATCCGTCCTGAAAGACTAGAAAAATACAAAGACTCAGGTTATCATCTTTACACAAGCTATCAAGATATGATAGCAAACGAAGAACTTGACATTATTGATATTTGTCTACCGACCTTTTTGCACGTTGAATATTCAATTAAGGCTATGGAAAAAGGTATACACGTTATATGCGAAAAGCCTATCTCGCTTCACCGTGAGGATGTTAAGCGTGTTTATGAAACTGCCGAGAAAATGGGCGTTAAGTTTATGGTGGCACAGGTCCTTCGCTTCTGGAGTGAGTACGTTTTTGTTAAGGGCCTTGTTGATTCGGGCAAATACGGTAAATTACTTAACGGTTACGTTGAGCGTATGGGTGATACTCCAAAATGGAGCTGGGACAACTGGATAACCGACCCTCTTCGCAGCGGTCTTGTCCCCTTCGATTTACATATTCACGACCTCGACTGGCTTATATACACCTTTGGCGCACCAAAAAATATATCGGTTAAGCGTGTGCAAAAGTGCAACAACGACTATATAAACGGTATATATGAGTATGACGATTTCTTTATTTCGGCACAGTCGGCTTGGTATGCAGGCAAGTACAAATTCTCATACGGCTTCCGCTTTATATTTGAGGGTGCTACGGTTGAACTTAAGGACGAACAAATGACCATCTATCAAAATGATGGCCAAAATATTGCAGTTAATAACAACGTTGTATCCGACGATACCTGCATAAACCTACCTGCTACCGATGCTTATTTCAACGAAATTCGATACTTCACCGATTGCGTTCTGGCTGACAAGGAAACCGATATAATCAAACCTGAAGAGCTTGAATACGTGCTTGATATTTTAAAGCAGTATTAAAATTAAACGCGAGGTGAAACACCTCGCATTTTTTATTGATTATATAAAAAATTCCCGATGAAATTTCATCGGGAATTTTTGTTTACATTTGATTACTTACCGTAAACCTCGGCAAGCTTTTCAAGGTGAGCGCGACGTTCCTTAGCGGTGTCGGCAGCCTTGTTGAAGAGCTCTTCTGCACGGTCGGGGAATGAACGTGTAAGAGAAGCGTAACGTGCTTCACCAAGGAGGAATTCCTTGTAATCGGCAGTTGCAGGCTTGCTGTCGATAGTAAGCGGATTCTTGCCTTCTGCCTTCGCAGCAGGATTGTAACGGAACATATCCCAGTATCCGCAGTCAACAGCCTTCTTCATTTCATTCTGGCAGTTAACCATACCGCCCTTAATTGAATGCATTTCACAGGGTGAGTACGCAATTACAATTGACGGACCCGGATAAGCCTCTGCCTCTTTGATTGCCTTCAAGGTCTGATTCTGGTCAGCGCCCATAGCAATCTGTGCTACGTAGATGTAGCCGTATGACATAGCGATTTCAGCCAATGACTTCTTAGCAATAGCCTTACCTGCAGCAGCGAACTGTGCAACCTGACCGATGTTAGAAGCCTTAGAAGCCTGACCGCCTGTATTTGAGTAAACCTCGGTATCGAATACCATAATGTTGATATCGTTACCCGAAGCGAGTACGTGGTCAACACCGCCGAAGCCGATATCGTAAGCCCAACCGTCACCACCGAAAATCCATACAGACTTCTTGGAGAGGTATTCCTTGCTTGCGAGAACTTCGGGAGCTGTCGGACAACCTGCCTTGGCAGCCTTTTCGAGCTCTACAATAAGAGCGTCGGTAGCGGCTACATTTGCCTTACCGTCATTTACTGTGGCGAGATACTGCTGGGCAGCGGCCTTGAATTCAGCCGAAGCCTTATCGGAAGCAGCCATTTCCTTAACCTGAGCGATAAGTCTGTCGCGGATAGCCTTCTGACCGAGATACATACCGAGACCATGCTCAGCATTATCTTCAAACAGTGAGTTAGCCCAAGCAGGACCGTGACCCTTCTTATCTGTGGTGTACGGAGATGTAGCAGCAGGACCACCCCAGATTGACGAACAACCTGTAGCGTTAGAGATGTACATTCTGTCACCAAAGAGCTGTGTGATAAGACGAGCGTACGCTGTCTCAGCACAGCCTGCACATGAGCCTGAGAACTCAAGATACGGCTTTAAGTACTGTGAAGAAATTACGTTAGCATCACTTGCTACTTCCTTCTCGGTAACCTTTTCTACGCAGTAATCAAATACTGCCTGCTGGCCTTCCTGAGACTCACGAGAAACCATCTTAAGCGAATTGGTCGGACATACGCCGATACAAACGCCGCATCCCATACAATCCATCGGAGATACTGCAAGGGTGTATGAATATTCAGTTCTGATTATGGGCTTGGGTGCAACCTTCATATTATCGGGAGCAGCAGCAACCTCATCAGCAGTTAATGCGTAAGGACGAATTGTTGCATGAGGACAAACAAATGCACACTTATTACACTTAGCACAGGTTTCAGCATTCCACTCAGGAACCATAACGGCAACGCCGCGCTTCTCATAAGCAGAAGCACCCTGCTCGAATGTACCGTCGGCACAATCCTCGAATGCAGAAACAGGAAGCGAATCGCCTTCCATCTTAGCAACAGGCTTCATAATGGTATCAACCATCTTAACGAGCTTTTCAGCACCTACAGATGTAGCCTCAACGGCATTGTCGGTAGCGTTTGCCCACTCAGCCGGAACGTCAATCTTAACGAATGCGGTAGCACCGGCATCGATAGCCTTTTCGTTCATCTCAACGATTTCTTTACCCTTCTTCATGAACTTCTGGGCTTTTTCCTTCATATAGCTGATTGCATCCTCAGCAGGAAGAACCTTAGAGAGTGCAAAGAAAGCAGACTGTAAAACGGTATTTGTACGCTTTCCAAGACCGATTTCGGCAGCCAAGTCGATAGCGTTAACTGTGTAGAGCTGAATGTTATTCTGAGCTATGTAACGCTTAGCATCAGCAGGCATGTGCTTATCAAGCTCTTCAGCAGACCACTGGCAGTTGATTAGGTATACACCGCCGGGTTTAACGTCGTTAACCATCTTGTAGCCCTTCATTACATATGACGGGTTATGGCAGGCAACGAAGTCAGCCTTATTTATATAGTAAGGACTGTTGATGGGCTTATCGCCGAAACGAAGGTGAGAAATTGTGATACCACCTGTTTTCTTAGAGTCGTACTGGAAGTATGCCTGAACATACTTGTCGGTGTGGTCACCGATAATCTTAATAGAGTCTTTGTTAGCACCAACGGTACCGTCGCCGCCGAGACCCCAGAATTTACACTCAATAGTACCCTCTGCTGCGGTGTTAGGAGCGACTTCCTCTTCGAGAGAAAGACCTGTAACATCATCAACAATACCCATTGTGAAGTAGGGCTTGGGTTCATCCTTAGCAAGCTCCTTATATACAGCAAAGATGCTTGAAGGAGGAGTATCCTTAGAACCGAGACCGTAACGGCCGCCGATTACTGTGTCAACACGTCTGCCTGTAGCAGCAAGAGCTGTAACAACGTCAAGGTAAAGCGGTTCACCAAGTGAGCCGGGCTCCTTAGTTCTGTCAAGTACAGCAATCTTCTTAACGGTTGCAGGGATAGCCTCAACCAAATGCTTAGCAGAGAAAGGACGGTAAAGGCGAACCTTAATAAGACCAACCTTCTCACCCTTAGCTACTAAGTAATCGATAACCTCTTCTGCAACGTCACATACAGAGCCCATAGCAACGATTACGCGCTCAGCATCAGCTGCGCCGTAGTAGTTAAAGAGCTTGTAGTCTGTGCCGAGCTTAGCATTAACCTTGTCCATATATTCCTCAACGATAGCGGGAACTGCATCGTAGTACTTGTTGCAAGCCTCACGGTGCTGGAAGAAGATATCGCCGTTTTCGTGAGAACCGCGCATTACAGGACGCTCAGGATTAAGGGCGCGCTTACGGAATGCCTCAACAGCATCCATATCGCACATTTCCTTAAGGTCATCATAGTCCCAAATCTGAATTTTCTGAATTTCGTGTGATGTACGGAAACCGTCGAAGAAGTTTAAGAAGGGAACGCGGCTCTTAATAGAAGCCAAGTGGGCAACAGCACCGAGGTCCATAACTTCCTGAGTGTTTGTTTCGGCCATCATTGCGAAGCCTGTCTGACGGCAGGCATATACGTCGGAATGGTCACCGAAAATGTTGAGAGCGTGTGAAGCTACACAACGAGCTGATACGTGGAATACGCAGGGTAATAATTCACCTGCTATTTTGTACATATTCGGAATCATCAAAAGAAGACCCTGAGAAGCAGTATAGGTTGTGGTGAGAGCACCGGCTGCCAATGAGCCGTGTACAGTACCCGAAGCACCGGCTTCTGACTGCATCTCTACAACGTTAACTGTTGTACCAAAAATGTTTTTACGTCCCTGTGCTGACCACTGGTCAACGTAGTCTGCCATAGGGCTGGACGGGGTGATAGGATAAATACCCGCAACTTCTGTAAACGCATAGGATACGTGAGCCGCAGCATTGTTACCGTCCATGGTTTTGAACTGTCTTGCCATGTTTAATTTTCCTCCCTTAATTTATGAGAAACCTGCGGCTCGGCTGAACACCAAATTACCGCGGTTACATTCATTGTATATTTTACTACTTTTGAAACCAATTGTAAATAGTTATATCAAAAATAATTTTGGAAAATTGAAATATTACGCACGAAAAAAATCCCGTACCAAAATTGGTACGGGATAAAGAGATTAAAAATTATTATTTAATCATACCTGCAACTTCGCTTGCAAAGTCATCAACGCGTTTCTCAATGCCTTCGCCCTTTTCGAAACGAACGTAAGAAGCAATCTTAACATCGGCGCCTAAAGCCTTTGAAACAGATGCAACGTACTGACCAACTGTTAAGTCGCCATCAATAACGTACTGCTGCTCAACAAGGCAGTTTTCCTTATAGTACTTGCCGATTTTACCCTCAACGATTTTAGCAAGAACCATATCAGGCTTGTTAGCCATCTTAGGATCTTCCTTCATCTGAGCGATAAGGATTTCCTTCTCCTTCTCGATAACCTCTGCAGGAACAGAAGCCTGATCGAGATATGCAGGGTTCATAGCTGCAATCTGCATTGCGATGTTTTTACCAGCAGCAATGAGTTCTGCATTATCAGCCGCAATATCGGTATCAAAGTTAACTAAAACACCGATTTTACCGCCGCCGTGAACGTAGGATACAACCTTACCCTCGTAGCGAGCGAAACGACGAATCTTAATGTTTTCACGAATAGCAAGGAACAACTCCTGTACCATTTCTTCAACGGTCTGACCGTCCTTTGTGCACTTGTTAAGTGCATCAACATCGGCAGGATTCTGCTCGATAACGATTTCGGTAACCTTTTTTGCGAGTGCCTTAAAGGGTTCGCCGTTTGATACGAAGTCGGTTTCTGCATTCATTTCAAGCACTGCACCGACAGGACCGTCAACGATAGCGCAAACAGTACCCTCAGCAGCTATACGGCTTGCCTTCTTAGCCTGAGAAGCAAGACCCTTTTCACGCAAGAAGTCGATAGCGGCGTCCATATTGCCGTCGCACTCGGTAAGAGCCTTCTTGCAGTCCATCATACCGCAACCGGTTTTTTCACGTAAAGCCTGTACGTCTTTAGCAGTAAAAGCCATTTTTATTTCCTCCTGTTAAGGTATTATTTTAATTATTCAGCAGCTTCTTCAGCGGCTGCTTCTTCAGCTACCTCTTCAGTAACCTCTTCAGCAGCTACACCCTGCTCACCCTGTCTTGCCTCGATAACAGCAGATGCTATTGTTTCAGCAATGAGCTTAACAGCACGAATTGCATCGTCGTTGCCGGGGATAACGGCATCAACTTCATCAGGGTCACAGTTTGTATCGCAGATTGCGATAATCGGAATGCCGAGCTTCTTAGCTTCAGCAACAGCAATTCTTTCTTTTCTCGGGTCAACAATAAAGAGTGCGCCCGGAATCTTGTTCATGTTCTCAATACCGCCGAGGAACTTCTCAAGCTTTTCAATTTCAAGCTTTAACTGGATAACTTCCTTCTTGGGTAAAAGCTCAAATGTACCGTTTTCTTCCATTTCGCGAAGCTGTTTGAGTCTTCTGATTCTGCCGCGAATGGTTGTGAAGTTGGTAAGCATACCGCCGAGCCAACGTGCATTAACGAAGGGCATTTCGCAACGGATAGCCTCTTCCTTAACCGAATCCTGAGCCTGCTTTTTGGTACCTACAAAAAGAATATCGCCACCGTTTGCTACGATGTCACGAGCGAACGCATATGCATCGTTAAGCTTCTTAACGGTCTTCTGAAGGTCGATAATGTAAATACCGTTTCTTTCTGTGAAAATGTACGGAGCCATTTTCGGATTCCAGCGTCTTGTCTGATGTCCAAAATGAACACCGGCTTCAAGCAACTGTTTCATTGATACTACTGCCATTTGTTTTTCCTCCTAGGTTAAACCTCCATCCCGCTGCAGTTTCGGCTACCGAGCAGTACGGTCACCTACCGAATTAAAGACGGAATGTGTGAATTATTTTCGCTACGCATAGTGTAGCTGATAAATTATATCACAAAGCATTTTATTTTTCAAGTGTTTTTTTAATATTTGTCAATTTATTGAAAAATATGAATTGCTATGATATAATTAATTAAATATTATAATACTTGGAGTTTTTATGGAAATTAAATTATTAAGCCCTCTTGACAATACTACACTTTGCCTGACACCCAAGATTCAAAAGGAGGTGCTTGAAAACCTCCCCACTAAAAACCAAATAATTGAAAACGGCTACGACTGGCAGAACCCCACCGCCTCATACAGCGACTATTCCCGACCTGAGTTTGTTATCTTCACCTGGGCTCTTGATGGGGACTTATCATCTGTTACTGATATTCGTCTGTTTTTATCGCAGAACAGTGATTTTACCGATACCGATGTGCACGACATTTTTCCGGGTCAAATGCTACTGTCACTGACCAATTTTATGGGCAATAAATATTATTGGAAAATGACGGCATTCTGCGATGATGATATCTTATGCGAATCCGAGGTTTTCACCTTTAATATTGCCGATAATCCACCCCGCTGGTATTACATCAAGGGTTCAACCAATATACGTGATATAGGCGGTATTAAAACACTTACAGGCAACAATGTAAAATACGGTATGGTATACCGTGGCAGCGAATTAGACCGTGATTTTGAGGCGCACCGTTCGGGACTTGAATTTATGCGTGACAAAATGCGCATAAAAACCGACCTTGACTTAAGAAAGGCGCAGGATATCGTACACGCAGGTCTCTCACCTATTAAAAACGCTTCACTTATCAATGTACCGGTGTTGGCCTATGCCGATATTTTCACAAGAAATGAAAAGAACAAATACGCTCAGATTTTTAAACTTCTGAGTGATAAAAACAATTATCCTTTTTATATACACTGTATTGCAGGCGCAGACAGAACAGGCACCGTCATTGCACTTCTGCTATGCCTTTTGGGTGTGGCATGGGATGATACAGCCCGGGAATACGAATATACCAACCTTTCAATGTTCGGCATGCGCTCACGCTATCAAAAGTTCTTTTACGATTTCAGAAAAGCTCTTGAAGTGTACGGCGACACGCCGCGTATCCGCGCCGAGAATTACCTGCTTTCCTGTGGGGTGACTCGTGAAGAAATGGATAAAATAAGAAATATATTACTCGAAAAAGAGGATGATATATAAATGACAAAATGGCAAAAAAGCGTAAAGTTGTTTACCACATTTTTTAGAATAGGTGCTTTCACCTTCGGTGGTGGATATGCAATGATACCTCTGATACAAAAAGAGACTGTAGAAACAAATAAATGGATAACAGATGACGATATACTCGAAATAATCGCTATTGCCGAATCAACACCAGGGCCTATCGCCATCAACTCGGCGACCTTTGTCGGCTACCGTGTGGCAGGTGCGCTCGGCTCTGCCGCGGCAACACTCGGTGTTGTTCTGCCGTCGTTTATTATTATTTCGTTAATTGCTCTTGTTTTAAATGAGTTTCAGCATATACAGGCGGTTAAATATGCCTTCTGGGGTATCAGGGCAGGCGTTTTGGCACTTGTCCTCAAAGCTCTTATAAATATGTATAAAAAGTGCAAGAAAAACATTATGGCATACATTGTTATGGCGCTTGCCTTTGTTGGCGCTGCCATTCTTGACATTCATGTGCTGATAGTCATTGTCACCTGCGCCGTTATCGGACTCATTTATTCTCTTATTAAAAAAGGAGAGCATGAGTTATGATATATTTAGAGCTGTTTTTTACCTTCTTTTTTATAGGACTTTTCACCTTCGGCGGCGGCTACGCTATGTTGCCTCTCATACAGCAGGAGGTTGCGCGTCAGGGCTGGCTGACCGACTCTCAGCTTGTTGACTTTGTGGCAGTGAGTGAGAGCACACCGGGGCCGTTTGCTGTCAATATTGCAACCTATGTCGGTATGCAGACGGGCGGCACCGAGAATATCCTCGGCGGTTTTCTGGGCGCTTTTTGTGCAACGCTCGGCGTTGTTCTGCCCTCTTTTATAATAATTATTATAGTGGCGAAAATTTACGACGCCTTTAAGGAGAACAAGATTGTCAAGGGCTGTATGATGGGACTCAAGCCTGCCGTTATCGGTCTTATAGCCTCGGCAATAGTTTCTATGGGAAACACGGTACTGTTTGAAGGCAACTTTAATATCAGCGTATTTTCTACAGTTGAATTTTATATTTCAATTCTCATTTTTGCGGTTATGATCTTATTATCCTTTAAAAAGGTTCACCCGATTTTGATTGTGTGCCTATCGGCTGTGGCAGGTATAGCCGTGGGGTACGGGTTAGATCTGAAAATATAAATATTATAGGTAATTTTATGAAGCATACTGAGTATATAAAAATTATTAAAAACAGTGATAATGCCGTTTTAATGGTGCATGGAATTGTTGGTACACCGCGACATTTCGACGCACTTGTGCCTCTAATTCCTGAAGACTGGTCGGTATATAATATTCTGCTTGACGGTCACGGCGGCGACGTAAATGATTTTTCAAAAACAAGTATGAAAAAGTGGCGCTCACAGGTAACCGGCAGGCTGAAAAGCCTTAGCGAAAATCACAAGAACATCTATATTATCGCACACTCTATGGGCACACTATTAAGCATTGAGGCTTCTCTCAAATACCCTGAAAAAATCAGAGCCTTAATTTTGCTTGCCTGCCCGCTTAAAGCGCAGGTAAAACACCGCATTGTCAGAAATTCTTGTGCCCTTATATACGGCAAAATCGACCAAAATGACCCATTTGCAGTCGCTACAAAGAATGCGACGAGTGTGAGAACCGACAGAAGACTGTGGCGCTATCTTGGTTGGCTACCGAGATTTATTGAGCTTTTAATTTTTATTAGGCAGACAAGAAAAAATATTTTATCGGTAGATATGCCCTGTTTTGCATTTCAGTCGGGTGACGATGAACTCGTATCGAATAAAACACTAAAATACATTGCAGCAAACCCCAAAATTAAAATTTCTGTTTTAGAAAAATCGGGTCACTTTTATTATCAGGATGATGAATTTAAACTAATTGAAAACACCTTAAAAGAAATTATTGAAAAATAAAAAACGCAGGTTTAAGAACCTGCGTTTTTTATTGTTTAAAATTATTCTTCTACAGCCTCGGCAGCTTCTTCGACAGGAGCTTCTACTTCTTCAGCAGGTGCTTCTGCTACTTCCTCAGCAACCTCTTCTACTTCAGGCTTTTCAGGAAGGAGTGCGCGGATAGAAAGGCTTACGCGCTTTTTATCAGCATCGATAGCAATAATCTTTGCATCAACCGTCTGACCAACCTTAAGCTCATCCTGCGGCTTAGCAATGTGCTTATTGGCAATCTGCGAGATGTGGATAAGACCATCAACACCGGGAATGATACGGGCGAATGCACCGTAGGAAGTCATACTTACTATTGTGACATTAACAACCGAATCAATTGCATAGTTGTTGTTGAAAATAACCCACGGGTTATCCTCTTCCTTTTTATAGCCGAGCGAAATCTTTTTCTTCTCAGCGTCTATATCCTTAACATATACCTCAACCTGATCGCCCACGAGAACAACCTCAGACGGATTTTTAATTCTCTGCCATGAAAGCTCAGAGATATGTACCATACCGTCTACACCGCCGATATCAACGAATGCACCGTAGCTTGTGATTGACTTAACGGTACCTGTGAATCTGTCGCCAATAGCAATAGATTCCCAAATTTTAGCCTGAGCAGCCTTCTTCTCTTCAAGAAGTACGTTGCGGATTGAACCGATTGCTCTGCGACCGCGGCCAATTTCAATAATTCGGAAGGAAACTTCCTTGCCCTTGAGTTCATCTAATGATTCATTTCTTGAAAGGGTTGCCTGTGAAGCAGGAATAAATACGCGAACACCTGCAACAGTAACTACTACGCCGCCCTTGATAACGTCACGAACTGTACCGGTTAAAATCTCGGCGGACTCTTTTGCCTCGACTACCCTGTCCCAGCCTGCGATAGCGTCATATCTACGCTTGGAAAGCATTGCTGTACCTTCCTGATCGTTTGTACGCATGATGATAAGATTGAGTGTGTCACCAACCTTAACTTCATCCATAAGGTTAACATTTGAATCATACGAATATTCGTCAGCGGATACATAGCCTGTGAGTCCGCGGCCGAAGTCTACCTGTATCTCTGAAGGTGTTACGGCAAGAACTACGCCGCATACCTTTTGATCTCCTGTTAAATTGTTGAGGGACGCTTCAAAAGCTTCCTCGTCTGTCATTTCGTCAAAACTCTTTTGAACGATTTCGGTATCTTCTACCGCGTTTAAAATTTCTGACATGGTTTTTATAGCCTCCTTTATTATGCGAGCAGGTGTTGATGCACCCGCTACAACTCCAACGCTTCTCGCTCCCTCAAAAAAATTGCTTTCAAGTTCTTCAGCAGTTTCTATAAGGAAGGTCTTATCGCAGTTTTGCTTGCAAACGCCATACAGCTTTGCAGTGTTTGAACTATGCCTACCGCCGATAACGATCATAGCGTCGTTTACCCTTGACAAGCTATCCGCTTCCTGCTGTCGCACCGAAGTCGCATTACATATTGTATCAAAAACTTGCGCATTTGTACATACTTTTTTTAAATTTTTACAGCATTTTTCGAAGGTTTTTTTATTAAAAGTGGTCTGAGAAACCACTGTAACGGCATCTTGCTTGATTTCAGGGTTGTTTTTAAGCAGCTCGTCAAGCTCATCCTGATCGGCAAAAACAAATATCCCGCCCGAAGCGTGACCGATAATTCCCATCACCTCGTGATGAAATTTGTCGCCTGCGATTAAAATTATATTGCCAGACCTTGAGGCATCTTTAACAATTTTATGAATTTTTGAAACAAACGGACAGGTGGCGTCAGAATATTTGACGCCGTTTTCTTTAAGGGTGTCAATTACCCTTTCGGGCACGCCGTGTGAACGTATAACGAGGGTTTCGTCCGATTTCACCTCATCGGCACCATCAACAATTCTGACACCCTCATTTTCAAGTTCACTTACCAGCTGAGGATTGTGAATGATTGGCCCTAAGGTGCATACCCTCTCGCCCTTGCTCAGTAGATCATAAACGGTACTAACCGCCCTGTCAACGCCGAAGCAAAAGCCTGCCGTTTTCGCTAATGTTATCTTCAATTATCGTTCTCCCAAAGTTTTATAATTTCGCCGATTATAATATTGGTAGCCTCACGAATTTGGGTCTTGCCTACCTTATCTGAGGTACCGCCCAATTTTTCATTAGGTATAAGCTCACCATAGCTTAAGGTCTTTTTGCCAAACAGACTCGGTTTGCCGTGATAGTTTATAGCGACTGGCAAAACATCGGCGCCACTGTTGAGCGCCAGCATTGCCGCACCTGCCTTGGCTTTACCCGGCCTGCCCTCTTTATTTCTTGTGCCCTCGGGATAAATTCCTAATACGCCGCCCTGCTCTAAAACATCCATAGCATTTGTAATGGCAGATTTATCGCCGTTGCCCCTATCTACCGGAAAGGCACCGAGATGTGAAAAAAACCAATTTGCTATTGGATTTTTAAAAAGCTCTTTCTTTGCCATAAAGCGAATCTGATGCGGAAAGTCAATAACAAGAATAAACATATCCCACATCGACTGATGGTTACAGCAAACAATAAAGCCTGCTTCTTTAGGTATATTTTCTTTACCCAAAACACGAGGTCTTAAAACCCATCTTACCAAAGGTGTAAAAAATGCTCTTATAAATGAATAAAACCTCATTGACCGATTTTCTCCTTAACGATGCTGTGAAGTAGCTCTACCGACTCATCGAAGGTCAAGTCTGAGGTGTCGGCAACAACCGCATCGGGTGCAGGTTTTAGCGGTGCTATGGCACGGTGAGAGTCATTATAATCACGCTTGATTACATCGGCTAAAATATCATCGTATTTTACATCCATACCCTTTTCAATCAACTCTTTGTATCTTCTTTCGGCTCTGATTTCAGGCGTCGCGGTTAAGAAAATTTTAATCTGAGCGTTCGGTAATACAACGGTGCCTATATCTCTGCCGTCCATAATAACATTATTTCGTCTGGCCAAATCACGCTGCATCTCAAGTAAAAATGCGCGCACACTCTCTTTAGCAGACACCGCCGACGCCATCATTGAGGCTTCAGGTGTACGAATATCACCTGATACATCCTCGCCATCAAGCATAACGTGCTGTTGACCATCAATAAAGCAAATATCAATTTTTGTCGTTTCAAGCACATTTTCAACATCGCAGTCAAGATTTATGTCATAACCCAAACGTGAAAATTTAAGACCTAACGCACGGTAGAGCGCACCTGTATCTACATAAATATAGCCAAGCTTGCCCGCCAATGTGCGTGAAATGGTGCTTTTACCGGCACCTGCCGGTCCGTCAATTGCTACTGCTATCATATGCTACCTCCTGCAAGACGCCCTGTTGAAAAGGCAATTTGTAAATTATAGCCGCCCGTGTAGGCGTCAACATCTATTATTTCACCCGCAAAATACAGATTTTTAAGTATTTTTGATTCCATCGTTGCGGGATTAATTTCCTTAACTGATATACCGCCGCTAGTCACAATCGCCTCATCAATATCTCTAAATGACTTGACGTGAAGTGTGAGCTCGCGAATAACCTTTATTATATTTTGTCGGTCTGATTTGGTCAGCTGATTAACCTTTTTATTAGGCTCAATACCACTTAATTTTACGATAATGGGGATAAGCTTTTGCGGCAAAAGCTTATCAAGTGCGTTTATTAAATTCTTGTTTGAATTTTCTAAAAAATCACGCTGTAATCTTTTATCAAGCTGCTCTGCACTTAGCGCCGGCTTTAAATTGATTTTGACGGTATACTGTTTTTTACCCATTTTTCGCATATGCGCCGAAGCGCTGAGCACTATAGGGCCAGATATGCCGAAATGTGTAAACAGCATCTCGCCCATTTCTTCATATACCGCTTTATTTCTTCCCTCTTCAAATACAGATAGGGTTACATTCTTAAGGCTCAGCCCCATAAGTGAAACACAAAAGCCCTCGTGAATGTTAAGCGGAACTAATGAGGGAGATAACTCGGTAACGGTGTGACCGAGCCGTTGTGCGAGTCTATACCCGTCTCCCGACGAGCCTGTGTTTTTATAAGACATACCACCAGTAGCCAGAATTACGGCGTCTGTGTAAAGTGTATCGCCGTTTTGAAGCTTAACTGCCGATACCGCGCCATCGGTTGCTATAATATCCTCTGCCGCGTGGTGAATGAATTTTACACCGACGCTTTTCGACTTGTTTACCAGCGCATCAACTATGTCAACCGATTTATCAGACACAGGAAAAACCCGATTGCCACGCTCGGTTTTAAGCGGCACACCACATTCTTCAAAAAATTTCATAGTATCGGTCGATGACCAGAGGGCGAACGCCGAATATAAAAATCTGCCGTTTTTGGTGGTGTTGGCTATGAGGGTATCGTTATCGCAATTATTGGTAACATTACATCTGCCCTTGCCCGTAATTAAAAGCTTTCTTGCGGGGCGCTCACGCTTTTCGGCAACTATTACCCTGTTACCGTTTTGCGCCGCAGTAACAGCCGCCATAAGACCTGCCGCGCCGCCGCCGATAACAACAACCTGCTTCACACACCCACCGCCTTAAAAAGTTATCATTATCATTTTAATACAAACCGAACAAAAAGTAAAGAAAAACAGGCATTGAACAAACCGTTCAATGCCTGTTTTGTAATTATTTTGCATAATCGACTGCGCGATTTTCACGAATAAGGTTAACCTTAATCTGACCCGGATATTCAAGCTCATTTTCAATACGCTGTGCGATGTCGTGAGCAATAAGCACCATCTGGTCATCGGTTACGAGCTCAGGCTTAACGATAATACGAACCTCACGTCCTGCCTGAATAGCGTATGAGCGTTCAACACCTGTGAAGGAATTGGCGATTTCCTCAAGTTTTTCAAGACGTTTGATGTAGTTCTCAATATTCTCTCTACGAGCACCTGGGCGTGAAGCCGAGATAGCGTCTGCCGCTTGAACAATGCAAGCAACAACCGTTTTTGCCTCAACCTCGCCGTGATGGGCGTGAATAGCGTGAATAATTTCTTCGTTTTCCTTATAGCGCTTGGCCGCTTCGACACCGAGCTGAATATGTGAGCCCTCTTGCTCGTGGTCAAGAGCCTTACCAATATCGTGCAGAAGACCTGCGCGCTTAGCTAAGGTTACATTGGCGCCGATTTCAGCAGCAATAAGACCTGATAAATGGCAAACCTCCAACGAGTGATTAAGCACACTCTGACCGTAGCTTGTACGGTATTTGAGCTTACCGAGTAATTTAACAAGCTCGGGATGGAGATTATGTATGCCGGCCTCCAGCATAACACGCTCGCCCTCTTGCTTGATTGTTGCTTCAACCTCGGCGGTAGCCTTATTTATCATTTCCTCGATTCTTGCAGGATGAATTCGTCCGTCTAAGATTAGCTTTTCAAGGGTAAGACGGGCAATTTCACGTCTTACAGGATCAAAGCAGGAAACGGTAATAGCCTCGGGTGTATCGTCAATGATAAGGTCGGCACCCGTAGCGGTTTCAAGCGCACGGATATTACGTCCCTCACGACCGATAATACGTCCCTTCATTTCATCGTTGGGCAGAGCCACAACCGAAACGGTAATTTCAGAAGTATGGTCAGCCGCACAACGCTGAATAGCATGACCGACAATCTCTCTAGCAATACGGCCAGATTCTTCCTTAGTCTGCTTTTCAATTTCTAAAATCTTAACTGCTTTTTCGTGATTAAGCTCGCCGTCAAGAGCCTTCAGCAAATAATCCTTTGCCTCCTGCTTTGTGAAGCCTGAAATTTTTTCAAGCATCTCTATCTGACTGCGCTTAATTCTCTCACATTCTTCAATTTTCTCATCAATCTCTTTAGATTTCTGAGCTAATTTCTCTTCTTTTGCTTCATAGTTTTCAATTTTACGGTCAAGTGACTCTTCCTTTTGCTGCAAGCGGTGTTCACTTCTTTGAACATCACTGCGACGCTCTTTAATATCCTTTTCAGCCTCTTGACGTAAACGGTAAACCTCGTCCTTAGCCTCAATAAGAAGTTCCTTCTTCTTGGTTTCGGCGTTCTTAAGGGCATCGCTTAAAATACGACGTGCCTCATCCTTTGCTGTGCCAAGCTCTGTACGGTCTGCCTTGCTTCTGTATGCAGAACCAATGAAAAAACCCGAAACGCCTAAAACTAAGGCGACAATTCCACCAATGATATAGGGCATCTGAAATGCACCTCCTTATATAATATTACGGTTTAAGACGGGACCGTATTTACCCGGATAAAAGTTATGTTTAAAATGCCGTTCGCCAAAGCGGTCATTTCAAAACAGTACACCTATTATATCATTGCTATTTTACCACTCATGCCTGTTTGTGTCAAGGCTTATATACAATTTGTTGTGGATAGCCAAAGCGTTTAAACCCAAATCGGATTTTCAGATAA
This sequence comes from Acutalibacteraceae bacterium, assembly GCA_045540055.1. Lineage (GTDB taxonomy): Bacteria > Bacillota > Clostridia > Oscillospirales > Acutalibacteraceae > SIG565. Next base: position 37,935 of record JAZQGO010000021.1, read on the forward strand.
GGCTTTCACGCTGTGACTTTGTTAAAATACTCGCAAATTATTAAAAGTTGATTTTATCAATATTTGAGGTATAATTAAAATATCGATATCTCAAAGGAGTTTTGAATTATGGATATTGCAGTTGTTACGGGTGCCTCTTCGGGACTTGGTGAAGAATACGTTAAACACATCGCGCTTCTCTTCGGTGAGCTTGATGAAATATGGATAATTGCACGCCGAACAGAAAGGCTTGAGCAGTTAGCTGAAAAAATTAAAAATATAAAGTGCCAACCCATAACTTGTGATGTAACGAGGGATGAGGATATTGAGCAATACCGACTCGCCTTACAGCAAAATGGCGCAAATGTAAAAATGCTGATAAACAATGCAGGCTTTGGCAAGCTTGGCTATTTCGATGAAATTGACTCACAGACAAACGCAGGCATAGTGCGCCTTAACTGCGAAGCAGTGACGGTTGTAACAAACGCTACCCTGCCCTTTATGACCGAGAAATCCTTTATACTCAACGTCTGCTCTATAGCGTCCTTTGTGCCGAATGCGCGAATGGCGGTATACTCTTCTACCAAGGCATTCATTATGAGTTTTTCACGAGCATTACGTGAAGAATTAAAGCGCAAGAAAATAAATGTTTGTGCAGTTTGTCCCGGACCTATGGATACAGAATTTTTGGGTGTTGCCGACATTCCTCCAGGGGCTAGCAGGACCTTTGATATGTTGCCGCATATAAAGCCCGATATGGTAGCCCTCGGCTCACTTAACGCGGCGGCTAAGGGACGCAGTGTTTATACACCCCACCCCTTTTATAAATTTTATAGGGTGCTGGCTAAAATCATCCCTCACAGTATAATGATGAAATTTGCTAAAACCTGATTTGAGGAATGACTATGAATACTATAAAACTCTATGAGCTCGACAGTATGCTAAGTGAATTTGAATGTACAGTTTTAGATTGCATCAAATGGAATGGTAAGTATAAAATCGTTCTTGATAAAACCGCCTTCTTCCCTGAGGGTGGCGGTCAGACCGCCGATAAGGGAGTTATCGGCGACGCAAACGTTCTTGATGTTCAGGAAATAGAGGGTGAAATCTACCACTTTACCGATAAGCCTTTGACGGTCAATCAGAGTTACACCGCCACGCTGGAATTTGAAGAGCGCTTTGATAAAATGCAAAATCATTCGGGCGAGCATATCGTGTCGGGCATCGTGAACAAAAAATTCGGCTACCAAAATGTTGGCTTTCATTTAAGTGAGAGTGTAGTAACACTCGATTTTGACGGACCGCTTTCACGCGAAGACTTAGAGAAAATTGAACTTCTCGCCAACCGTGCTGTACAGCAGAATGTCGCCATCACCGCATATTATCCGAAAAGCGAAGAGCTTAAAGGTATTGCTTACCGCAGTAAATTAGATTTGACCGATAATGTAAGACTGGTTGAGATTGACGGTTATGACATCTGCGCCTGCTGTGCGCCGCACGTTAAAACGACGGGGCAAATCGGTCTTATTAAGCTGTTACAATGTGAAAAGCACAAAGACGGTGTAAGAATTTTTATGAAGTGCGGTATGCGTGCCATCAGCGATTATCAAAACAAATATAAGAATATTGCCGAAATTTCGGCGGCACTGTGCGCCAAGCAGGATGAGACTGCGTCGGCCGTAAAGGTGCTGCTTAGTGATAAAGAAAATCTTAAGTACGAGATAACAGGTCTTAAAAGGCAGATAATTGATTTAAAGCTGCAGTTGCTTCAAAATACCGACGGTAATATTTGCATAATAGATCAAGGACTTACAAACGATGATATGCGCTATTTTGCAAATAATATGGTTGATCGGTGCCGCGTTTTCGGTGTCTTTTGTGAAAAAGAAAACGGTTTTAAATATATTTGCGCTTCAAGTAATACCGATATGCGTCAGTTCGGCAAGGAATTAAACGCGGGACTTAACGGTAAAGGCGGCGGTAGTGACAAGATGATACAAGGTAGTGTATTATGCGACAAAGAAGATATTGAAAAGTTTTTTAACACAAAATATTGACAAATACCGTATCAAAGATATAATTATTTATAGCAGAGTAGGAATTCGTGCGTTAAGTGCTGTGTGGACGGGGAGTTGCCACACAGACGAAAGGTTTTACCTTGCGGTACGGGCTCCGCATCCCGCTGCTACAAACAAGGTTACCTATATTTATGCCCTGCTTGTAGCTAATACAAGGAGGGTATTTTTATGTTAAAAAAATTATTTATGCCACAAAACCTCGGCAACCTTAAGGTTATGACAGCCGCCGCGCTTTTTGCCACCATCAGTTTAATATGTGGTAAATTCTTAGCCTTTAATGTCGGCGACATTTTAAGATTCAGTTTTGAGAATTTGCCTATAATTCTGTCGGGTATCGCCTTCGGCCCACTGGTCGGCGCCGTTACAGGTCTTATAGCCGATGTTGTGGGTTGTCTGCTTCGAGGTTATGCCTTAAACCCAATTCTGACCTTGGCCGCCGTTTTCATCGGCTTTGCTTCGGGGCTTATATTCAATCTGCTTAAAAACTGTAATATACATCTTCGTGCAGCAGTGGTTCTTTTTGTATCGCACACAGTAGGAAGCGTACTGATAAAATCGGTGGGACTGAGTCTGTGGTACTCCCTACCCTTTTATGTAACACTTGCCGAGCGTACCGTTAACTATATTATTGTCGCGGCGGCAGAGTTTGTTTTCTTAGTGATATTACTTAAAAACAAACCTTTCTATAACCAGATTATTAAAATGACAGGTGTAAGAAATGACATATAGTGAGGCACTCCGATTTATTCATTCGGTAAATAACTATTTCTGCAAGCCCGGGCTTGATCGAATAAAGGCTTTGTGTGAATTTTTAGGCAATCCGCAAAACAGTCTTAAGTTCGTTCACGTTGCAGGCACTAACGGTAAGGGCTCATTTTGCAGTATGCTCACGGACATCTTAAAGAGCGCAGGCTATAAGGTCGGCACATATACGTCTCCATATATATTGAACTTTAACGAGCGAATACGAATAGACGGCGAGAATATATCAAACGACGATTTGGCCGAGCTTTGCAGTCTTATTAAACCGTTTTGTGATTCGGCGCAGGATAAGCCGACCGAATTTGAGGTTATTACCGCCATCGGCTTCGAGTACTTTCGCAGACGAAACTGCGATATAGTTATACTTGAATGCGGTCTCGGCGGCAGGTTTGATGCCACAAATATAATTGACAGCCCCGTTTTATCGGTAATTACGGGCGTAGATTTTGACCACCAGAATTTCCTCGGCAACACCATAGAGGAAATAGCAAGCGAAAAGGCAGGTATTATTAAAGAAGGCGCACCTTGTCTTTGGTGTGGCGAAAATAACTGCGCCGATAATATAATTAAAAGTACCGCCGCAGTCTTGCAGGCGCCGCTTTTCACACCAAACCACCATTTAATTGATATTTTGAAGACCGATTTATCGGGTACTGAATTTAATTTTAAAGAGTATAAAAATCTTTTTATCCCGTTACTTAGTCTGTATCAGCCACTGAACGCGGCAAATGCCATAGCTGCGGCCGAAATACTTGATGATAACGGCTTTAAAATATCAAAGCAATGCATTTACGACGGCCTTAAAAATGTACGGTGGCGAGCAAGATTTGAACTGTTATTGAATAATCCGCCCGTGATTTTTGACGGAGCCCATAATCCGCAGGGTGTCGGCGCCTCAATAGACAGTATTAAGACATATTTTAAGGGAAAGAGAGTTAACATCCTTACAGGCGTTATGAAGGATAAAGATTATCGGTTTGTCGCCGAAAAAATCAGTACTGTGGCCGAAGAGGTATATTGCATAACGCCCGATAACCCCCGTGCGCTCGACTCAGGGCTTTACGCCGAGGTTTTTGATGAATTTGGTATAAAGGCTATGTCATTTGATGATATAGCTACGGGAATAGATACTGCTATAGAGCATAGCAGAAATAAAAACATACCGCTTATAATACTTGGCTCGCTTTATATGTATTCTGATGTTTACAACGAAATTAAGTTAAAAAAACAGTAGGTTTGACCTACTGTTTTTTAATTTTTCACCAATATTCGCTTTTAACATATTATGTGATAGGAGTATAAGCAAACGCAGAATGTTTGCTTAACTTTAAAAACATAATTGGAGGCTTTTTAATGGCAGATTTAAACAACAGTTGCGAATTCAAAGAAGCTTGCTGTATTGATGCCGGTCGCGTTTTTGACTCTTGCTGTGACCGAGACTGTCTTGAAGATTTAAGATGTTTTTTCACCCCCGATGCACAAAATTATATAGAAAGAGCTATCAGCGTTAAAATGCGTTCTGCGGAGGTTTTAAATGTTTACATCAATGTGGAACCCGTAAACTTTAATCGAGGTTTCTTTGCGTGTGATTTGACCTTCCTGTTCCTTATTGATTTTGATGTGTATTTAGCACCCCACTCCTGTCCTGTGCAGGTTAGAGGTATTGCCACACACAACAAGCGTGTTATTCTTTGTGGCGGCGACGGCAATGTCAGAATTTTCTCTAACACCGTGAATGAAAGCGATAATTGTCAGACCCCGACCGAGCGCACTACCAATATGCCAAAATGTGTCGTTCAGAGTGTTGACCCAATACCGCTGAGCTGTCGAATAGGCGAGGTCAGAGACTGCTGTGAATGTGTAGGCGTTGTGCCAAACTTTGTAAACGAGCTTTTAGGCGGTAATGTTGTAACGGGACTCGACAACGGCACACCCACTGTCTATGTTACACTCGGGCTCTTCACAATTGTTCAGCTTATCCGTCAGGTGCAGATGCTTATACCCGTATATGATTTCTGTATTCCTGAGAAGCAGTGCGACGATACTACCGACCAGCCGTGCGATGTATTTAAACGCATTAAGTTCCCAACCGATGATTTCTTCCCGAAAAACTGCGATAAAAATGATACAGGCTTCGGCTGCGGCTGTGGCGACGACGACTAAAAAACAAACGCCCCTAAAAATCAAAGGGGCGTTTAATTATAAATTAACGGTATGTCGATAAATCAAGCTCACTGAACCGTGAGAAAAACTCCTTAAAGAATTCCACATTCTTAATCGTGCCGCCTATTTCATCACTCTCAAGATTAAGCGGCATAACAGGATCGTGAACGCTAAGTCGCAGCAGTATCCAACCATACGGTGTGGTAATTCTTATACCCTCGCGGTTATCATCGGCTATTATGCACTCGCTTTTACTTTTTGCGAATTTTTCAAGCTCGGCGATTACCTTTTGGCCATAACTGCGGAAGTCCTGTGCCTTTATATTAAGTCTTATTTCCTTTTCTTCGGCAGGCATTTTAAGTGTAGATAAAATTTCCTCAAATTTATTACCGCGTGCCAGCTCTATAACGATTTTTGTCGCAAGATATGCGCCGTCATCAAGGAAGTAATTTTCTCTGAGGGCTGCGTGACCGCTTGTCTCTATCGCCAAGGGGCAGTTGATACCCTGCTCACACAACTCGGTCGCCTTGTTGATAACATTCTTATAACCACGCTTATAGCGGTAATGCTTGCCGCCAAGGTCATTTTCAATATAGGCTTTAAGACCGTCAGAGGTGACAGAATCGGTAACAATTGTTGCGCCCTCATTACCCTGCACAGCGATATAGGACGCCAAGGCTACCAAACGGTTGCGGTTAATTTCTTTGCCCGATGCATCAACACAGCCTGCCCTGTCAACATCGGTATCAAATATAATACCAAGGTCAGCCTTGCTGGCGATAACGGCGCTACAGATACTCTCCATCGCCTGCTTATTCTCGGGGTTGGGTATATGATTCGGGAACATACCGTCGGGCTCTAAGAACTGACTACCCGATATATCGGCACCTAAGGGCGCCAAAACATTATTGGCGTAAAATCCGCCTGCGCCGTTGCCTGCGTCAACTATTATATGATAATTTTTAAGCGGCTTATCGGTGTCACGCTTACCAAGTCCTCCACATATCATATCACGTAGTCGCTTGGCATAGGCGGTCATATAATCGACCTTCTCTATGACACCGTCGGCAATTTCTGCTCGTTTACCCTGATTGGCAATTTCGACAATAGCCGCAATATCGCCCGAATCAAGACCGCCGTCTTTAGTGAAAAACTTAAGGCCGTTGCGGTCAAACGGATGGTGTGAGGCGGTTATCTGAATAGATGCATCACAATCAAGGTCAATGGTCGTCATAAACATCGCAGGTGTAGATGCTAAAGAGCAATCATAAATATGTACACCTGCTACAACAAGCTCACTTACAGCATTAGCCTTTATATCATCTGCGGTTATGCGGGAATCGTGACCGATGGCGATTTTAAGTGTACAGGGCTTCTTACCCGTTTTCTCACTCAACCACAGTATAAATGCGGCCGTTATATCCTTAACTGCGGTAGAGGTAAGGTTGACGGTCTTGCCACCCTTGTCACTTGCCACACCGCGTATATCGGTACCGCTTTTTAACTCATTATAAGACATTTTTATTCCCCTATCCTAATCTACCCGTAAAGAAACCTGCCGATATAAAACCTATAACAACAAGCAGAATACATACCGTTGTTATAACTACGGTTTTTATAAAGAGTCTTTTTGATTCCTTTTCGGTATTTTTGTTATTATTCATTCGTTTTCACCCTTAAAGAGTATTAACGGTAAAAACGGATAATATACCCATATAAGCAAACGCGAATAATCCGAACCTGCCTAAAATGGCATAATTTCGGTGCTTTTCGGTTTGTCATCATTCATAGGCATTAAGCCTTATGGACTCTTTCGCACCAAAAATCACACAAAATTCTGCACCTTTTAGGTAAACGAATTTTGTAGGTAAGAGATTTTGGCTGTGCGAGACACAAAACGCAGTTAATCCTGACGGATTAACGAGTATTTTAACAAAGCAAAGTCGAAAATCCTACCTGCAAAATCAGGTTCGGATTATTCGTGTTTGCTTATCCGGAGATTACCTCTATGCAACAAAACAAACATAAAAAAGTAATTTCAAAAACGGTTTACATATTTGAATTTGAAAACAGTGAAAACCTCTTTTGCTGTGTAGAGCGGTTATCACTAAACCAAAAGACAGAAAAAATAAAAAGCGACCTTTACATACTTGGCAAAAAATACCGTATGGTCTTATACGCCGACGGCGTACAAAAGGCACTGCTGCCGTCCTTCTTTGAATTTGCCGACGCAGTACTGTGCTCACTTAATGAATTAAGCATAACTAAGGAATATGGCAAACCCATAACGCTTGGCAACGCCGCCGAAAAAATCGGTAGCGCTTTATAGAGCCTTTATCTGCTCTACCCTGCTTTTCATATCCTCGGCCGAGAAAATATAGTTGCCTGCAACCAAAACAGTAGCGCCGGCGTCAATAGCCTGCGGCGCAGTTTCGGCATTGATACCGCCGTCAACCTCAAGCTCAATATTTAAACCCTGACGTGCAATTTCATCACGCAAAAGGCTTAGTTTTTCGAGTGCGCTCGGCATAAATTTCTGACCGCCGAAGCCCGGCTCAACCGACATTACAAGCACCATATCACAATACGGTAAAAATTCATAAATTTCTTTTGGGTGTGTGCACGGCTTTATTGTAAGACAAGATTTGCAACCGAGTTCTCTTATCTCGCAAAGCGTCTCCCGGATGGGTGAACCTGCCTCGTAATGGAAACCGAGATAGTCTGAAACCGACGCAAATTCTTTTATGTAACGGTGTGGGCGGTCAATCATAAGATGTACGTCAAGCGGAATGTGTGAATGCTTTTTTATCGACTTGATAACGGGCACGCCAAACGAAATATTAGGCACAAAAATGCCGTCCATAACGTCTAAATGCAGCATATCTACCCCTGCATTTTCAAGCTTTTCAATGTCACTTTTAAGCGTTAAAAAATCTGAAGTCAATACCGACGGTGATATTTTAATCATAATTCATTCCCCCAACCATAAATTTACATATATATTTTAATATATATGGTATTCTTTGTCAATAAACAGAAAAGAAACTTCCCCAACGGGAGACGCTTCGTAAAGAAGTTTCTCCCAATTTCTTTTTATATTAAAAATGACACTTTCTGTTTGAAAGTGTCATAGTGGGTTACATACTTTAAAAATCAACCTATCTCAAAAATAAGAATATTAAGTGATATTGTGAGACAGGTCTCACAGTGATATTTTGCGTTATCACGCAAAGTGATATTGAAACTTGTCGTTTCAGTGATATTATATTCGCCTTCAAAACTCGCGAAGCGAATATAACTTGGGCATAGCCCAAATATAACTGCGAAGCAATATCACTCGCCTTTGGCGAATATAACTGTGGCACCTTCCTTACGGAG
>JAZQGO010000022.1:0-27218 GCA_045540055.1 Acutalibacteraceae bacterium
GTCACCGGTAGAGGTCAGTTCCTGACGGTACTTGCATTTATCTTCGGTATCGGTAATGGACTCAAAGCCATCTCTTGTACCGCTGCCTGCTTCACGACCGATAAGCACGATCTCAGCATCGTTGCCGCCGACTTCTTTCCAGTTCTTGATTTCGCCGGTGTAGATCTTTGCGATGGTTTCTACGTCGAGGTCAGAAACGGGGTTGTTAGGATTTACGATAATGGCGATACCGTCATAAGCTAAGATTGTGCCTTCAAGTCCGTTTGCTTTTTCCTCGTCCTTGAGGTTACGGCTTGCAAGGCCGATGTCGCATCTGCCTTCCTGCACCGCCTGAATGCCTGCGCCCGAGCCGGTAGCGTTGTAAGTTACTGTAATGCCGGTGTCGGCTTCAAAGGCTTCACCCAAAGCGCCGATGACCTTGTTCATGGAGGTGGAGCCGTCTGTTGCGACTGCTTCTTTGTTATCGCCACAACCGGTAAGCGCACAAAGAAACAACATTGCTACTGTGAGTAAACTAATAATCTTTTTCATCTTAAAAATCTCCTTTTGATTTATTATTTGCATTTATTTGTCGTTTCTCTCAACTACGGTTACATTTTACCTGTCTTCTGTAAAATCCGTAACCAAATCGGTGTAAACTCGGAGTAAAAGAAAAGCGCCGCCTCACGTGGAAGCGGCGATATGATTATTAGTTCCTCACATTAAAATGGTTTATACAAAGGAAAGATACTTTTTGGTATATTCCGTGTATTTTTCTCTGTAGAACTCATTGTCGCTTCTAAGCAGTTTTAAGGACTCGTGCAGATTCATATTCTGCTCTTTGATATCCATAACGCAACCTGCAATGTTGGAGCAATGGTCAGAAACTCTTTCCATATTGGTAATAAGGTCGCTCCATACAAAGCCTGCTTCAATACCGCATTCACCCACACGCAAGCGGTCGATATGACGGGTGCGGAGAAGCTCTTTCATTCTGTCAATGACCTGTTCAAGGGGTTCTACAAGATTTGCCTGTTCAGCGTTATTTTCAACAAATGCGCTATAAGACAGTGTAACGATTTCGTTAGTAGCCGCACACAGTGAATCCATTTCTGCTTTTGCGCCTTCCGAGAAGACGATTCCTTTTTCACGCATTTCTTCTGCAGATTCAAGAATGTTTACAGCGTGATCGGATATACGCTCAAAGTCGCCGATTGCTTTCAGTAGCATTGATGCCATTGCACCTTCGTTTTCATTAAGCTGCCTCATACTCAGCTTCACAAGATAGCTGCCGATAACATCTTCAAGGTGATCGGTTTTATCTTCCGCTTCACGAATTGCTTCAGCTTTTGTTTTGTCATAAGCGGCAAGGCAATCTACACCCATCGTCAGCGCATCGGTAGCAACCTTTGCCATATCACAGGTTAGGTTATATGCGCATTCCAAAGCAATGGCAGGGGTAGAAAGAAGTCTGTCATCAAGCTCGGATGCTTTTTCAACCTGCTCAGTATCGGGAATAAGTTTATATGCTAGTTTTTCAAGAAGTCCCGACATAGGAAGCAACAACAAGGTGCATACGATATTAAATATTGAGTGCGCCGTTGCAATACCGGCATAGGTAGCAGAGTCATTCAATAGCGCAGGAGCAAAAGCCGCCTTTACAACAGAAAATCCGGTAAGGCATACAATCGTTCCGATTACATTAAAGGATAAATGCACAAGTGCCGCACGTCTTGCGTTCTTTGTTGTGCCCACGGAAGAAATCATTGCTGTTACACAAGTGCCGATGTTCTGTCCCATAATAATCGGAATTGCCGCACCGTAGGAAACGGCACCGGTTGCCGCAAGTGCCTGCAAAATACCAACAGAGGCAGAGCTGGACTGAATAATGGCGGTAAGTACTGTACCTACAAGCACACCAAGAATAGGATTCTTGAACATAAGGAACATCTCTTGGAATGCGGGAATTTCTTTAAGACCGGAAACCGCATCGGTCATTGTTTCCATACCGAACATAAGGGTGGCAAAACCCAGGAGAACCACACCAATATCCTTTTTCTTGTTGCTCTTGGTGAACATTACAAGGATAATGCCGATCAGTGCAAGGATAGGCGTAAAAGAAGAAGGCTTCAGCAGTTTCAGGAACATATTACTGCCCGAAATGCCACTAAGACTCAAAATCCACGCTGTAACGGTAGTACCGATATTAGCACCCATAATAACGTGAATTGCCTGCTTTAAGGACATCAGCTTTGAGTTTACAAAACCGACAACCATAACCGTTGTAGCAGAGGAACTCTGAATAACGGCGGTTACACCAAGACCGGTGAGCAGACCTGCAAGCTTGCCTGTGGTTAGCTTGCCGATCATAATTTCAAGTTTGCTGCCTGCGCTTCGCTCCAGAGCGTCGCCCATAAGGTTCATTCCGAAAAGAAATAAGCATAGTCCGCCTATGAGCGTAAGTACGTCAAAAATGTCCATTTACATAACCTCATATCTTTATAATCTACTCTTCAAACGCATTTTACCTGCATTTTACGATTATTTTACAGCGAGGGTGTAAAATTGGTAATCATATCCGTGTAAAATTGATGTAAAATTCAAAAGCGGCAGAGAGAACAAATCTCCCTGCCGCTATTGATGTTTATCAAGCCATGGACAAACAGTTTAGCAGTCATATGCTTCAGCATTTTTCGTTATGAACGAAGAAAGCGCCGTGCAAACCGCACGGCGCTTGATCTTTTAGTCTATCATAGTGACTTTTCTTTGCAAATTTCTTTGTGAAAATTGGCGTAGTAGTTGGCGTAGTGGCGTGGTTTTTTGAAGATATAACCCACCAAAACCCGCATAACTACTGGATTTCTTCGAACTATATTAGTCCAAAGGCTTCATTGTGGGGAAGAGTATTACCTCACGAATTGTGTCGGAGTTTGTCAGAAGCATTACTGCTCTGTCAACGCCGATACCCATACCGCCTGTTGGGGGCATACCGTACTGAAGTGCGGTTAAGAAATCCTCATCAAGCATCTCTGCCTCGTCGTCACCACGGTCGCGAAGCTCTAACTGCTTCTCAAAACGCTCACGCTGAACGTCGGGGTCGTTAAGCTCGGAATAGGCATTAGCAAGCTCAGAATGGCAGATAAAGAGTTCGAAACGCTCGGTAAGTCGAGGGTCTTCGGGAGATGCCTTTGTTAAGGGAGATACCTCAACAGGATACATTGTAATGAAGGTCGGCTGAATAAGCTTTTCCTCAACACGCTGGTCAAAACAAGCATAAAGTGCATTACCCCAGGTTTTGTCTGCGGTTTCTGCGAGTTCTACGCCCTTAGCCTCGGCTGCGGCAACGGCCTCGGCATCATCGGTAATGGCACCAAAGTCGATGCCAACGTATTCCTTAACTGCATCAACCATTGTAAGTCTGCGCCAGCCGGGTGTAAGGTCGATTTTTTCGCCCATCCACTCTACCTCATAGCTGCCTAAAATTTCTTTAGCGGCACCCGAGATAATACCCTCGGCAATATCCATCATATCGTGGAAGTCGGCGTATGCCTGATAAAGCTCAACACTTGTAAATTCGGGGTTGTGCTTGGGGTCCATACCCTCGTTTCTGAATATACGACCTATCTCATAAACCCTATCCATACCGCCGACAATAAGGCGCTTTAGCGGTAACTCGGTGGCGATACGCATATACATATCAAGGTTAAGCGTATTGTGGTGTGTGATAAAGGGACGAGCCGACGCACCGCCTGCAATAGTGTTAAGTACAGGTGTTTCAACCTCGATATAGTTCATATCGTCAAGGTATTTGCGCATAAACTTAATGAACTGTGAACGTATAATAAAGTTGCGCTTAACGTCGGGGTTGACAATTAAGTCAACGTAGCGTTGACGGAAGCGTGTGTCGGTATCTTTAAGTCCATGGAACTTTTCGGGCAGGGGTAAAAGCGACTTTGAAAGCAGGGAAATGCTGTTTATGTGCACTGAAATTTCTTCTGTTCGGGTTTTAAAAACTATACCCTCAACACCGATAATATCACCGATGTCATACTTTTTAAATGCGGCGTAAGCTTCATCACCGATATCGTTACGGCTGACATATAACTGAATGTTGCCGTTCGTATCCTGAATATTGGCAAAGCTTGCCTTACCCATAATTCTGCGGCTCATCATACGTCCTGCAATACGTACGGTTTTACCCTCGTATTTTTCATAATCTGCCTTAATATCTGAAGCATAGGCATCAAAGTCAAATTTTGTAATTACAAAGGGGTCGCAGCCGTCATTTTTAAGGTTTGCTAACTTTTCGCGTCTGACCTTAACAAGCTCGTTATAGTCCTCGGCGGGTGCAGAATTTTGAATATTGTTTTGATTATTTTCAGACATATTTTTCACATCCTAAACAGAATAAAAGGCAGGTTTGACCTGCCTTAAATTATTTCGAAATAGCTATAATTTTGAATTCAATTTCTCCGGCAGGAGCTTCGGCATATACTGTTTCGCCAACCTTGTGACCGAGCAATGCTTTGCCGACAGGTGACTCGTCTGAAATAAGACCTTCAGCCGGATCAGCCTCGGCAGAACCAACTATGCGATATTCACATTCTTCTTCAAATTCAACGTCAAGAATTTTAACCTTTGAGCCAAGAATAACCGTTTTAGCGGCGCCCTTAACGTCAGAGATGATTTCAACATTTTTAAGCATTGCCTCGATTTCGACAATTCGAGCTTCAATTTTAGCCTGCTCGTTTTTAGCCTCGTCGTACTCGCTATTTTCCGAGAGGTCGCCGTAACCGCGGGCAATTTTTATTTTTTCGGCAATATCTGCGCGTCCTTTAGTTTTAAGATTTTCAAGCTCATCCTTGAGCTTTTTGAGTCCATCGTCGGTAAGTCTGATTTTCTTCTCCATCATTAAGATTACCTTTCTTTATTTTGGCGCCCGGACACATATCCCCAGGCACACATAAGAATATTATATATTATATAGCTGATTATGTCAAGCAGAATTATATCAGGTAAAATTCAAGATTTTATATCAAGTGATATTGTCGTTTTTTGTAGTGTGCGACAGCGCAGGTGGCCTAAATTTTTAATGCCTGATATATAGTACAGCCCCGCCAAGACAGGATAAATTTCATCACTGCTCAGTGTTAATTTTTTAATATCATCGGGTAGCATCGGTGGCGTATGAGCAAAGCAGGAATATCTTCCGAAAAGGGCCGTATTGTCGCAAAATGGCAGTGGTACATCCGAAAAGACGGCGTCAAAGCCTTTAAGGGAAGTAAAATTTTCGGTAATTATTGCGCTTGCACCGATTAGCGCAAACAGCCGCTCATTTTCGGTTTTGTATTTTTCGGTCGCATAGGTGTAGATGTTTACTCTGCGACATTTCGAGATGAGCATCGGCAACAAAAATAATAGCCGCCCGTCAGGGTCTACTACAGCACACTTAAGTGGGGTATTGCCGATATAATCCATAACGGTATTAAGTGTTACAATATAGCGATATTTTGTAATCAAGCTATCACTGTTATCTATTACCGGCAACACACATTTTTCTCTAAAGTGCAACAAATAAGACTCGTTTGAGCGAGAATATGATACAAGACGTGTGGTGTAAAAATCAATATTCCGGAAGCTGTGTTGCTTGGTATTTAATCTTCGGCTTGCCGTCAGATGTAGTTTTTCTCTGAGACTCCGTCTGTCTTTATATGTCACATTTAAGGTGGTAAACAAAACTATCCCTCCGTTATTTTGCTTGACAAAGAGTGTGAGGAGTATTTATACTATATAATAATATGTAACTTTCACTATGAAAATGCGGAGGTAAATTTATGAATAATAAAGCTACATTGGTTGTTATGGCAGCGGGTATGGGTAGCCGCTTTGGTGGACTCAAGCAGATTGCGGCCGTAGGTAAAAACGGAGAGGCCATTCTTGATTTTTCGGTTTATGATGCCATAGAGGCAGGCTTTGATAAGGTGGTTTTTGTTATTAACCACGGCATCGAAAAGGATTTCAAGGAGATTGTCGGCAGCAGAATCGAGAAAAAGATAGCGGTCGAATATGTCTTTCAGGATGTTAACGACCTGCCGAAAGGCTATAGCTGTCCCGAAGGACGTATAAAGCCCTGGGGTACAGGTCAGGCAATTCTTTGTTGTAAAGACACAGTTGACACACCCTTCGCCGTTATAAATGCCGATGATTATTACGGCAAAAGCGCATTTAAACAGATTTACAACAACCTTATAACAGATAGGGACAACTATTGCATGGTAGGCTTCCGCCTTAATAATACCCTGACCGAGAACGGATATGTTTCTCGTGGTGTCTGTACCGTCGAGGACGGCTTTTTAACCGATGTTGTTGAGCGTACAAAAATTATGGATTGCCGTTTCACCGAGGATGATGGCAAGACCTGGACGGATCTCGCACCCGATAGTATTGTTTCGATGAATATGTGGGGCTTCACACCTGATATATTCGGATATTTGGAACAGGATTTCGAGGAATTTTTAAAGGCGCGAGGCACCGAGCTCAAGAGTGAATTTTATCTGCCGAGTGTTGTTGATTCACTCATTAAAAAGGGTATCAAAAAGGCAAGGGTGCTTGTCGCTGAGGATAAATGGTACGGTGTTACCTACAAAGAGGATAAGGAGCGTGTTGTCGCCGCAATATCGGCTATGGTTGATAGCGGTATGTACGACAAAATGTAAACGCAAAAAGCAAAGGCTTGATATCTTAACCGATATCAAGCCTTTTTTAGTTGCCGGTATAGTATTTAATTGCCTTTTTAATAAAATCCTCTGTGACTGAAAAATGGTCGGCAAGCGCCGCAGTATCAAGGCAGCCCTGCTTCATTGCCGCCTTCAGCTCACACAAGGGTATCAATTTATTTATTGCCCATTTATCAGCCCTTTGCTCGTGCTTGGTGCGCAAATCAAAGGGTGAGTATATGTTGTAAAAACTGCCCGTGTCGCAGTGACCAATCTCGTGGGCTAAGCATACACGCTCCTCTGCGGGTGTGATTACTGCACGGGGATCCATCGCTATGTAGCAACGGTTGTCTAAATTCACCGCGATAGATTTATTAAGAGGTAACGGAAAGAAGTCAAGCTTTATATCAAGTTCTTCGGCTAATTTATATAGCTTCTCAGTTTCCATTTTCTCTATCCTTTATATATTGAGCGTATCTTTTAACTTCATTCCACATCTCGTCTGTAACCTCAACGCCACCACCAAAAAGGGCAACCTTAAGGCTTTCATCACTCGCCACTGTTTCTTGACCTGACAGTAAATATTCAACCGTCACACCGAAATGCTCTGATATTTTTGAGAGCGTCAGCGCCGACAGGGTTTTGATTCTGCCCATCTTATAGTCTGAAAGTGAGGCCCGGGGTATCCCACAAAGTTTACAAAGATCGGTGACAGTAATTTTGTTTTTACGACAAAGTTCGGCAATTCTGGCATAGGTTTCAGGCATATTTAACTCTCCTTTTTGTGCAATGTTACAAATTACTGAAAATCGTAAAACAAGTATTGACAATTACTGAAATCAGTATTATAATATACTTGCAATTACGAAATGTAGTAATTTGTCGTTCTTTGTCTAAATTATATTACAAAATTTCGTAAATGTCAAGTATTAAAAAAAGGAGCATAAAAGGTGTACTATTGTCAGGACTGTGAGAAAAAATTTAAAAATAAAAAAATAATAACCGAAACGCACGACTTGCCCTGCGAGCCGTACGAGATTATTGAGGTTTGCCCATTTTGTCAAAGCGTTAATATTAAAAAGCTTCCCGCAAGGTATTGTATGTGTTGCGGCGCCAGAATGACGGGGGAGGGTGACTATTGCAGCGACGCTTGTCGCAGACGGGGCGAGTATCTGTGGGCGAAGGAGAGAAGTCAAAAAGAAAAATGGGAGAAGCATCCGCTTAATATTGCTATAAGAGAGGTTGAGCAATATAATAAGGAAAACGGAAAAAAACTTTCATACGGACAGTATTTTGCCGGGGTAAGATAATGGAAATAAATAAAAAGAAGGAATATCTTGATTTGTATCTTATACAGCAAGCAAAAATAACTAGGCTTAAAAGACAAATGGAGGTGAACCCCGAGGCGAGCGAACGTTACATAATAAAAATTAAAAATGCACAATTACTGCGTGAGAAAATCGAGGAGGATATCGAGCGTGTTGATGGGGGACTATTGAGTGAGGTTTTATCCCAGCATTATTTGTGTGGGCGCAGTCTTGAGCAGACGGCCTATGCACTCAATTACAGCAAACGGCATATCGAAAGATTACACAAGACTGCTATGGAAAAATTAAACATTTCATAAAAGCCCTTTACAAAAGGCATCGGAGGATTTATAATCAGAACAGATGTTCTAAAGGGAGGTGACAGGGTGGAAAGGGTAATATTACATTGTGACCTTAATAATTTTTTCGCATCCGTTTCACTTTTATATAATCAGACTCTGGTCGACTCGCCCGTAGCGGTTTGCGGTAGCGTAGAGGAGCGACACGGTATAGTATTAGCAAAAAATGAGATCGCCAAGGCTTGTGGTGTAAAGACGGCGGAGGCCATATGGGAGGCAAAAAGAAAGTGCCCTGACCTTATAACCCTGCCGCCGCTATACGATAAATATAATGAGTATTCTGAAAAGGCCAAGGAGATATACAGCCGTTACACCGATATTATTGAGCCGTTTGGTATTGATGAATGTTGGCTTGATGTGACGGGTAGTGTCTTGCTTTTCGGTAGCGGTGAAGAAATTGCGCATAAGATACGGCGGGATATAAAGCGTGAGCTTGGCATTACTGCGTCGGTTGGCGTCAGCTTCAACAAGGTTTTTGCAAAACTTGGCAGCGATATGAAAAAGCCCGATGCCGTTACGGTAATTTCAAGCGGTAATTTTAAACAGAAGGTCTGGCCGTTGCCTGTGCAGGATATGCTTTTTGTCGGCAAAAGAACCGCCCAAAAATTAAACTCAGCGGGCGTTTTTACAATAGGCGATGTTACGCTGTGCGATGATGCGATGCTGAAAAGACTGTTTGGTAAAAACGGATTGGACATAAAGCGTAATGCATTGGGGCTTGATAATTCGCCTGTCTGCGACCAAAGCGGTAATGAAAAGCCTAAAAGCATTGGCAGAAGCGTTACCGAGGGTACCGATTTTACCGACAACGAACAGGTGTGGCAGACCTTTATAGTGTTAGCGGAGGATATTGCAAAGAGATTGCGTCAGCACGGTATGTATGCAGGCAGCATACAGGTACACACGAGAACGGCCGATTTGACCGTTAAGGAGTTTAGCCACGCACTTGAAAGCCCTACCGATATCAGCATAAAAATTGCCGAAGCGGGCATGAAGCTGTTTAAAGAGAATTACTATTGGGAACAGCCGCTGCGCTCGGTTGGCATACGGGCGATAAATTTAAAGGAAGAATGTGTTGCCGTTCAGCAAGATTTATTCAGTGATGTCGTCGCTGAGCAACGGCAGGAAAAAATTGAGGACAGCATACACTCAATTCGTCAGAAATTCGGCGACTCGGTTATAAAACGAGGCAGAGTGGTAGATAAAAAATAAAACCTATGGTAGCAAAAAACTATCATAGGTTTTTTAGTTTTTGTTTTGATTTTTTCTGTAAGCAAGATAGCTTTCAAGTATCATTACGGCGGCAACGGCATCAACCGTTTGTTTGCGTTTTTTACCGCGCGTGTCGGTCATATTAAGGGCTGTGTGTGCCATAACGGTTGTGCAGCGCTCGTCCCACATAACGACGGGGATATTTGTTTTTTCTTTAATAAGCTCGGCGGTCTCGGTACACTCTTGCGCGCGCCAACCGAGTGAGCCGTCCATATTTTTTGGAAGCCCTACCACCAAAAGCTCGGCACCGTAATTCTTAGCCGCGACTGCAACCCTGTCAACCAGTCGTTCACGGTTATATTCGGTTATTACCTCTTTCGGAAATGCAAAGCTTTCTGACTTATCACTTACGGCAATACCCGTACGGGCGTTACCTAAATCTACCGACATAATAATCATTTTAAATCCCTCTGTATATATGATGCAATTCTGCTGCCTACCGGCAAATATTCTTGCGGCAGGTGAGAAACATCGTTTATGTACTGTGCGGCGGCGTTCATATCGTCATCAAAAACAAGCTTTGTCACCGATGTGTTATCACACCACGCAACATTATTTAGCCTTTCGATACTTCCCTCAGTAACGGCGCAGAGCAGACACCGTATAACAGCGCCGTGGGAAGCAATGGCGATGGTTTTGCCCTTGTTTTCTCTCACAATATTTATAACTGTTTCATAAATTCGCGAGTAAGCTTTGCGCATGCTCTCACCGTTCGGAGGTGCGAAGTCCTGAGGTGAATAGGTCCAGGTTTCTTCTATTTCGGGGTATTTGTTATAAATATCGGCGTAGGTCATACCCTCAATATCGCCACCGTCAATTTCGGTAAGGCCGTCGTGTACCACAACGGGCTCAGTGGCGGAGAGTGCCGCCGCCTGCGCCGTTTTAAAGGCACGCAGAAGCGGGCTTGAATAGACCTTATCAAGCTTTATTTCAGAAAAACGGCGGCTTAAAAATTCAAGCTGTTTAGCGCCGATTTCGGTAATGTCTGAATCTATAGAGCCCTGAAATGTGCCGCTTTTATTGCCAAGCGCCTCGCAATGTCTGATCAGATATATTGTTGTTACCATAAAATCACCTAAAAATATTATACACAAAAAGATGATTTTTGCAATAATATACTAATTTTTTGCGGTTTATTGACTAATGCTTTTTAAGGTTGTATAATTGAAACAAGTATTTTAAATTAAGGGGGAAGTACGATGAAAAAGTATTTCAACAGACTTTTCATTGACGGACTCAGCGGTATGGCGCTGGGACTGTTTGCGACACTGATAATTGGCACCATACTTTGTCAGATAGGAACTATTTTGGGTAACAACATTGTTGCGACATACTTTATCGTCATAGGAAATGCCGCAAAAACCGTTACCGGTGCCGGTATAGGCGTGGGTGTTGCTTCAAAATTAAAGGCGGCGCCGCTTACCGCAGTTTCGGCTGCCGTTGCAGGCTTTATAGGCGCTTTTCCGGGGCTTGATGTTGCTCAAATAACCTTAGGCAAGCCAGGTGAGCCGCTCGGCGCGTTTATTGCGGCATATGTAGCGGTCGAAATAGGTGGACTCATTGCAGGTAAAACAAAGCTCGATATACTTCTCACCCCGCTTTGCTGTGTGCTGGGCGGCTCGGTTGTCGGCATACTTGTCGGCCCGTATATTTCAGCCTTTATGAAGTGGCTGGGCAGTCTTGTTAATATAAGTGTTGTAGAACATCCCGTTATAGGCGGTATTGTCGTTTCGGTTCTTATGGGTATATTCTTAACGCTGCCCATCAGCTCTGCGGCAATCGGTGTTTCTATGGGACTTTCGGGACTTGCCGCAGGTGCGGCTACAATTGGCTGCTGCTGTAATATGGTAGGCTTCGCAGTTATCAGCTACCGTGAAAACAAGGTCGGCGGTCTTATTTCTCAGGGTGTGGGCACCTCGATGATTCAGATGCCTAATATAGTTCGCAATCCGAGAATATGGATTCCTTCTATTTTGGCAAGTGCTGTGTTAGCGCCAATATCTACGGTGCTTCTTAAGATGACCAGCACACCTGTCGGCTCGGGTATGGGCTCGTCGGGTCTTGTGGGTCAGTTTGCCGCATTTGAAAGCATGACGGCAGGCGGTATGCATCCCGCACTCGCTCTACTCGAAATTGTGGCAATGCACTTTATAGCTCCCGCACTCGTGTGCCTCGGCATTGCGGCAATTATGCGCAAGCTTAACTGGATAAAGCAGGGCGACCTTAAATTATCTGAAGTAACAAAATGACAAAAAAACAAATAGCTGCTTATGCGGTAGAAATTTTAAAGGAAAGATATCCCGACGCGATATGCTCGCTCGAATACAAGGATGCGTTTCAGCTACTAATAGCCGTGCGCCTGTCTGCCCAGTGTACCGATGCGCGTGTAAATCTTGTTACGCCTGCGTTGTTTAAGGCTTTTCCCACCGCTAAGGCTATGGCTGAAGCTAATGTTGAGGATATTGAATCTTATATAAAATCTTGCGGTCTTTATAAAACAAAGGCTAAAGATTTAAAGGGTATCGGTCAGATGCTAATCGAAAAATACGACGGTGTCGTTCCCGATACAATTGAGGAGTTGACGACTCTGCCCGGCGTTGGCAGAAAGACGGCTAATCTTGTATGCGGCGATATTTACGGAAAGCCCGCCGTAGTTACGGATACGCATTTTATACGAATTACCAACCGCCTAGGGTTAGTTGATACCAAGGATCCGAAAAGGGTTGAAAACGAAATGCGCAAATTGTTACCACCGCAAGAATCAAATGATTTTTGTCACCGTGCGGTACTGTTCGGCAGGGATACCTGCATAGCGCAAAGACCCAAGTGTGAAATATGCGTGCTTAAAGAAATCTGCAAAAGGCAGGGGATAAAAAAGTGAGTCAGAAAAGAATAGCGGCAATACACGATATTTCGGGCTTCGGCAAGTGCTCGCTTACCGTCGCGCTACCGATATGCTCGGCCGCAGGTATTGAAACCTGTGTTATACCAACCGCAATTTTATCGACCCACACCGGTGGCTTTAAGGGCTTTACCTTTCACGATTTAACAGATGAAATTTTACCTATAGCAGAGCATTGGCAGGGCCTTGATTTAAGGTTCGATGCTTTTTATACAGGCTATCTCGGCAGCGAAACGCAAATTGACATCGTTATGTCGGCTATAGAAAAGCTTAAAGACGAAAACTCCTTGTTTGTTTGTGATCCTGCAATGGCCGACCACGGCAAGCTGTATGTAGGTTTTTCTGAAAATTTCCCAAAGGGTATGTTAAAGCTCTGCCGGCAAGCAGATATTATTGTGCCCAATATTACCGAGGCGGTGCTTATGCTCGGCAAGGAATATGCCGAAGGTCCATACACCAAGGAATATATCGAGAAGCTTTTGTGTGAGCTTTATGAGGCAACTAAAGCTAAAATAGTGCTGACGGGTGTGTTCTTTAATGATAAAAGGCTGGGTGCGGCCTGCTTTGACGGTGAACAGGTTTCATATATAATGGCCGACAGAATTGATGTTATGTTCCACGGCACAGGCGATGTATTCGCATCTGCACTTACATCGGCACTGATTAATGACAAAAATCTGGTTTCGGCTGTAGAGATAGCCGTTAACTTCACTTGCGGCTGTATAAAGACAACCTTAAGGGATGAGCCCGAACGCAGATATGGTGTGAATTTTGAAACAGAAATACCTAATCTTATTAAATTTTTAGGACTTTGAGATGAATAACAAATTTATAAGAACTGCCGCTCTCTTGGGTGAGGACGCAATGGAAAAACTGAAAAATGCGCGTGTCGCCGTTTTTGGTGTAGGCGGCGTCGGCTCATATACTCTTGAGGCGCTGGTCAGAAGCGGTGTCGGGAACATCGATGTGTACGATAATGATACCGTAGCTGAGAGTAATATCAACCGCCAGATTATTGCCACAAGCTGTAATATAGGCGATAAAAAGGTTGATGCGGCGGCAGAGCGTGCAAGACAGATAAATCCCGATATAAATATAAACGTCTACGATATTTTTTATCTGCCCGAAACGGCAGACAGTGTGGATTTGTCAAAATATGATTATATTGTGGATGCTGTAGATACTGTTGCCGCCAAGCTTGAGATTATAGTTCGCTCAAAACAGCTCGGTGTACCCGTTATAAGCGTTATGGGTACGGGCAATAAGTTAGACCCGACAAAACTAAAAGTCGATGATATTTATAAAACACAGGGTTGCCCACTGGCACGCGTTATGCGCAGTGAACTGCGTAAAAGGGGCGTTGAGGCGCTTAAGGTAGTATGGTCGGGTGAAACGCCAATTAAACCGAACGAGCTCGCCGAGACAAAGGCTGACGGCAGAAAATCGCCCGGCAGTGCAGTGTTTGTGCCTGCCACCGCAGGACTAATCGCCGCAAGCGAGGTAGTTAAGGATATTGTAAAATAAAAAAGAGCAAATTAAATGAAATAGTATAAAGATGGTAGACACTAAAAAAGTGTCTACCATCTTTTTTCTTAAATTTTATTTTTGCTGTTTGGATTTACTCCAAATGACCAAAATAAATATTTATTCCGTTCCAATCTGGCGGTGCTAATAATTCAAAATATGCCGGATAATTAATTCCAAAATAATCAAAGTCGTGAATGCTTTCATGAACAGTAAATAAACTACCAATATCTCGATTATCACATGCCGATTTTAAATCACCACAGATAATTTCAAAAGATTCTTTGGTTTCGGCATCTTTTATAGTATTACAAACATTTTCAAGTTGTTTTAACACGCCGTTAAAACTGGCATCACCATTTAGATATACCTCACTAGAAAAAGGGTCTGTGAATTCTTCACCGGTTATAGATGGATACCAATAAGGGCTGTCGGGTTCTTTTAATATAGAAACATCCTCAAGTAATAATATCTCCATCATCGTATGTGCTTCGCGCAGTTGTGAACATACGAATCTCTTCTCCTCGTCAGTCAAACCCGACAAGGCTTGATTTTGAAAATCTAAACAGAGTTCTTTTGCTGGCAAATTCATATCCGATTGATGCAAATAATATTTTCTCGTGGTAAATGCAAGTATATCTAAATATGTTTGCTCTGAAACATTATAAACATACGAATTGCCATCATAAATAATTTCAACTATACCGAATCTTTCAACTACCCAACCACACATATTAACGGTTGTTATCGTTTTATCGCCATTATTGAATTGAAATGTCCAATACACATAATCAATACCCGCATCGTATTTTGTCCTTGGGTTTTTCCATTCGGTACTTGCAAGCAGTTGAGAAAATTTTGATATTTTTTCAGCATCATCAATTATATATTCTTTTGGCGATGAAGTTATATAATTTGTAGCTACTATTTCTGTAATATTATCGGTAAAATGCATTGCAATATTATCGGCTTTTGTCCCTGTAAGTTGCTCCTTTACATTTACAAAAAAACTTTCGATAGCTTCCATAATCGGTTCGCGCAAAGCTTCAACACTAAATACAGTAGAAGTTGCAATAATAAGTATAGAAAGTAATATACATGCCACTTTCTTTCCGGTTGTATTTATTAGTTTAAAAAAGCCTCTTTGATAACGTATAAGATTCTGCATTTTATCTCCAAAATTTTTCGAAAAGATATATGTTTGTATATTGCTTTCGTTTAATTGCGCCTCTATAAACGCATTTTTTAATATAGCTCTTGAGTTATTCATAACATACCTCTGATAATTTATCTGTAAGAATTCTTTTACCCCTCACCAACTGCATTTTAACTGTTGCCGTTTTTTTATCAAGAAGTGCGGCAGTTTTTTTAAGGGAATAATCCTTAACGTAATGTAAATATAATACCTCATTATATGGGGACGGGATGCTTCTGATAACATTAACAACTTGCTGATATTCAATATTACTTACTAGATTATTTAAGGCATTTTCGTCTATAAAAGTTTCCGTTTCACTTAATGGCAGCTCTGTTATTTTAGATGATTTTCTTATGTAATCATAAGCAGTATTTTTTGTTATAACTATTAAAAACGATATAGTTTCCTTGCTTTCAATATCTCCTATTGCCTTAACGTTTTTAGCTATTTTGATAAAGGCTTCTTGCAATATATCTTCTGCATCATTTTCATTTTTTACAATTTTTAAGGTTTGATAAAACAAAGTGTTTCTATGTCTATAATAAATTGCCTCAAATTTGCTTTTTTCGTCTGTATCTAATTCGACAGAACAAAGAATAATAGATAACAAAATACCACCTCCTACTATATAGAACGAAAATCAAACATATTTTGGTTACAAAATTATTATACAATGTATTTAAAGAACAAACAAGTCGGGGAGAAAGCGAATATAAATGAGGCACACTCCATTTGCGGAGTGTGCCCTTAAATCTGCTCTTTATATTTTTGGTCGAATAACTTGTCGGCAAACCAGACCTTATCGACGGTAAAGGTTTTGCCATTCAGATAGTTTAAAATATCGGCGTCGTTTACAAAGCGGAAGGTCAGCTTGTAGGAGTAAAGCGCCTGTTTATCAAAGCCCATTTTTTTATCGTTTGCAAGCTTGCCGTACTTGCCGTCTCCGAGCAGTGCGTGGCCGATGGACGCCATATGCGCGCGTATCTGATGCGTGCGGCCTGTCAGCAATAATATTCTGAGTAGTGACAGGTTGTCCTTCTCGGCAATTACCCGATATTGAGTTTTTATTGATACATTTTTCTCATTTGCGGTTTTGCTTAAATATACCTTGTTTTTATCCTCGTTTTTTTCAAGATACCCTGTCAGGATATCCTCTTTTTTCTTAAAATAACCGTGGGCAACCGCCAAATATTCCTTGTCGATTTCGCGTGACTTGATTTTATCGCAAAGTATTCTTAGCGCCGTCGCATTTTTAGCGGCAATTACAATACCGCCTGTGTTGCGGTCTATACGGTTGGCAAGCGCCGGCTTAAAGCTGTTTTCACTATCGGGGTTAAATTCACCCTTTTCATATAAATAACGCTGAATTCTGCCTATCAGGGTGTCGTTGTATTCACTGTCATCCGGGTGAACAAGCAGACCCTGTGGCTTATCACATAATATAATATTTTGGTCTTCGTAAACAATGTTAAGGGTAGTGCCGGCTTTAAGAAAATCATAGCGCGGCGTCACGGCGGCAAAAAACTCATCGTTTATATACATCTCAACTATGTCACCAACATTAAGGCGCGTGCTGATTTCTGCCCTTTTGCGGTTAACCTTAATATGCTTGGTACGTATGTACTTGTACATAAGTGATTTGGGCAAAAGAGGAACGGTTTTTGATATGAATTTGTCAAGTCGCTGGTCGGCATCGTTTTTGCCTACGGTAAATGATTTCATATTAACCCTCTTTTTCTGATAACTACTTAAATCATACCATATTTTTGTTATATTTCAACTTTTTTATTTACTTTACCGATTTTTGTATTATAATAATTTTAATAAGAACAAATATTTTAAATTAGGGGGGCAAAGGCGTGGCTGAAAGTTTGCATGAGGGACACAGAGACAGGGTCAGAAACAAATTCTTGGCAAACGGCGGTTTTCCGAAAGGTACGCCCGAGCACGAAATGCTTGAGTTGGTGCTGTTTTATTCAATACCCCGTAAGGATACAAATGAGATAGCCCACAATCTTATAAAAACATTCGGCTCACTTTCGGGCGTCTTTAAGGCCTCTGCCGAAGAATTGATGTCGGTTAAGGGCATTTCAAAAAACAGTGCGGTGCTTATAAAGCTGATTATAGAGCTTGCCAGACAGTATAATTCAGATATTAAATCGGTTGCATCAACCTTTTCTTCAACCGAAGAGATTGGCACATATCTTTTAGGCAGATATGCAGGCGTTACCGAGGAGGTTATGACCCTTTTGAGTCTTGACGGTAAGGGTAAAATTATCTCGTATGATGAGGTGCTCAAGGGTGATATATCGCGCGTCGGGGTCAGTACACGCAAAATTATAGAAATTCTTTTAAGAACAAAGGCAACCTCGGTAATCATGGTACATAATCATCCAAGCGGGCTGGCGCTGCCGTCAGACGCAGACCTAAGCGCCACCGCCACGGTTAAGAATGCGCTCTCCCACATAGGTGTTACACTGCTTGACCATATAATAATTGCCGAAGGGGATTTTGTTTCACTTGCAATTTCTGAAAAGTTTAGAGACCTTTTTAAATAAAAACAAGTCAGTTCCAAGAACTGACTTGTTTTTATTTAACCGACACAAAACGGCGGCATATAATGTAATGACGGCTGTAAAAGAGGAGAAGAAATATGATAGGTCCTATGGATAATCTGGACTTTTTAGGGGTGGTTTTTGATGGCGCTAATGAGGCTCAGGAAAAACCTCTCGCTATGGCATTTATACAAAATCAGACACGACTCGATGTAATGGACACTCACGAGGGCTTTAGCACAGGTACTATTTTTAAGGGACTTGACAAGCCCTTTAAACCGTGGGGTGACAGATAATGAATACAAAAAACCGTCTTGTTAAAAAAATTCAGGCACTTGATTTTGCAATTTATGAAATGGTGCTTTATCTTGATACCCATCCTTCCTCCGCTCAGGGCTTGCGCCTTTTGCAGCAATACCGTAATGAGCGTAAGGCAGCAGTGGCAGAGTATGAGAAAATGTACGGAAAATTAGTGCTCACTGCCGCCGATGCGGGTCACGGCAACCGCTGGAACTGGGTAGACGATCCTTGGCCGTGGGAAAACGAAGGGAATGAGTAATTTATGTGGCAATATAAGAAAAAACTGCAATATCCTGTAAACATTAAAAATCCCAACCCGAAATATGCACAAATAATTATTTCGCAATACGGCGGCCCTGATGGCGAACTGGGCGCATCTATGCGTTATCTTACACAGCGCTATTCAATGCCGTATGCCGAGGTTAAGGGACTGCTGACCGATATAGGTAAAGAAGAAGAATAATATGCATATAAAGAAAAAGTTGTGTTTTTTCAGTTGTTTTAGTGTTGAAAACATTGTCGATATATGTTATAATAATGCTCGGAATAAGGCATACCTTAACGGTAGGCGGTTTGTCCTCTTTTATTTTAGAGGGCACTTTCGCCCTCTTTGAAAGGGGGCGGTGCTTATGATTACATATAGTGAGTTGTTTTTATTACTAACCCTTATTGTTTCCATAGTAGCACTTGTTATTGATATAACAAAAAAGAAATAACCGCCCTCGTCAAAGTCGCGGTTATTTCTAATAACTAGATAAAGACAAACCGTCTATTTGGTGTGTCTTATTTCACTTGTATTATAACATAAGGAATACTATGTGTCAAGTATATAAACTTGATACAAATTTGCAAGGATGAAAAAATATGACAACGAGTTATGACAAAGAAAAATGGTTAAAAGTTTGTAATACAACGCTTTGTAATTATATTAATATGGAAAAAAGATTAAGTGAAAATAAAAAACTTTCTGATTTTGTTTTAGCATACTACAGTTTATTTTTTATAATTAATTCTTTAACGGCTGTGTATTTTGATTTATATAACGATAAACTGTGTGAGTACTTTGGTATTATTTTATCGGTTATAATGCTTGCTTATTCTTTTATAAATAGCAATGCAAATTATACAAGAAGAATCGACATAATTACTAATGCTATTAATGAATTAAAAACATTAAAAAGAACCCCTTTCCCTGATGAAAACATTGAAATATTTGTAAATAAATATAACGATATTGTTGATGGTGTAGAATTTAGAAATGATATTGATTTTTTCAGAACTATAAAGTCTAAATGCAAAGAAGAAGGAATTAAATGGTATTCAAAATTCAACACTAATTCAAGTACAGAGAGAGAACAACTCAAAAATTATTTGAGTGAAATTTCTCCCTTTTACCTTCAAATGAAAATTGTTTTAACATTTTTCTCTAAAATAATAGTTGTTATATTACCTCCAATGGTCATTATGCTTTGTTTCATAATAAAATGATAATATTTTAACAAAAACAAAAAAGATTACAAAAGGAAATATTCTTTTGTAATCTTTTTTGTTTTCCCCTCTAGAGCGAGGTTTTACCTCGCTCTATTCACCCCTTTCTGTTCTTGACTTGCCAAGAACCAAGCAATCAAAACCTTGAGGGTTTTGATAAGTTGAGGTTTTTAATATTTTTTAGTGTTATGTTCTCATATTGTATAAATCTCTACACCAGAGCAGGTGCGATGTGGAGGGAGCAAATGGGTATAAGTCCCCTGACAACAGTCAGGAAAACTTACACCTTTTTTACACCGTCACAGTATGCGTCAGTTACGGTCGCATTAACTATCATTAAGTGAATACATTTCAGTATTCCAACAGATTTCCTCTTTTAGAGGAACGAACTCACCTCAGCCTTGTTCTACTGTTGCACCCTCGATTGTCAGGACTCCACCCACAAGGTTCGCTTTTTTTACTTGGTGCTATCGCCTACAACTTATCCAATCTCGACAATTTCTGTGTGATAGTGGGCACATACTCTCGCCGGTGCATTTTATTCCTTAACGTTGCACGCCGTCGAATTTTTTAGGGTGCTTATCGGGGTTATGCACCACCAAACCTTATAGGGTTTGGGTTTTCCTCTATTGAATTGTATCTTAAATATGAGTGATACAATTCAAAAACGAGGAAAACTTTGCCTCGCAGAGCACGGGGTTTGATTTCAAACCCATAACGTGCTACAAGTTCCCGAAAAACTTTTTTATTTATCATACTGAAAATAGATGCAAATAGTATCTAATTTTAGTGTGTGTAAATGAATAAAACCCATATAGGTTAAAAAAGTTATGAGGGAGGTTGTCACGTATGGCACATTATGAGAAATTCAGCAAACAAGGTTTAGGACATATATTTTTGCATTTTCGCAGAGGTTACACGATAGATAAGAACGGACAAAAAATATATGCGAATTTCGGCAACAAGGAAATAGACACAAGCAAATCGCACTTAAACTATAACTTGAATATGAACGAGAACGGAGTGCCTTATAATCAACAAAAGCAGTTCGAGAGAATTATGCAAGGCAAGACCTTGCCAGAGGGTTATACACTTACTGTGAATAACCGCAAAGACTTGAAAGTGTTGTGCAGTTGGATTGTGTCTTTACCTGATGATGTGCGACCAGATGATGAGGATAAATTCTTTAAGGCAGTATATAACCACTTAAAAGAAAAATATCCTCACTGTGTTTCGGCATTTGTCCATAAGGATGAAAGTATCAAGGGTAAAAATCACATGCATTACGGGTTCGTGCCAATTTTTTATGATGCTAAAAAAGATATGCACAAAATATCTGCAAATGAACTTGTGAACCGCAACGAGTTAAAAACCTTTCACAATGAATTGAGCAAGGCGGTTAAAACTGCTCTCGGTTATCCAGTTTCTATTATGACTGGCGAAAGTGAACTCCGCAGAGAGCAAGGGTTAAGAGGTAGTGTAGATATTTTGAAATATAAGGCACAGAAAATGCTTGAGGAATATGTAACATTAAAAGAAAAGTTCAAAGGCAGCGGTTTGAAGTTATCGGCTGATATGGCAAAGTATATCGTTGAAAGTGGTCAAAAGGAACGATTTGCAGAGTATCAAAGGTTAAAAGATGAAATCAATAAAAATCTGGAAAGGTAGGTTATAAGTATGGAACTATTAGACATTAAAGAATTTGAGGACTTATTATCATTACAGGCAGAAAGGTCAAGACAGTTTGAAGAAACTGCACCGCCACCTCCACCAAAACAAACACTCAAAAAATATATGGAACAAAAAAGCAAAGAGGAACTCAAACGAGCAACAGAAAAGCATTATAAAAAAGAGGATTTGCCAGAAGATTATTTTTTTAGTGCTTTAAGTGAATTGGTATTAAGTGATAATTTTTAAATATAAAACAACCTGTTTCTTTCAATGCCATTGTAAAATTAACGATATTATGATATAATAAATTTATAAACACGAAAGGCGAATGTCCAATGATTAAAAACTTAAAAGTAGTATTTATGGGTACTCCCGATTTTAGTGTGAATGTGTTAGATAGACTGATTCACCATACAAATGTAATAGCAGTGGTAACTAAATCAGACAAATTGGTAGGTAGAAAACAAGTGTTGTCGCAATCAGCCATAAAGGAAGTTGCAATTAAAAACAATATCAAAGTATTACAACCTATCAAAATCAAAGAGGAGTATAAAAACATATTGGATTTGAATCCAGATATTATTATAACTTGTGCATACGGTCAATTTCTTCCAAAGGACGTGTTGGAATTTCCTAGATATGGGTGTATAAATGTTCATGCATCTCTTCTGCCTAAACTAAGGGGTGGAGCACCCATACATAAAGCCATTATTTATGGATATGATACTACAGGTATAACAATAATGCATATGGGACAAAAAATGGATAACGGGGATATTATAAGTCAAAAGAGCATTGAAATTGAAAAAACAGACAATGTAGGGACTTTGCACGATAAATTAAGTGTATTAGGTGCAGATTTATTAATAGAAACATTACCTGATATAATAAGTGGTAAAGCAAAACGAATTATTCAAGATGAAGCAGAAGTAACATTTGCTTATAATATTTCCAGAGAAGAAGAACACATCGATTTTAACAAGACAAAAACAGAGGTTCTTAACCAAATAAGAGGACTGAATCCGTGGCCAGTTGCAAATACACTTTTAGATGGCGAAGAAATAAAGATATACGAAGCCACTATTGGTGAAGAATCTTATAGTGATAAACTAAATGGGGAAATAGTGAAGTTATACAAGGATGGTATTGGTATTAAAGTAGCAGATGGAGAAATAATTCTTAAAACAATTAAACCATTTGGTAAGAAGCAAATGAGTGTAAGAGAATATCTCAATGGAAATAGAGATAAAAATAATCTAATTGGTAAGATATTCAGTTGATATCGCTAAATAAACAAAGCGGAGCAATTGCTCCGCTTTTGTTTATTTTATGTATTGTATTAAGGGTTATTTGTGGTGTTAGTGGTATCTGTTTTTGTTTGTTCGTGTAATTCGTTTTTAGGTGCTTTTTCAAACATTTCTTCAAACTGTTCTTTTGATAGGATAGTGAACTCTGCGGTGTAATCTTTACCTCTGCCAGTTGTTTTGTATTGCATATATATCGGCATAGGCATAAAGGACAAACGAAACTCCAAAAGGTTAAGAGGATATACAAAGATTTGCCTTGTAACTCTCTCATAAAAAGCATCGTTCAGTTCTGCATCGGAAAGTGATAAAATGCTCTCGAACTGGTTTATATATTCTTCATAGATGAGTATTTCATCATTTGCAGAACTGTCCTTTGTTTGTAGTTCTCGCAGTTGTTCCTGTAACTTCTCATAATGAACATTGGCGGGTGTAATATTCATTTTATAGGCATTTTCCGGAACGATTCCATCCATCCAACCTTGTGTGAGTTTGTTTATCTTTTGTCTTGCAAGTTCTATTTCTTTTTCAAGTGATACAATTATCTTTGTGTGGTCTTTTGGTTTAGACAGTTTTTCAATTTCTTTTCGCATCTCTGCAAGGATTGTTTCTTTGTGTGGTTTTACAAACTCGGTAATAATATCGTGAACGGCAGTTTTAAGCACTCTGTCATTCACTCTAAGTGCATTACACCCCACAAAGTCAGTTTTACCTGTTTCGAGTGTTCTCTGCTTGTATTTACCTCTTTGGTGGTTTTCAAAGCATACCCAAGCACGATAAGGTGTGTTCTTTTGTTTCTTCACATAACTAACATACCTATTACCACATAACCCACAAAACACCTTGCCACTTGTCCAGTATCGGTTTGAGTGTTTTGCTTTGGTTTCTTCCGTGGGTGCTTTCTCGCCTAAAATCTTTTGAACCTTGTCCCAGAGTTCTCTGGATACAATTGCGCTTTCTGGGTGGTGGTCTTTAATTGTGAAAACTCTTGAACCGCCTTTGTTGTATTTCTTTTTGTGTTTTAATGGGTCGGGGGTGTAGGTTTTACCTTGAACCAAATCGCCCACATATTTCTCATTTCGTAAAATACGGAGTATAACTGTATTACTCCATCCGTTTTTATATCGTTTGGTGGGGGTGCCTTGTTGTTCCAATCTTCGTGCAATTCGGTGTGTGCCTTCGCCACTAGCAAACCATTCAAAAATGTTCTTGATGACCTCTGCTTCATCTGGTATAATTTCAAAGTGTTGAAAACCAAAATCATCCTTTACAATGTTATATCCATACATTTCCTTGCGACCAAAAACAACACCCATTTGCATCCGTTGTTGGTGTCCCCACTTAACACGGTTTGAGGTTCTAATGCTTTCTTGCTCGGCAATATTCGCCATATGGGTTAGTTTGCCTCTATCTTCGATTTTTTCGGTGTTAATATCATCGGATAGAAACCAAACATAAACACCTATATCTCGCAATTCTTCAACAATTTGCATTATATCACGGACATTACGTGAAAATCTGGAAACCTCTTTTGTTAGAATCAAGTCAATATTTCCACGTTTTGCCTCAAATATCATTCGGTTAAATTCATCTCTTTTTTCGAGTGATGTACCACTCAAACCCTCATCGGCATAAATGCCAATATTAGTCCAACTAGAGTGAATTTGGAAATATCTCTCAAAAAACATTTTTTGTGCCTCAAGGGAGTTCCTTTGGTCTGTATCATCAGTTGATACACGGCAGTATGCACAAACTCTGTGAGGTTTATTATCATCAGTTTTAAGTGTTGTTTGTGTTGCTTCTGTTATTGTCAACTCTGCCATATTGAACATCCTCTCTCTTGATACCTACAATAGCTCTTATGTAATCCTTTAATTCAACAATGAATTGTTGCTCTGCCTCAGGTGTCTTAAACAAAGCATCTGGATTAGTTATCAAAGATAAATTCCCCTTGTTATGTAATAATTCATAACAATTATATGAATAACAGATATAGTATAATAACTTATCATCATTATTCAGTAGGGTGTGGGCATCCTCGATTTGTTCCCTTGTCATATTATTTCGGTAGTAGTCGCATAAATAGTTTTTACTCATAACTTTTTTACCTCCTGTTATCCATATTATAACATAAACAATTTCATTCTTCAATAGGTACCGAAGAACTTGCGCATCTCGAAATGGTTTGCGCTATGGTTTATCAGCTCACCAAAAACCTTAGCGAAAAGGAAATTGAGGCATCAGGCTTTGATAAATATTTCGTAGACCACACAGCCGGTGTATATCCGATAGCGGCATCAGGTCTGCCGTGGCGCGCCGAATATATTCAGGCAAAGGGCGATATAATAACCGACCTGCACGAAGATTTAGCGGCCGAGCAAAAGGCGAGAACAACCTATGATAACCTGCTTCGCCTTATCGACGACCCCGACGTGCGCGACCCGCTAAAGTTTTTGCGCCAGCGCGAGATAGTGCACTATCAACGCTTCGGTGAAGCGCTTGGTCTTACAACCGACCGCCTAAACGAAAAGAATTTCTACGCTTGCAATCCGTCATTTGATAAAAATTGCGGTAAATAATTAACGGGACGTCGCGGCGCCGGCCCCTACGAAATGATATGAATTGATACAACGTAGGGGTTGGCGCCCACGGCAACCCGTTTACTATTTACTTATTACCTTTTTATGCCAAGATTTTTTATTACACTCGGGGCATTTCATATATCTTGTTCTGCCCATGTGCGGTGCGGCATACACTGCCTTAATGGTCGGAACATATTTGTGTTTACAGTGCTTGCACTCATAATATCCGGCGGTTTGTTCAATCTTCATTGCAAAGTGCAAACCGACTATTGCGGGGATAAAGCCTGAAAATACTATAACTAATCTTAGCCAATTTTCCATAGGCAGAAGAGCGCTTACTGCTATCGGCACAAATAAAATGATTAAAGAAAGAATACCGATAACCCATTCAAGTGTGAGTAGTCTTTTATCGCTTGATTCCTTTTCTTTTATCATTTCAAGTAGGCTGTTTTCTAATTCTTTGTTGTAATTATCCATTGCAACTACCTCTCCACATAATAAATCGTTTACCGTAATGTCCAAAAGCTCACACAGTTCGAGCATTATTGATGAGTCGGGCATTGATTTGCCGTTTTCCCACTTTGATACCGCTCTGTCGGTGATGCTCAGTTTTTCTGCCAACTGCATCTGGGTCAGGTTTCTGTTTTTTCGGCACTGAGCTATAAATTTTCCGATTCTAATCTGGTCCATCAGTATACCTCCCTTACATTTATTTTAAGCGATTTTTTAAAAAAGTCTACATACCGTTGGTTGAGGTGATCGTCTCTTTAACAATATAACATAAATTTTGAGTGTATGCACCTAAGGTTTGTTAAATCTACCACTTGACATTTATGGTATGTCGAATTAAAATCATATTGTATTTAATGCTGAAAAATGACTTTAAATGTTGTTTTGGAGGAAGTATGGAAGATTATATTTTGTCGCTTATTGAAAAAATCAAGGGCAACAGACTTATATTAGGACTTATCTCACTTGTGTTGGTTGCGGCTATAGTTTTTCTTGTGGTAACCGTATCGGGTGCGGGGGATAAAAAAACCGAGGAGGATAACTCAAGCAAGGTGTCTGCTTCGGCTGAAACAAAGCCCGACGAATCATCGTCTGAGCAGAGCTCGTCTGAGGTGCAGTCGAGCGAGTTGTCAAGTCAAGCGTCGTCGTCTTCGACATCTTCTAAGAAACCATCAAAGGTTACATATTCAAGCACCTGGGTGCCGCCCTTTGGTACAGATTATAAATATAACACAAAGCTTGATGTTAACGATAACGTCTTTATGGATTCGCTTATCTACACAGGATACAACATCAAGAAGCATCGCTCTGACGGACTTATGTGGGAGTATGTGCTTGCGGCCAATAAGCGCGGCAAGGGTTGGCTTTCTAAAATCAGCTACGATTATGACGGCAGCACTACGGGCTATGAAACAAACTCACAGGGTCTGCCGGATATCGCATATTTTGAAAATAAGGACCTTGTTT
The DNA here is from genome assembly GCA_045540055.1 of Acutalibacteraceae bacterium. Classification (GTDB taxonomy): domain Bacteria; phylum Bacillota; class Clostridia; order Oscillospirales; family Acutalibacteraceae; genus SIG565. Next base: position 26,634 of record JAZQGO010000022.1, read on the forward strand.
GTGCCTCATACGCTACCTATGTTTACTTCAATTTCCTGCCCAATGTTGCGGGTATTGATACCTCTAATCTCACAAAGCCCGAAAAACCCATGCTGGCACAGGATTGGTATATAGCGGCAAAGGATTGGGTTAAAAAGGGCTATTCAAAGTCGATAGATTTCACGGCTAAACCCGGCTGGAGAATAGACTTTAAGCCTAAAGAGGAAATACCGATTGGCTCGATTATATCTTTTTGTGACTATAAAAATAAAAAGGTAACCGATTATAGCCGTCACGTAGTAATATATGCTGGCTATGTTAACGGTCAGCATTGGGTTTATCAGGTGGGCAACGATAACGGCCCTGAGTTTTGTACGGTTGAAAGAATGATATGCGGTGCAGACCCGATGTTCCCTATCAGTGTTATTTCGACACCGTCAACCGTAATGCAGCATTTTGAACAGTAAATTTTAGCAAGGAAACCCAAAGGTTGCCTTGCTTTTTTTGTATCAAGAAAACCACCTGCTAAGCAGGTGGTTCCAAAGAGGCTTTTGCCGATGAGTAAAAAAAGAGGCTCCTATGGTATAATGCAAGAGGTCTGCCAAC
>JAZQGO010000023.1:0-63679 GCA_045540055.1 Acutalibacteraceae bacterium
ATGCCACTCACCTTCACGTGTTGTGTAGTGTGTCTGCTTTCTCAAGTAATATCATAACACAAAATTTTGAATGCTGCGTGACCACACTGGATTTCATATCCCTTTTGTGCCTTGTAGCGCAGCGGAAAGGTATGGTCATAATTATGAAAAAAAGAATTGAAAAAATAAAAGAAAATTTACGTGATAACGAGGCGGCAATTATATGCTCACCCTCGAATCGCTTTTATTTAACGGGCTTTGAGTCAAGCGCAGGTTATATTGTTATAACAAAGCAAAAAGCGGTGTTCATAATAGATTTCCGCTACTTTGAAAAGGCTAAACAGTGTGTCACTACACTCGAGGTTATGTTGACTAAAAACACCTTCGAGCAGATAAGCGAAATAATTGGCGACAGAAAAAAACTGCTTGTGGAAACCGATAGTATGAGCATTGATAATGCCGCACTTTTTGAAGAAAAGCTCGGTGTAGAGGTTTTAAAAGATAAAACCCTTAGCGAAACACTGAGAGAAATGCGAAGCGTTAAGAGTGAGCGTGAAATAGAATATATAAAAACGGCGCAAAGTCTGACCGATGAGACCTTTTCTTATATTCTGCCGAGAATAACCGCAGGCAGAAGTGAAAAAGAAATTATGCTCGATATGGAGTTTTTTATGAGAAAAAACGGAAGTGAGGGTGTGGCATTTGATTTTATTGTGGTGTCGGGTAAGAATTCATCACTGCCGCACGGTGTACCAACCGATAAAAAAATAGAAAAAGGCGATTTTATTACAATGGATTTCGGTTCAGTCATAAACGGCTACCGCAGTGATATGACACGTACAGTCGCGGTGGGTAGAGTTAGCGATGAGCAGAAAAAAGTCTATAATACCGTATTAGCGGCGCAGGCTGCGGCAATTAAGGCGGCACGCGCGGGTAAGACGTGTATGGATATTGATAAAAAAGCACGTGATATAATTGATAAGGATTATTGCGGCTGCTTTGGCCACGGACTTGGTCACAGTGTAGGAATTGATATACACGAGTCGCCATCCTTTAACACAAGGGATAATACGGTAATGCGACCCGGTATGGTGCTCACGGTTGAGCCGGGCATTTATATAGAAAATAAATTCGGCGTCAGAATTGAGGATATGATTATAATAACCGACGACGGTAATATTGATATTACAAAAAGCCCGAAAGAGTTAATTATATTATAGGTGTTGCAAAATTATCATCGGTTACAAGCTTGTAAAGCTGCTTTGTAAGTTCAAACTCTTGCTCACGCAACATATAAAGGGTGAATTGCCGCACAAATTGTGGGTCGTAAAGGTTTATTAAAGCATCATCTATATCGGCATTTACCAGTTGTCGCATATAGGCAATAGCCGAAATTTTGTGCGATAATGACTGTAATTTGTCTAATGAATCCAGTGATATTTTTAACATAATAATTCTCCTTTATTGTTTAGATATTAGCATTATAGTATTCGTTTGAATACTTTGCTATAATCTACTTAATGAACAAAAAGGAGTATTTAAATTTATGAAAAAATACTATGAGATACTTAGAGAATTACGTGAGGACAGCGATAAAACACAAGCGGAGATAGCGGGGGAGCTTAATATCAGCAGACCTCAATATCATTTGTATGAAAGCGGCAAGCGAAAATTTAAACTTGAACATATAGAAAAATTATGTAAGCTATACGGTGTTTCATCAGATTATATACTTGGTTTACCAAAAGGACTTAAACATCCCGAAAGATAAAGAAGGAGCAGATTCAAAAGAATCTGCTCTTTTTACGTATTAAAGATAGTGTCAGAAATATTAGGCAAAGGTGTAGGGACAGTCGAGGGCGCCTGTCCCTACACCACTCATCAAAAATACAGTGGAATTGAAAAAGAGAAATACTTGTTGTTAAAGTTATATTTATGTATAATCATATTGTAAAGTAAGGAAAATTTTGTCACGTTTTGACACACCTATTCGTTTTGTTTAGTGAGGGGGGGAGCCAAATGATTAAATTGTTTGAAAATGAACTCTGTGAGCGCGCGCTTATAAAAATTGCACAGGGCGACCTTTCTGCGCTTAGCGTAATTTATGAGCATTTTGGCAAGCTCCTTTATTCTATTGCGTATTCTATGACGGGCAATAAGCATTTTTCGGAGGATATTTTGCAGGAGACCTTTTTAAAGATTGCCGAAAGGGCGGATACCTACAAAAAAGGCACCAATGCAAAGGCATGGATAGCGGCTATCTGTCGCAATTTGGCGGTTGATAAGGTGCGAAAAAGAAACACCGAGGCTAAATACTGCGACGCCATAAGTGAGGGCGAAACACATATACATACCGAAGCCGATTTTATGTCGTTACTCACCCCGCTTAGTGATGAAGAACGCCAGATAGTTATATTAAAAACGGTTTGGGGACTAAAGCATAGCGAGATAGCCCGCATTTTCAATATCACTACCGATAATGCCCGTCAGAAATACAAGCGTGCAATAGAAAAACTAAAAACTACGTTTAAGGAGGGCGAATAAAATGGCAGCAGTTTATTCACCTAAACTTTTAAAAGCGCGCATTGAAGGCATAGAGCTTCCGTCAAAAGAAAAAATACTTCCACACGCAGCTTGTGAAAAACAAATTAAGACACGCCGTTTTGCAATGCCCATTTACATTAAAAAATTCGCAACCGCCGTAGTAGCGGTAGTTTTATCAGTGTTTATCGGCCTGCAGGGTGTATGGATTTTGACAAATAATACGGTAACACCATTAGAACCTGAAAACAAAAAACCTGTTGTATATGCACATAAAATTGACAGCTTTTCATATTTTCAAGATGGCTCTGTATATGACGATGCTTTTGTTTCGGAAATACTCAAAGAGCGATTAAAGCAATATGAAGGTCAGGATGTGCTGTTTAGAGTTATTGTTGGTTTCCCATATTTAAAAAAATATGAGGAGGGTTTTGTGACAAGTGCTGGGCTTGCCAAACAGATTCAAGAAAATTTAGCTTGGGCTGAAGAACTAAGTGCTAAGATAGAGAAGATTAACGATAGACTACATCCTCCCGAAAAAGGCTTGACGCAACAAGAGATTGAAGAATTAAGGCGAGAGAGGGAAGACCTCGAAGAAGAAAGAAAGGCGCGTTGGGACGAATACGATGCCTTAACAGATAAAGAAGACGAAGAAAGAAAAGCGTATCGTGCGGCAAATCTTGCAAAAGAAAAGGATTTTCTAAAGCAAATAGGTGCGACGGCAATAAAAAGTTTTGATGCGCACTCGGAATTTCCTGATTATGCGTTGATTTCAGGTTATATTATGGAATTAACTGCCGAACAAATAAATCAAATGATTGAACGCGGTACATTCAATATTCGTATGGCACCTCCTGAAAGAACGGGTCAATATGATAAAAAGATTACAGACACACTGTCATTTTATCTTGAACAAATGTTAGAAAACGAAACAATGGAGATTGCGGCAGTTTGTGCTGTGGATAAAAATAATTATTATGCATACAAGCAGGGCTTGACCTCAAATTTTTCGTATAATGCCGAGTTTTATAAGGAGTGGGCAAAGGAGATTTCTAACGATAAAAAATGGTGGATACCGTTTAATGCTTCGGTAGAGGAGTATGTGAGTGATATTATAAAGCGTAACGATATTGAGGATGACCGTATAATTTCTGGCGATTTACCAAAAAACGGTGTAGGCGAAGTAATATATCCTCATGCAGTAAGTTATTTAGAGGATACCGTTGCAGGATTTAATGCGCGCCTTACAAAAGAGCAGATATTAAAACTTGTCAAAGATGGGGACGTAAAGGCTATATATGCTGTAGTAAACAAGAAAATGGTTTACCCTAATACTCCAATAAAATGAAGTTATAAATCGAAAAAATACAAAAAAGCACGCATCACTGATGCGTGCTTTTAATAAATTTTAGTCCAAAACGTAAACTTCAATATTTCGTCTGCCGAAGGCTTTGCATTGTGCTTCGGTTTCAAAGAACAAATCAAAGTTGGTAGGTCTTGTGTTTAAAAATCCACCCGTGTCGGCGGCAACGGCATAACCGTAAATATATTTTCCGTCAGACGACTTAATGTAAAATTTAGTGCCGAAGGGGAATATATTTGTGTTAACCGCAACATATCCCGGCTGGGGTTTAACACCCGAAGCGCAGTTGTTGCCGGTGTAGGTGTAGGCTGTAGCTTGAACGGTTACGTGCTTTTTGTATTTTACGGGCACACCGTTTTTATCAAGCGTAATGTCGGCGGAGGGCTTTAGGGTTGAAATACAGTCAATAGCGTCATAAGAAACGCCGTATTTCATACCAACCGTAATAACCTCATCAACGGCCTTCTTGAGAACCTTTTCCTCAATAATGGCCTTTTCCTTCTCAACACCGTCTACAAGCTTGGTTACGCAGGTGACCTCTTTAAGACCGTCTTTGCCATCCTTAATAGTGGTGTGTGCATTTTTCTGAGAATATAAAGTCGTGGTACCGTAGGGTATCGACTGCTCATAGGTCTGTGTTACGTACTTAATATCAATAATATCGATATAATCGGTATCAACGATTGAGCTGAGAAGTGAAAGGTTAACGTTATCATGCTCATCAAGGACGAAGCCCGATAGGTCTATAGCGTCCTGAACAGTCTGACCGCGCGATACAAATACAGTTACGGTTTCGCTGCCCATAGTAACGTGTACGGGTATGTCGCTGTGGGCGCTAATGTTGATTTTGCGGTTAGCGATATCGGTTTCGGCGTTACCAAGACCTAAAAGAGCCGAATCACCGAGCGGCGCTATATCAATAGGGCGTGTTGCAAGGCTGTAAAGCATATGCTCGCTGTCACCCTCGGCAGCAGGCATAGCATTTACCGAAATACCGACAAATGTTATTATCGCGGCAGACAGTACAGCCATTACTGAAGCACAGAATCTGCGCTTTACGATAAGTTCAGTCATAAAAGACTTAATTTTGCTAAACATAAAAACTCCTTTATTTCTGCGGCCTGCGTTGTGAAGAATTTTCAAAAAGCAGGCTACTTATTTCCGGGAAATATCGCGGCAAAACAGTGGTTGCTTACGACCTTTGGCATTATACTTACCAAATATCCAAATGTCAACCTCGCCCAAAAGCTTGATTTTGTACAAAATGCACAAACAATTACTAAATTAAGTAAAGGTTACAGGTTTGTAACAATCTAAATTACGGCAAAAATGGTAAAAAATGTAATTTTATTTTGTGAAAAAGCCGAAAATGAGTACTTTATGTGTACAAAAGGACGAAAAGGGGCGAAAAAGAAGTGGATTTTACATAAAAATTATGGGCGAAAATAAAAAATTTTAATCTAAAAAGCAAAAATAAGTTTACATATTATAAATAATGTGTTATTATATGTAAGACGTGTCAAAGTGGCAAAATATACAAGATATTGTATATTGTCAAATTTAAAGTAACCGCCTGTGGTGTTGCGATATTTTTACAGAGGTATTAAAATGAAGCATAAAGCCTTACTTATGGATGAGGTGGCAGTCAGCCGTGTGCTTAAACGTATTTCGCACGAGATACTTGAGCGCAACGGTGGGTGCGATAATATATGTATTATCGGTGTCAAGCGCCGCGGCGTGCCGTTGGCTGAAAGTATCGCTAATAATATATATGACATTGAGGGTAAAAAAATACCTGTGGGCAGTGTTGATATAACATTATATAGGGATGACCTTACAGAAATATCCGACGAAGCCGTATTTGCGGGCAGTCAGATTGATTTTTCGGTCGAGGGTAAAAATGTTGTTCTGGTTGACGATGTTCTTTTTACCGGGCGAACCGTTCGCGCCGCGATGGAGGCGCTTATAAAGCAGGGCAGACCTAAATCGGTGCAGTTGGCCGTTCTTGTAGACCGCGGCCACAGAGAGTTGCCCATCAGGGGAGATTATGTAGGCAAAAATGTTCCTACGGCGAGAAGTGAATATATATCGGTTAAACTACCGCCATTTGATGATGAGCTGTCGGTCACACTTAATGATAGGTAATTGGCGCTGTACGGCGTGATTATAAAAAATTTTTAAGGGGATTTCAAAATGAGTAAGAAAGAAAAAGTCGTCATTGGCGACGAGGGTGTTTTCGATGCCAGAAAACTAGGCATACCCAAGATGCTGTTGCTTGGCTTCCAACATATGTTTGCTATGTTTGGTGCAACAGTTTTAGTTCCGTTGCTTACAGGTTTGGATGTTGCAACAACACTTCTTATGGCGGGTCTCGGAACATTACTTTTCCACCTTATTACAAAGGGCAAGGTTCCTGCATTCCTTGGTTCATCATTTGCATTCCTTGGTGGATACGCAGCGGTTGCTCCGTTAGCAGAAGATAGCTCTTCTAACATCGCAATGTTGCCTTACGCCTGTTTGGGCGTTGCATGTGCAGGTTTAGTTTACCTCATATTAGCCGCTTTAATTAAATTAGTTGGTATAACCAAGGTTATGAAGTTCTTCCCACCTGTAGTTACAGGTCCTATCATTATTGCAATCGGCCTTGGCCTTTCGGGCTCTGCGGTTAATAACTGTGCTGCAAACTGGCCGCTCGCCTTAATTGCACTTCTCATAGTAATTGTATTTAATATCTGGGGCAAAGGTATGTTGAAAATCGTTCCTATCTTGTTGGGCGTTGTAGGTGCGTATCTTGTAGCGGTTGTAGTTGGTAATTTCTGCGGCGTTGAAGGTTGGGCTATTGATTTTACAGCCGTTAAAGAGGCTGCTTGGATTGGCTTACCTATCCGTAAAGAATTAACAATCCTTGGCGTTGATTGGAGTAATACATCACTTATTTTAAGTGCTATAATCGGTATATTACCGATTTCACTTGCTACCATGATGGAGCATATCGGTGATATTTCAGCTATCGGTGCTACAGTTGGTAAAAACTATATTAAGGAACCGGGTTTACATAGAACACTTATCGGTGACGGTCTTGCAACAACACTTTCATCGGTATTTGGCGGACCTGCTAATACTACCTACGGTGAAAACACCGGCGTTCTCGCACTTTCAAAGGTATATGACCCGCGTGTTATCAGACTTGCTGCAATTTTTGCTGCATTGGTTTCATTCTCACCGAAATTCGCTGCAATTGTCAGCTCTATACCCACAGCCGTTATCGGCGGTATTTCATTTGTACTTTACGGTATGATTTCTGCAATCGGTGTACGTAATGTTGTTGAATCACGTGTTGACTTTACCAAGAGCCGCAACCTTATCATTGCTGCTGTAATTTTGGTTTGCGCATTAGGTCTCGGAAGTGCCGCAACATTTGTAATAGGAAATGTAACAATCTCACTTTCAGCGTTGGCAGTTGCCTCTATTGTAGGTATCGTTCTTAACGCAATTTTGCCCGGTAAAGATTATGTTTTCAGTGAAGAAGAGCCGAAGGATACAGGTGTTAACTTCGAAATTTCGGGTGGCAATAAAGAATAATTAAAGTTAAGCAAAATGCTCGGGGAAACCCGAGCATTTTTTATATTAAATCAAATATTTCATTTATATTATCAACAATGTGTGTTGCGTCTTCGTTTTCGAGTTCCTCGCGGCTACCATAGCCGTAGGTGACACCTATCGAATCCATACCGAAGTGATTTGCACCCTCAATATCGTATTTTCGGTCACCAATCATTACACAGCGGGTGATATCGGTCACGCCAAGTTTATTTATGGCGTACTCCATAACCTGAGTTTTTTCCGAACGCTTTTCATCAAAGGTCGCACCGCAAACCAAATCAAAATATTTGTACAAATCAAAGTGCTTTAAGATTATAAGCGCGAATTCCTCGGGCTTGGAGGTTGCAAGAATTATCTTTTTACCCGCTTTCTCTATCTTTTCGAGCAGAGCTACCGTGCCGTCATAAACCTCATTTTCGAAAAGACCCTTAACTCTAAAATTCTCGCGGTAATATTCCACCGCCGCTATAGCGTCCTGCTCGTTAAAGCCGTAATAATTCATAAAACCGTCTTTAAGTGGTGGACCTATAAAACGGTATAATTCACGGCGGTCGGCAACCTCAATATTAAATTTTTTAAGGGCATACATAACCGAATTTGTTATACCAATAACGGGGTCGGTAAGCGTGCCGTCTAAATCGAAAAATATATAATCGTACATATTTTAACATCCTTGTCTTTTTTTACATTATAAACCATAAAAAACACAAAGGCAATATCTTGTTATTTTTCCTAATAAATAGTATAATGGGCATAAAAGAAAGGGGGAATAGCGTTGACAAAGGTTATGGTTGCCATGAGTGGAGGGGTAGATTCCTCTGTTGCGGCGGCTCTGCTAAAGAATAAGGGCTATGAGGTTTGCGGCGGCACGCTTATATTGCATAAGGATGGCGAGCAGGACGTAGCAAGGGCAAAAAGCGTTTGCGAAAAACTCGGCATTGAGCATTTTGTTTTTGATGAGCGCAGCGCTTTTGAAGAGAAGGTAATTAAGCATTTTGCCGACGCCTACGATAACGGCCTTACCCCCAACCCCTGCATTGAGTGCAATAAGCATTTAAAATTCGGCAGATTGCTTGAGCGGTCTATAAAGCTCGGCTGCGACTATATTGCAACTGGGCACTATTCGAGCATAACACAAAAAGACGGACGCTATGCAGTGTGCCGACCGCATGATCGCAAAAAAGACCAGACCTATGTTTTGTGGCAGTTGTCTCAACATCAGTTATCCCATATGTTAATGCCGCTGGGCGAATACACAAAGGATACTGTTCGCAAAATTGCCGAGAAATACGGCTTTGCCTCGGCTCATTCGAAGGAAAGCCAGGACATCTGCTTTGTGCCAGATAATGATTATGCTTTGTTTTTGCAAGAATATAATAATAGGTTGTTTAAAAAGGGCGAATATATTGATATAGACGGCAAAATACTCGGGACACATAACGGGCATCAGTGTTATACCGTCGGACAGAGAAAGGGACTTGGCATTGCACTCGGCAAACCGCAGTTTGTAATAAGCAAGGATGCCGCAACAAACAAGGTGGTGCTCGGCGACGAGGCTCTGCTTTTTAAAACGAGGATATATATTAAGGATGTAAATTTAATGGCGGCGGACAGCTTAGATAAACCGTTAAAGTGTAACGCAAAGCTTAGATATTCGGCGAAGGATGATGAGTGCACAGTTTATAAAACGGGTGAGAATGAGGCTGCTATAGAGTTCAAAAATCCACAGCGTGCGCCATCGCCCGGTCAGTCGGCGGTATTTTATAGCGGCGATGCGGTGCTTGGTGGCGGAATTATTGTAAAGGGTGAGTAAAATGAATATAAATAAAATTATTCAGAATCTGAAAAAAAACAACATGGCAGGCTATTATGCTGAGAATACCGAGCAGGCAAGAAGGCTTGTTACAGAGCTTTTGAACAAGGGTGACACCATCTCCTGCGGCGGCTCGGTAACGCTAAGTGATGCGGGAATTGATAAACTAATGAGAAGCGGTGACTATAAATTCCTTGACCGTTCACGGTCGGGACTGACCGCAGAGCAGATAGACCAAATTTATGCTAAAACCTTTACGGCAGATGCTTATCTTTGTTCGGCAAATGCAGTGACTGAAAATGGCGAGCTTATAAACGTTGACGGCAGGGCTAACAGGGTTGCGGCTATAGTTTACGGGCCTAAAAGTGTTATTTGTGTTGTCGGTATCAATAAAATTGTGCCGGATATTGCGGCAGGCTTTAAGAGGGTTAAGGAAATTGCCGCACCGCTTAATGCAAAAAGGCTTGGTTGCAATACACCATGCGCAAAGACGGGTAAATGTATTGCGGCCACAGGTGGTATTGCAGACGGCTGTGCGAGTGATGCCCGTATATGCGCAAACTATGTAATCTGTGGCAAACAGTGTACGAAAGACCGTATAAAAGTAATTATAGTCGGCGAAAAACTTGGTTATTAAAGGACAAACACCTTACATACATTAAAGTATGTGAGGTGTTTTTAATATGAGAAGGATTGTTTGTTTTATATTATGTATATGCGTATTTATTCTGCCCGTATCGGCTGCTTCGACAAATACTACCGATACTAAAAAAGAAGCCGCAGTGGGCGCACCCGAGGTAAAGGCAAAGTCCTGCATTCTAATGGAGGTGCAAACAGGGCAGGTGCTTTATGAAAATAATGCAGATGAGCGTTTGGCGCCTGCGTCTATTACAAAGGTTATGGCGCTACTACTAGTTATGGAGGCAATAGCGCGCGGCGATTTAGCACTTGATACCGTAATAACAGCGAGTGAGCACGCCTGCAGTATGGGCGGCTCACAAATCTGGCTTGAGCCGGGTGAACAAATGACAACAGACGAGCTGCTTAAGGCGGCGGTCATAGCTTCTGCCAACGACGCGACGGTGGCACTCGGCGAGCATATTGCGGGTAGTGAAGAGGGATTTGTGGCGCTGATGAACAAGAGAGCCAAGGAGCTCGGTATGAATAATACAGCCTTTATTAACTGCACAGGCCTTGATGCCGAGGGGCATCTGACCACTGCCTATGACATAGCCGTAATGTCGGCACAGCTTATTAAGCACGAACTGATAAAAAAGTATTCAACGGTATGGATGGATACACTCAGAAACGGCGAGAGTGAGCTTACAAATACTAATAAGCTTGTAAGGTTTTACGAGGGCTGTACAGGTCTTAAAACGGGCACGACCTCATCGGCGGGCTACTGCTTGTCGGCTACTGCTAAGCGTGACGGTATGGAGCTTGTTGCCGTAGTTATGGACGGTCAAAGCAGTAATGATCGTTTCGAAGGCGCCAAAAAGCTTCTCAATTACGGCTTTGCCAACTACGGCTTTTCGGCAATAAAAGCCGACCTAGGTGACAAAACAAGCGTTAAGGTTCAAAAGGGCATCAGCGGTGCCGTTAAAATAAATGCTGACGGCGAATTTAATATTTTACTGCCTAAAACAGCCAAGGGTGAAATCAAACAGAGTGTCAGTCTGCCCGATAGCGTAGATGCGCCCGTTAAAAAGGGCGATGTTATAGGTCAGATAAGCGTAACGGTTGACGGCGAGCAGATAGGTGTTATAAATATAACCGCCGAAACCGATGTAGGGCGGCTTAATATTACCCATACATTTGTCTGGCTGTTAAAAGCACTCTTTTCTTTGTAAAAAATGCCAAAAAATGTTTTAAAAAACACTTAATTACTATTGCAACTTGTGGCATTATGTAGTAAAATATGAATAAGCAAAAGACATAGTTGTCTTGGCTTCAGCAAAATGGAGGAATGTTAAGTGTCTTTAAAATTTAATTCAGGTTACGCAAAAGACTTTTTGCGTGAAAATGATATTATCGGTCTTGAGGGTCAGGTTAAATTAGCAAGTGACTTAATTGGTGCCAAGTCCGGTCTCGGTAATGACTTTTTAGGTTGGGTTACACTTCCTACCGATTATGATAAAGAGGAGTTTGCTCGTATAAAAAAGGCGGCTGAAAAAATCAAGAGTGATACCGATGTTCTTGTGGTTATCGGCATCGGCGGCTCGTATCTCGGCGCACGTGCGGCTATTGAGTTTTTAAAGGGTCATTATTATAACGATTTAAACGACGGCACACCCGATATTTATTTCGCAGGTAACAGCATCAGCGGCTCAGCATTGTCTGATTTATTAAAGATTTGCGAAAACAAGCGTGTGTCGGTAAACATCATTTCAAAATCAGGCACAACCACCGAGCCTGCAATCGCTTTCAGAGTTTTCAGAAAGCTGCTTGAAGAGCGCTACGGTGAGCAAGAGGCAGCCAAGAGAATTTACTGCACAACCGATAAGGCTCGTGGCACACTCAAGCAGTTGGCCGATTCAAAGGGCTATGAGTGCTTCGTAGTTCCCGATGACGTTGGCGGACGCTTCTCGGTGCTGACGGCAGTTGGTCTTTTACCGATTGCGGCAGCAGGTGCCGATATTGATAAGCTGATGGCAGGTGCGGCGGCTGCAGCTAAGGACTATTCGGTAGCCGATATCGAGAAGAACGATTGTTATAAATATGCCGCTTACAGAAACGCTATGTATCGTCGCGGTAAGGCTATTGAGCTTCTTGTAAGCTATGAGCCACGCTTCACAATGATGGCAGAGTGGTGGAAACAGCTCTATGGCGAGAGCGAAGGTAAGGACAATAAGGGACTTTTCCCTGCATCTGTTGTATTTTCTACCGATCTTCATTCTATGGGACAGTATGTTCAGGACGGCGCACGCATCCTCTTTGAAACGGTTGTTACAATAGGCGATTGCGGCAGTGATGTTATCATTGAAAAAGAGGATAACGATGGTGACGGTCTTAACTTCCTGGCAGGCAAACCGATGTCCTTTGTAAACTCAAAGGCATTTGAGGGTACTGTACTTGCTCATACAGACGGCGGTGTACCTAACTTCGTTATCGAGGTTGAAAAGGCTGACGAAGAAAACTTAGGCAGACTTATCTACTTCTTCGAAAAGGCTTGTGCGGTATCGGGTTATATGCTCGGTGTTAATCCCTTCGACCAACCCGGTGTTGAAAGTTATAAGAAGAATATGTTTGCTTTGCTTGGCAAACCCGGTTTTGAAGCACAGAAGGCTGAGCTTGAAGCAAGACTCGGCAGATAATAAAAATTACCGCGTATGCGGTGTAAATAAAAGGAGTTGGCAAATATGATTAAACTTATCGTAGGCAAAAAAGGTTCGGGCAAAACAAAGAAGCTTATTGACCTGGTGAACGAAACAACGCTAACCAGCAAGGGCAACGTTGTTTGCATCGAAAAGGGCGACACTCTTACCTTCAGCATAAGTCATAAGGCAAGACTTGTTGACATTGAAGCATACGGTGTCAGCGGCTACGGCGAATACTATGGTATGCTTTGCGGCATCAACGCAGGTAACCACGATGTAACCGATATATTCGGTGATGCTACTCTCAGAATAGGCACAAGAGATTATGATGAACTCGCAGACTTTCTTGACAGAGTTTCGGCTTTATCAGAGGATAGCCATGTAAACTTCATCTTCACAGTTTCTTGTGATGAAGCAGAGCTTCCGGCACATATTTGGGAAGTTGCTGAAAAAATCTAATTACATTTAAGTCTGGGCGGCAGGAAAAATTCCTGCCGCTTATATTTTATTTTAAAATACAAAAAAGACCTTGACAAAAAATAAAGGCGCATATATAATATACTTTGTGACAATTGGGGTGATGCTGTGATTTTGGATTTAAGAAAAGCTTTTATAACCAACGGCTACAGTGCTCCGATTGAGTATGAGTTGGACCTGAGTGACATCGAATATTCGGGTGTATATCCACTAAAACAGCCGATTTCGGTGGTCGGTGAGGTTGCCAACAATGCCGGTGTTGTTACATTGAGTATACATTATTCGGTGCGTTATGAGGCGCCGTGTGACCGATGCGGTAGAGATACCGCCAAGGTTATCGGTGTTGATATTACTCATGTCCTTGCTACCAGCATTGAAAATGAGGATAATGATGATATCATTCTCGTTCCCGAAATGGAGCTTGACTTGGACGAGCTTTGCCGCAATGATGTATTGCTTCATATCCCGATGAAGCATTTATGTAAAGAGGACTGTAAGGGAATGTGTTCTGTTTGCGGAAAAAATCTTAATGATGGCGAATGCGGCTGTGGTGAAAGGCAAATTGACCCACGCTTGCAGGCATTGGCAGATTTATTAGATTAAGAAAATTTTACTACACTATTTTTAAGGGAGGCGTACAAAATGGCAGTACCGAAGAGAAAAACCTCTAAAGCCAGACGCGACAAGAGAAGAAATAATGTTTGGAAGATAAGTGCTCCTACACTTGTTAAGTGTTCACGTTGTGGCGAATATAAAAGACCTCACAGACTGTGTGCCGCTTGCGGATACTATGGTGACCGTGAAGTAGTTAAGGTTGAGGACTAATTTTTATAGTTAATTAAAAGGGGTAGAGGGGGAGCAATTCCTCCTCTATTTTTTTAGATGATGGGGGGGTAGCTAAATGTCTGTTATAGTAAAGGAAGTTTTAAAGGGCTCGCCTGCATACAGAGCAGGTGTCAAAAGCGGTGATACACTGGTATCCATAAACGGCAACGATATAATGGATGTTCTCGACTACCGCTTTTATCAAAATGAGAAAGAAACAGTTTTGTCCTTTATAAATGGTAAGGGCAAAATTAAAAACAAACGTGTTCGAAAGAGCGAGAGCGATGAATTGGGTATGAATTTTGATACCTATCTTATGGATAAGCAGCGCTCCTGTCTTAATAAGTGCATTTTTTGCTTTATCGACCAATTACCAAAGGGTATGCGCAAAAGTCTTTATTTTAAGGACGACGATTCGCGTCTGTCTTTCCTTTTCGGCAATTACGTTACGCTTACAAATCTTACCGAGCACGAAATTGAGCGCATCATCAAAATGCACATTACACCCGTAAATATTTCGGTACATACCACAAACCCCGAGCTGCGTGTTAAGATGATGAAAAACAAAAACGCGGGTGCGGTTTTGTCGGTTATAGACCGATTTAATGATGCGGGCATTGCTATGAACTGTCAGCTGGTGGTATGTCCCGGTTTTAACGACGGTAAGGAGCTTGAAAGAAGTCTTAGTGACCTTACTCAAAAAGAAAATATCAAGTGTATCGCGGTTGTGCCCGTCGGCATTACGGGGCATCGTGAGGGACTCGAAAAGCTCACGCCATTTGATAAGGAAAGGGCAACGCAAACAATAGATTTAATTGATAATTTCGGGAATGCCTGCCTTAAAAAATATGGCGAGCGCAGGGTGTTTGCGGCGGATGAGCTCTATTTGTTAGCAGGCAGAGAAATACCCGAAGCCGATTATTACGAGGACTTTTTACAGCTTGAAAACGGCGTCGGTCTGTGGGCACTGCTAAAAGACGAGGTTTACGATTGTTTAGAGCAGTGCGAAGCCTCGGAAATTCACAGAGAAATAAGCATCGCAACGGGCGAGGCGGCGTTTCCGCTAATTAAGGAATTAGCGAAGGCGGTATGCTCTAAATTTTGTGGCGTCAAATGTGAGGTTTATGCCATTAAAAACCAATTTTTTGGTGGCGAAATCAATGTGTCGGGACTCGTTACGGGCGGCGACATTATAAAGCAATTAAAAAATAAAAATCTCGGCACGCATTTACTTATACCCGATAGTATGTTAAGATATGAAAATGATAGATTTTTAGACGACGTTACGGTCGATGAGTTAAGTAATGAATTAAATGTCGAGTTAGTTATTGTGAAAAACAGCGGTGACGACTTCGTCGGCGCCGTCACAGGAATAAATTAAGGGGGTAAAAATATGGCAAAACCGGTTGTTGCTATCGTGGGACGGCCTAATGTCGGCAAGTCCACACTTTTTAATAAGTTAATAGGTCAGCGTTTGTCGATTGTTGATGACACCCCCGGTGTGACAAGGGATAGAATTTACGGTGAGGCCGAGTGGGCAGGACGTAAATTTATGCTTATTGATACGGGTGGTATCGAGCCTAAAACCGACGATATAATACTTAAAAGTATGCGTTCTCAGGCTCAGCTTGCTATTGATATGGCAAATGTAATTGTCTTTGTTACCGATCTTAGAAGCGGTGTTACCGCGTCGGACAGTGAGGTTGCATCAATGCTGCTCAAAAGCAATAAACCCATTGTGCTGTGTGTTAATAAGTGTGATAAAATAGGCGAGCCTCCGCTCGAAATATACGAATTTTATAATTTAGGTCTCGGTGACCCTATAGGCGTTTCGTCGGTGCACGGTCACGGTACGGGCGACCTTTTAGAAGAGGTCTTTAAACACCTGCCCGATGATACCGATGACGATGAAGAAAGTGATATCGTCAACGTTGCGGTAATAGGTAAGCCGAATGCGGGTAAATCCTCGCTTATAAATTATTTGTCGGGCGAAGAAAGGTCTATTGTTTCGGATATTGCAGGCACAACTCGTGACGCGATTGACACCTTGGTAGAGACCGAGCAGGGCAGATTTAACTTTATTGATACCGCAGGACTCAGACGCAAAAGTAAGGTTGAGGACGATATCGAAAAGTATAGCGTACTGCGTGCCAAAATGGCTATTGAGCGCAGTGACGTATGCGTTATTATGCTTGACGGCGTCGATGGCTTTACCGAGCAGGATTCAAAGGTGGCAGGTCTTGCACTCGAGCAGGGCAAGGCATGTATTATTGCGGTAAACAAGTGGGATATCGTCGATAAGGACGGCAAAACAATGGACGCCTACCGCAAAAAACTAATGAACGATTTTTCCTTTATGTCCTATGCTCCGATAATTTTTATTTCGGCAAAGACGGGTCAGCGAGTTGAAAGATTGTTTGAACTTATAAAATACGTCCATACTCAAAATACAATGCGTATTTCTACGGGTATGCTAAACGATATTTTGGCAGACGCCACCGCGCGTGTTCAACCGCCCAGTGATAAGGGCAAACGCCTTAAAATTTATTATATGACTCAGGCGTCAACCAAACCACCAACCTTTGTCTGTTTCTGTAACAGGGCGGAATTATTCCATTTTTCATATCAGAGATATTTAGAAAATCAAATACGTTCAACCTTCGGCCTCGAGGGTACACCTGTAAGATTTGTTATTCGTGAAAGAGGAGATAAATAGCATGGAATTTCTATGGGCTTTTCTTACGGTAGTGCTTGCTTATATGATAGGCAGTATTAACTTTGCCATTATATTTACAAATGTTTTTGTTCATCGTGACGTTCGTGACTTTGGCAGCGGCAACGCGGGTATGACCAACGTTTTGCGCGTTGTCGGTAAAAAGGCGGGCATACTAACCTTTATATGTGATGCGCTTAAGGGCTTTGCCGCCTGCTTTATTGGTACAATATTTTTCAAATCGTTGTTAACCGCTACGGGTAATCAGATATTTGACCCCGTATACGGCGCATATATATGCGGTGTTGCGGTAATGCTCGGTCATGTTTTTCCGTTGTTTTTTGGCTTTAAGGGTGGCAAGGGTGTCGCTGTAAGTGTTGGCATATTCTTGGTGTGCAACCCCATCGCCATTATTTCGGGACTTGCAACCTTTGGCATTTTATTGCTTACAACCCGTATAATTTCAATAAGCTCACTGTCGGCCACTGTTATTGTCGTTTCCTTTTCTATGATATTCTATAATCATACGGCTGATTTTTGGCCGCAGGCTATCGGCGCATTTATAATGGGTGCTATTGTATTTTTAAAGCACGCTGAGAATATCGGCAGACTCATACGCGGCGAGGAAAAAAAGCTCGCAGTTAAAAAGGAAGACTGATTATGGCAAAAATAACGGTGCTGGGTGCCGGTGGTTGGGGTATGGCCCTTGCTTTAGCGGCACATAAAAATAATAATGAGGTATCTATCTGGTCACCTATGAATATGGGACTCGATATATTGCTCGAAAAGCGTACCAACGAGCGACTTTTAAAGGATATCTATATTCCTGACGATATATTATTAACCGATGATATTAAGACCTGCGAGGGTAACGACATTACCATCATTGCAGTGCCGTCGGGCGCTGTAAGAGAGGTTGCAGGCAAGCTGTCTGCCGTCAAAAATGCAGGCGTTATTGTAAACGTCTCAAAGGGTTTCGAGAAGGATACACTAAAATTACTTTCCGACGTAATAAAAGAGGAATTACCAAATAATCCCTTGGTTGTCTTGACGGGTCCCTCACACGCTGAGGAGGTCGCTCGTGATATACCGACCTCGATTGTTGCGGCATCGTGTGATGAGAAATCGGCAGTTCTTGTGCAGCAAGCTTTTTCGAGCGACAGTATGCGCGTATATACCAATAACGACGTTATCGGTGCCGAGATAGGCGGTGCGCTTAAAAATGTTATCGCAATTTGTGTTGGCTTTTGCAACGGTCTCGGTCTCGGTGACAATACAAAAGCGGCACTAATCACCCGAGGTCTTGCCGAAATGGCACGACTCGGTACCGCCATGGGCGGACAACAGCACACCTTTGCAGGACTTACAGGCATAGGCGATTTGGTGGTTACCTGTATGTCACAGCACAGCCGAAACAATCGCTTCGGCACACTTGTCGGTGCAGGCACACCCGTCGACACCGCCTTAAAAGAGGTCGGCACCGTTGAGGGTTATTACGCCGCCGAGAATGCCTATAAATTATCAGGGAAGTATAATACCGAAATGCCCATAATCGAGCAGTGCTATAAGGTGCTGTACGAGGGCAAAGCACCACTTGATACAGTAAAGGATTTAATGAACCGACCAATAACGATAGAAAGATAAAAGCGGACTTTAAAGTCTGCTTTTGTTTTTTGTGCATTTCCACTAAAACACTCAAGAATAATTGACTTTTTATGTGCAATATGATATCATCAAGAAAAAAGGGGTGATTCCAATGGGTATTATAGAATTAATAATGAAATTTTATAATATTAGGAGGAATCACTATGAAATATAATAAGTTAATTGCCACGTTTATTTGTTTTAATATAGTATTTTCATGCTTTGTACCTGTTAGCGTTTCAGCAGAGAATTTTGTTGGGCAAACACTGACTATTTTGGTATGCAAGGTGGATGCACAGATGGATTTTATTATTATTTTGCTTTTCTTGTTAAAAACCAATCAGGTACACAACTTGATTCTAGAATAATTTGTTGTACAAAAAACTCTAATGGCAGTTTTACAAAGGTGGCATTATCAAGCGGGTTAATGAATAAGTTGTATCATATAAATGATATGACTTATAATACCGATACAGGCGAAATAATAATTGCGTGTAGCTGGGCTGGACATCGACAAGAGGTATATACCATAGATGCTGCAAAATTACAGAGAAGTGCTGCCGCTTCTGAGTTTGAACATCATTATATATCATGTAGGGTCGCCGCCATTGATTACAATTCGGTACACAGTAGATATATAGTTGGTATTAGCGGGAAATTGAACTATTTTGCAATATTGGATAATGATTTTAACATTATTGAAACTATTGGATATACAGCAAATCAGGATACCGATAATAAATGGGAACGGCAAGGTATATGTGCAGATGAACAATATATTTATTATTTGTGTTTTTATTGTCCAAAAACTAATCAAACTGATATTGAATTGGAAATAAGGTTCGAATTTTTGATTGGAACGGGAATTTTGTAAAGACGATAAATATAATTGTGGAAAATGGAACAGATCGTATCTACGAATGTGAAAGTATAATGGTGGACGATGATAGGATAATTATTGGGTTTAGTTGCCCAAAGTCTCAAGCAAATCGCTATTTTACGATATTGATTTATCGGATTATACATTTTATATACAGTATTGTCCTGATGAAAATGTTGAAAATTACATAGGCGATTATGATAATGGGAATATTAGTTCAATTATGATTCGCGGAATCTCAACGCTATTACGAAAACACCGTGTTGGAATTTCAGGAAATAAGTTTTGTGGTTGGACGGCGTATCGAGTGGAAGTCGATATGTGGTATTATGAATCCCCTGACAGTAGTGTTTGCGATTGGTATAAAGAGGGCTATGAGCCAGAAGGTTATAGCAAGTATATATATGAAGATGAACAAAATGTTAAACAAACTGTACACGCAGGAGAACATGTACAAATGTATGCGTTATGGGATGAATTTTACATTCAATATAATGCCAATGGAGCCGCTATTAAGGATACGGCCATAAAAATGCAAGAACTCGGTAAATACCAATCTGGCAATACCAATCCTATAAGTCGATATACTTCAAGCAATGTAACGGACGGGCAAATCTTAACATTTGATGGTTATTATTTATACCGAAGAGAGATAGATAAGTGGTATTACAAATCAGCTGATGGAAGTACCCATGGATGGTATAAAAAAGGTAACCAACCTAGTGGATATACGTTATATATTAAAACTTTTCCAATAGTAGGCTCCGCATATTTAGGTGGAACAGCACACCCAGGAGAGCATTTGGTTTTATACGCTAAATGGAGTTGATTCTGATTTGTTTGCAAGGGAGATTTTTGTTATGAAAAAAATAATTAGTGTTATTTTAGTGGTCATACTGCTTGCTATTATAGTTTTTGCTGTCAATATCTTTGCAACTGCGCAAACGCCGCAGGATAATATCACTGTCACTTTCGATGAGAAAACCGGCACACTTACCGTGTCGGGTACAGGCAAGGTGTCAGATTTGTACAGACGAAATGTCGAAGCTGATTTTTTGAGCTGGGCAGATAATAATACAATTAAAGAAATCGACACTACGGTTAAGCATTTAATTATTGAGGATGGAATTACCCAGATATATAATTCCTTTAACGATTTGCACGCTTTAGAGGATGTAACGTTCCCAAAAACACTTCAAAAAATTGATACGTCATTTATCAATTGCGATGCTATTGCCGAGGTAAAATTCCCAAAATCACTTAAGCAGATTTGCAGAACATCTTTTTATGATTGCGATTCAATTACGCGCATTAAATTCTCGGCACCCGTAGTTTTGGCTAATGACGAAAAGGTGGAATCAAACGTCTTTGGCAATCTCGATGCTTTAGAATTTGTTGAAATACCGAGGAATTCTACCTTGGCAGACGTATTTGTAAACTGTGAAAATCTAAAAACTGTAATATTGGGTTCTAATATAAAGACTGAAACCGGTATTCACAGTGCACTTGACGGAGAGGCTGGCCCGTATTTCTTTGGTTGCAATGAAAAATTAACGGTATATATGTTTAGCAAGGATAACAGCTATCGTTTAGACCACGTGAAAACCTTTGTATATGGAATATGGGTTATTGTAGCGGCAGTGCTGTTAGTGACAGTTATTGTACTGTTGATGATTAGAAAAAAGCGAAAGAAAAGTTAAGGAAATAATAAGCGTCAAGGTGGGGATTATATGATAGTATTTAATAAGCTTTGGGAAACGATGAAGGATAAGGGAATATCAACCTATCAGTTAAGAGAAAAAAGCGGTATTGATAGTAAAACAGTTAGACGCTTAAAGGCAAATGAGAATATTGAAACCAAAACGCTTGACAAGCTGTGCCGCGCGCTTGGTTGTAAGATAGAGGATATTATAGAGTTTATAGATGACTAAAAATAAAACGCTTGAAGGCGCTAGCCTTCAAGCGTTTTTGTTTGGTTTAATTAGTCTTCAATTTTACCGCAGATATGGTCGGCAACGTAAAGTCCCATAGCACCGCTTTGAGAAAGGCCTCGTGTGATACCGCTACCGTCACCTATAAGATAAACACCGTCCATAATCTCGAAATTGCCGTTGTGTACAGGCTTTATGGAGTAGTATTTATTTTCGCAGCCGTAAAGCAGGGTATCGTCATTAGCGCATCCCGGTGCTACCTTATCGAGAGCATAAATGGTTTCGATAATATTTGTAAGCGCTCTATAGGGCATAACGATTGAAAGGTCGCCCGCAAAGGCTTTAAGTGTCGGGATTACACTGTTGGCAGATAATCGGTGGTCGTTGGTACGACGGCCTCTAATTAAATCACCAAAGCGCTGAACGATAATGTTACCTTCGCCCGCAAAGTTCATATTGCGTGCAATGTTTATTGCGTACTCTGTAGGCTTTGTGAAGTCACCCGCAAAATGAATGGAAGACAGAATTGCAAAGTTACAGTTGTCGGTCTTTTTGTCAGCCTCGGCAAAGGAGTGACCGTTGGCGGTTATAACACCCTGATTATTTTCAGCCGATACAAGACCGCCTTGGTTGAAGCAGAACATACGCGTTCTGTCCTCAAAGGTCTTGGTGCGGTAAAGAATTTTAGGCTCGTAAATTTTGCTTGAAAATTCTCTCCACACAGCGTCCTTCATCTCAACACGAACACCTATATCAACCGAGTTTGCGCCGATTTGTATGCCGAACTTGTTGCAGAAGTTGGTTACAAACTCTGCACCGCCGCGACCTGTTGCAATTATTATTTTATCGGCTGAGATAACATCTGCAACACCCTTTGAGAGAGTGTGTACCTCGTAACCGCCGTCACACTTCTCAATATCGGTGCAGTCGGTGAGTGAGGTAAGCACAACACCGTTTTTATCCAACCAATCGATTAGGTGCATCATGGTAGAGTAGTTTTTATCGGTACCGAGGTGACGCACGTTCATATCAAGAAGTCGCAAATTATTCTGCAGACATTTAAGCTTTAAATCCTCATTCGACATATAAAGCTCGGGATAATCGTCTGAAAACTCTCTTAAAATATCGTCAACGGTGTTTATATAGTGCATAGCGGTGTTTTCGCCTAGCTCATCACCCATAGTACCGCCGTATGCAGTACCGAGGTTAAACTTACCGTCAGAAAATGCACCGGCACCGGCATAGCCGCTGGTAATTGAGCAGACCTTACAGTGTATGCACTTCTTATTATGTCCTGCGGGACAGTTACGCTTATCGAGAGTAAATCCCTTTTCGATAATTATAATGTTGGCGTCGGGATTGTTCTTTTTAGCGCGATATGCCGCCATAAGACCGCCAATACCGCCGCCGATAATCGCTATATCATATTTCATAATATAGTCCTCCAAAATTTATTGCAACAGAAAACGGTGCACTCCTAAAGGGAATACACCGTTTGTACTGTTTTTTAAAATTTACTGTCACCCGATGAATTAGATAGCTCTGGTAACCTTTCCTGAACGTAAACAACGGGTGCAGGCATTTATACGACACGGTGTACCGTTGATAATAGCCTTAACTCTCTTAACGTTAGGCTGCCAGGTTCTGTTAGAACGTCTGTGTGAGTGAGAAACTTTAATTCCGAAAGCAATTTGCTTGTTGCAGATATCACATTTTGCCATAGGTCTGCACCTCCTTTAATCACATTAGCAACAAATATAATAACAGAAAAGCACCCATAATGCAAGACTTTTTTTCATTTTTTCAAAAATTACCTTCTAAAAGGTTGAAAATATCCATCCAAATGTTATAATTACATAGACTTGAGGTGTTTTATAATATGATAAAAGCAGTTTTATTCGATTTAGACGGCACCATTGCTAATACGCTAAAGGATTTAGCGGATGCGGCAAATTTTGCATTAGCTTCCTTCGGCTACCCAATGCACGAAACCGAAAAATACCGTTATTTTGTTGGTAGGGGTATACCCAACCTTATTAAAAGCATTGTGCCAGAGGAGAACAGCGACCAAGCAACAATCCAAAGTGTTATGGCTAAATTTTTCGAATATTATAGCGTCCACTATGCCGATAATACCTGTGTTTATGACGGCGTACCGCACATGTTCGGTGAACTAAATAAAATGGGCATTAAATTTGCCGTTGTTACCAACAAGGCACATTCGGCGGCGATAGAGGTTGTCAAGAGACTGTATGGCGATACGGTTAGTGTAGTTATCGGTCAGAGTGATGCTTATCCTATAAAGCCTGCACCCGAGATGCCAACCGCGGCTGCCGAGCTTCTCGGTGTAAATACGACCGAGTGCCTTTTTGTAGGTGACTCGGGTGTTGACTGCCAGACGGGTGTAAACTGCGGTGCAGTTAGTGTCGGTGTTTCGTGGGGCTTTAGAGAAAGGCAAGAATTACGCGATAATGGCGCTAAATACATAGTAGATACCCCAAAAGAAATTATTGATATAATAAAGAGATTAAACAATGACTAAAAATTATAATTACACACGAGTTTGCTGCTATATAGGGTACTTTGTTCAGGCAATTATAAATAATTTTTTGCCTTTACTATTTGTTACTTTTAATACTGATTACGGGATTTCTTATGAGAGACTTGGCACACTCATAGTCATAAATTTTTGCACGCAAATAGCAGTTGATATTGTTTCGGTAAAAATCATTGATAAAATAGGGTATAAGAATACCGTACTGCTTGCGCATATTTTAGCCGCAGCGGGTCTTACGCTTTTGGCGATTCTGCCAAGGGCTATGGATAACACCTTTTTGGCAATAATTATTTCAATTCTCTGCTATGCCTTCGGCAGTGGACTTATCGAGGTTATTATAAGCCCGATAATCGAGTATCTGCCGTCAGATGCCAAGGCGGCGAGCATGAGCCTTTTACACTCCTTTTATTGTTGGGGACAGCTCGCTACCGTTTTGCTCACAACCGTTTTATTCTTGGTAATGGGCATTAAAAACTGGAGCTATATTTCGCTGATATGGGCGGTAGTACCCCTTATAAATCTGTTTTTATTTATAAAGGCACCAATAGTCGTGCCCGAAAGCGAAAAGGAGCATAAAAGGAACAAGGATATTTTCAAAAAATCTGATTTTTATATAATGCTTGTTGTAATGCTTTGCGCAGGCGCTTCAGAGCTTGCGGTTTCACAGTGGGCTTCGGCATTTGCCGAGACAGCGTTGCACCTAAATAAAGCGGCAGGCGATCTGGCAGGACCCTGTGCCTTTGCACTCTTTATGGGTACGGGACGTGTGATTTACGGGGTAATTGGTCACAAGCTCAACATAAAGTGGGCGATGCTCATTTGTTCAGTGCTGTGCTTTGCAAGTTATATTGTTATAGCGCTTTGTCCAAGCGCGATGGTGTCACTCATATTCTGTGCTGTTTGTGGTTTTTCGG
The DNA here is from genome assembly GCA_045540055.1 of Acutalibacteraceae bacterium. GTDB lineage: Bacteria > Bacillota > Clostridia > Oscillospirales > Acutalibacteraceae > SIG565. The sequence continues at coordinate 24,558 of JAZQGO010000023.1, forward strand.
TCAGCGTTATGTGGCCGGGTACTCTCAGTATGTCGGCGGCAAGCTTTGTTACGGGCGGCGCGCTTATGTTTGGTTTATTAGCAGCATTTGGTGACCTCGGTTGCTCGGTTGGTCCATGGCTCACGGGAATCGTAGCCGATTCTCACGGTTTAAGGACGGGATTTCTGATGTCGGCGGTCTTTCCGCTTATAATGATTTTGGTAATAATTTATCTGATTAAAAAAGATTGTATTGCCAAAAAGCAATAAATGTATTAAAATAGATTTGTACATATATTATTTTAAGGGGTGTTTTGATTTGAAAAGAGAAACATATCTTAATTGGGACGAATATTTTATGGGCATTGCGCTTTTATCATCACAGCGCAGTAAGGACCCGTCAACACAGGTAGGTGCCTGTATTGTAAATGATGAAAATAAGATTATGTCGGTGGGCTACAACGGTATGCCGAGATTTTGCAGTGACGACGAGTTCCCGTGGGATAATGTCGGTGCGGCGCTTGACACAAAGTATGTCTACGTTTGCCATGCCGAGCTTAACGCCATTTTAAACTATAGCGGCGGCTCACTTAAGAACTGTAAGGTTTACACGACGCTGTTTCCGTGTAACGAATGCGCCAAGGCAATTATTCAAGCAGGTATAAAGGAAGTTATTTATATGTGCGATAAATATGCCGATACCGACAGTGTAATTGCTTCAAAGAAGATGTTTGATGTCGCTCATGTTAAATACCGTATGTATGAGCAGACTAAGAACACCGTTGAATTAAAACTGTAAAATAAAAAATGCTTGAGTCATCGACTCAAGCATTTTTGTTATATCAGTGTGTAAAGCTCGTCCTCTGTAATTATTTTCACACCTAATTTTTGTGCTTTTGCAAGCTTACTGCCTGCATCTTCGCCGCAAAGCAGAAAATCGGTTTTGCCAGAAACACTGCCCGTCACCTTGGCACCGAGGTTTTGCATTATTTCGGTTAGTTCATCACGCGAGTTTTTAGCAAATTTGCCCGTTATTACAAGTGTTTTATTATAAAACATATTGGCGGTGTCAAATTCCTTTTGCTCGGTTTCTTTTATTGTCAGTAATTCGGTGAGGGCGACAAATTCGCGGAAATTCTGCTCATTGTCAAACCATCTGTAAATTTCATCGTTTATTGATTCGCCAAAGCCGTCAATTTCGCTGAAATTGTAGCGAGAAGCGATTGCCTGCAGAAATCTATCCTTATTACCGCCGAAAACATCCTCAATGGTTTTAGCGGCGTTTTTGCCCAATAGGGGAATATTAACGGCAACCAAAAGATTTGAAAGCTGTGTATTTTTAGCACTCTCTATGGCGTCGCAAAGATTTTGGTAGGACTTTTCGCCAAAGCCCTCCATAACAACGATTTTCTCTTTATGGTCTTTAAGGGAGAAAATATCAAGCAGTGAATTTATCCAACCGAGTGATATAAATTTCATTAGTGTCGCTTCGCTAAGTCCCTCAATATTCATAGCCGCCTTGCTTACAAAGTGGGTGTATTTTTTAACCTGCCTGCCGCCGCAGTCATCGTTTGTGCAGTAAAGCACCTTAACCGGAGTGTCACCGTTTTCGGTTATCTTAATTTGTGTCGGCGATTTGCATACGGGGCAAATATCGGGTACTTCTACGGTATAGTCATTTCGGTTATCATTTTCGGCCGAAATATTTTTTTCAACGTGGGGGATAATCATATTTCTTTTTGAAACCGATATTTTGTCCCCCTCCAGCAGTTTTAAATTTTCAATAAATGTTATATTATGAAGTGAGGCACGCTCAACATTTGTGTTATCAATTTCTACCGTGTCAAATTCGGCAATAGGGGTTAACTGCCCCGTACGTGATATGTTCCACACAATTTCTCGCAAAACGGTGTCAAAATGCGGGTCGCCGAATTTATATGCAATACCGTCTTTAAAGTGGTGTGAGGTCTTACCCTGACTTTTGGCAAACTGCACGTTGTCAAAGGTGAAAACAATACCGTCAATGGGGTAGCCCTTTTGTTCGGCTACGGCTTTTAAAGCAAAAATTTTCTTTTCGGTTGTTTGTACGTCATCGTTTTTGTCAAGAATTAGGTGGGGGATAAGCGCAAAACCAAACTCGTTTAATTTTTTGATTCGTGCTAATTTACTGTCATACTTATCAAAACCGACAAGCACGTTAAAGGGCACAAAGGATACACCGCGTGCCGCACATATAGCCGAATCCAACTGCCTTACCGAGCCCGAAGCAAGATTACGGGGTGTTGAATATTTATCCTCGTCATTTTCAATCTGTTCGTTAATCCTTTGGAAAGTTGGTATGTCTATAAATGCTTCACCGCTTACAACCAATTTTTCTTTGTAGGGTATGGATTTCGGCACGTTTACAAACACCTTGGCGTTATGGGTGATATCCTCTCCGATTTCACCGTCGCCACGCGTTGCCGCTTCGGTTATTTCGCCGTTTTCATAGGTGATTTTTACGGTAAGTCCATCGAGCTTCAGTGCGAGGTAGCCGTCACTCTGGGCCGCCATATTATAAACGTCGGCGGCACTTTTAGTTTTTGCAAGGCTAAGCAGGGGTATATCATGTGAAACCTTGTTAAGCTCGCTTAGTACCTCATATCCGGGGCGCATTGTGGGTGAATTTTTAAGGATGTAGCCCGTTTCCTTTTCAAGCACGGATAGCTCGTCAAACAACGCATCGTATTCGGCGTCTGACAATGTAGGGTTATTCTTGTTATAATACTCGTCGCAGCATTTATTTAAAAATGCTACAAGCTCTTCTATGCGCTTAAGTTTATCCATAAAAATCACTCCTACATACAGTATACCACACATCCTTAAATATTTAAACTTTCTTTTTATGAAAAATTCTTTTTTTATTCATAAATAGGTGATATAATATAATTGCTAAATATTGGAAAGGAGCAAATAAATTGCTTAGTCTTAAAAATATCGTTAAGGAATATTCGGCGGGCGACAACAAGGTTGTGGCGCTTAAGGGTGTGTCACTCGATTTTAGAAAGAGCGAATTTGTATCGGTGCTGGGTCAATCGGGCTGCGGTAAAACGACGCTGCTTAATATTATTGGCGGACTCGACCAATACACAAGCGGTGACCTTGTGATAAACGGTCGCTCAACCAAAAAATATAAGGACAGAGATTGGGATACCTACCGCAACCATTCGATAGGGTTTGTGTTTCAAGGCTATAACCTAATACCTCATCAAACCGTTTTACAAAACGTGGAACTCGCATTAACCCTTTCAGGTGTATCACGTGCCGAGAGAAAGGCTCGCGCCAAGGCGGCACTTGAAGAGGTGGGACTTGGCGACCAGTTAAGAAAAAAACCAAATGAGATGTCGGGCGGTCAGATGCAGCGTGTTGCCATTGCACGTGCACTTGTAAATAATCCCGATATTATCCTTGCCGACGAGCCGACGGGTGCGCTTGATACCGAAACCAGTGTTCAGGTAATGGAGATACTAAAGCGCATCTCTAAAGACAGGCTTATAATAATGGTTACCCATAACCCCGACCTTGCCAAGCAGTATTCATCACGCATTATTCGTATGCTTGACGGTAGAATAATCGATGACTCAATGCCGCTTACCGACGAAGAGCGTGCGGTGATGGCGGAGGAATACTCTAAAAGAAAGGCAAAGGCAAAGTCGAGAAAAAGGCGCAAAAGAAAAACAAGAAAGCCGACAATGTCGTTTGCGACCTCCTTTATGCTGTCGCTTAAAAACCTTTTCACCAAGAAGGGCAGAACGGCACTCACCGCCTTTGCGGGAAGTATTGGTATTATCGGCATCGCCTTAATTCTTGCCATTTCTGAGGGTATGACAACCTATATTGATACCGTTCAGGAAAACACCCTGTCGTCATATCCGCTGACCATAGAGGCAACCACCGTTGAGCTTACAACCTTAATGGAAACCTTTATGAATATAAGCAACGAAAACGTAAAGCACGATAAGGATGCCGTTTATCAAAAATCGGCGCTTTACGATATTGTAAATGCCTTTAATAACCTTGAGGAAAGGGAAAACGACCTTAAGTCGTTTAATCAGTATCTATTAAAGAAAAGGGCAGATAAAAACTCGGCTTTATCCGAGGCAATTAACGGTATTCAGTATTCCTACGACCTCGATATGCTGATATACACGAAAAATATTGAGGGTAATATAATTCGCTCTGACACCGAGCTTTTACTTCAAGAGCTTATGGCGGAATATATGGGCGTAGATGCGTCGCTTATGCAGAACGCTACCTCTAACCCGATGATGAATATGATGCCGATGGGTAATATGTCAAGCGGTCTTTGGCAGGAGCTTTTGCCGGGGGATAACGGTGCACCCGTAAATGATTTACTCATTAATCAGTACGACATAATTTACGGCTCGTGGCCCAATAGCTATGACGAAATTGTGCTTGTGGTAGATGAAAATAACGAGCTTGATGACGTAACTTTATATGCCCTCGGTCTTTTACCCGAGGAGGATATGGGTGCGCTTGTCAGTGCCGCTACAGACGGTACAACACTCGAGAAAAAGGATCACAAGTGGAGCTATAAGGAAATATGCTCGCGCGAATACAGAACCATTTTAAATGCTGACTGTTATTCATCAGACGAAAAATCGGGACTGTACGTAGATTTGCGCGAAACCGATGCGGGTCTTAGATATCTGTATGATAATGCACTAAAGCTCAAGGTTACGGGCATTATTCGTCCCAATGAAAACAGCGATACTACAATGATTACGGGTAGTATATGCTATACGAGTGATTTAACAAAGCATATAATAGGCAAATCTAAAGAGAACAAGGTAATTAAGGAGCAGCTTAAAAACGAGCATACCGATATAATTACGGGACTGCCCTTTAAATCAACTACGGGTGAGCTAACCGATAAAGAGAAAAAGCAGGAGTTTATCGATTACGTTTCATCAATGACCGATGCCGAAAAGGCAGAGACCTATATTAAAATTAGCTGTATACCGCCCAAAGAGTTTGTTGATGAGCAAATTGAAACGGCGATGCAAGGTATGGGGCGTGCCGATATCGAGCAAACCATCATAACAGGACTCGAGAGTCAGATGACGGTTGATAAAGCAGAGCTTCAAAAATATATCAAGTCGATGGATGATGACGAGCTAAAGGAAATATTTACCGAAATGCTCACCGAGCAAATCAAGATGCAGTATGCCGTGCAGGTGTCCGCTGAGCTTGCTATGATGGGTGAAGCACAGCTTGTATATGCGCTCGATGCAGCGTTGCCCGAATATACACTCGAGCAGTATGCCACGTATTATGACGAAATTGTCGAGTTTTCCGATTCTACCTATGAGGATAATCTACTCAAAATGGGCTATATCGACCTCGAAATGCCTGCCAGCATAAACATATATGCTTCATCCTTTGAGAATAAAGATGTAATAACCGACGCTATCGCCGAATATAACAAGGGTGTAGACGAGGTTAAGCAGATTAAGTACACCGACTATATAGGTATAATGATGTCCTCAATCACAACAATCATAAATGCCATAACCTATGTGCTTATTGCCTTTGTTGCAATTTCGCTTGTTGTATCGTCAATTATGATAGGCGTAATTACACTAATTTCGGTGCAGGAAAGAACAAAGGAAATTGGTATTTTGCGTTCTATTGGCGCGTCAAAACGTGACGTATCAAGTATGTTCAATGCCGAAACTATGATTGTCGGCTTTGCTTCGGGTCTGCTCGGAATTGTTGTGACCTATCTGCTATGTATCCCGATTAATATGATTTTACACTCACTGACAGGAATAGAAAATCTTAATGCAATTTTACCTGTGGGCGCTTCGGTTATACTTGTGCTTATCAGCGTGGCACTCACACTCTTCTCGGGACTCATCCCGTCAAGAAGTGCGGCTAAAAAGGACCCTGTGGTAGCACTTAGAAGTGAATAAGGCTTAAAGGGGATTTAAATTCACAATTTACAAATTATCCTGAAAATGCAAGCAAAGAGAGATTTCATATTATTGTATGTGAGCTTACCCACTGTAGTGCCGATATAATACATCAGAAGGTCGTCGGCGACATATTTGAAGTATAAACAAAAAACGCCTAAACGCCTATAAGTTATGGGCGTTTTTTGTTATTTGTCGAATAACAGGAAGATATTTTAGAAATATTGTGTCATAAAGTGGTTGTTAAGTGGTTTAGAATATGCTATAATGCAGTAATGTGAGCGCCGGTTTACAAAAAAGCAACTTTTGGTTGCATTTGTGCTGAACACAATGACTTTATAACAATAGGAGAATGTTTTATGCAATACGAAAAATGGAGTATCACATCCTTTGACGATTCGCCCGAGAGACGCCAAAGCCATAATGCGCTTTTTACGGTGGGCAATGGTTATTTTGGTATCCGAGGATTTATTGAAGAGGATACTGTAAGTGAGGTCGGTAACGGTGGTATATATGTTGCAGGAGTTGTCGGTGCCGGCGTAGATAATCGTAATATATTTGAGGGAAACAGCCGTGACCTTTGTAATATAGCCAATGTTTTGCGTTTGCAAATTTATGTCGACGGTGAGCAGGTTGACGGTGTAAACAATATTTCTGAATTCAGTCGTGAGCTTGATATGAAGCAGGCTGTTTACAGCCGTAGCTATATTTGGAATAATCGCCTGAGTGTAAAGACTTCGCGTTTTGCCGATATGGTAGATATCCACCGAATCGGTCAAGCTGTTTCTTTGACGGCACACGATTCTATGGTGGTTACATTACGCGTTTTGCTTGACAGCAAGGTAAATAATCTTAATTTTGAAAGCTGTGAGCCGTTACCCGTACAGCCGGGTGTGGACCATATTGTATCTCGAAATATTAGCGATAACCGTTTGACTACGTTGCTCGATGATGAGGATTCAACCAATTTATACGCTGCACAGCAGCTTTTCCTTTATTTGAACGGCAATGTGGTGGAGGGTGTGCCTTATGCCGATGACTATGCCTGTGGCACAAGTTATGAGGTAAAGCTCAAAAAGGGAGACAAACTCAGTTTAGAAAAAATCGTCTGTGTATACACCGATAAGGACAGTACAGATGCTGCAGAGCAAATTGAGAAATTCATCGGTACAAAGCTCCAATTTACAGAGGTATTTAATGGGCATAAGCTTCGTTGGGAGGAACGTTGGCAGGCTGCAGATATCGAAATTGATACCGACACCGATGACCAGACAGCCTTAAGATATGATTTATTTGAGCTAATGTGTGCCTGCCCGACACATACCGACAAGGTAAGCATCGGAGCCAGAGGACTCACGGGTGAAATGTATGAGGGCTGCGTTTTCTGGGATAACGAAATATTTCAACTACCGTTTTTCACCTTTACCGACCCTGACAGTGCGCGCAGAATGCTTGCTTGGCGTTATCACGGACTTGAGCCTGCAAAGAGATATGCTAAGTATAATTGGTTCAAGGGCGCTATGTATCCTTGGGAATCCTGTGAAAAGGGTAGAGAACAGACACATCTCGGCGGCGGTGGTTTCTATGCCATCCATATTATCGCAGATATCGCTTATGCTATCCGACAGTATATTTCGGTTACCGGTGATTGTGAATTTCTCTGGGATATGGGAGCCGAGGTCTTAATGGAGACGGCGCGTTTTTGGGAAAGCCGTGCGGACTACAGTGAGTGGGATGGAAAATGGCATATCAATGCCGTGCGCGGACCGAATGAATATGATATTTTTGTTAACGACAGTGCTTACACTAATTATATGACAGCGGTTAATTTCCGTACCGCAGCCGATGTGCTGACCCGCATGCCTGCAGAAGCACCCGAGCGTTATAAAGCGCTTTGCGAAAAGACCGGTTTTGATCCATCAGAGATTAAGAGGTGGCTCGAAATAGCTGATAAGCTGTACATATGCTGCGATGATAAAAAGTGCTTGATTGCAGAGGATGCCAATTACTTTAATCGCCGTCCTCTTGATTTGAAGAGGGCTAAGCCCACTGCAAAACGTATTATTGATTCAACCATGAATTATGAAATGCTGGCAGTATATCAGGTAACAAAACAGTCAGACGTGGTAACACTTATGTGTTTGCTGCCCGAACTATTTACCGAGCAGGAAAAAATTGCGGCGTATGATTATTACGAGCCCAGAACTGCGCACGACAGTTCTCTAAGTTATGCACCGTATGCCTGGTTGGCTGCACGTTTAGGCAGAAAGGGCGAAGCCTATGAATATTTTAAAAACTGTGCATACCTTGATATTGCCGATATTAAACTGAATACCGTAAGCGGTCTGCATTTTGCTAATTTCGGTGGAACCTGGCAGGTGGCAGTGTTTGGCTTTGGTGGTGCTTCTTATTTAGACGGAAAACTTACGGTTGTGCCTAATTTACCGGATTGCTGGAAGGCTATGACCTACCATATCTGCTGTAAAGGAATACCTGTCACAGTTAAGGTAACTAAGGACAGTATAACACTTAGTGCCGAAACAATTCACGGTGAATTGCCGGTCTGTGTTAATGGTAGTGAAGCCATTCTTAATGCTAATATTACCAAAATTACGGTTAAAATATAAGGAGAACATATGAAACCAAAAGCATTTTTATTTGATTTAGACGGCGTGCTGACTGATACTGCAAAGTACCATTTCCTCGCGTGGAAAGCACTTTGTGATAAAAACGGTTGGCATTTCACCGAAACAGATAACGAACGACTCAAGGGCGTAAGCCGTATACGTTCGCTTGAAATTATTTTAGAAATTAACAATTTAACCGATGCCTTTGACGATAACGAAAAAAACATTATGGCGAATGAGAAAAATGATATGTATGTTCAAATGATTCGCCAAATCACGCATGATGATATTCTGCCCGGTATCGAGCAGTTTTTAAAGGATTGTCGCACGGCAGGGATACGTATGGCGGTTGCCTCTGCCAGCCGTAATGCGCCTGAGATTTTGCAACTGCTTGGGATTCGTGATATGTTCGATTATGTTGCTGATGCAGCTAAGGTTCCAAACGCTAAGCCGGCACCCGATGTATTTCTTACCTGTGCGCAAGCGTTGGGTTTTCAAGAAAGCGAGTGCGTTGGCATAGAGGACGCCTATGCGGGTATTCAGGCCATACACTCCGCCGGTATGCTATCGGTTGGAATAAATGTTGCCAATGCAGGTGAATTACGCCCCGATATTGAGCTTAAGAGTACGGCTGAAATCAATTTACAGAATCTACTGAGTATTCTTGCAAATAAATAATGTGAAAAGCTGTGTTTTGGCACTACAAAGCACAGCTTTTTTATTGCATTTCAAAAGTTTGTGTGATAGAATTGTTAGGAGTAATAGGGGGGCGAGCATGAATAAAGTTGAGAAATTTATTATAGACACCTGGAAGGACACTGTTATTGTACAACGGCAGGATGAGGACACTCTTTTAGGTCTTCCGTACCCTTTTACCTGTCCTACTGTAAATTCCACCTTCCGCGAAATGTATTATTGGGATACATATTTCACCAATAAGGGTCTAATCCTAAGCGGTAAAGCTGCACAGGCAAAAAACAATGTAGATAATATGTTTTATCTCGTAAACAAGTACGGCTTTATGCCTAACGGCAACCGCACCTATTATCTCGCAAACTCGCAGGAGCCGTTTTTATCACAAATGGTAATCGATATTTACAAATATTATAAAGACCCCGTATGGCTTAAGTCGGCGTATGATGTATTATGTCGCGAATATGAATTTTGGATGACACAGCGTATGACCGAGAGCGGCCTTAATCGGTATTATGGCAGGTTTTTAAGCGAATCGGATGTAGAGAGATTTTATAAGCTATCAGAAGACCGCCTTAAAGAACTTGATAGAATTTACGGTGACAAAGCTACCGACAAAGAATTTATTGCTTTATGTATGATACACGATTGCGAAAGCGGTTGGGATTGCACCCCGAGAATGATGGGCAGAAAGATTTTATGCAACTCGGTTGACTGCAACGCCAACCTTTATGAGTATGAAAAGAATTTCGCATTTATTTGCCGCGAATTAGGGCTTGACGGTGCTGATGAGTGGGAAGCTAAGGCAGAAAAACGTGCCGAAAAAATGCGCGAGCTTATGTGGAACGGCGAATGCTTTAATGACTATGATTTTGACAGAAAAGAAAAGCAGTGGCTGGTTTCAAGTGCCGTTTTCTATCCACTTGCATCAAAGCTATCTACGCCCGAAGAGGCTCAAAGTGTCGTAAAGCTGTTACCAAAGCTTGAATATCAATACGGTATTTCAACCTGTGAAAAAAGTGAAACTAGTATCGATTTTCAGTGGGATTATCCGAACGGCTGGCCCTGTCAGCAGTATCAGGTAGTACGCGGTCTTTATAATTACGGTTACAGCGAGGATGCCAAGAGGGTAGCTAAAAAATATGTTGACCTTGTTGAGAGAATATTTGAAGAAACCGGACATCTGTGGGAGAAATACAACATCAAAGAGGGCAGCGTAAACGTTAAAAATGAGTATGAAATGCCGGCTATGATGGGTTGGTCTGCAGGAACCTATATGGCATTTAAAAAATATCTTGATACGGGTATATTAGATTAAAATCAGAAATAAGCGTACTGAAAAGTGCGCTTTTTTGTTTTGTTAGGGCAGTTAGACATCAGTTTTGGTGGGCGCTTTAGTGAAAAAGGCGGCAAAAACAGACATTTTTAACTTTTTATGTACTAATTTTATTGAGTTTTGCAAAAATTTGCATTATAATATTATATTAGATTATTATAGGTAAATTAGCTTTCGTTGAATTTGCAGGAGGGCCTTATGGAAAAGTATAATCTATTTAAAGCAGTTTCGTCTTTTCGCGAGGCGCAAAACGGAAAAGAGCTTTTGGCACGTGTCGGACTTGAGTTTTGTAACGTCGACAGTGTTGTTATAGACAACAGCATTATGCGTAAAATATGCGAAAAGGATATAACCGCTGAGGCTCACTATATTGAGTGCGCAGAGCTTGACTATCTTGCGGACCTGCCCGAAAGGCCGTTGGCATACTATAGGCAGGATGAAACAAATCTTGTAAGACTTGCAAATGCGACAGAGGGCTGTCTGGTTGTGTACGAGCGTGTATCAACCGGCTTTGTCGATATTACCAAGGGCGCGGTTGGTTCCGCAGTATGCGGTTTAGTGCGCTCTGCTAAAAAGGACATAATGTTGGGGGACGATATTTATCCCGATGGCATTATCTGGTCACAGCAGATATTTAAGGCATATAACGAGAAGTACGGCGAGAATATACTCGATAAATTAGCGCTTTTGTTTGTGTGCGCTAAGGGTAGCGCACGGTTTCGCGGCAGATATTATAAGCTGCTTAGCGAGCTTACATATGAAAACTTTTTATTGCCCATAAAAAAGGCGGTTAGCGAGGGCTTACATCAGCTTTGCGCGGTGGTGAGTGAACGCGTCTGCGTTGCTACCGAGCTGCCCCGCAATATAAATCTTGCGGGTTATGGCTGCTTTGAAAAAATGTTTTTGGATACTGCGAGCGGTGCGATTACATATCTCACGGTTAAGAAATACACATCACTCAGTAGAATTTTTTCCTTCAGCAGAGTGGCATTTGCTTCTGATGCACTTATAGAGCAAAACAGCCTTGAGGAGATTAAAACCGAGGTCGATAATCTATATGCGAGCGGTATAGACCTTATTGCAGTCGGCGACAAAGAGGGCAAAGATGCGCTTTATGGTGTTAAGGCTAATTATATCAAGAATTACTGCGATTCAGTAGCTGCAATTTGTGCGCAGATGAAAAGCAAAAAGAGGATGCTTATACTTTATCCGACATTCACAAGCCTTATGAACGGCGACGACACAGCCTTCGATATTAAATTATGTCAGAGCCTGCAAAGACTTGATAAAAACGGCATATTCTACGATATTTGCGATGAACTGACCTTTAAAACCTTTGCCGAGAGCAACGAGGGTAAAATCGTCATTGGTGCGCAGGAGTATGACGGTGTCGCACTTATTGATGCCGAAAATATTTCCTTTGCCACCGCCAATAAGATACAAGAGCTTTTACAGCAAAAGGTTCGCTTTTTCAGTTACGGTGAAAAGCTGCGTCTTATTGACGGCGTAAAAAGCGCAAGGGTCGATGATTTGGCGAAGAATTTCGGGTGTGTTAAGCGTATCGAGGATATATGCGAGGAAAAATTCTTTAAATTAAGCAACTTTGAGCTTTGCCGATTCGGCTTTTTGCCCGATATGTCAAAGCTTGTGTTTGTAAGAAGTAATAATAATTCGAAATTTAGCTTTAACACACGCGGCAGGCTGTCTTGCGTAGACGTTTTGGCAGGCACCGAAAAAGAAATATCTTCTAAAAAAATATTGGGTTCACTCTTTGGTGTAAAGACGGTCGATACCAATGACTTTTCAAGCACAGCACTCTTTATAAGGGAGTCGCAGGATAAAAATTCGCTTTCTGCAAACAATTCAAATAAAGTAATCGAAACGGGTGAGTTGTTTACTTTAAAGAACTACAGCCGTAATATATTGGCGCTCAGCCTTTGCGATTACCGTACAACAAAGGGACGCTGGAACACCGATAAGAGAATGGGTGAAATGTCCGATACATTATTATCCGCTAAGGGAGGCGCTGAATTCAGGTTTACGGTGGTAAGTGATGGTTTTGAAGGCAAATGCTCACTTTATGTGCCTGAATTTGCAGATGTAACCGCCTTAGTAAACGGCAATAGCGTGCAGGGTAAGAAGGGCGTTTTCGACATATCGGGACTTCTTAAAAACGGTCAGAACGAAATTGTTGTGGCTGTGCCGAGGATTGCGTCGCAGATAGACTCGTGTGGTATGCCCGACGGCATCTTTATAGCGGGTGAATTTGCAGCTTTGACTGATGCCGATATTACCTACGATACCGACAGAAAGCTTTATGTTGACGGCGGGTTTACACTTGCGGCTATTCCCGAACAGATTGATATAAATAAAATCAGAGAAAGCGGCTTCTGGTATTTTGCAGGTGCTATGGAATTATCCTGCAATGTTTTTGTTAATAAAAAAGGCGGCGTTGTTTACAAGCTTCGGTTTAATGAAAAGAATGCTGAATTGGTCGAGGTCAAGGTCAATGGTAGCGAGGCAGGTGTTGTGGGCTTCTATCCGTATGAAATCAACATCAGTGACTTTTTATATGACGGAGATAACGAAATTACATTAAAGCTGTATTCATCTGATGAAGCATTAAAAATCAGAACGACCCAAGACGGAGTACAGGTTTTCGAGCCGTTTGGTCTGGGCGTGAACAGAACCAACTATGATTTTATAGAGTTTGATGGTGTTTCACGTGTCTATAAATGCGGTGACAACACAGTTACGGCTAACGATAAGGTCAGCTTTAACATTCAGCGCGGCGAGTTTGTTGCCGTTGTGGGAAAAAGCGGCGCAGGTAAAACAACGCTGCTAAATATTCTTGGCGGTATGGATGTGTGCGATAGCGGTAATGTTGTCGTTGACGGCCGAAACATCCGTAATTTTAGCGAGGCAGAGCTTACCGACTACAGAAGAAACGATGTAGGCTTTGTTTTTCAGTACGGTAACCTGGTTGATGACCTTACGGTGCGCGAAAATATTGAGCTTGCAAGCGGGCTTTGCGAGGATGCTATCAGTGTAGAAATAGCGCTTAATGCTATGGACTTGTTAGATTATGCCGACAGCGTTGTGTCACAGTTATCTTCAGGTCAGCAGCAACGTGTCGCTATAGCGCGTGCGCTGGCTAAAAACCCCAAGCTGTTATTGTGCGATGAGCCGACAGGCACACTTGACAGTAACGAAGGCAGGCAGATTATCTCATTACTTTATGAAACCTGTAAAACCACGGGCAAAACTGCGGTTGTTATAACACACGACGATGTGGTTTGTGCTATGGCAGACAGGGTTATAAAGCTTCAAAACGGTTGTGTTATAGAAAATACCGTTAATCCCGAGCGTTAACGCCTGAAAGGATTTAGTGTAATGAAAAATCGTATCGGTTTTTTCAAAAAGGACATTAAGAGGAATGTCGGCAGATTTGCGGCCATTCTGATAATAACTGCTCTATCGGTTGGTTTTTTAACCGGCCTTGTTTCAATTGCGCCCGATATGGAATATACCGCCGATAAATATTATGATGCAAGCAACTTCTGGGATATAAATATTAAATCGACCTTAGGCTTCACGCCTGAGGATGTAACGGCTATAAAGAAACAGGCGTATGTTAAGGATGCATGCGGTCTTATTACCCTTGATGCTACGGCATCACATAATCTTGAGGGCAATTACCCCATACGCATATATGCTGTCGATTTTGATAATGATATAGCCACGGGTGAGACCCTGGCGGCGCCTGTGCTGCTTGAGGGTAGTTATCCTATAAATTCTACGAGCTGTGTGGTATTAAGGTCTTATGCGCTCAAAAACGATATAAAAATCGGTGATAAAATTTATTTAAATTCGGGCGGCGATATACTTTCAGAAATTGCCTTTACCGTTACGGGTGTGGCCGAAAGCCCTGAATTTGCTTCGGGCGACAGACAGGTAACGACTTCGGGTGACAACGTTCTTTCTATGGCTATTTACGTTTCTAAGAGTGTTTATCATGCCGTAGGCATATATACCGATGTGTTGGTTACGGTTAAGGATGCTGACAGGTTAGATACCTTCAGTGATGAGTATGTCCAAAGGATAACTGCCGCTAAAAAGCAGCTTGAAAAGCTGTCTGATGAGAGAGAAAAACTCAGAGAAGACTCAATCACTAGTCAACAGCAGTCGGTGCTTGGTCAGATAACCTCTAACTATACCGAGTATCAGCAGAGCACTCAATCTGAGCTTGCGGCACAAAAGCAGTATGTAAACAGGCTTAAGAAGGATATAGAAAAGGCCGAAAAGGAAATAAACGAAAAAAAAGAAAAGCTGACTGCGGCCAAGGCGGCTTTAGACCTTCAGGCACCCGAAATAGAGGCGCTTAAATTAAAGGGTGAAGCCACAACAGATGAAGAAAAGGCGATAATCAGCAAGTATCAGTCGGAATTAACTAAATACAACAAGGATGTTAAGGCATTAACCAAAAAGGAAAATATTTTAAAGGTCGATAAGACTATATACGAACAGGCTAAAAAAAGCTATGAAAAGAACCGCAATCAAGCGAACAAAGAGCTTGCAAATGCCCACAACCAATATGAAGATTACAAAGGGCAAGAGCAGGCAAGCGGTAAGCAGAGCTGGAGTATAGCCGACAGAACACAAAATGCAAGCTTTTTGGGCTTTAAGTCCAATGTAGATAAAATCAGAACAATCGCACGTGTATTCCCTATAGCCTTCTTTGCTATTGCAATAGCAGCCGCCACGTTAGCGGTGTGTAGGAACACCCAAGAACAAAGCCGTGAAATCGGTGTTTTAAAATCGGTTGGCTATAGTGATAAAATGATTATTAAAAGAAATGTAAAATATTCTCTCACCGCCACCGTTACAGGTGTCGTTTTGGGACTTGTAGTTGGCATACTGATTTTACCCCTGTTCATATACGAAACATACAGTGCCGTGTATTCCTATGGACCGCTAGGTGTCTTGATATTGCCCGAGGCGGTTATTCCGCCAATATTGCTGTCGTTTTTATGTGTGATAGGTGCAGGCTATATTGTATGCAAAAATAGCCTTGAATTAAGGCCTGCAGGCCTGATTTTATCAAAGCGCTTCAGCAAGCCCACAGGTGTCATTTTTGAGAGGCTTGAAAAGCTGTGGTCTAAGCTTAACCCATCTTGCAGAATTGTGCTACGTAACCTTATAAGGAACAAAAAGCGCTTTATTATAACTGCCGTAGGCGTAGCAGGTTGCACGGCGTTGTTGCTCACAGCGTTTGGTCTTCATAATTCTGTAACTAATGTAGACCGACTTCAGTATGAGAGAATTCAGCAATACGATGCTTCGCTATCTCTTAAAAATGGCGTAGATTTTGCTAAGGCAGGCACCCTTAAAAAGACCTTGGATAATAAGGAATATGTAGAAAAATATTCACCCATTTATAATGAGGCGATGAGCTACAGTAATGACGGTAATAAAATTTCAATTACGGCAACAGTGCCGCTTGAAGAGAAGTCCTTTAATAAGCTCGTTTCACTGAGAACGCGGGCGTTCGGTAAGCAGATAGATATAGGGGACAAAAATATTGTGCTGAGTGAAAACACTGCATCGGCGTGCGGTGTTAAGGTGGGCGACACCTTAAAGCTGACTACCGCCGCGGGTATTCAGACCAAATTTAAGGTTGGCGCAATAACCGAAAACTATGTCGGTAATATTATTTATATTACTCCCGCCGCTTATAAAAAGGCAATAGGTAGTGACGTGGCGGCAAACGGAGTGCTTGTTCGGTATGCAGGCGGCGTCACCAACGATAAATTTGACCAAGCGGTTAAAAATACGGGGCTGATACTGGGCGCAACATATTCGGCAGATACCGTCGACTATGTTAACCAAAAAATGAGCAATATAGGTCATATAATTCAGTTCCTCATAGCAGCGACTGTTTTATTGATGCTTGCTGTTGTTTATATTCTTACCGATATGAATATTTCCGACAGAAAAAGAGAAATAAAATCTATAAAGGCGCTCGGCCTTACAAACCGTGAAGTTGTGGCGCGTATTTATGGTGAAACCGTGATATCTGCAGTGATAGGTATAGTTTTAGGCTTACTGCTTGGCACACTTTTGCATGTTATTGTCGTTAGCACCAGCGATATGGCCGATATAATGCTCGGCAGAAGCATTGGGTTTGGTGCCTTTGTTCTGACTGTCGGTCTTGCACTTGCCGCAGTAGCGCTGTGCGCTGTGTCGGTATTACTGAAAATAAAAAAAGCCCGCCTTTAAAGGCGGTCTGAATAAAAAAGCTTATTTCTTGTTTGCTTCAATGTACTTAACAAGGTCACCGATGGTTTTGATGTTTTCAATCTCCTCATCTGGAATTTCAACCTCGAATTCATCTTCTATGGTCATAAGTAATTCAACAACGTCAAGGCTGTCTGCACCCAGATCTGCGGCAATGTCAGATTCCATTGTCATGCTGTCTGCGGTGGCGTCAAGCTGATCTGCAAGTATTTCTTTTATTCTTTCGTAAACCATGTTTATATCCTCCTGAAATTTCTTAATATTGCAAGACATTCTGCAATATTTTAAGAATACTAAAAAATATCCCTATATAGAATAATATGTTTAAAAGTTAAATTTGTCAACAGTTTTATTATTTTTTAAAAAGAAAAGGTGATTATGGGTGAAATCAAGCTACGGCAATAAAATACGTATTACAATTTCGGGCGAAAGCCACGGGCCATGCATCGAGGCTGTGCTGTCAGGCATCCCTACGGGCGAAAAAATTGATATGGATGAGATAGTGCTTCAGATGTCGCGCAGAGCGCCGGGTAGGGATAAAACCTCTACGCCCCGTAAAGAAGCCGACACTCCACACTTTATTTCGGGTCTTGAAAACGGTGTGACAACTGGGGAAGACATACATATTGTAATAGAAAATACAAACACCCATTCGGCAGATTATAATAATTTGAAATACACCCCACGACCGTCACATGCAGACTATCCTGCACACATTAAATATAACGGACAGGCCGATATGCGCGGTAGTGGTCATTTCTCAGGCAGACTCACTGCACCTCTTACTGCGGCAGGCGCCGTTTGCAGACAGATACTGTCTCGCCGTGGAATTGCGGTGGGCGGTCACGTATATAATATAGGCGAAGCGTTTGATATTGCCTTTGACCCTGTCACTGTGAGCGGTGAGCTTTTAGAAGGTTTATCAAAAAAATATTTTGCTACTGTGTCAGCGGATGCTGAAAGTGATATGCGTCAGTATATTCTTGAAGCGGGTAAGGATGGTGACAGTATCGGCGGCTCGGTTGAGGTTGCGGTTACGGGTATGCCTGTGGGAATAGGTAATCATATGTTCGGCGGTGTAGAAAATATTATTTCATCGGTAGTTTACGGTGTACCTGCCGTAAAGGGTGTGTCCTTTGGCGCAGGCTTCGATTTTGCGTATCTGCGAGGAAGTGAAGCTAACGATCCGTATTATTACGACGGTGACACCGTTAAAACAGCTACCAATAATTGCGGTGGTATTGTCGGGGGCATGACAACCGGTATGCCGATTATCGTAAGGGCGGCACTAAAGCCCACACCGTCAATTTTTAAAGAGCAAAACACGGTAGACCTGCAAACAGGTCAGAACACCGTTTTAAAGGTGAACGGCCGTCACGACCCTTGTATTGTGCCTCGTGCCTTACCAGCGGTTGAAGCCGCGGTGGCAATAGCAGTTACGATGCTTTTAGCAGAAGATAATGCACTATAAGGTATTGCAAAAAAACAAAACTTGAAATATAATGATTTTTGGTGATAAAAATGGCAAAAGAAAAATTAGTTAAAGAAATTACTTCAATGGATGAGGACTTTGCGAAATGGTACACCGATGTTGTATCAAAGGCAGAGCTTATGGCATATTCCTCAGTTAAGGGCTGTATGATAATTCGTCCCTACGGTTATGCGATTTGGGAGAATATTCAGTCTATCCTAAATTCAAAGTTTAAGGCAACAGGTCACGAGAACGTTTATATGCCTATGTTCATTCCCGAAAGCCTGCTCGAAAAGGAAAAGGACCACGTTGAAGGCTTTGCGCCTGAGGTTGCTTGGGTAACACACGGTGGTAATGAGAAGTTAGAGGAACGCTTCTGTGTGCGCCCAACCTCAGAAACACTTTTCTGCGACCATTATAAAGATATTATTCAGTCTTACAGAGATTTACCGAAGCTTTATAACCAGTGGTGTAGTGTTGTTCGTTGGGAAAAGACAACAAGACCCTTTCTGCGTTCACGCGAGTTCTTATGGCAGGAGGGTCATACCGTTCACGCTACGAGCGAGGAGGCAAAGCAGGAGACGATTCAAATGCTGAATATTTATGCCGATTTTGCTGAAAATTACCTTGCAATGCCTGTTGTTAAGGGCGTTAAGACTGAAAAGGAACGCTTTGCAGGCGCGGAGGACACATATACAATAGAGGCGCTGATGCACGACGGTAAGGCACTTCAGAGTGCAACCTCTCACTATTTTGGTGACGGTTTTGCAAAGGCCTTCGGTATTCAGTATACCGATAAAGAAAACAAACTGACCTATCCCTTCCAGACCTCTTGGGGATGTACTACACGACTCATCGGTGCCGTTATTATGACACACGGTGATGATAGCGGTCTCGTTTTGCCGCCTGCTATTGCACCTATTCAGTTGGTTGTGATTCCCATTGCCTCTCATAAAGAGGGTGTTACCGAAAAGGCAAACGAAGTTTATGAGAGAGTAAATAAGGTTTGCCGTGCTAAGATAGATCTTGGCGAGCAGTCGCCCGGTTGGAAGTTTGCCGAATATGAAATGAAGGGCGTACCGCTAAGACTTGAACTCGGCCCCAGAGATATTGAAAATAATCAGTGCGTTATCTGCCGCAGAGACAACGGCGAGAAGATTACCGTGAGCCTTGATGAACTCGAAGAAAAGATACCGTCACTTCTTACAGCCGTTCACGAAGGTATGTATAATAAGGCACTTAAACGCAGAGCACAGATGACCTACGATGCGCACAGCCTTGACGAAATGAAGGAGCTGGCAGACAATAAGCCCGGATTTATACGCGCTATGTGGTGCGGCGAGCGTGAGTGCGAGGATGCACTTAAAGAGAATGTTGGCGTAACGTCAAGATGTATTCCTTTCGAGCAGGAACAGCTTTCTGACAAGTGTGTATGCTGCGGCAAGCCCGCCCGTCATATGCTCTATTGGGGTAAGGCATATTAAGTTTATTTGGAGAAAAAGCTATGATTGATATTATAAGACAAAAAGAGGGCTTTATATGTGATATGGACGGCGTTATCTATCACGGTAACGAGTTATTACCGTCTGCCAAAAGGTTCGTTGAGTGGTTAAAGAAAGAAAACAAGAAGTTTTTGTTTCTTACCAACAGCAGCGAGCGCTCACGCCTTGAGCTTCACCAGAAGCTACTCAGAATGGGGCTTGACGTAGGTGAGGAGCATTTTTACACCTCTGCTCTTGCTACGGCACACTTTTTAGCAAAGCAGTCACCTGGATGCTCGGTATACTGCATTGGTGAAGCGGGTCTCCACAATGCCTTATATGAAGCAGGCATCAGTATGAACGATGTAAATCCCGATTATGTTGTAATAGGCGAAACACAAAACTATAACTATGCTAACATCAGCAAGGCGGTAAAGCTGATTATGGGCGGCGCTAAGCTTATCGGCACCAATCCCGACCTTACCGGACCCTCAGAGGGTAATGTTATTGTGCCTGCCTGCGCGGCACTGGTATCTCCTATTGAGCTTTCCACAGGTAAGAAGGCGTATTTCTTAGGCAAGCCCAATCCGCTTATGATGCGAACGGGCATTCAGCTTCTTGGCTGTAGTCCTAAAAATGCCGCCGTTATAGGTGACAGAATGGATACCGATATTATCGCAGGTGTTGAGTCGGGCACAAGCACAGTGCTTGTGCTGTCGGGTGTTTCGACCAGACGGACCGTAGGCGAATTTCCCTATAGACCCACTATTATACTTGACGATGTGGGCTGCATAGTTGAGTAAAGAATATAATTAAAACAACCGAGATCTAAATCTTTAAATCTCGGTTGTTTTTTGTTGGTCTTGGTAAAATGAATGCGGCTTCAAGTAGTGCCTATGAGGCATAGGGCGAATGACGTAATTTTTATTTGTATTTTCTTAAGAAAAACCTCTAATATATATAATGTAGGTAAAATATACCTTAAATATCGTATTTTGTCGATCAAACAAAAAATTAAAAAATTTTTTAAAAAACTCTTGCATTGTCATAAAAAATGTGTTATGATACCTGAGTACGCTATGCGTATTGATATGCGTTGATGCGGGAGGTGGCTGACCTCGAGTCAGGGAATTTCCGCGGAGTATGTCCGATTTTAAACCGGGCGAAAGAACTTAGAACCGCACAGTTGTGGCAGCTTGCGAACCATAGCAGTGCAGCGGCAGTTTATCTGCCGTACCCGGATTTTGCTGTGACCCCAGTAACTCCGGTTTTATAATGTACCGCAAAGAAACGCGCGGTACGGTGTAAGTTTTGCCCGCCAACTATTTTAAGGAGGCGACACTCAATGGCAGTAAAAGAAAAGATTCGTATCAGAATCAAAGGTTACGATCACGCACTTGTAGACCAGTCCGCAGACAAAATTGTGGAAACCGCTAAACGTACAGGCGCTCGTGTTTCGGGTCCGGTACCGCTCCCGACCGAGAGAGAAATCGTAACAATCCTGCGTGCTGTTCATAAATATAAGGACAGCCGCGAGCAGTTCGAAACAAGAACTCACAAAAGGCTTATCGACATTCTCAGACCTTCAAACAAAACTGTTGAGGCTCTGACAGGTCTTGAGCTTCCCGCCGGTGTAGAGATTGAAATTAAGCTTTAATCGCGCACACGGTGTGGTCATGTTGGTGAATACCAACCAATAACCAAAGGAGGTAAATAACATGAAAAAGGCAATCGTAGGTAAAAAGCTTGGTATGACTCAGCTTTTTGATGCGAACGGTAACGTTGTTCCCGTAACTGTAATTGAAGCAGGTCCCTGTGTCATTGCTCAGAAGAAGACAGTTGAAAACGACGGTTATGAAGCTATTCAGGTTGGCTACGGCGATATGAAGGCTTCTAAGGTTAACGGTCCTATGAAGGGCCACTTTGCAAAAGGCGATGTAGCTCCTAAGAAGGTTCTTCGCGAATTCCGTCTTGAAGATATCAGCGGTTCGAATGTTGGCGACATTATTAAGGCTGACATATTCGCCGAGGGTGAGAGTGTGGACGTTCGCGGCACTTCAAAGGGTAAAGGATATGCCGGCACAATTAAGCGCTGGAATTTCGGTCGTCTTAAGGAATCTCACGGTACAGGCCCTGTTCACCGTCACGGTGGTTCACTCGGTGCTTGCTCAAGTCCGTCGAGAGTTTTCAAAGGCAAAAAGATGGCAGGTCACTTGGGTAACGAGCGCGTAACCGTTCAGAACTTAAGTGTAGTTAAGGTTGATGCTGAAAACAACATCATTGCAGTTAAGGGTGCAGTACCCGGTCCTAAGGGCGGCATTGTTGTTCTTTTCGATAGCGTCAAAGCTTAAGGGAAGGAGTGTTTTAAATGGCTAATATAGCAGTAGTAGATATGGCCGGCAAGAATGTTGGCGAAATTACCTTAAGCGATGCCGTTTTCGGTATCAAGCCGAATGCAGTAGTTATGCATATGGCTGTTGTAAATTATCTTGCTAACCAGCGTCAGGGCACTCAGTCCACTTTAACCCGTACCGAAGTTTCCGGCGGCGGCAAAAAGCCTTGGAGACAGAAGGGTACAGGTCACGCAAGACAGGGTTCGACCAGAGCACCCCAGTGGAGACACGGCGGTATTGTTCACGCACCGAAGCCGAGAGATTATTCTTACTCTCTTAACAAGAAGGTTCGTAGACTTGCTCTTAAATCTGCTCTTTCTGACAAGGTTATCAACAATTCACTCATCGTTCTTGATGAGCTCAAGTTGGATTCCTACAAAACAAAGACAGTTGCCGATTGCTTAAAGGCTATCGGTGCACAGAAGAAGACACTCATCGTATTGGCTGACAACAACGCTTTCGCTGTTAAGTCTATCGCCAATATTGCAGGTGCTAAAGCTGCACAGATTAACACTATCAACACCTATGACATTATCAATGCTGATACCTTGGTAATCGTTAAGGATGCTGTAGCTAAATTAGAGGAGGTGTATGCATAATGAAAACCGCACAGGATATCATTATCGCTCCGGTAATCACCGAAAAGAGCATGTCAGGTATAGCTGATAAGAAATACACCTTTAAGGTAGCAAGTGATGCCAACAAAATCGAAATCGCAGCCGCTGTTGAAAAGCTTTTCAAGGTAGAGGTTGCTAAGGTTAACACCATTTCGGTTAGAGGTAAGGCAAGACGTATGGGCCGTTACAGTGGTTATACTTCTTCCTGGAAGAAAGCAATCGTAACACTTAAAGCTAATTCCAAACCGATTGAGTTTTTTGACGGTTTAATGTAATACTTTGAGTCAACTGTTCGAAATTAAAGCAATTTAATTTCAGGTGACGTATGAAGTCGAAACACGACTTCGCTAAGCCAAAATAGGAGAGTGAAACAAATGGCTATTAAACATTACAAGCCGACTACACCCGGTCGCCGTAATATGACAACTATGGATTATTCCGAGTTATCAAAAGTGGCACCCGAGAGAAGTCTGCTTGCGCCGATTAAGAAAAATGCCGGTCGTAACAGTTATGGCCGCATCACCGTCCGTCACAGAGGCGGCGGTAACCGTAGAAAATACAGAATTATCGATTTTAAGAGAAACCGTTTCGGTGTTCCGGCAACAGTTATGACTCTTGAATACGATCCGAACCGTTCGGCATTTATTGCACTTGTGCAGTACACCGACGGTGAGAAGCGTTATATCATCGCTCCTGTAGGATTAAAGGTTGGCGATGTTATCGTAAGCGGACCCGATGCTGATATCAAGCCGGGTAACGCACTTCCGCTCAGCAATATTCCTGTAGGTACATTTATTCATAATATTGAGCTTTACCCCGGTAAGGGCGCTCAGCTTGCCCGTTCGGCAGGTAATATGGCTCAGCTTATGGCTAAAGAAAACGGAATGGCACTTTTAAGACTTCCTTCAGGTGAGCTCAGAAATGTTCCTGCTAACTGCATGGCAACCGTAGGTCAGGTAAGTAATCCTGAACACAGCAATGTTAACTACGGTAAGGCAGGTCGTAAGCGTCATATGGGTTGGCGTCCTACCGTTCGCGGTTCTGTAATGAACCCCTGCGATCACCCGCACGGTGGTGGTGAAGGTAAGTCACCTATCGGACGTCCCGGTCCTGTAACACCTTGGGGCAAACCTGCTCTTGGTTATAAGACCAGAGATAAGAAGAAGGCATCTGATAAGTATATTATCAAGCGCCGTTCTAAGTAGTCTACGTAAAGGAGAATAATTATGGGTAGAAGCATTAAAAAGGGTCCTTATGTGCAACCTGTTTTGCTCAAAAGGGTCAAAGAAATGAACGAAGCCGGTGAAAAGAGAGTTCTTAAAACCTGGTCACGTTCTTCAACCATATTCCCTGATTTCGTTGGACACACTTTCGCAGTTCACGACGGACGTAAGCACGTTCCGGTATATGTAACTGAGGATATGGTTGGTCATAAACTCGGCGAATTCGCCCCTACAAGAACATTTAAGGGCCACGCCGGTTCAAAAACCACAAAATAAGTGGAAGGAGAGTAAACAATGGAAGCAAGAGCTATATTAAAGTACGCTCGTATTTCACCGCGTAAGGTGAAGATAGTTTTGGATCTTATCCGAAACCAAGATGCTGACAAGGCTATGGCTATTCTCAAATTTACTCCCAAGTCCGCTTGTGAGTATTTAGAGAAGCTTTTAGCTTCAGCTATGGCAAATGCCGAAAACAATCATAATATGGATGTTTCTAAGCTCTATGTTGCAGAGTGCTTTGTATGTCCCGGACCGACTCTTAAGAGAATTCGTCCCAAGGATCACGGCCGTGCTCACAGAATCTTAAAGAGAACAAGCCATGTTACTATCGTTCTTAAAGAACGTGAAGACTAAAAAGGAGGTTAAATAATATGGGCCAGAAAGTTCATCCACATGGATTCCGTGTTGGCGTAATTAAAAACTGGGATTCCCGTTGGTTCGCCAATGACAATGTCTTCGGAGATACTTTGGTTGAGGATTATAACCTCCGTAAGTACTTGAAGAAAACACTTTATTCTGCAGGCGTTCCGAGGATTGAGATTGAGCGCAATGCTAACAAGATCAGACTTCACATTCACTGCGCAAAGCCGGGTATCGTAATCGGTCGTAACGGTTCTGAAATTGAGAAGTTACGTGCCGCTTGCCAGGCTAAGCTCGGTAAGCCTGTTAACATTAACATCGTTGAAGTTAAGAATCCTGATGTTAATTCAACCCTCGTTGCTGAGAGCGTTGCTGATCAGCTCGAGAAGCGTGTATCCTTCCGCCGTGCTATGAAGATGGCTATTAGCCGTGCTATGAAGTCGGGCGCTAAGGGTATCAAGATTATGGTTTCGGGCCGTCTTGGCGGTGCTGAAATTGCAAGAAGCGAACAGTATCATGAGGGTACAATCCCGCTACAGACACTTCGTGCCGATATCGACTACGGCTTTGCAGAGGCTGCAACAACCTACGGTCGTCTTGGCGTTAAGGTTTGGATTTACAAGGGCGAGGTTCTTCAGGATACAAGAAGCAATCGCAAGGAAGGAGGAGCCCGCTAATGTTATTACCGAAGCGTGTTAAATATCGTAGAGTACAGCGCGGTCGTTTGACCGGTAAAGCTTCAAGAGGTACTACCGTTTCTCATGGTGATTTCGGTCTTCAGGCAACTGAGCCGGCGTGGATTACCTCTAACCAGATTGAAGCTGCTCGTATTGCTATGACCCGTTACATCAAACGTGGCGGTAAGGTTTGGATTAAAATTTTCCCCGACAAGCCGATTACAGAGAAGCCGGCTGAAACCCGAATGGGTTCAGGTAAGGGTTCTCCTGAATATTGGGTAGCAGTCGTTAAACCGGGCAGAGTAATGTTCGAAATCGGTGGAGTTAGCGAAGAATTAGCTCGTGAGGCTATGAGACTCGCAGCCAACAAACTTCCGATTAAGTGTAAGTTTGTTACTAAGCAAGAAATGGGTGGTGAGCAGTAATGAATGCAAAAGAAATCAGAGAATTATCTTTACCTGAACTTAATGATAAGTTGGCAAAGCTTAAAGAGGAACTCTTCAATCTCCGTTTTCAGCTTGCCATTAACCAGCTCGACAACCCCACACGTATAGGTGCTGTTAAGAAGGATATTGCACGAGTTAAGACTGTAATTCGTGAAATTGAATTAAACGGCGCCAACGCGCAGTAAAGGGAGGTAAGCCGAAATGAGCGAAAGAAACCTTCGTAAGACAAGAGTAGGCAAGGTTGTAAGCGACAAGATGGATAAAACCGTTGTAGTTGCTATCGAAGACAACGTAAAGCACCCACTCTATAAGAAGATTATCAAAAATACTATTAGACTTAAAGCTCATGATGAGAACAACACCTGTGGTATAGGTGACCGCGTTCTTATTATGGAAACACGTCCGCTCTCAAAAGATAAGAACTGGCGTGTAGTTGAAATCATCGAAAAGGCTAAATAGTTTAAGGAGGAAAACACTGTGATACAACAACAGAGTTACCTCAAGGTTGCTGACAATACCGGTGCTAAAGAAATTATGTGCATTCGTGTTTTAGGAGGCTCCAAAAGGAGGTATGCCAACATTGGCGATGTAATCGTTGCTTCTGTTAAAAAGGCTGCGCCCGGCGGCACAGTTAAGAAGGGCGATGTAGTAAAGGCTGTAGTAGTTCGTTCTGCAAAGGGCCTTCGTCGCAATGACGGCACATACATCAGATTTGACGAAAACGCAGCAGTTATTATCCGTGAGGATAAGAACCCGCGCGGCACTCGTATTTTTGGACCAGTAGCCCGTGAGCTTCGTGACAAGGATTATACAAAAATCTTGTCTCTCGCTCCGGAAGTGCTTTAATGGGAGGTAGAAACAAATGAATAAGCTTCACGTTAAAACAGGGGATACTGTAGTACTTCTCACTGGAGACGCTAAAGACCGTGGTAAGACCGGTAAGGTACTTGAGGTTAGTCCGGAAGAAGGTAAGGTTATCGTTGAGGGTCTTAACATTGTTAAAAAGCACGTTAAGCCTCGCAAGGCCGGTGACCCTTCCGGTATAATTGAAACCGAGAGCCCAATCTATGCTTGCAAAGTACAGGTTGTTTGCCCGAAGTGTAATAAGCCCACACGCGTAGGTCATAAGATTTACGCAGACGGCAAGAAAGACCGCATGTGCAAAAAGTGCGGCGAAACCTTTTAAGAGATAAGGAGAACATGACATGTCAGTATTGAAGGACGATTATAAACAGAATATCGCTCCTGCATTGATGAAGAAATACAACTACAAGAGCGTCATGCAGATTCCGAAGCTCGAAAAGGTAGTAATCAATGTAGGTTGCGGTGAAGCAAAAGATAACACTAAGATGATAGATGCTATCATGAACGATCTCGCAATCATCACAGGCCAGAAGGCTATTCCCTGTAAGGCTAAGAAGTCTGTAGCTAACTTTAAGCTACGTGAGGGTATGGCAATCGGCGCAAAGACAACTCTTCGTGGAGAAAAGATGTATGAGTTTGTTTACAAGCTCTTCAATGTAGCTCTTCCGAGAGTTCGTGACTTCAGAGGAATTAACCCCAATGCTTTCGACGGCCGCGGCAACTATGCTATGGGCGTTAAAGAACAGCTTATTTTCCCTGAAATTGAGTACGATAAGATTGACAAGGTTCGCGGTATGGACATTATTTTTGTTACAACCGCAACTAACGACGAAGAAGCACGTGAGTTATTAACACTCATGGGCGCTCCGTTTGCGAAGTAAGGAGAAGGAATTATGGCTAAAACATCTATGAAAGTTAAGCAGGCAAGACCCGCTAAGTTTTCAACAAGAGAATACAGCAGATGCAAAATCTGCGGCCGCCCGCATGCTTATCTTCGCAAGTACGGCATCTGCCGTATCTGCTTCAGGGAGTTAGCCTATAAGGGTGAAATTCCCGGCGTAAAGAAGGCAAGCTGGTAAACAGAAAGCTAAAGGAGGTTGACGTCATGCAAATCACCGATACAATCGCTGATATGCTTACACGTATTCGTAACGCATCTGCAGCAAAACATGACTCGGTTGATATTCCTGCATCAAATGTAAAGAAGGCTATTGCCCAGATTTTACTTGATGAAGGTTACATTAATGGCTTTCAGGTCATTGAAGACGGAAAGCAGGGCGTAATTCATGTAACATTGAAGTACGGCCCGAACAAGACACAGGTTATTTCCGGAATCCGCAGAGTTTCTAAGCCCGGTCTTCGTATCTACACAAACGTTGAAGATATGCCGAAGGTTATGAAGGGACTCGGTATTGCGATTCTTTCCACCTCTAAGGGAATAATTACAGACAAGCAGGCTCGCCGCGAAAACGTTGGTGGCGAAGTTCTCGCATTTGTTTGGTAAGGAGGTGCTAAGGAATGTCAAGAATAGGAAATAAACCTATCGCAATTCCTGCCGGTGTTGAGGTTAAGTTGAACGGCGCCGAAGTTGCAGTTAAGGGACCTAAGGGTGAGCTTAAGAACACCTTTAATTCTGCACTGACAATTAAGGTTGAAGGCAACGAGGTTATCGTTACCCGTCCGAGTGACGCTAAAGAGCATCGTTCACTTCACGGTCTCACACGCACCCTCATCGCAAATATGATTCAGGGTGTTCAGGCCGGTTTCTCTAAGGAATTGGAAGTAAACGGTGTAGGTTACCGTGTTGCAAAGCAGGGTAAAGACCTTGTGATGAACCTCGGTTTCTCACATCAGGTAGTAGTATCAGAAATCCCCGGTATTTCAATCGAAGTTCCCAATCCGAACAAGATTATAATTTCGGGTGCTGATAAGCAATTGGTAGGCCAATTTGCAGCTGATGTTCGCGCTAAGCGTCCGCCGGAGCCCTATAAGGGTAAGGGTGTTAAATACGCTGATGAGCATATCCGCCGCAAAGAAGGTAAGGCCGGTAAGGGCGCAAAGAAATAATTTAAGGAGTGTATTTAAAATGGTTAATAAGCCTGATTCAAACAAGGCTCGTATCCGCAGACACACACGTGTTCGCGGTAAGATTAGCGGTACTGCAGAGTGTCCGCGCCTTGACGTATTCCGCTCCAACAGCAACATTTACGCCCAGCTTATAGACGATGTAAAGGGTGTAACTTTGGTTTCTGCTTCATCTGTTGAAAAAGACTTTGGTGAAGCTAAGGGTAACAAAGAAGAAGCCCGCAAGGTTGGACAGTTAATTGCTAAACGCGCTGCTGATAAGAATATCACCGAGGTTGTTTTTGACCGCGGCGGATATATCTATCACGGACGTGTCAAGGAGCTTGCCGAAGGTGCCCGCGAGGGCGGCCTCAAGTTCTAATAAGGAGGAGGAGTACTTTTGGCTACAAAATTTGACATTACAATGATTGACGATCCGAAATCTTTAAGAGAAAAGGTTGTATCCATCAACCGCGTTTCTAAAACAGTTAAGGGCGGACGTATTATGAAGTTCGCAGCTTTGGTTGTTGTAGGTAACGGTGAAGGCGTTGTTGGTTTCGGTCTCGGTAAAGCCGGTGAAGTTCCGGAAGCTATCCGCAAGGGCATCGAGGACGCTAAGAAAAATCTTATTAAGGTTTCTCTTAAGGGAACAACCATTCCTCACGAGGTTATCGGTGAATTCGGCGCAGGCCGTGTTCTTATGAAACCCGCTGCACCCGGTACCGGTGTTATCGCCGGCGGTCCGGTTCGTGCCGTACTTGATGCTGTAGGTATCTCTGATATCCGTACAAAGACATTGCGTTCTAAGAATCCCTGCAATGTTGTACGTGCTACAGTACAGGGTCTCGCATCACTTAGAAATGCTGATGAAGTCGCAGCAATCCGCGGCAAGTCGGTTAAAGAAATAATCGGTTAAGGAGGAGCAGCACTATGGCTAGAACAAAGAAGGCTGCCGGCCTTAAAATCAAATTGGTTAAGAGTGTAATCGGTTGCAAAAAGGACCAAATTGCTACTGCCGTTGCATTAGGTCTTAAGAAAACCGGTGACGAGGTTATCCAGCCGGATAATGCTCAGACCAAGGGTAAGATTAACAAAATTATCCACCTCGTAGAGGTAACTGAAGCTTAAGGCTTCAATAAATCAACTATTCGCTATGAATAGTGCTACTAAGCAAGGAGGTGCGAAAAATGAAACTGCATGAACTTACACCCGCTGTTGGTTCTACTAAAGAAGCAAAGCGTATAGGCAGAGGTCATGGCTCCGGCAATGGTAAGACTGCCGGAAAGGGTCACAAGGGTCAGAAGGCTCGTGCCGGTCGCGGTATGAGAGCCGGTTTCGAAGGCGGTCAGATGCCGCTTCAGAGACGTATCCCGAAGCGTGGCTTCAATAACATTTTTGCTAAGGAGTCTGTAGCAATCAATGTTGCTGCACTCGAGGTATTCGAGAACGGTGCCGTTGTAGATGCTGCCGCTTTAGCAGATAAAGGTATAATTGACAATGCTGGTATTCCGGTTAAGGTTCTCGGTAACGGTAAGTTAACTAAGAAGTTAACCGTTAAGCTTTCCGCTTATTCAAAATCAGCTGCTGAAAAAATTACTGCTGCAGGCGGAAAGGCAGAGGTGAATGAATAATGCTTGAAACACTTAAGAATGCATGGAAGGTCGCCGACCTTCGTAAAAAAATTCTTTTCACGCTTTTCATCATTTTAATTTTCCGTATAGGCTCGGTAATTCCGGTTCCATATATCGATGTTGCTGCACTTCGCAGCAGTATGTCGGGAACTGAAAATCAGCTTTTCAGTTATCTTTCAATTTTAACCGGTGGTGGACTTGAATATGGTGCTATTTTCGCAATGTCGGTTACACCGTACATCAACTCTTCCATCATTATGCAGCTGCTCGCAGTTGCTATTCCTTATCTTGAGCGCTTATCCAAAGAGGGCGAAGAGGGACAGAAGAAAATTGCTCAGTATACCCGTTATGCTACTATTATATTAGCACTTATTCAGGGTACGGCATTCTTCTTCTATCTGAAGGGTAGCGGTTTCCTTACAGTATCAAAAACAGGCGCATTATGGTTTGCAGGGTTTGTTATTGTTTTGTGCTTAACCGCCGGCTCGGCACTCGTTATGTGGTTAGGTGAGCAGATAGACGTTAAGGGTATCGGCAACGGTATTTCAATGCTGCTGTTCGCAGGTATTATTTCGCGTGCTCCCCAGGCTGCGGCAGGTCTTTGGGCCTGGATCCAGATGGGAACCGAAGGAATAATAGTTGCTATCGTAACCATAATCGTATTCTTACTCATTGTGGCATTCATTGTTTGGATGACCAACGCAGAAAGAAGAATACCGGTTATGTACGCAAAACGCGTTGTCGGCAACAAGATGTATGGCGGTCAGAACTCACATATTCCGATTAAGGTTAATATGTCGGGCGTTATGCCCATCATCTTCGCTTCATCAATTCTGATGATTCCGACAATGATACTTTCGTTTATGACAGACAAGACATCATCATGGGTAAAGATTTTAAATCTTTTCAGTGTTCGGGGTGCCTTCTACGCAATACTCTATTTCGTTATGATTATCGGATTTGCGTATTTCTACACAACAATCCAGTTTAATCCTGTTGAAATGGCTAACAACCTGCGCAGAAACGGCGGTTCTGTTCCGGGTATTCGTCCCGGCAAGCCCACATCTGATTTTATTCAGAAGATTTTGTCAAGAATTACACTGATGGGCGCACTTTTCTTAAGTGTTATCGCTATTCTTCCTATCTTTATCGGTATGATAGGCGACGGAAGATACAGCTCAATTTCTATCGGTGGTACTTCGGTACTCATTCTTGTAGGTGTTGCATTAGATACCGTTCAGAATCTTGAATCACAGATGATGATGCGTCATTACAAGGGATTCCTTGATTAAAAGGAGAGGGAATATGAAATTGATTCTTCTTGGTGCCCCAGGTGCCGGCAAAGGCACACAGGCAGAGGTTATTTGTGAAAAATTTAATATTCCTGCCATCTCTACCGGTAACATATTGCGTGAAGCGATAAAGAACGGTACTGAGATGGGACTCAAAGCAAAATCTTACATTGATAACGGAAACCTGGTTCCCGATGAGGTCGTAATCGGTATCATCAAAGACCGTTTGGCCGAAGATGACTGTAAAAACGGCTTCATTCTTGACGGTTTCCCGCGCACTATTCCGCAGGCCGAGGCACTTGATAGTATGAACATAGGTATTGACTGTGCTTTATCTATCGAGGTTGCAGACGAAAAGATTATGCAACGTCTCTCGGGACGACGCGTATGTTTAACCTGTGGCGCAACTTATCATGTAGATTATAAAAAGCCTGCTAAAGAGGGTATTTGTAATAACTGCGGTGCTGAGCTCGTTCAGAGAAACGACGACAAGCCCGAAACTATTGCTGACCGTCTGTCTGTTTATCACAGTCAGACCGAGCCCTTAAAGGACTATTACAAAAATGCAGGTAAGCTCATAACGGTTGAAGGACAAGAAGAGGTTAAGGATACAACCCGTCTCGTTCTTGCCGCTTTGGAGTTTTAATTATGATAGTTCTGAAAACCGGCCGAGAACTTGCGCTTATGAAAGAAGCGTGTAGAATATCGGCAGGAGCATTAAAGGTTATTGAACAGGCAATTGAGCCCGGTATAACTACCGGTGAGCTCGACAGGATAGCCGAGAAATATATTTTAAGTCATGGCGCAAGGCCAAACTTTAAAGGTTATCACGGTTATCCCGCAACTGCCTGTATATCAATAAACAACGAGGTTATTCATGGCATACCGTCTGTTAAACGCAAAATCAATGCCGGCGACATAGTCAGTGTTGATTTAGGCGCTACAATTAACGGATATCACGGTGATAATGCCGCCACTTTTGCTGTAGGTGATATTTCCGCCGAGGCAAAGCGGCTGATAGACACGACCAGAGAAAGCCTTTACGAAGGCATTAAAATGGCACGTGCAGGCGGCAGGACAGGTGATATAGGTTATGCGATACAGTCGTATGTTGAAGCTCGTGGTTTTTCCGTTGTTCGCGATTTTGTGGGACACGGAGTCGGCACAGCACTTCACGAGTCGCCTGAGGTTCCAAACTTTGGCACATCCGGTAGGGGAGTAAGACTTCTTCCCGGCATGACATTAGCAATTGAACCTATGATAAATTCAGGTTTGCCCAATGTTAAGGTGATGCCTGATGGCTGGACGGTTTTGACCTGTGACGGTTCTTTGTCTGCTCATTTTGAACACACCATCGCCATTACACCCGATGGCCCCCAGATTATGACTATGGTCTGACGGAGGGTAAAAGGATGTGTTTAGGTCAGGTTGTGTGCTCTGTAGCAGGGCATGATAAAGGATGCTTCATGGTGGTTGTCGGTGAAGACACCAAAGGACTTTACGTCTCGGACGGTAAACATCACCGCATAGAAAAACCAAAGTGTAAGAATATTAAGCATTTAAGGTTTATCGACCTTAAGCTTGAGAGTCAACAGTATCAAACCAATAAGGCAATCAGAAAAGCAATTTTTGAAATTTTCAAAGGTTATAAGGAGGAAGCATAATGTCAAAGTCAGATATGATAGAGCTCGAAGGCACCGTTGTGGAAACTATGCCTAACGCAATGTTCAAGGTTGAAATTCAGGGAGG
This sequence comes from Acutalibacteraceae bacterium, assembly GCA_045540055.1. Taxonomy (GTDB): domain Bacteria; phylum Bacillota; class Clostridia; order Oscillospirales; family Acutalibacteraceae; genus SIG565. The sequence goes on from JAZQGO010000023.1 coordinate 58,011, forward strand.
ACATACAATACTTGCCCATATTTCAGGTAAATTACGTATGAACTTCATCCGTATTTTACCGGGTGATAAGGTAACGGTTGAAATGTCCCCATATGATCTGAGTAAGGGACGCATTACATGGCGTTCAAAATAATCAGAGAAAATTTTAGGAGGTAAAATCCAATGAAAGTCAGACCTTCTGTAAAAAAGATTTGCGAAAAATGCAAAATCATCAGACGCAAGGGAAAAGTAATGGTTATCTGTGAAAATCCCAAGCACAAACAGCGTCAGGGTTAATGACGCGCTAAGTACAATGGAGGTGCATTGATAAATGGCCCGTATTACCGGTGTTGACCTGCCGAATGAAAAGAGAGTTGAAATAGGACTCACTTACATTTACGGTATCGGTCTTACTACATCAAAAGAAATCCTTAAGGCTACAGGAATAAATCCTGATACACGTTGTAAGGATTTAACAGAAGATGAAATTTCAAAGCTTCGTGAGTACATCGACCACAACCTTCAGGTTGAAGGTGACCGTCGTCGTGCCGTTGCATTTGACATCAAAAGACTTATCGAAATTGGTAGCTATCGCGGACTTCGTCATCGCAAGGGTTTGCCTGTAAGAGGACAGCGTTCTAAGACAAACGCTCGCACACGTAAAGGTCCTAAGAAGACAATAGCTAACAAGAAGAAGTAAGTAGGAGGAAGATAATATGGCTACTGCAAAAGCTAAGACCTCTGCTACACGCAGACGTCGCGAAAAGAAAAATATTGAGCGTGGTGCTGCCCATATCCAGTCAACCTTCAACAATACCATTATTACTCTTACCGACACACAGGGTAATGCTCTTTCTTGGGCATCTGCCGGTGAGCTCGGTTTCAGAGGTTCTAGAAAATCTACTCCTTTCGCAGCACAGAGTGCCGCTGAAACAGCTGCAAAGGCTGCTATGGAGCATGGTCTTAAATATGTTGAAGTTTACGTTAAGGGTCCGGGTGCAGGCCGTGAGGCTGCTATTCGCGCACTACAGTCAGCAGGACTTGAGGTTACTATGATTAAAGATGTAACTCCGATTCCGCACAACGGTTGCCGTCCTCCGAAGAGAAGACGTGTGTAACCAATAATTTGGAGGTGTAATTAGATGGCAAGATATACTGGTGCAGTATGTAGATTGTGCCGCCGTGAAGGACAGAAGCTGTTCTTAAAGGGCGAGCGTTGCTATTCTGACAAATGTTCTGTTGGCATCCGTGCTTATGCTCCGGGTCAGCATGGACAAGGTCGTAAAAAGTCTTCTGAATATGGTCTTCAGCTTCGTGCTAAGCAGAAGGCAAGAAGATTCTATGGCGTACAGGAAGGCCAGTTCCATCATTATTTTGAGATTGCTGAAAGAAAGCAGGGTGTTACAGGTACCAATCTGTTAAGAATCCTCGAAAGCCGTCTTGATAATGTTGTTTACAGAGCAGGCTTTGCTTCTTCAAGAGCAGAAGCAAGACAGCTTGTAGGTCACGGCCACTTCGAAGTAAACGGCAAGCGTGTAGACATCGCTTCCTATTTACTCCGCGCAGGTGACGTAGTTACCGTCTGCGAAAAGGCAAGAGGCAGTGAGAAGTTTAAGGCTGTTATTGAAGCAAACAGCGCTAAGCCGGTTGCTGAATGGCTTTATCTTGACCGTGATAACTTTACTGTTAAGGTTGTAAATCTTCCTGAGCGTGACCAGATTGACGCTCCTGTTGAAGAGCAGCTCATCGTAGAATTCTATTCTAAGTAATAGATTTTCGTTTTACTTCGAATATTATCCGTACTATATATTCGATGTTTAAAATTTTATTGTGCGGAGAAATGGAGCTTTAAATGTTAGAGATTGAAAAGCCCAGAATTGAAACGCTGGAGTTATCTGAGGATGGCACCTACGGTAAATTCAGAATGACACACCTTGAAAGAGGTTATGCAATAACGCTCGGTAACAGTATGCGCAGAGTTCTTCTGTCTACTCTTCCCGGTGTTGCTGTAACAGGCATCAAAATTGACGGTGTTGTTCATGAATTCACAACCGTTCAGGGCATCAAAGAAGATATAACCGAAATAGTTCTTAATATTAAGGGACTTATTGCGAAGCTTCACAGTGACGGTCCAAAAACTGTTTATATTGAAGCCGAGGGCCCCGGCGAAGTAACTGCAGCCGATATTAAGGCAGACAGTGAAGTTGAAATCTTAAATAAAGACCTTCACATCGCAACACTCGATGTTGACGGTAAACTCAATATGGAATTGACGCTCAACCGTGGTCGCGGCTATGTTCCTGCTGAGCAGAACAAGCCCGAGCAGTCGGTTATCGGTTTAATCCCTGTAGATTCAATTTTCACACCTGTGCTTAAGTCTAATTTCTCGGTTGAAGATACCCGTCAAGGCAGCGAAATTAACAAGAACGCTCTTACCTTGGAAGTTTGGACCGACGGCTCTATTATGGCTAATGAAGCTGTTTCTATGTCCGCAAAGATCCTTATTGAGCATTTCGAGCTTTTCCTTGACCTTACCGAAGGCGTAGCTGATGGCGAAAGCTTTATGGCCGAAAAGGGTAATGGTGATAAGGAAAAGGTTCTCGATATGACAATTGAGGAACTTGATTTGTCTGTTCGTAGCTTTAATTGCTTGAAGCGCGCAGGCATCAACACAGTTGAAGACCTCATCAACAAGTCTGAAGAAGACATGATGAAGGTTAGAAACCTTGGCCGTAAGTCTTTAGAAGAGGTTATTGCTAAACTTGATTCGTTTGGCTACACCCTCAAGAAAGAAGACGAATAAGACCAATCATTATTAAGGAGTGAGTATAATGCCAGGTACAAGAAAGCTTGGAAGAACCAGCGACCACAGAACTGCTATGCTCAGAGCTATGGTAACCTTCTTGTTTGAAAACGGCAAGATTGAAACCACAGTTACTCGTGCTAAAGAAGTTCGTTCTATGGCAGAGAAATACATTACACTCGCTAAAGATAATAGTCTTCACAACAGACGTCAGGCTTTAGCCTTCATTACTAAGGAAGCGGTTGTTGTAAAACTTTTCAACGAAATTGCTCCTAAGTATCAGGACGTTAACGGCGGTTACTGCCGTATTACTAAGACAGGTCCCCGTCGCGGTGACGCTGCCGAAATGGCTATTATTGAGTTAATCTAATTTCTCAAAAACTAAAGGTTGGTCCTCGCATTGCAAGGCTTGAAAAAAGTCTTACAATGCGGGGACTAAATTTTTTGTAACAATATTGTAAATTGAATATATAAATATAAGCGGTTATACTTAAAGCATAAAAGGAGGGAGCGCATATGAGCGAATTGTTAAAATGCGATGGTCTTACTAAGCAGTATGGAGATTCTTTGGCGCTTAATGATGTTAATTTTACCATTGAAAGCGGAAAAATCGTCGGTATTTTGGGCCCTAACGGGTCGGGTAAAACAACCTTAATTAAGCTAATCAACGGTCTGCTCACCCCAACTGAGGGTAAAATTACCATTGAGGGTAATAAACCGGGCGTTGAGACCAAAAAGGTGGTCGCATACTTACCTGATAATATTTTCTTAAACGGTTGGATGCGCATCGAACAGATAATAACCTATTTTGCCGACTTTTATGCAGATTTTCGGGTTGAGGTTGCATATGAAATGCTGTCAAAGCTGGGCATTTCGCCCCGTTCGCAATTAAGGACGCTTTCAAAGGGTAACAAGGAAAAGGTTTGCTTAATACTTGTTATGAGCCGTAACGCTCACCTATACGTGCTTGACGAACCGATAGCGGGTGTTGACCCAGCCGCTCGCGATTACGTTATTTCGACCATTATGAATAACTATAACCCCGACGCTTCGGTAATTATTTCTACCCATCTAATTGCCGATATCGAGCCTATTTTAGATGAAGTAATTTTCATCAAAAATGGTAATATCGTGCTTCAGCAGTCGGTAGAAGGCATAAAGGCAGAGCACGGCAAGGGCGTTGACGAATTATTCAGGGAGGTATTTAGATGGTAAAGAAGCTTTTTAAATATGAAATAGCCGCATACCTTCGTGTATGGGTTCCCGCCCAATTGATACTTTTAGTGGTTGCTCTTTTTGGCAGAGCAGCACAGTTATTAGAAGCAGATAATTTCGTCTATGAAGCTCTATTTTCTTTTACACTGATTATTTATGCTACTTGCGTGATCGCATCAATAAGCTTTACTATGATTTTTGCGATTATAAGGTATTACCGAAATCTATTTACAAGTCAGGGATATCTTAGCTTTACATTGCCGGTTTCGGCATCACAGCATATTTTTGTTAAGACCGCTACGGCAGTATTGTTCAATATTGCGTCAGTGATAGTCGCCTTTATTTCCTTTATTATAATTAGTATGGGTGACTTTTTTGTAGAGTTTATGAAAGCGGTAGGATACCTTTCCAATATCGCTTTTAAGGCAGTGGGCAGCGATTTCGTTTTCTATATTATAGAGGCAATCGTTTTGCTAATTATATATATTACGACATCTTATATGCTTTACATTGTGTGTATAACAATCGGTCAAAAGGCAAACAAAGGTCGCATAGGTTTTGCAATATTAGCCTACGGTGTTATTTACGTTATAACACAGATTATCTACACCGTAATTCAAACCACAGTTTTATTTTTACCGCCGGAGCGTTTCGAAGCAATAGGAAAATATTGTGTCAAAAATGCAGAATGGCTAACCCATATAGGTCTTATTTCATTAATTGTTATAAACGTGGCTCTGGCACTTATATATTTCTTTGTCAGCCGTCGAATCATTATTAAAAAATTAAATCTGCATTAAGGAGGGTCTGGCATGAAAAAAGTATTAAAGATTTTTGTTTCGTGTGTTATAGTTGTTTCGCTTTGCCTTACCCTTACGGGTTGTAATATGCTCGATGAAATGCGCGCATCTCAAGGCTTTTGGCAGAAGGATGCAACCATAAAATTTAGAGGTGCTAAATATTTGCCGTTACCCGCGTGCAACGCGCTTGACCCCAATTGGAGTCTTGACATAATGTATGTCACACAGCCCGATGTGCCTGTGTTGCTGAGCGAAATCTTTGGTGATATGTTAGACGTCAGTGAGGATTACACACTTCTTTGCGTCAGCACAGAGGAAAATGTAATAACATACTGCCGCGAGGATAGGTATGAGGAAATTTTATCTAAGATAACAAACGGTGTTGAGTGTAATACATATTGTTACGAGCATATTGAATATGACGAAACAACGTGGGAAACAAACTATTCCTATCGCAAATTCACCAAGGCTGAGAATGATGCCATAAATCAGGTGTTTGCAAAAACCAAACCTCAGGTTATGGAGTTTTCGGCAAGCTTAGATTATAATAAAGCACTTTGGGTTGAAAAGCGCAGTGATGACATGCTGTTTTATGAGGATACTTTTTCTATTATGGAAATAAACGATAAATATTTAATTGTTATTGAAACAAAGGATGATATGAGTGTTTATCAGGTGGAAAAATCATTAAAACCGATTTTTAAAGAAATGTTCTCAAAATATTATAACGAAGAGTTTGACGAATATTAATAAAAATCACGAGTTGCTCAAAGCAACTCGAGATTTTTATTTTGTCTGTGACAAAGTTAACCCCCTGTTCTACAGGGGGTATTAAAATAGCTTTTAGCGAGGAGTAGAGTAGACAATAAAAA
>JAZQGO010000024.1:0-59351 GCA_045540055.1 Acutalibacteraceae bacterium
CTTGCTGTGTGCGAGATGCTGCTATAGCTCAGCCGGTAGAGCGCATCCTTGGTAAGGATGAGGTCGCCAGTTCAAATCTGGCTAGCAGCTCCATGAAAAACCTCTTTACGAAAGTAAAGAGGTTTTTTCAATGAAATTCGCCTTACAGCTAGTGAAATAGCTTCGCTATGAAATACGCTAACGCGTATAAAATATTTGTTTCGCAAATGTTAAGTGGCGAATTTTATTTCACATTTTTGCGACAGCAAAAATATTTCATAATTCGTAAGGATTATTTCATGTGGCGCAAGCCATATTTCATTTTATCTTGCACTCTGCCGCTTTTATTCTATAATACGCATAGTCAAGATAATTTGGATTTTCAGCTTTTCACCAATTTTTCCATATACTAAGTTTAAAAAAGACAAGTTTCAGAAGGAACTTGTCTTTTTTCGTTATACAATAAAAAAGCCGTGAATATTCACGGCTTTTAATTATATGCAATAAAAGAATATACACACAAAGTGCATTATACTTGCAAGCACTACGAATATATGGAAAACCGAATGGATATAGCGCTTTTTAGCGCCGATACCGTAAAGCACAGCGCCGATGGTATACAATATGCCACCACCCAGCAGCCATATAAATCCGTCAAAGGTCAGAGCCCTATAGACAGGTACAATGGTGAATATTACGCACCAGCCCATACCTAAATAGCAAATCATTGATAGCACATTGTACTTTTTTAAATCAATGGCGGTAAAGGTTGTGGCTAATGCCGCTATACCCCACACAATGCCAAACACCACCCAAGCGGTAACAGGTTGAGTTTTTCTGAGGAGGGACAGCATAATAGGCGTGTATGTGCCCGCGATCATAAAATATATTGTGCAATGGTCAAGCACCTGCAAAACCTTTTTACCCATACCTGCCTTTACGCCGTGATATACGCTCGACATAGTAAAAAGACATATAACAGACGCACCGTAAACTGCCGTTGATACAACACCCCAGACGTTGCCCTTAATTGCCGCAAAAACGACACATAGCGTCAGATAAACAACGCCAAGTCCGCCACCGACAATGTGTGTCACCATATTAAATATTTCCTCACCCGTAGTATAATCGGGTAAAATTCTATCAATAAGTTTTGTTCTACGCATTTTTCTCAAACTCCACCAATGCCTTAACTACTATTTTGTTGTCACTTTTCGCCTCGACGTAATAAGCCTCATCGGTCTTTTTGCAATAAAGCTTTAATACGTCGCCCTCACGGGTTTCGTTAATAAAATGAATTTCAAAGGTTTTGACTGTATTTTTAAGTAAGAAATCGACGTCGAAGCAGTCCATAACTATGCGTGTATAAACGCAGTTATTGGTGTGAAGATTCTCATCAATATCGCTACTGCGTATAACCCTGTCATAAACCCTGTCGCCCTCATCGACGCTCTCCTTCAGTCTTGAAAACTCACCGGCATCGGTGCGGTCGGTATGATAATCATCGGAAGTATCAATGGTGGTCGAGCTGACTCTACGCGGACGGTGGGTGTCAATATCGAGCACACACCATTCACTTGTAGCACTGACCGCCGCTTCGCCATTTTGGTGTACAAGCTCATAATCTCTCGGCATTATAAGCATACCGGGCTTAAGCGGCCAGGTTTTAAGCAGTATTTCATCCGAAAATCGCACCGCCTTTTTAAAGCTCATTCTTATTTTTGAGACCACCCAAAAGGCGTTATTGTTTTTTAGAAAGGTGTCGCGGTCATACCCGTACACTTTCGAGCGCGCTGTGGCAAGATACTGCAAAATTGCCGCTACTGTGGGCACCGATATGTTGCCCTTCAAATCTAAATCGGTCGAGTCAATTTTTCTTTTGGTTTCAAAATAATCTGCCATATTAGTTCCTTTATATGTAAAGGCGGTACCCGTAATGAGTACCGCCTTTTTTAAAAATTTTTACTTAAGTAAGGACTTGTAAAGAGCGGTGATTTCCTCAACGCTTGTATCCTTCGGGTTACCGGGACGGCAAGCATCATCAAATGCCGACTGCGCTAAGAAAGCAATATCCTCCTCTTTAACGATGCCATCAAGAGTAGCCGGAATGCCAACATCGAGAGAAAGCTGTCTTACAGCGTCAACGGCAGCCTTGCGATATTCCTCAACGCTCATTTCTTCGGTGCCCTCAACACCCATAGCAGCGGCAATATGCTTATACTTATCGCCTGTTTCAGATGCGTTATATTCCATAACGGTCGGGAGAATGATGGCGTTTGCAATACCGTGCGGTGTATCATAGAGAGCGCCGAGCGGATGAGCCATAGAGTGAACGATACCGAGACCTACGTTAGAAAAGCCCATACCAGCAACGTACTGACCGAGAGCCATACCCTCTCTGCCTTCGTCTGTGTTGTTTACAGCGCCACGGAGACTTCTTGCGATAATCTCGATTGCTTTGAGGTGGAACATATCAGAAAGCTCCCAAGCGCCCTTGGTGATATATCCTTCGATAGCGTGGGTAAGAGCATCCATACCTGTTGCGGCTGTAAGGCCCTTAGGCATTGTAGCCATCATATCGGGGTCAACAACTGCAACCACGGGGATATCGTGAACGTCTACGCAAACCATCTTGCGATTATTCTGCACGTCAGTAATAACGTAGTTAATTGTAACCTCAGCCGCTGTACCTGCAGTTGTAGGAACTGCAATAATCGGAACGCACTTATTTTTTGTATCGGCAACGCCTTCGAGTGAGCGAACATCGGCAAACTCGGGGTTGGTAATGATGATACCAACTGCCTTAGCGGTATCCATAGATGAGCCGCCGCCGATAGCAACTATACAGTCAGCGCCGCAGGCCTTGAAAGCCTCAACGCCGTTTTGAACATTTTCAATAGTGGGGTTGGGTTTAATGTCAGAGAAAACCTCATAAGCAATATCTGCAGCCTTTAAAACGTTTAAAACCTTGTCAGTAACGCCGAACTTAATGAGGTCGGGGTCAGAAGCAACAAAAGCCTTTTTAAAGCCACGTGCCTTGATTTCATCAGGAATAGAGTTGATGGCACCCTTGCCATGATAAGAGGTTTCGTTAAGTACAAATCTGTTCATTTTGTCACACACCTTTTTTAAATATTCCTTACGGATGTTTTAATTATATCATACTTACTTTAAAAAAGGAAGTATATTGTGAAAAAATTATCATTTTTAAATAAGCTTTAATATTTCCGATGCATCGTTTAGTACAAAATCGGGCTTGTCGGGTGACTCTTCAAGAATTTCCTTTGTAGTTTCGCCACTCAAAACAAGCACCGTTACCGCACCCGCGTTTATACCGCTTTTAATATCGGTATAAATTCTGTCGCCTACAACTGCGGTCTGCCCCTTTTCTACACCAATTTTTTCCATTGCGAGCTGTGGCATAAGTGTTGACGGCTTACCTATAACTACGGGATGTTTTTGGGTCGCGTTGTATATCATATCACAAACACTGCCGCAATCAGGCACACTGCCAAATTCGGTAGGACAAACGTAGTCGGGGTTGGTGGCTATATAGGGTAAATCTCTTGAAAGCAAAAGACGGCAGACATCCTCTAACTTTTTAAAGGTAAGTTCGGTATCAAAGCCCATAACTATACACTCGACCTCGTCAAGATTTTCAGTCACTGCAAAGCCCGCAGACATAAGTTCGTTTTTTAGTGAGAGGGTGCCGCAAACATACAATTTTTGATTTTTATGGTGCTTCTTAAGGTAGTATGCCGTTGCCTGTGACGAAGTCATAAAATCGTCATTGGTGGCTTTTATGCCTAAATTTTCAAGCTTTTCAACGTAATCGGAGACACTTTTGGACGAATTATTTGTCATAAACAAATATCGGTTACCTTGTGCCTTAATAGTATCAAGCAGCTCGCTTGTAAAGGAAAATAATTGGTTACCCAAATACAGCGTTCCGTCCATATCAAATAAAAAAAGTTTGATTTGTTTTAGTAACCTATCGTTCATATTATATTTACAACCCTATCAGAAGCATATTTTTTCTAATTATAACAAATAAAATTTAAATTGTCAATAAAACGATATTGACAAAGTATAATTGTTGTGTTAAAATAATACAGTCACGCGGAGAGGTATCGAAGTGGTCATAACGAGGCGGTCTTGAAAACCGTTTGGGGGCAACTCCACAAGGGTTCGAATCCCTTCCTCTCCGCCATTTTTTATTCTTGCATAATTAAATATTTTTTAAAACAAGTTACAGTTTGGAGTAGTACTCAAGTTGGTGACGAGGCGCCCCTGCTAAGGGCGTAGGTCGGCTAAACCCCGGCGCGAGAGTTCAAGTCTCTCCTACTCCGCCAAAAACAAAGCACCATCTTATGATGGTGCTTTATTCCTAAAAGAAAAAATGGGCCCGTAGCTCAGCTGGGAGAGCGTACGGTTCGCATCCGTAAGGTCGAGGGTTCAATCCCCTTCGGGTCCACCAACAAAAAGAGAACTTTTGGTAAACAAAAGTTCTCTTTTTGTTTATCCGAGCCGCAGGCTTGGTATATCATCACGCGCCAGCGTGCATATCATCGCCGTCAGGCGTATATCATCACCGAAGGTGCATTGCTGCGGCTTGATGAGATACAACACTTCATGTTGGTGATATACAATGCTTTGCATTGATGATATGCAACGGGCAAGCCGTTGATTCTTTGGCGTAAGTGTGGTATAATATTTGCTAAATAGGTCCCCTTGTGTGTCTGTCGTAATCTTTTAAGAGTTGGGTGAACAAAATGAAACGAATTTTAAAATCAATACTTATAATTCTCGGCATCGCGGTGCTTACAAACGGTATTGTTTTGTCATTTACAACAAACCTTAATCTTGGCAATGTGCTGACGCTTCTGCTTGGCGGTGTTCTTATTTTTTGGTATATGTTTTTTAATACGCTTGTTCGTGCACTTCCAAAATGGATAAGGGCTATTTTTATAATTGTGCTTGTCTTTGCGATATCGCTTTCGTCCTTTCTCTTTTGTTTTGGCAAAAACAATAACGTGACCTATAAAGAGGATGCCATTATCGTTTTGGGTGCAGGTATTCACGGCGAAACACCAAGCCGCATTTTAGCAGATCGACTAAACAGCGCGATAGAATATCACAAGAAAAACCCCGACAGTGTAATCGTAGTGTCGGGTGGTCAAGGACATCAAGAATCAATACCTGAGGCATTGGCTATGGAAAGATATCTGATTGCTAAAGGTATACCGAGCGACAAGATTATTAAAGAGGATAAATCTAAAAGCACATACGAAAATTTTGTAAACTCAAAGGCTATATTAGATTCTACCTTTAATTCCGATTACAGTGTAGCCTTTATCACAAACGAATACCACGTCTACCGCGCTCGCGGTATTGCCAAATCTGCAGGACTCCAAACCACACATTACCACAGCTCAACCCTTTGGTATTCGGTACTGCCGGGAACGCTTAGAGAATGCCTTGCGGTTATGAAATTCTGGGTATTTAAAAACTAATAATATGACAAAATCCCCGAGTTCTGAACTCGGGGATTAATTTTATCTATATTTCTTCTTCGCTTTCAAATAATTCGCCACGAATATCAACATCGCGGTATTTAATTTTACCGTCAATATCGAAAACGTATTTACCAAGGTCGATTCTGCCAAAGTTGTGCGGACATTGGCGCTGACAAAGTGCGGGCTTTTGCATATGATTAGCACCGTATACCCAATACAGATACGGATAGCTGTCTATCGGGATGGGCGCCTTAACGTTCTCGTAATCGACGTAAACGGTATCGTGCAGGCCTTCGTTGGGCATTGGGTCGTCGTTAACCTTCTTGCCTGCCGAATCGATAAGCCATTTTGTATTCTTCTGATGCTTAAACATTGTGGCAAAGAACTCGAAAATGCGGTGCCATAGTCCCCAAGGAATTAACCTGAAAAGCGGCAACATAATCTTTGAGAATCTATAATAATAGCCTCTGCGCGGTTCGTTATACCATTTAATCTCGGTACATTTTGTAAGTGCGGTTAATATAAATCTGTGGAAACGTCTGAGCAGCGCGTTGTTGCTTGTTCTATCATAAACCAAAACATCACAGAATATACCGTCACGGAAAACACTATGGCTTGAGAAATTGGTTGAAAAATAAGTGCCTTTAAGGCGAATCTTATCAAGTGTATAGTGGCTACCACTCTTATTAAGCGGTCCCGATAGATAAAACTCGTCCGACAATTCGCTTTCGACTACCTTACGGAACTTCTCTAAATCCTCGCGTAGCATACCGATATCAAGGTCATCATCCCACTCAATAGCACCCTTTTCGCGCACTGCACCGAGGAGTGAGCCGCCCGCAAGGAAGTACTTAATATCGTGCTTGCGACAAATTCGGTCAATCTCCAAAAGTATTTTAGTTTCAAGCGCCTGTATGTTTTTAATTTTTCCGGCATAGAAGGCTACTTTGTCGCTGGTATCATATTCTGTTTCTGCCACATATGAAACAACATGCTTTATGCCGTCTAAAAACATTGACACGGCAGTCGGGCCTAAGCGGTTAATTTTAAGGCAATTAAGCGCATTGTATTTGTGGGTAATTCCCGAATTTAAATTGCGGCTGATTGAATAGACATTAGTATTTGCCTTATATATGGCCTGCTTGATATCATCCTTTGATACGCATTCCTCTCCGCCGTTATAAATATGGCCCGTCCTACCCATAGCAAAGGCATAAAAAATCTGATAACAAGCCGTCGGAACATAGGTTAAGGATGATTTATATAGACAATCCTCATCTGTAATAATCACTTTATTGTCAGACATACAATCCCTTACCGTCTTATGTAAATCGAACGAGGGTGTATGCCATCTGTCAGAAGCGAATACATTATCGTATCTGACAAGTGTTATATCGAGCCCCTCAACCCTTACTGCCTCTCTACAAAGTTTCTCAAGAGTCAGATAATATTCGGTCTCGGGGGTCTTTTGACAAATTTTCTCAATATAAAAGTTATATTCACGCTCTGAAAGGGCTGTTGTCTCACCTTCAAAACACTCAATTTTAGGTAAAAGCGTAGTAACAACCAAACGCGATTTTTTTGAGTTTTTCATAAAGGTAAAGATGTTTTTAAGCGCTTTGATTGTATTTTCTTTATTTGCAAGGCCCTCAACACAATCAGCAAAAAAGAACACTGCACTTCTGCTCTTTTTCAAATCTAGCAGCTCTTGCATAGAAATAGCAGGATTGGGGTTGGCCTGTAATACACATTCACGATATACTGTTTCGTCCCCGCTTCGTACATATGTAAGGCTTTTAAAAACAGTTTCTTTTCTATTTTGTCCGCTTACGCCATTAAAGAAATAATCACACAAAAAATTATCGTCACCGATAAAATATGCATCCTTAAATTTCCTTACTCGCTTATCCTTTCTTAATTTCCTGAAAGGCTTTTCAAGCACTGCCGAGCAAATTGCTTTTTCATCCTGAATAATTAAATTTTTCATAATAAAACTCCTGCTTTTTATTCAAACAAAGGTGTTGAAAAATATCTTTCGGCAGTATCGGGTAATACAGTTACAACCGTTTTGCCTTTACCGAGTTTTCTGGCAAGCTTTATTGCCGCCGCAACATTGGTGCCGCTTGAAATACCACACATAATGCCCTCTTTTCTGGCAAGCTCCTTAGCGGTAAATATAGCTTCATCGTCCTTAATAATACAGATGTCACTATAAATATTTTGGTTAAGTATCTTGGGTATTACACCGTCGCCGATACCCATCTGAATATGTGTGCCGATTGAGCCACCCGACAAAATCGCCGCATGCTCAGGCTCAACCGCCCATATTTCAATATCGGGGTTAGCCTCCTTGAGCACCTCGCCGATACCCGTTATGGTACCGCCTGTACCTATACCCGAGCAGAAGCCGTGAATTTCGCCGTCAACCTGAGCGAGTATTTCTCTTGCGGTCTGGTTACGCTGAACTTCGGGATTAGCGGGGTTTTCAAACTGTTGAGGAACAAACACCCTTTTGTCCTCTAATTGCATTTTAAGGGCTAATTCTACGCATTCTTCAATGCAATCGCCGATATTGCCCGCATCATGCACCAAAATCACCTCGGCGCCGTAGTGATTAACGATTTTTCTTCTTTCTTCACTTACCGAGTCAGGCATAATAATTTTTGTTTTAAGTCCCATAACTGCGCCGACTAAGGCAAGGCCGATTCCTTGATTGCCGCTGGTTGGCTCGACAATTATGGTGTCATCCTTTATGATGCCCTGCTTCATAGCAGTTTTAATCATATTATATGCAGTTCTGGTTTTTATTGAGCCACCGACATTCAATCCCTCAAACTTAACGAGTATTTGCGCTGAGTCGGGCTCGGACATATTTGAAAGCCTTATAATAGGCGTATTGCCTAAGGCTTCAAGAATATTATTGCAAATCATTGAGTCCCCTCCAAAAAATGCCTTGTAATATTATATGTCAAACACCCGATAATGTCAATAAAAAAGCGGTTGAGTTATGAGTCACTCAACCGCTTTAAATTATTTAATATCGTCAGGACCTGCAATACCAATACCGTGCTGACGAAGCACCATTTCGGCACCATCCTCATCATCGGCTTTAAGCACCATAAGTGCCTTGCCCTCGGTCTTGGTAAGGAACGCATACATATATTCTACAAATATGCCTGCCTCTGATACATCCTTAAGCACCTCGGCAAGACCGCCTGCCCTATCATCAATATACACAGCCAAAACATCGGTGGTTTTGCTGATTATGCCGTTATCTTTAAGCACCGCCTTGGCCTTATCAACGTCGTCAACGATTACTCGCAGCACTCCGAAGTCGGTAGTATCTGCAATAGATAATGCTCGAATGTTGATTCCGTTATCGGCAAAGCTGCTAATAATGGCTTCAAGTCTGCCGTGCTTATTCTCAACAAATATAGAAAGCTGTTTTATAAACATAACTAAACTCCTCTCATTATTTCAGCTTGCGCTTATCGATAACGCGCTTTGCCTTACCTTCGCTACGCTGAATAGATTTCGGATTAACAAGCTTAACCTTAGGACCAATACCCAAAGTACTGCGCAAGTTTTCGGTAATCACCTTTTCTATCTTCTCAATACCCTTGACACCGTCAGAGAACAGCTCTTCGCTCATTTCAACCTCTACCTCGAATACATCGGTATTATTGACACGGTCAACGATAATCTGATAGTTAGGTGTAATACCGCCGCCAACCTTAAGAAGCACCTCTTCAATCTGTGACGGGAATACATTAACGCCACGGATAATAAGCATATCGTCAGTTCTGCCCTGCGGCTTATTCATTCTCACGTGGGTTCTGCCGCACTTACACTTTTCGTAATTAAGCGAGCAAATATCCCTTGTGCGATAACGGATAAGCGGGAAGCCCTCTTTAGTGATGGTAGTGAACACAAGCTCACCCTGTGCGCCCTCGGGCAGCACCTCGCCTGTGTCGGGGTCGATAATTTCGGGGATAAAGTTATCCTCGCAGACGTGCATACCACACTGATATTCGCACTCGTACGAAACACCCGGTCCCATGATTTCCGAAAGACCGTAGATATCGTATGCCTTAAGACCTAATTTTTCTTCAATTTGGTGACGCATTTCCTCGGTCCAAGGCTCTGCACCGAATATACCAACCTTTAATTTGAGTTGGTCTTTAACGCCCATTTCCTCAATGGCTTCGCCAAGATACATAGCATACGACGGTGTGCAACAAAGCACAGTTGCACCAAAGTCTATCATAGTTTGAATTTGACGCTGTGTGTTGCCCGATGAGATGGGTATTGCAGTAGCACCTATTCTTACTGCACCGTCGTGCGCACCAAATCCGCCCGTAAAGAGTCCAAGACCATAGGCTACCTGAACAAAGGCATTTTCGTCGTTACCGGTAGCTATAAGCATACGTGCAAAGCAGTCAGCCCACATTTCGAGGTCGTTATCGGTATAGCCGACAACAATCTGCTTACCCGTAGTACCCGATGATGCGTGCACACGGCGAATATCACTCATAGGCACTGCGAATAGTCCATAGGGGTAATAATCTCTTAGATCTTGTTTATATGAAAAGGGCAATTTTTTAAGGTCATCAACACTCTTTACGTCGTCGGGTTGAAGCCCTGCCTCATCCATACGCTTTTTAAAAAGCTCTACATTTTCATACATTCTTTTTACCTGCCAAGTAAGACGCTCGCCCTGTAATTTGCGAAGCTCCTCGCGCGGCATGGTTTCATAATTTTCCTGCCAGTACTTCATGCCTTTCACCTCTAAGAATTATAGCCTAAATCAAACGCTTTTAGATTTACTTCTAAAAACTTTTGGGGAACGGTGGTTTTAATGGTTTCTATCCATTTTTCGTACTCGATATCACTGTTTTTAGCCATAAGACCGATTAACACAACGTTAACCGCCTTGGTATTGCCTGCCTCACGTGCCAATTTTAGAGCATCAACAAATATCGCATCGGCGCATTCCCCGATTTTTTCCTCTATCTCGGTGGGATACTGCGCAGCACCCGTAATTACGGGCATTGGGTCGATTTGCTGATTGTTTACTATAATCTTACCGCCCTTTTTAAGAAAAGGTAGCGCGCGGTAGGCTTCAAGCATTTCGAAAGCCAAGATAATATCGGCCTCACCCTTGTCAATTATAGGTGAATAAACCTTATCGCCGTATTTTACATAGGTTACAACACTGCCACCACGCTGTGACATACCGTGTACCTCTGAAACCTTAACATCATAGCCCTCGCCAATAACGGTATTACCTAAAATTCGGCTGGCAAGCAGGGTACCCTGACCGCCTACACCGACAATCATAATATTCTTTACCATATTATGCCTCCTCCTTTTCTATTGCACTAAAGGGGCAAACGTTTACACAAAGACCGCATCCGTTACATTGTGTGGGGTCAATAACTACCTTGTCATCCTTAACAGTAATTGCAGGACAACCAAGCTTCATACACATTTTGCAGTTTCTGCAATTATTGTTTATTTTGCATCTGCCTGTATACTTAACGGTTTTAAGGAGTGCACAGGGACGCTGAGCGATAATAACCGAAGGCTCTTCCCTATTTACCTCTTCTTTAACAACCTTTTCAAATGCCTTAATATCAAACGGGTCGCAAACTACGACGTTATCAATGCCGATAGATTTGCAAAGCGCAATAAGGTTAACCTGCTTGGTCTCCTCACCGCGAATGGTGTAACCCGTTGTGGGATTTTGCTGATGGCCCGTCATACCTGTGATTGAGTTATCAAGAATAATAACGGTGTTGTTGCCTTTATTATATACGATATCTACAAGACCTGTTATGCCGGAATGCATAAAGGTTGAGTCACCGATTACCGATACTAGTCTTTTATTAAACTCGGCACCTCTTGCCTTAGCCATACCGTGAGCAGCACTAACCGACGCGCCCATACAAATAGTAGTATCAACCGATTGAAGCGGTGCAACCGCACCCAAGGTATAGCAACCGATATCGCCCGAAACAACAAGACCGAGTTTTTTAAGTACGTAGAAGGTGCCACGATGTGGACAGCCTGCGCACATAACGGGCGGACGCATAGGAATAGTCTCGGTAAGTGCGTTAAATTCCGGCGCATCCTCACCGAAAACTGCCTTTTTAATCATTGAAGGTGTATACTCACCAAGCAGTGTAAATTCATCCTTACCCTTAATATTGTTTATACCAAGAGCACGGCAGTGGTTTTCAATAACGGGGTCTAATTCCTCAACAACATAAACTGTTTCGTAATTTTTAGCAAACTCGATTATTTTATTTACGGGTAACGGATATACCATACCGAGCTTTAGATAGTCAACGCTACTGCCAAGCGCCTCTTTAGCGTACATATACGCAATACCTGCACTGATTACACCTGTTTTACAGCCGTTGTTCTCTACTGTATTGAGCTCGGTAGTTTCGGCAAATTCGGTAAGGGCGGCAATGCGATTTTCAACGTCAACGTGACGCTTAACAGCATTGGCAGGCATCATAACATATTTTGCAGGATTTTTCTCGTAATCTTTAAGCTCTACTTCTTTTCTATCCTGCAATTCAACAAGACTTTGAGAGTGTGAAACGCGTGTTGAGAGTCGCAGGAAAACGGGTGTGTCGAACTGCTCTGAAAGTTCGAATGCCGCCTTGGTAAACTCCTTACATTCGCTCGAATCGGCAGGCTCTAACATCATAATTTTAGATGCCTTTGCATAGTGGCGAGAATCCTGCTCGTTCTGTGAAGAGTGCATACCGGGGTCATCGGCAACACAGAAAACAAGTCCGCCGTTAACACCTGTGTAGCTAACCGTAAAAACAGGGTCGGCCATAACGTTAAGACCAACGTGCTTCATACAGCTCATTGCTCTGGCACCCGCAATAGATGCACCAATAGCAACCTCTGCCGCCACCTTTTCGTTGGGTGACCACTCGGCATAAACTTCATCAAATTTTACTATTTCTTCGGTAATTTCGGTGCTCGGTGTGCCGGGGTATGATGCAACAACGTTTACGCCTGCCTCATAAGCACCGCGCGCTACCGCAGCATTACCTAACAATAATTTTTTCATATTATGTATCCTTCCCTATTTTATTTCGTTTTGCTGAGCCACAACACTCTCACCGCAATAAATACTGCGTAGTTTTGGCTTTTCGATTTTGCCTGTCGGATTTCTCGGTACGTCGGCAAAGATAATCTTGCGCGGACGCTTATATCTCGGCAAATCAAAACAGAATTCTTCAATTTCTTCTTCTGTAATTGACATACCGTCCTTTGCCTGAATAATCGCAGTTGCAATTTCACCGAGGCGGCTGTCAGGAAGACCGATAACAGCGACATCGCTTATCTTATCGTGCTTACGTAAAAAGTCCTCTATCTGTACGGGATACAGGTTTTCGCCGCCCGAAATGATTACGTCTTTCTTGCGGTCAACAAGATAAATAAAGCCGTCCTCATCCTCCTGCGCCATATCGCCCGTATAGAGCCAACCGTCATGCAGTACTTCATCCGTAGCCTTTTCGTCCTTATAGTATGCCGTCATAACGCCGGGGCCCTTAACGGCTAACTCACCTACCTCACCGCGTGCGACGGTATTGCCGTTTTCGTCGATTATCTTGGTTTCCCAGCCGAAGCCCGCTTTACCTATAGCGCCGACCTTATGCTCGTTCTCAATACCTAAATGTACGCAACCCGGTCCAATAGATTCAGACAGACCGTAGTTGGTATCGTATGAGTGACACGGGAAGTACTGCTTCCAGCGCTTGATAAGGCTTGGCGGCACAGGCTGTGCGCCGATGTGCATAAGTCGCCATTGTGATAGCTCATAGTCTTGGAGTTTAATATCGCCGCGTTCAATGGCGTCGAGTATATCCTGCGCCCACGGTACGAGCAACCAAACAATACTGCACTTCTCTTCTGATACCGCCTTTAATATCCATTCAGGGTTAATTCCCTTAAGGATTACGGCACGCCCACCTACCAGAAACGAGCCAAACCAATGCATCTTAGCGCCCGTATGGTAAAGCGGCGGTATGCAAAGGAAGACGTCGTCTTTTGTCTGTTTGTGGTGATTCTGCTCGGTAAGGCAGGAGTGCATAAGACTCTGATGCTTATGTATAATGGCCTTGGGAAAACCCGTAGTTCCCGATGAAAAATAGACCGCCGCTAAATCTTCATCAGTAAGCTTAATTTGAGGAGATTTAGATGAGCAAAATGACACAAGACTGTCATAGCTTTCAGCAAAGGTCGGACAATCTTCACCTTGATAAAGCCACATTTTAACCCTTTTTACCCGTGAGCAGATTTCTTCAACGCGACCCGTAAACTCGGGACCGAAGACGATAACATCAACATCGGCAAGCTCAAGGCAATACTTAATCTCAGACGCAGAATAGCGGTAGTTAAGCGGCACCGCCATAGCGCCCGTCTTTAAAATGCCGAAATATATAGGCAACCACTCAATGCAGTTCATCAGAAGCACCGCAACCTTATCTCCCTTTTTAATGCCGCGTGTTAAAAGCAGGTTGGCAAAGCGGTTGGCGCGTTTGTTAAATTCGCTCCAAGTGATTTCCTTTCTGTATGCTTCATTGGGGTTTGCCTCAATAAGTGAATACTCACGCCATGTCATTCTTGAACGGTTTTCAAGCTGAGGATTTATCTCAACAAGGCTGACATCATTGGGGTAAAAATCGGCATTTTTCTGTAAAATTTCGGTAATAGGCATTTTAAAATTACGTCCTTTACAATGTCGTTAAGGCTGATGGGATTTACCCACCAGCCTGTTTTTATTCTCCGAGAGACTCCTTGGTCTCAACAATTACTTCCTTATGATAACACGAAAACATATTATCTGTCAATTCTTTGTCGGGTTTTGGCGACAACAAACTGACGACGGGAACAATTACAAATCCGCCAAGCATTGCAATAACACCGCAGTTAATCGGCGACTGCAGAATTACGGGGAAGGATGAACGGAATAGCATATTTAAAATCATAATACCTGCACCGAATATAAAGCTTGCCCAAACCGATGCTTTTGTGGCTCTCTTCCAATAAAGTCCGAACAGGAAGGGTGCGAGGAAAGCGCCTGCAAGTGCGCCCCAGGATATACCCATCATATCGGCTATGTAACCGAGCTTATCCTTATTGAGTGCGATAAATGCCGATATAACAATAAACACAACAATTAAAACACGCATAATAAATACCTGTTTTTTATCGTCCATCTTCTTAACGATATGGCCTTTAATAAGGTCAAGAGTTAAGGTTGAGCTTGAAGCCAGCACAAGTGAAGACAACGTCGACATTGAGGCCGAAAGCACAAGCACAATAACTACACCAATAAGTGCATCTGGCAGCTTTTCAAGCATTGTGGGTATTATTGCATCAAAGCCTACCGCATCAATACCGCCGATGGCATCAATCTGTGAGGAGAAAAGTCTACCAAAGCCACCAAGAAAGTAGCAACCGCCCGCTACGATGATAGCAAATACGGTTGAAATAATGGTACCCTTGTTAATATCCTTCTCACTCTTGATAGCGTAGAACTTCTGCACCATCTGCGGAAGTCCCCAGGTGCCGAGTGATGTCAGAATTACAACAAATAACAGACCCAACGGGTCGGGACCGAAGAAGGAGTTGAAGGCACCGGGTGCGGCACCCTCAACCTCAACATTGGCAAGACCGTTCAGCGCCTTGATAAATCCGTCCTGACCTGAAAGCACAGCGGAAATTACGGCAATAATGCCGACAATCATAATAATACCCTGAATAAAGTCGTTAATTGCGGTTGCCATATATCCGCCTGCGATTACATAAACGCCCGTAAGCACAGCCATAACTATTACGCAAACCGAATAATCGATTCCCGGGAAGGCCATCGAGAACAGACGTGAAAGGCCGTTATAAAGTGAAGCGGTGTATGGAATAAGGAATATGAACACAATAATTGATGCCGCAATTTTAAGCGCAGAGCTTGAATATCTTTTGCCAAAAAACTCCGGCATAGTAGCACTCTCAAGATGCTGTGACATAAGTCGGGTTCTTCGGCCCAAAACTATCCACGCAAGCAAGGAGCCAAGCACAGCGTTACCGATACCTATCCAGGTTGATGCGATACCGAACTTCCAGCCGAACTGACCTGCATAACCTACAAAGATTACGGCAGAAAAGTATGATGTGCCGTAAGCAAAGGCCGTAAGCCATGGACCGACGCTTCTGCCACCCAAAACAAAGCCGTTAACGTCGGTTGAGTTTTTGCGGCAATAGAGTCCCACTGCGAGCATTATTGCAAAAAATATAACCAACATTGAAACCTTTAAAATCATATAAATCGCCTCTTTTTAAAATCCTTTAACATTTTAACGCGTTAAAGCCTAAAAGTCAATGGTTTTTAAAAAAATTTTTCAAAAAAAGAAAAAGGGCGATCATCAGTCGCCCCTAAATCCTGAATACTGAATTCTATTCCTTCCGTACAGTGCGGTGTTTTCCTTGATAATGCCCGCAAGCCAATCGTTAATGCAGTATTTGTCAATTCGCCACTGCCAGTTGTTACCTAAGGTTGAGGGAGTATTAATTCGCGCTTCGCTGCCGAGTCCTATAAAGTCGTGCATCATAAGTATGCAGGTATCGGCAACCGATGAAAGTGCGGCGCGCATCATCGCCCAGTTAAAGCCCTCGTCGTTGGTAACGTGCAGGTATTTACGTGCCATTTCGACGTCGGCCTGAGGCGCGGTTGTGGTCCAGCCAATAATGGTATCATTATCGTGGGTGCCTGTATATACCACACAGTTGCGGGTATAATTATGCGGCAGATAGTCACTATCCTCTCTTGAATCGAAGGCAAACTGCAAAACCTTCATACCGGGGAAGCCCGAAGCGGCAAGTAATTTAAGCACCGCAGGTGTTAAAAAACCAAGGTCCTCGGCAATAATGGGTAGATTGTCGCCAAATTCTTTTTTAAGTTCTTTAAACAGATTAATATCGGGGCCCTTCATCCATTTACCATTCTTTGCGGTATCGGAGCCATACGGTATGGCATAAAAGGATTCAAAACCACGAAAGTGGTCAATTCTGACGGTATCGTAAATGCTGAGTGCGTGTGACAGGCGTGTTTTCCACCAGATATATCCGTCAGACTTCATCCTCTTCCAGTCGTAAAGAGGTGTGCCCCAAAGCTGACCGTCCTCAGAAAAGGCGTCGGGCGGACAACCCGCAACCAGCCTTGGCTTTAAATCTTTTTGAAGCATAAACTGCTCAGGATTACCCCACACATCAGCCGAATCGTTGGCAACATAAATCGGTATGTCGCCGATAATGCCTATACCCCTCTCATTTGCGTAATTTTTTAATTTAAACCACTGATCATAAAACTTAAACTGAACAAATCGGTAGAAATTCATGGTGTCGCCATATGCCGCGCGCGCCTTTTCAAGCGCACTCGCCTCGCGCACACGAAGCGGCTCATCCCACTGATACCAGTCATTATCGTCATTGGCGTTTTTGAGCGCCATAAAAAGCGCATATTCATCTAGCCAATGCTTATTTCTGTCGCAAAATTCACGGTAGTCGTCATCAGGCACAAAGCGTCTGTAGGCAATTTTGAGCATCGGTATACGGTTTTTATAAAGCTTGCCGTAATCTACCTTTGTTTCATCATCACCGAAATCAAAGGAATTAAACTCTTCGGCTGTAAGCAGCTTTTCAGCTATCAGCATTTCGGGGTCAATAAAGTAGGGATTGCCCGCATACGATGAGAAGGACTGATATGGCGAGTCGCCGTAGTTGGTCGGATTAAGCGGCAAAAGCTGCCACCAACTCTGCCCTGCCTTCTCTAAAAAATCGACAAAGCGATATGCTTCTTTACCAAATGTACCGATACCGCCCGACGAAGAGAGCGAAAATATCGGCATTAAAATTCCACAAGTTCTCACAAGTACACCTAACCTTAAGTTTCTATTAAATAATATAACCGAAAGTGCATTAAATAATTAGTCTGCCAAACAGTATAACACATTTTAACCCATTTTGTAAAGCAATCATGACTATTACATATCTTTACAACAACCGCCGTTTGTGTTATTCTTAATTAAAGAGGTATTATTTATGAAAATGCTTATAGAATTTTATGATAAAGAGAATATTGAGAATATTTTATCTCTGTTAACTGCGACTTATGACAGGGTTGTATATTTTTGTACCGATGACTTAAACAGCGTAGCTTATTCGGTGCTTTATGATTATATTACCAGACATTTCGGCATCAGTCCCGAATTTGTTAGTATAAAGGACAGCACCTTTAAAGGAATTATAGATGTTTTTGAGTCGGTTATAAAAGACGGAGATGAAACCGAGGTTGACATTACGGGTGGCAGTGAAGTGTTTATAGCCGCTATAGGATATTTGACGGCTCAAAACACAAAAAACATTAAAATTCACAGCTTCGATATTAAGAACAGGACATATATACGCCATTACCCCACCACAGATAAAAAAGAGATAAACCCACTGCTTCGTGTTGAAGATTTTATAACACTTTGTGGCGGTAAGATTATTGGCGGCACAGACAGGTGTCGATACTCACTTCGTGATTCGACTATAAAAAATGAGGTGCTTAGGCTCTGGCGTGCCGTAAAGGATATCGCAAAGGATTGGAACAGGTTTTCAAGCGTACCCACGCTTAAGGATGGCAGACAGTTCGCCAAGCTGGTTGAGCAAAAAAGCGAATCGTCAATCCGCAGAATTTTATCGGCGCTCAAAAACAACCGTATAATAGACGAGCCGAAGGCTAAATATATCGGCACAAAAAAGTATTACACCTACAGATTGAACACCCCAAAGACAGTCGATTTTCTCTACGACAAGGCAGGCAACCTACTTGAAATGTACGCCTATATAGCAGCGATGGAGTGTGAGCTGTTTAACGACTGCTGTGTCGGTGTTCCGCTTGATTGGGACGGCAAGGATTCTGGTACGAGCAACGAGATTGATTTGATTTTGACCTGCGGCTGTATACCCGTCTTTGTAAGCTGTAAAAATACGGCGGTTGAAAATGAATATCTGTATGAAATTAACACAATGACCCACCGTTTCGGCGGCAAGTACGCAAAAACCATGATTTTATCTAACCATAAAAACCCACACCCCATAAGAGAGCGTGCTAAGGAAATGGGTATTATTTTAATAGATAATATAAACAATATGTCCTTTGAAGTGTTTAAGGAAAGGTTAATTAAGTATTTTACATAAAAAATAGGCTTGATGCGGGACTTCTCATAAGGAAGTCTCGCAGTTCTATTGTATAACGAAAAAGCCGATAGATTCAACTGAATCTGTCGGCTTTTAAACATCCTTATGACAAGCAGTCTATATAAAGTCTCTTTTTAATTATTTTTGAAGTATTCTATTATATTCTGTGCGGTTTTTTCACTAACGCCCTTAACGGATGTAAGTTCATCTATGTTGGCGCTGCGTATTTTAGAAAGTGTTTTAAAGCGTTTAAGCAGTGCGCCCGCCGTCACCTTGCCGACACCCTTAATCTCGGTTAAACTACTGTGCAGCATTTCGCGTGTTCTGCGTGCTTTATGAAAGCTTATGGCAAAACGGTGCACCTCATCCTGAATGGCGGTAACGAGGGTATAGGCGCGACGGTTGGCCTTGATTATAATATTTCCGCCCGTATCGGCAATGGCGTTTGTGCGATGCTTTGAGTCCTTAACCATACCGAACACCGCAATATCAAGATTATGTGCCGACATAACCGCCTTAACAGCCGATAGCTGTCCCCTGCCGCCGTCGAGTAAAATCAAATCGGGCAGGCGTGAAAAAGCCTCATCCTCGCCCTTTTTATACTCATTGAAGCGGCGGTCAAGCACCTCTGCCATAGAGCGATAGTCATCCTGACCGATAAAGCTTTTTATCTTGAATTTTCTATAAGCGTTCTTAAATGGGCGCCCGTCTTTAAATACTATCATACCAGCAACATTTTCACTGCCTGCGGTGTTGGATATATCGTACGACTCGATATATCTCGGTGGATTCGGCATACCAAGCAGGTCAGCCAATTCATTGAGTGCGGCGGTTTCTATAAGACTGCGCTCGACCTTGTGGGACAGGTGCTCTGCGGCATTTTGTAAGCACATCTCAACAAGCCGCTTTCTGTCCCCTATTTTAGGGACGGTGAAAACAACATTACTACCGCGCTTGGCGGTCAACCATTCAGATAAAACTACATAATCTTCTGAATCGGCATCTATAAGAATTTCTTTGGGAATATCATCACGCATACCATAATACTGCTGTAAAAACTCGCCGTATAGCGTTTGCCTATCAGATATACCGTCAAAGAAATAATGCTCTTGGTCGCTAAGGTGACCGTTTTTGAATATAAAAATCTGAACACAGCACATATCGCCTACCAGCGCCGTCGCAATAACATCGTGATGAAAAGACAGCGAGGTTATTACCTTTTGCTTGTCGGCAATTCGCTTGATAGAATTTATACGGTCGCGAAGCTTTGCGGCATATTCGAAGTTAAGCTCGTCGGCAGCAGATGCCATTTTTTGCTCGAGCAATGCAATATCGTCAGAATCGGTGCCGCCCTTTTTAATAAAACGTATGGCAGAATCGACCGCCTCATTATATTCATCTATATTTATATTGGCTTTGCAGGGTGCCATACACAGCCCGATATGGTAATTCAGACAGGGCTTTGAATATTTATCGAAGCTTCGATTACAGTCGGGCAATTTGAATATTTTACGAGCCTGCTGGACCGACTCACGTACAATTCGCCCCGAATTAAAGGGGCCTATATAATCGCCCTTGGCGGAGTTGTTTTTCACCGCCTCAAGCTTGCGCCATTTTTCATCGGTGACACGCACATAGTGATAACCCTTGTCATCCTTAAGCAGAATGTTATACTTAGGCTGGTGTTGTTTTATAAGCGAATTTTCAAGAGTCAGCGCCTCAAACTCGGTGTCGCAGATGATATAATCAAAATCATCGACCTTCTCACACATTCGGCGCACCTTTTCGGTGTGGTTAGTGTTCGATCCAAAATACTGTGTTACACGGTTTTTGAGTTTCCGGGCTTTGCCGATATATATTATATTTCGCGACGCATCCTTCATAATATAAACTCCCGGCAACAACGGCAAGGCATTTGCCTTTACCTTAAGCTCGGCTTTTTTCTCAATCGACATATCCACACCTACCTTTTTATTGATTTTTTTGCCTGAATACTATATTATTGTTAATGGTGATTAGAATGAAAAAAATTATTTCCTTGATATTATGCCTTTGCATACCGCTTGTTATTGTCGGTTGCGGCAAACAACAAAACAGCACCGACAAAACAGATGATATAATAATTTACCCCGATGAAGAGGCCGAGAGAACGCTTGGCGGCTACCGTGACGATTATAACAGCAGTAGCACTACTAAAACGGGTGATGTATATTACATTGTAAATACTTCGTCAAAAAAGTTTCACATATCGTCCTGCGGCAACGCTAAGACAATACAGCAGGAACATCGCAAAACTGCGATCGACCGTCAAAAGCTTATAGACGAGGGTTACTCACCATGCGGCTCGTGTAAACCTTAAAACCTTCATTAAAACCGCATTTCTTCTGAAATGCGGTTATTTTTTAAAAATAAAGATTAGGGTCGACATAATTGCCGCTAATAATAACCGAGAAATGCAGGTGCGGTCCCGTAGAGCGACCGGTTGAACCCACCTTGGCTATAACCTGACCTGGCGACACATACTCACCCACCTTCACATCAAGCGATGAACAATGCGCATACAGTGTTCTGAAGCCCGACGAGTGCTCAATGATTACACACTTACCGTAGCCGTTGTGCTTATCCGACGCCTGTATAACCTTGCCCGATGCGGCGGCAATTATGGGTGTACCCTGCTTTGCAGCTATATCAAGTCCGTTATGGTATGCCGCATTGCCTGTGAAGGGGTCGGCACGACCACCAAAATCGGATGTAAGGTAGCCCTCAACCGGTAAAAGCAGTACGATACCGCCCGAAACACCGCTGGTAGTTCCATTTCCTATCTCAACTCGGCGCATAACCGACTTTTTAGTGACCTTCTCGCTGACAATCTTACTTGAAATCAGCTCACCGTTTTCGATTATAAGCTTGGTCTGCACCTGCTTAGAGCCGTTTTTACCCTTTTGCACAACATATTTTGCACCCTTGTACAAATCATTATTACGCTTATAATAGGTTATATACGGCACGACCTCCATTTCGGTCTGCAGACATTCAATGCGATAGTTAAGTTTTTCCTCAAATGCGGTATAAAGACCCTGATATGAGCCGTTGGTTACAATGTCCCCTACCAGCATACAAGCTCTATCAATCTTAACCGAATTAGATACGCTGACATCGCACTTGTCATACTCAGAGTTTATATCCTCGCTTAAGGTAATACGGTCGTTTTTAAAATCCATTAAGGCGTTGTCAAACACCTCTTTACCTGCGACCGCCATAATATATTCACCGTCTATATAAACCTGATATCCATACTCGATAGTTTTAGCCGCAAGGACGACCATTTCTCTAAACTCGTCCTTATCCATACATTTCAAAAATATGTTACCGACTTTTATCTTTTCTATGCTGAAGGTGTCTAAATCATCAAGCACCTCTCTATCATCGACAAAGTCATTTTTGATGCTTTGCATAGTCGCCTCGGCCATTTCGGTACTGCGCAGATAACCAAGGTTATAGCCATTATAGGTAAGCATATAGTAATCGGTGGTAAGGCTTAAAATAACAATAATCAAAGCCGCGCAAAGCACAAGGCAACCACACCATACCGCAACCCAACGCATTTTAATGGCCTTAAGATACGGCATAGCACATTCTTTAATGTATTTAACTTTTTTAGATAGGTTTTTAATACCGTGCTTTATGTTCGGAAGAAGGCTTTTGACGTTAGACTTAAAGCTATAAAAACCGAAGGATAAAGCATTTTTTAAAACTACTAAAAAATCTTTCATTTCAGCCTCATAAAAACAAAATTCTCACAAATATAGTATATTATATATGGACTTCTTTGTCAAACCGAAAACACTAAGCTTCACAAATTGCTTGGTGTTTTATCTGTCCTCGGCGAACTCCCCGTTCGAATCTCCTTTTGCTGCGCAAATAAAAAAGACGAGACACCGAATGGTGCTTCGTCTTTTTTGGTGACCCATCGGAGATTCGAACTCCGGACACCTTGATTAAAAGTCAAGTGCTCTGCCAGCTGAGCTAATGGATCGAAATTTGCGACTTGTATATTATATCAATCAAACACCCTATTGTCAAGCCTTTTCTTGAAGTTTTTTGTAAAGGGCGGTCTTTATGACCGCCCTTTTATTATGCCTTTTATTTAACAACAATATTAACGAGTTTTTTAGGAACATATAATTCCTTAATTATATTTTTACCGTTAATTTCCTTGGCGACATTCTCGTCAAGCTTAGCGAGTTTAATAGCATCGGTTGCAGCTATATCTACCGGAACATTGATTCTGGCTCTAATTTTGCCGTTAACCTGAACCACTATCTCAACTGCGCTCTCGACACACTTTGACTCATCAAACTCGGGCCACTGTGTGCCGTTGAGCATACCTTCAAAGCCTGCACTTACCCACAGCTCCTCAGTAATATGCGGTGCAAAGGGGTTAAGCAAGGTAATAAAGGTTTTAAATTCGCCGCGTGTTATTTTACCTGTCGCAGTAATGGTATTTATAAGTGACATAAGTGTAGCGATAGCGGTATTCATCTTAAGGGTTTCAATATCCTCGGTTACCTTCTTTATTGCCTTGTGCATTTCTGCCTCAACTTCGGTACGGTAGCCATCACCATCTACGATAATATCAGCCAATGCCCAAACACGCTCTAAGAAACGCTTACAGCCCTTAATTGAAGCCGAGCTCCAGGGTGCTGCCTTTTCAAAGTCACCGATGAACATTTCGTAAAGACGCATAGTATCGGCGCCGTAATCGCGAATGATATCATCGGGATTTACAACGTTGCCACGCGACTTGGACATTTTCTCACCATTTTCGCCCAAAATCA
Source organism: Acutalibacteraceae bacterium (assembly GCA_045540055.1). Lineage (GTDB taxonomy): Bacteria > Bacillota > Clostridia > Oscillospirales > Acutalibacteraceae > SIG565. The sequence goes on from JAZQGO010000024.1 coordinate 23,606, forward strand.
TACCGTGACTTGTGCGCTTAGCATAGGGCTCGGGATTAGGAACAACGCCGATATCATAAAGGAATTTATGCCAGAAACGGCTATAAAGCAGGTGGAGTGTTGTATGCTCCATACCGCCGTTATACCAGTCAACAGGGCACCAGTATTCAAGCGCCTCTTTGCTTGCTAATTCCTTATCATTATGCGGGTCGCAATAACGTAAGAAGTACCATGACGAGCCTGCCCACTGAGGCATTGTATCGGTTTCTCTCACAGCAGGTGCGCCACACTTGGGACAGGTGGTGTTTACCCAATCTGTAATTTTAGCGAGCGGTGACTCGCCCGTATCGGTAGGCTCATACGAATCAACATTGGGAAGTAAAAGCGGTAATTCGCTTTCATCAAGCGGCACATATCCGCACTTATCACAATGCACCATCGGGATAGGTTCAACCCAATAGCGTTGACGTGAAAATACCCAGTCGCGAAGCTTGAAGTTGGTCTTAACAAAGCCGAGGCCCTTGTCAGTTAACCACTCCTGCATTGCCTTTTTAGCATCATCAACACTAAGACCTGTAAGGAAGCCCGAATTTACCATTTGACCCTCGTTACAGTCGGTATATGCCGCTACTGTAACGTCGCCGCCTGCAACAACTTCAATGATAGGTAGGTCAAATTTCTTAGCAAACTCCCAGTCACGTGTGTCGTGACCCGGTACCGCCATAATAGCGCCGGTGCCATAAGAAATCAAAACATAATCCGAAATAAATATCGGAATTTCAGTATTGTTTACCGGGTTAATAGCCATAATGCCGTCGAGTTTTACACCTGTTTTTTCCTTAGCAAGCTCGGTTCTTTCGAAATCAGATTTTCTCGCCGCCGCCTGCTGATATGCACGCACCTCGTCAATATTGGCAATTTTTTCTGCCCACTTCTCAATTAACGGATGCTCGGGTGACATTACCATATAGGTAACGCCGAAAAGTGTATCGGCACGTGTCGTGTAAATCTCAAACTCGTCACCAATATTGGTGTTAAACTTAACCTGTGTACCGTATGAACGGCCTATCCAGTTGGACTGCTGAACCTTAACCCTATCAATAAAGTTTACGTCGTTGAGTCCGTCCAAAAGCTTATTGGCATACTCGGTAATTTTAAGCATCCATTGGCTTTTTACCTTATGTATTACCTCGCTGCCGCAACGCTCACAAACGCCATTGACAACCTCTTCATTAGCAAGAACACATTTACAGGAGGTACACCAGTTAACCGCCATCTCTTTTTTATAGGCAAGACCCTTTTTGTAAAGCTGTAAGAAAATCCACTGGGTCCACTTATAGTATGACGGGTCGGTAGTGTTAATCTCACGACTCCAATCAAACGAAAAGCCCAACGATTTTAACTGCTTTTTGAAGTTAGCAACATTATCCTTGGTTACTATTTCAGGGTGAATATGGTTCTTTATTGCAAAGTTTTCGGTAGGTAGGCCAAAAGCATCCCAACCCATAGGATAAAGCACGTTAAAGCCCTGTAATCTCTTTTTACGGGCAACAATATCTAATGCGGTGTATGAACGGGGATGACCAACGTGCAGACCCTGTGCCGAAGGATAAGGGAACTCTACCAAGCCGTAAAATTTCGGTTTAGAGTAATCGGTGGTAGCACAGAAGGTGCCTTCATCATCCCATATTTTTTGCCATTTTTTCTCTATCTGACTATAATCGTATTTCATTATGCCTTCTCCTGTTCGTTTGTGAGTATTGTGTCTAAATCTACTGCCTGTCCGTCATTCCACATTTTATCGAGGTTGTAAAACTCGCGTGACTCCTTATTAAAGACGTGAACAATAACGCTGCCGTAATCAAGCAATATCCAGCCTGTTGAGCGGCCTTCTATATGGTGAGGCTCTAAGCCGCTTTCGCTAAGCTTAAATTCAACCTCCTCCGCCAAGGAGCGAACGTGTGTAGATGAGGTGGCACTTGCCATTAAAAAATATTCGGTTAGCACCGTTAAATCGTCAACCTTAATTGCATTAAGGTCGATAGCCTTTTTATCATTTAGCGCATTTGCCGCTATTCTTAATATTTCCTTAGTTTCCATTTAAACGTTTCTCCTTAACAAAGTTATATGCCGCCATAGTGTCGGGATGCACCTGTCTGCCCTGCTCTACTAAATCTTTAATTGTATAGCTAAGGGCGTAATCGAGCGCTTTTTCCATAGATTCATCGACAAGCCTTCGCATTATATCGACGTCATCGTAATCTCGGTCGGCTGAGGTAAAATCGGCAAGATAAAGCACCTTTTCGAGCAGTGTCATATCGGCTTTAGCCGTTGTGTGATAGCGAATCGCTGACAGTATTTCGCTGTCGGTAATGCCGAGCACCCTTTCGCAAAATGCCGCACCGCTTACAGCGTGCCATAGCTTTTCGGCATTTTTTGATATATCGTCAAGCATTATATCAAAATCATTAAAGATTTTCAACTGTTCGTTTCGCGGTGTGTTTTTTGTGACATCGTGCAGTAGTCCTGCCAAATACGCTTTCTCTTCGTCCGCGCCGTATTTAATTGCTAGTCGCACCGCCTCATTTGCTACGGCCAGCGAGTGCAAATATCTTTTTTCATTAAGCCTTTGCTTTAGTAACTCTTTATAATCCATAAAATTCACCGTTATATAGACCGTTTTGCTTTATATATTCAATAACGCCCTCGTGTAAGTAGGTTTTTAAAAAGGCGTCTTTGTTTATATTCTGTTTAATTTCGGTAGACGATATGCCGAGAATTGTGTTTTTAAGAACGTTTATACGTCCGCCCTCGTTAATAAGATTTTTAACCGCAGTATCGAATAAATCGTTATCAATACCGACACGTCGCACCGCAATAATATCGGCAATATCGAGTATTTCCTCATATTTATACCACTCGGTAAATGTAACCACCATATCGCCACCGACGACAAAGCTAAGCTTTGCCGACGGATTTTCACGCTTTATTCTTTTAAGCGTATCAACGGTATAGCTTTTACCATCGCGCAGTAGTTCAATATCACTGACAAGGACCTTTTCGATATTAGATGTCGCTATGCGGCACATTTCGAGTCGGTCGGCATCGCACGCCAAATCGGTACAGACCTTATGCGGTGGCACACGTGCAGGTATAATCATAACCTGCGTTACACAGTTTAATGCGGCAACCTGCTTAATTATTTCAATGTGGCCTAAATGTATTGGGTTAAAGGTTCCACCAAAAACAACTATATGTTCCATAATTATTTAACTAAATAAATCTGCTTATTTTTCTTATTTTCACGATAAAGCACGATACGTGTGCCTATAACCTGAACAACATCGGCTCCTACCTTCTCTGCCAAAAGGTCGGCAGACTCTCTTGACGTGGTCGGTGAGGTTTCGAGTGTACGTATTTTTATAAGCTCGCGTGCGGTTAATGCGTCGTCAATCTGTTTTACAGTCTGGTCGGTAATACCCGTTTTGCCAATCTGCAAAATGGTTTCCATAGTATTCGCCACCCCGCGAAGCTGTGCTCTTTGTTTGCTTGTAAGCATTATTTTACCCCTTTAAATATATTTTTTTAATTCGGTTTCAAATTTTTCTATCGCCTTTGCCCTATGACTGACTGTATTCTTTTGCTCAGGACTTATCTCACCGAAGCAGCCTACCTCACTTACGAATAACGGGTCATAGCCGAAGCCACCGTTTCCACTCTGGGACTCAGCAATATAGCCCTCGCAGCTGCCCGATACCGTAAATTCTCTGCCATCGGGAAAGACGCAGGCTATAGCACAAACAAATCGTGCTGTGCGCTCACTCTTGGGTACACCCTCAAGATTTTTGAGTAGTTTTTCATTGTTTGCGCCGTCGTCGCCGTGCTCACCCGCATATCTTGCCGAATATATACCCGGCTCGCCGCCTAAATAATCGACACAAAGTCCCGAATCATCGGCTATGCTTGGAAGAGAGGTTACTGCAAGACCCGATTTTGCCTTTATTAAAGCGTTTTGCTCGAAGGTTGTGCCGTTTTCTTCAACGTCCTCTAAAGGCTCGCTTAAATCGGCTTCGCAGATAAGCTCTATATTTGATTTTTCAAGAATTTTTTTAAATTCCTGCATTTTATGTTGATTTTTTGTTGCAATAAAAAATTTCATTATTCTGCACCTTCAAAAAGACCTTCGGCAAACACCTTACTGTCAAAGGGTTGTAAATCGTCAATACCCTCGCCAACGCCGATAAATTTAACAGGTATTGACAGTTCGTTATTTATAGAAATTACAACGCCGCCCTTTGCGGTGCCGTCAAGCTTGGTTAATACAATACCAGTAATGTTGGTAACGTTGCTAAATTCTCTCGCCTGATTTACGGCGTTTTGTCCCGTTGTGGCATCAAGCACAAGCAATACCTCGATATCTGCATCGGGTAATTCGCGGTTAATTATGCGGTTCATTTTAGCAAGCTCATCCATAAGGTTTTTCTTATTGTGAAGCCTGCCTGCAGTATCGCAAATAATAACGTCTGCCTTTTTAGACTTTGCAGAGGCTATTGTATCAAATACTACAGAGGCAGGGTCGGTACCTGCAAGACTGCTTACAACCGGCACGTCTGCTCTCTCGCCCCACTCACTAAGCTGCTCTATTGCGGCGGCTCTGAAGGTATCGGCGGCGCCTAAAACAACACTTTTACCATCATTTTTAAGCCTTGCGGCAAGCTTACCTATTGTGGTAGTTTTGCCGACACCGTTTACACCGATAACGAGTATTAGTGACGGTTTTGTTTTAATATTAAGTGTGCTATCTCCCGAAATCATATCAGAAATGATTTCTTTCATACAGTCCTTTATAACCGCAGGGTCCTTTATACCCTCCGCCTTTATTTTTGCGCGCATACGCTCACAAATAAGCCCCGCAGTTTGCACACCTACGTCAGAGGTGATAAGCACCTCTTCCAGCTCCTCGAAAAGCTCCTCGTCAATTTTCGTAAAACTGTTTATAACACTGTTGATGTTGTTGACAAGCGAGTTTCTGGTCTTAGACAGACCCTGCTTAATTTTGTTAAAAAAGCCCATTAAAGTTCTCCCTCTGCAAGCTTCTTTTCAAGCTCTGACACGTTTAATTCTAATAGCTTTGTTACGCCCTTTTCCTGCATTGTAACACCGTAGAGCATATCTGCCGCCTCCATCGTACCGCGACGGTGGGTAACGCAGATAAACTGCGTACCAAAATCACTTCGGCGCATATACTGTGCAATTCTCTCAACGTTGATATCGTCAAGCGCTGTATCAACCTCATCCAAGAAGCAGAACGGCGGCGCATTAACACGCATAATTGAGAAGTAGATAGAAAGGGCAATAAGTGCCTTCTCACCACCTGAGCAGCCATCCAGGCTCGGCACATTTTTGCCGGGTAATTTAGCGTTAATATCAATACCGCTTTCGAGTATATTTTCAGGGTCAGTAAGCACAAGGCGCGCACTACCGCCGCCAAACAATTCGGTAAAGGTTTTTGAGAAGCTTTCGTTAATCTTGGTAAAGCCTTCAATAAACATCTCCTGCATTTGAGAGGTTAACTGATTTATAAGCTTTGTAAGCTCGGCACGTGATTTCTCAACATCAGCAATCTGTTCTGACATAAAGTTATAGCGCTCGCTTACCTCCTTATATTCCTCAATGGCGGCAACATTAACACTTCCTAAATTTCTGATACTGCTCTTAATCTCGGCGAGGTTTTTCTTGGCCTCTGCAGGATTTTCAATTACAATACCCATATTTTCGGCTTCGCTACGGGTTAAATTATACTCATCAAACAACTGTTTTATGATATTGTCATACTCAGCCAGCATATTTTCCTTACGCTCGGTAAGACGTGCCAATTCACCGCTGATTTTTTCTCTCTCCTGAGTTTTTTCACGCTCATTGGTACGCAAAATAGTGCCCTGCTTTTCAATCTCATTGCGTTGCTCGGCAAAATCTACAATGCTCTTTTCGGTCAAATCTATTTGATTTTTAATTTCCTCAATAGATGCCTTTATGTTGTGGATATCATTGTTTTTAGCGGTATTGAGTATGTTAATTGAATCTATCTGTGATAAAAGTGCGGTAATTCTCTCGTCTTTGTTATTGAGCGCTGCCTCAACCGAAGCGGCAACAGACAACAGATTTTCGACATCCTTAGTATGCTCAATAACCGAGAGTTTAAGTGAAGTAATTTGCTCTGAAACCTTTTCACGCTCACCCGACAATGAATCTCTGCCACCAACCGATTTATCAATTTCTTGCTGAATGGCATTTTTCTTATTTTCGAGCTCTGCCATATCATCAGCCGCCTTCTGAGCCGTTGCCTTTAACTGCTCTTTTTTAGCTTCAGATAAGGTTTTTTCATCGATATACTGCGTAATAACTGCGTTTACAGAATCACGCATATCGCCGATTCTTTTAAGCTCGGCTAAGGCTCTTATTCTGTCCTCGGTAGCGGTTGTTAAAACTGCCGATGAGGCGGTGATGTCGGCCTCGATTTTATTAACCTCGTCGACTGCAAACTCATATTCGGCAGAAACCTTAGTTTCCCTATCTTGAAGCTTGCTTATCTGCTCGTTTATACGCTTAATATCCTCTTTACGACTAAGCAAACCTGCATTTTTAATAAGCGAACCACCAGTAAGCGAGCCACCTGCATTTATAACCTGACCGTCAAGAGATACAACCTTAAAATGATAATTGAACTTCTTGGCAATTGTAACCGCCGAATCAATATCCTCGGTAACAACCACTGCGCCAAGCAGATATTTAATTATCTCGGTATACTTTGCATCGCAATCGACAATATCGCTTGCAATGCCCACATAACCGAACATATCCTCAAAGCCCTTTTCCATAAATGGACGAGCTTTTATTGAGGAAATCGGCAGGAAGGTAGCACGACCGCCGTTGCTCTCTTTAAGATAGTTAATTGCCCTTTTGGCGTCGGCATCGGTCTCGGTAACAATGTTTTGAAGTGCATTTCCGAGTGCCGTTTCAATGGCAACCGAATATTCCTTTTTAACGTTTATAAGGCCTGCAACCGCACCGTGAACGCCGCGAAGGAGTCCCCCTTTGGCATTGCTTACAACCTGTTTTACAGAGTGGTTGAAGCCCTCCATATTCTTTTCAAGCTCTTCTAAAATCTGAATTCTGCGCTTTTTGGACTCAGTATCGAGGTGAATTTCGTCAAGCTGTGCTTTAAGCTCGTTAGCCTTAGTCTTACGCGATTCGAGGCGCATGGTATAGCCCTTTACGGCATTTTCGCATTCCTTAATATTCTCTTCAAGCTTGTCAGCCATCTGGGCAGTTTCATCAAACTCACCGTCAAGCGACTGCTTCTCAGCCTGCTTTTCGGAGATAAGCTCATCAAGTGTTTCGGCACGAAGATTGATTTCATCAATCGACGAAAGTGCGCTTACCTGTGCTACACGCAGGTCTGCATATTCGCCCGAAATTGTGTTTAATTGAACAGACAACTGTTCGATATTGCGCGAAAAGTTTTCACTGTCTGTAAGCAATGAGTTAAGCGTTTCTTCTGCCTGATGAATTTTTACCTCGATTTCGCCAATTTTTGCCTTCTTTTCTTCTGCGGCTGTTCTGTTTTTCTCAATCTCAGTTTTTGCGTCATTTTCGTTACCCTTTAATTCATTTATCTCGGAATTAAGACGCTCAATATCAGAATTATTATGTAAAATATCGTTTTCTATAACCGAAATATTACCGCCGAGTGTCGCTATCTGCTCGTTCATTTTGCCGATATTTTGACGGCTTTCATCAATTTTTACCGATAATTCTGAAAAGCGCAGTGAATTTTGCTCTGTTATTTCGTCAAATTCGCTAAGGCTCTCCTCAATTTGTTGATACTGGACCTGACAAGCGGTCATTTTGTTTTCGTGATTTCTAAGTGACTCCTTAAAATTCTCAAGTGAATAGAGCCAAAGACCGATTTCAAGCTCCTTTTTCTTATCCGCCAGCTCTAAAAACTTCTGAGCCTTTTTGCTTTGTTGTTCAAGGGGACCAACGCGGTCTTCTAACTCCTTAATAATATCTTTAAGGCGCAATAAATTATCGTCGGCGGCGGCTAATTTGCGCTCCGACTCGATTTTGCGGTAACGGTATTTTGAGATACCTGCCGCCTCTTCAAAAATATCACGGCGCTCATTAGATTTTGTGCTTATAATGGCATCTATCTTGCCCTGACCGACCATTGAATAGCCGTCACGACCAAGACCTGTATCCATAAATAACTCATTTATATCCTTAAGGCGAACCGACACATTATTTATTAAATATTCACTCTCGTGCGAGCGGTAATAACGACGAGTAATAGATACAAAATCATCGTCGAAATTTAAAGTTCTGTCGGTATTGTCAATATTAAGTGTAACCTCGCAGTATCCGTGCGGACGGCGTGTAGCAGTACCGCCGAAAATAACATCCTCCATCGACTGACCACGCAGGCTTTTGGTTGACTGTTCACCCAAAACCCAACGAACAGCGTCGGAAATATTACTTTTACCCGAACCGTTAGGACCGACAATACCTGTAATACCCTTACCGAATTTCAGTGTTGTTTTGTCAGCGAAGGACTTAAAGCCCTGAATCTGAATTGAACTTAACAGCACCTTATACTCACATCCCCTGTATAATTATTTCGTATTCCTTTAAATTACTATCCTCTTTAACAATACAGTTAAAGCCATTTTGTTTTAGTGTTTCTATATTTTTTCGCTTTTGACCTGTCATTTTAGAAACATCACCGGCAGGCACGTATATTATGTAATCGCCTTTATTTTTTAATAAAGTTAATGCTTTATTAAGATAGATATGTGAATCGCACAGCTCCTTAAAAGCGGGATGCCACGGACCAGCAACATAGTGGCTTAAATCTATAGAGTGAAGTCCTGTACGAATGACATTTATACTATTCTTTTTGAACATTAAAAGCAATTCCGAGGCGGTCTCAACCGCTTTATCTAAAGTCTGCGGGGCATATTTGCCCTCTTTATAAAGAGTCTCAAGACGTGTATGCTCAAGAACAATTGTCGGGTAAATTCTCACCGTATCGGGTTTTAAATCGATAATTTTTCGAGCCGTTTCTAAAGACTTTTCTTCGGTGTCGCGGTAAAGACCCGTCATCATTTGAAGACCTAAACTAAATCCGTACTGTTTTATAAGCAAACTCGATTTTTCTACACACTGCGCGGTATGACCTCTGTCATTAAGCCTTAAAACCTCATCGTCCATACTCTGTGCGCCAAGCTCAATTGCCGTCACACCGTAATTTTTAAGCAAAATAAGTATTTCGTTGTCTATGGCATCGGGTCTTGTTGAAATTCTGATGCCACTGACCATTTTTTGCTCGACAAATGGGTATGCCACTGACAAAAGGCGTATCATATATTCCCTGTCAATAGCCGTAAAGCTGCCGCCAAAAAAGGCAATTTCGGTGTATTCGGGATTATAGTTTTTACTTTGCACAGCCGTTAAAACAGCGTTTTTAACGGTATTTTCATCGGGAATTACCTCGGTGCCTGCAATAAAGCGTTGATTACAAAAGCTACACATATTTGTGCAACCCATATGAGGCACAAAAATAGAAATATTAGCGTGTGCCATTAAACCTTAATCCCCATAAGCAAAAGTGCCTGTTTTGCCGCATTCTGCTCGGCCTGCTTTTTACTACTGCCCTCACCCGTACCTATAACATTGGAATTAAGATGAACCTCAACCGTAAAGGTCTTGTTATGGTCGGGACCGCTTTCGCCTATAAGAATATAACTGAGTCGCTCCTCTGGGTTGCGCTGTACTACTTCCTGAAGGCAGGTTTTATAATCTTTAAATACCTCGTCATCGGTATGCTCCAGTTCCGGCAGAATAAATCGCATAACATGCTTTTTAGCACTTTCAAAGCCGCCGTCGAGATAGATTGCCGCCAAAACTGCCTCAAAAGCGTCGGCAAGAATTGACGGGCGCTCATTACCCTTATTGTGCATTTCACCCTTGCCGAGCTTTAGATATTTGCCAATGCCAAGTTCACGAGAAAATGCGCAGAGCGACTTTTCACAGACAAGCGAGGCTCTTAGCTTTGTAAGCTCACCCTCGGGCAAAGACGCAAAATTATTATAAAGATATTCTGCAACAATTACCGATAAAACCGAATCGCCCAAAAATTCAAGACGCTCATTAGAGCCGCATTTGCAGTGTGTTTCATTTGCATACGACGAGTGAGTAAGCGCATTTTGGAGCAAGTCGCGGTTCTTAAAGGTATACTTAAGTTCTTTCTCAAGTTCTGTCATATCTGACCTCATAGTTTATTTTAAATTAGCACTTATTGTACCTATAACATCCTTCTCGGCGAAAATCATTGCCTGATGAATTGCATTTTTAATAGCACGTGCGTCAGAGCTACCGTGCGCCTTAATAACAGGCTTTTGTACACCGAGCAGCGGTGCACCGCCGACCTCGGAAGCATCCATTTTTGCCTTAATTGTGTAAAGGTCCTTTTTAAGTATTGCCGCCGCAAGCTTGTTTATAAGATTTTTATAGAAGGCGCCTTTTAGCATTTTAAACATTGCCGAGGCGGTGCCCTCAATGAGTTTTAGCGCGATATTACCCGTAAAGCCGTCGGTTACGACACCGTCAACCACGCCCTTGGGCATTTCACGAGATTCAACATTACCCACAAAATTTATGGGGGCTTCGCTTAAAAGCTTGTACGCCTCCTGCTGAAGCTCGCCGCCCTTGCTATCCTCAGCGCCGATATTAAGAAGTGCTATTGTGGGGTTAGGACGATTTTCAACATTTTCAAGATAAACAGACGCCATAACACCAAACTGCTGCAGCATCTCCGGTCTGCATTCGGCATTGGCACCCATATCCATAAGGAAGAATTTTTTACTTGACGACGGAATCATTGTGCCGAGAGCGGGGCGCTTAACACCCTTAATTCTCTTGACAACGAGTGTACCACCGACAACAACGGCACCTGTACTGCCTGCCGATACAAAGGCATCTGCCCTGCCCTCACTCAGCACTCGGAAGGCAACCGCCATCGACGAATCCTTATGCGTTTTTATTAGCGAGGTGGGTTCATCATGCATCGAGATAACGTCGGTAGTATGTATAACCTCAAGGCTTGAAAAGTTAATACCATTTTCTTTAATACACTTGTTTATTACCTCTTCATCACCCGTAAGAATTATATCTACGCCGTATTCGGCCTGTGCTAAAGCAGCACCCTTAATTATTTCAAGAGGCGCATTATCACCACCAAAGGCATCTACAACTATTTTCATTTTTCATTCCCCTTTATATATTTTGGTCGAACCAATCAAGCGAACGCTGAGCCAACGCACCGTAGCGCTCACGCTTGTCTCTTATATGATTTTCAAGTGGCGGTATAATTCCAAAATTTGCGCCCATCGGCTGAAAATCGGTAACCGTATCGTCACAAATATATCCAAGTAGTGCGCCCATCATCGTAAATTCGGGTAAAATAACGGGCTGTTTGCCTAATAGCGCATTCGCCGCATTTATACCAGCAATAATACCGCTTGCCGCGGACTCCATATACCCTTCAACACCCGACAACTGACCTGCAATAAAAATATTGCCATCGGCTTTGAGTGAAAGATTATTTGACAGCACCTTGGGTGAATTTATAAAGGTGTTGCGGTGCATAACACCGTATCTCATAAACTCGGCATTCTCAAGACCCGGTATTAGCGAGAACACCCTTTTCTGTTCGCCGAATTTAAGATTGGTTTGAAAGCCCACTAGGTTATAAAGCGTACCCTTTGCGTTTTCAGCACGCAGCTGTACTACCGCCCACGGTCTGTGTCCTGTGCGTGGGTCACGAAGTCCCACAGGCTTTAAGGGGCCAAATCGAATAGAATCCTCACCGCGTTTTGCAAGAACCTCTACGGGCATACAGCCCTCATACACCGTAAGTGGTTTATCAAATTCGCTGACAATAACGCTTTCGGCATTTATAAGCTCGTTGTAGAATGCGGTATATTCCTCTTTATTCATAGGGCAATTTATATAATCATCGTCGCCCTTACCGTAACGCGAGGCAAAAAACGCCACCGAAAAATCAATACTATCTTTGGTAACTATCGGTGCGGCGGCATCGTAAAAATTCAGATGCGCGCTATCACAAAGTTTACTTAAATTGTTAGCCAGTGCAGGGTCTGTAAGCGGACCCGTTGCAATTACCGTTATGATGTTTTCGGGTATAGTTTCAACACATTCATTATGCACCGTAATGTTTGGGTTTGACCTAATACTTTCGGTTATATATGATGAAAACCTTTCGCGGTCAACCGCCAGCGCACCGCCCGCGGCGACGCGTGAAGCATCGGCGGCGGCAAGACATACCGAATCAAAGCGCCGCATTTCTTCCTTTAGAAGTCCTGCCGCAGAATCAATTCTTGATGCTTTTAAGGAATTTGAACAGACAAGCTCTGCAAACATATCCTTCATGCTGTGTGCCGGTGTCATCTTGTCGGGCTTCATCTCATAAAGGTCAACCTGTATTCCCCTTTTGGCTATCTGGCTTGCGGCCTCACAGCCTGCAAGACCTGCACCAATTACTGTTATTCTATTATTTATCATTTTTACTGCTCTTTTGGGTTCTTGAAGGACAATCCGAATTCATACAGTACTTTCTGCCGCGACCTGTTATGATATAACTGCCGCATTCCTCACATTTATCACCTGTAGGCAGTCCGGGTGACGCAAAATCGCATTTTGGATAATTTGTACAACCATAAAACACCTTACCCGTCTTTTTAGAATTTCTTTTAACCAGCTTTGCGCCGCATTTGGGGCAAGGCTGTTTAATTTCGTCCTCGGGCATAGGCTTGGTATTTTTACATTCGGGATAACCCGGACACGCTAAGAATTTACCGAAACGGCTTGATTTTACGACCATTGTTCTGCCGCATTTCTCACATTTTATATCGCTTTCAACCGCAGGTACGGCAACACGCTTGCCTGTAAGTTCCTGCTCGGCAGAATTAAGAGAACGCTCGAAATCCTTATAAAATTCGGCAATGGTGCCCTTCCATTCAAGCTCGCCAGTAGCGATAGAGTCAAGATCATTCTCCATACCTGCCGTAAACTTAACATCGACAATATTTTTGAAATGCTTGGATATTAAATCGGACACAACAATACCGAGGCTTGTCGGCTTAAGGGTTTTCTTTTCACGCTCGATATAGTCTCTCTGAATAATATTAGACAGAATTGAAGCGTAGGTTGACGGACGGCCGATGCCGTTCTCCTCCAAAGCCTTGATAAGTGTAGGCTCGGTGTAACGGGCAGGCGGTGTCGTATAGTGCTGTGCAGGCAGAAGCTCCTTCAATTTAAGAACATCATTTTCCTGCATTTCGGGTAAAACACTTCCGTCGGTCTCTTCAACATCCTTACCCTCTTCATAAAGGGCGGTAAAGCCGTCAAATCTTACAGAATATCCCGTCGCCTTAAACAAGTAATCGTTTGCTGTAATGTCAACCGCAACGGTATCCTGAACGCAGTTTGACATAAGTGAAGCAATAAAGCGCTCCCAAATAAGCTTATAGAGCTTATACTGCTCAGCAGATAACTGACCCTTAACCGATTCGGGTGTCAGAAATACATCGGTAGGACGAATAGCCTCGTGCGCATCCTGAGCACCAGCCTTACTCTTAAAATAGCGTGGCGCTTTGGGCAGATATTTGTCGCCGAATGTCGATGTAATATATCTGCTTGCCGCTGCTCTTGCCTCCTCTGATATGCGAAGAGAGTCGGTACGCATATAGGTAATAAGACCTGTAGCGCCCCTGCCGACAATGTCAACACCCTCGTATAACTGCTGTGCGACACGCATGGTTTTCTGTGCGGTGAAGCTGAGTTTTCGAGATGCCTCCTGCTGCATGGTTGAGGTGATAAAGGGTGGTGCGGGTTGTTTGTTGCGAACACCCTTTTTGATTTTTGAAACGGTGTAAACGGCATCGGTAAGAGCGTTTACTATCTGCTCAACCTCGTCGCCGCTGTGTATTTCAAGCTTTTCACCGTCTTTCTTGCCGTAAAATTTTGCTATAAAGCTCTTTCGGCCGGCGATAAGCTTGGCATCAAGCGTCCAATATTCTTCGGGCACAAATGCCATAATCTTTTTCTCGCGGTCAACTATGAGTTTTAAGGCGACCGACTGAACACGACCTGCTGAAAGGCCGCGCTTAACCTTCTTCCATAAAAACGGACTTAATTTATAGCCAACAATTCTGTCAAGCACTCGGCGGGCCTGCTGAGCATCAACCAAATCAATGTCAAGGCTTCTCGGTTGTGCCATACCCTGAGTAATACCCGTTTTAGTTATTTCGTTAAAGGTAACTCGGTTAGCCTGACCCATATCAAGACCCAATAGTTGTGCTAAATGCCACGAAATTGCTTCACCCTCACGGTCAGGGTCGGTTGCGAGGTATACAAAGTCACTCTCGGCAACGGCATTTTTGAGTTGCTTGATTAAATCCTTTTTATTTTCAATATTAACATACTGCGGTTCAAAGTTATTCTTTATATCTACACCCATTTTTGACTTTGGCAAATCTCTGACATGACCCATTGAAGCCATAACCGAAAATGACGAGCCGAGATATTTCTTAATGCTTTTCACCTTTGTCGGTGACTCAACAATTACGAGTTTTGACATTTTAATACTCCTTAACTGTGGATTATTTCAAGGTGTATCTGCCACCCGGCAGAGCCTGTATATATCCGAAAATTTCAAGTTCGGTAATTGCCGCCAAAAGCTGTGACGAGGTAAGCTCATTCACAATTATTTCGTCGGCAAAGAAAACCTGCTTATCTAATTGATTATACACTATTTTTGCGTTATTTGAAAGAGGTGAAGTGATATTTTTTTTGATAATTTTTTCATTTTCTTCACTCCTTGTCTTTTGTGCGGGTTTATCAGTATTTCCGCTTTCCAATGTGTCCTGCTTTATTTTCTCTTTATAGGCTTTTTCGAGATAAATTTTATGCGGATATTCTGCCAAATATTCAAGGAATATATCCTTGGCCTCAAGCAAAGCCTTAGCGCCATCTCTAAGCAGTGCATTAGAGCCTTTATACTGCGGCAATGTAGGGTTACCCGGGATTACAAAAACATCCCTGTTTTGATCAATGGCGTGATTTGCAGTTATAATCGCTCCGCTTCCTTCGTCGGCTTCAATAACGATTGTGCCGAGCGTCAGACCTGACATAATGCGGTTGCGTATCGAGAAGGTACCCCTTGTGATACCGCTGCCAGGTGGAAATTCACTGACGAGCAAACCCTCTTTCGCAATTTGACTTCTTAGTTCCCTATTAAGCTGAAGATAATCGTCATCAATGCCCACCGCTAGTACACATACAGTATTACCGCCTACAGCCAAGGCACCCTTATGCGCGGCGGTATCGCTACCCTTTGCGCCGCCACTGACTATAGTAATTCCACCTGAAGATAGGCGTGCCGCAAGCGAAAAGGCCGCCTTCTTGCCAAAATCGGACACCTCGCGCGGCCCCACAATACATACGCATGGGCGACAATCAAGAAGCTCTAATTTGCCCTTGGCATAAAGCAGAACGGGTGGATTGGGAATTTCAGCAAGCAACGGCGGATATTTTTCGTCACGAATGGTGACTATGTTGATTTTTCTTTTGACGCACTCATTTAAAACTTTACGGGCGGCATCTAAATCTTTGTTGTTAAGCTTTGTCAGCATCGATTTAGAAAACAGTCCGGAAAATTCTAAATTACTGTATGAAGCGTGGTATACATTCTCTGCCGTGTTATACCGCTCGAGCAACGGTTTGATATTTTTATAACCGTAGCCTAGCGCCAACTGCAGCCATATCCAGTAAAGCATTATTTTACTAACTCCCACATAGCAATCGATGCGGCAACTGCGGCATTAAGTGACTCCGCCCTGCCCGACATCGGTATTGTGATTTTTTGAGCCACCGATATTACTTCATCGGTAAGACCGTTGGCCTCGTTGCCGATTATAACAATGCTGCCATCACAAAATTCCACGTCCTTTATAGATTTACCACCCGATACAACACAGGCATAAAGGGATAGTCCACTCTCTTTAAGTGCTGCTATAAAGTCATCACAAATAACAACGGGCATACGAAGCAGTGTACCCATAGAGCTGCGAAGCGCCTTGGGACTATAGGGGTCACATCCGTTACCCGACAAAATTATTCCGTCAACACCCAGAGCCTCGGCTGTACGCGAAACAGCGCCGAGATTTGACGGGTCGGCAACATTTTCGAGCGCTATGTATTTACCGTCGGGTTTGATTTGGCAAGCACTGCACTCGTGTTTTCTGATTACGGCTAAAATTCCCTGTGGGTTTTTAGTATCGGATATTTTTGAAAAAACGGCATCATTTACGACGACTGTTTCATCAGAGTTTTCGGATATTTTTTCAGCGTCGGTTCGGTGTTTATTCAAAAACTCCTCCGTTATAACAAGCGATAAAAACTGCACATTGTTCTCATAACAATCAAGCAAAATTCTAAGCCCCTCGGCTACAAAGGTACCCGTTTTTTGGCGCTCACGGGCAGAAGATTGTAGTAGAGAAACCTGCTTTATAAAGGCGTTATCCTTGCTTGTTATTCGCTTGAAATCGGTCATAAATGCACCTTCTAACTAAAGAAATTCGCCCGAGATAATGCATCTCGGGCGTGAAAAATACTATTTTTCTAATGCTTTTTTGGCATTCTTTGCAAGGGTAGCGAAACCGGCCGCATCATTAACTGCCAGGTCGGCTAACATCTTACGGTTAATCTGAATACCGGCTTTCTTAAGGCCGTTCATAAATGTTGAGTAGTTCATACCGTTAATCTTTGCAGCGGCAGAAATACGTGTAATCCATAAACGACGGAAATCACGCTTTTTAAGTCTACGACCTACATAAGCGTAGTTACCGGATTTCATAACAGCTTCTTTAGCTGTTTTGAAGAGCTTTGATTTTGCTCCGAAATAGCCCTTAGCGAGCTTTAAAGTTTTATTTCTTCTTTTGCGTGTAGATAACGCACCTTTAACTCGTGCCATTTGTGTTCCTCCACTAATCCTTATTTATAAGGTATCATTTTCTTTACTGCTGCAACATTTGTTACATCAGCAACTACTACCTTACGTAAATTTCTCTTACGCTTTGTTGTCTTTTTGTTTAAAATGTGTGACTTGTAAGCATGACCGCGCTTAACTAAGCCGTTCTTTGTAAGCTTAAAACGCTTTTTTGCACCACTGTGTGTCTTAATCTTCGGCATTTTAAATCCTCCTTAATTATTCTTTACTTTGACGATTTTGGCGCTAAGAACATAAGCATATTACGTCCTTCCATTTTAGCAGGTTTTTCAACACTCGCATGCTCTGAACAATACTGAGCAAATCTCTCCATAATCTCCTTGCCAATTTCGGGATGACCAAACTCTCTGCCACGGAAACGGATGGAAACCTTTACCTTATCGCCCGCCTTTAAAAACTTAACGGCGTGGTTACCCTTTGTTTCAAAGTCGTGTGTGTCAATACTCAGTCCAAGACGAATTTCCTTGACGTCAACTACCTTCTGGTTCTTTTTAGCTTCCTTCTCACGTTTAGCCTGTTCAAAACGGTATTTACCGTAGTCCATAATTTTGCATACGGGCGGAACGGCATTGGGTGAGATATTTACTAAATCAAGGTCTCTCTTTGCAGCCTGAGCAAGAGCATCCTTAATCGGTAAAATACCAAGCTGAGAACCGTCACTGTTAATAACTCTGACCTCTTTCGCCTTAATTGATTCATTGATCAATACTTCTTTACTGCTAATAACTAAGCACCTCCGACACAGTATAATAAAATTCAAAAAAGCACGGACAACAAAATGTCATCCGTGCATAATAAAGCAAAATAAACGCAATAATTACCCTTATTTAAAATCTTTATTGACCCTTTTGGCTTTGCCGTGGGGTGAGAACGACATTTATGTTCTGCTTTGTTGCTATGTTATTGTAACACCTTAAATCTATTTTGTCAATAGAGTTTTTTAAAAATTCTATTCGATGGTCAATTCCTTAATTGCGCGGTACTGAAAATCGATATTTTGAAGTAGCTCGGGATGATTAAGCGCCTTTGCCGCACCCTTGACAACACTGTGAACGGGGTCACTGTCTATAAATACCTTGGTGCCGAAGTAGTCTTCAAGCAGTTCACCCATACCGTTCATAAGTGCCGTACCGCCCGTAAGGTATATACCCTCGTTCATAATATCGGCGACAATATCGGGGTCGGTTTTTTCAAGCACCTTGCGAATGGCGTTGCATATAGAAAGCGCCGTTTCAATAACTACCTCATAAACCTCTGTAGAGGTGATTTCAAACGCCTCGGGCAGACCTGTTACGGCATTTTTACCCTTGGCTGTTATAGTAACCTCAATAGGTCTTTTAACGACCGATGCCAACTGCTTTTTGATATGCTCGGCAGTAAGAGGGCCGATTTCTATATTATACTCTTTTCTAACATACTTTTCTATAAGCTCGTCAAATGTGTTGCCGGCCGTTTTAAAGGAATCACACTGCGCGATACCGCCCATAGAAACGGTGGCAATATCGGTAGTGCCTGCTCCCATATCGACTATAAGACTACCCTTGGGGTTGTTAAAATCAAGTCCCAGACCAATTGCTACGGCAATGGGGGTTTCGATAACGGTAACATTTCTGCCCCCTGCCGATTCAACAACCTGAGAGAGAGAATGGTGCTGAAGCTCGGTAACACCCGTAGGCAACGACGCCATAACACGCGGGCGCACAATCTTTTTACCGAAGCAGGACTTCATATAATCGGTCAGCATCGCCTCTGCCAGATCATAATCGGCAATAACCCCGTTTTGTATAGGGTGAACGCAGGTAAGGCTTTCGGGAGTTCTGCCATAGGTCTGCTGGGCTTTTTCACCGAAATATACGGGTAGCCAGGTATCTGTATCGACCGTAACAACACTCGGTAACTCCAATAATATTTTAGAATCCGAAAATATGACCGTCTTCGACGAGCCTAAATCTATTCCGATGTCGGTTGTTTTCATTTATATCACCACTAAGTATTATATATGTTTTTTGCCCACTTTGCAACTCTTACTATTGTTGAGAATGGCTGTAACGCAGTAAACATTCTCAGCGCCTGCAAACATAATCTGCCTTGAGCATTCATCAAGCGTTGCGCCCGTTGTTTTAATATCGTCAACCAAAAGAATATTTTTACAGCCTACAAAGGGCTTGCAGGCATAGGCACCCTTTACATTATCAAAACGCTCTCGCATTTTTAAGGTGTGCTGAACCTTGGTTTTACGTTTCTTGTAAAGATTATTCAAATACTTAATATCCATATTGTCGGCTATTTTATGGGCTAAAATCTCACTATGGTTATAACCCTTGTAAAACTTCTTGGTCCATAGTGTAGGAACGGCGCAGACACCGTCAAACCTAACATCCGAATAATATTTATCAATTACCGGCATCATCTCTTCAACCAGATAGTCGGCAACATCCTTATTATCCTCATCCTTAAAATGATGTATAACCTGCATTGAATCATCGTTTTTCGCAAGCGGGCCGATGCAGCTTTTAAAATGGTAGGTATTGAATTTACAACAGCAATAGCGTTTATCAGACCCACAACAAGTGCATATCTTTTTGTTTTTCTCAAGCTTGGTGCGGCAGTCATCACACACCTTTTGATGTTTTTCGATTATTTTGTCACAGCAGGCGCACCTGCGAGGGAACACAAGCCATGAAAAGTACTTTGCTAATTTCACTGTGCCGCTAACCTCAAATAATGAACAAGACCTGTATACCTGAGTGTCTTTCGGTCATTAACCGACATCTGCTCAAAAACAGCTGTACTGCCCACAATTATAAGTAATTTTTTTGCTCTTGTGACTGCTGTATATAAAAGATTTCGGTATTTAAGCATAGACGGAACATCAAACAGCGGCAATATGACACACTCAAATTCACTGCCCTGACTTTTATGCACCGTTATTGCGTAGGCGAGCTCTAACTGACCTACGTCATCGGCAAGATATTCGGCAACCTTATCATCAAAGCGCACCTTTAAGTAGCCTGCTCTTTTATCGACCGTTTCAACAATACCTATATCGCCGTTAAATACGCCGCTACCCTCTTCACCGTTATCCTTTCTCCAAGGTATATCATAATTATTTTTAATCTGCATAACCTTGTCGCCGACACGTATGCTGATACCCATATACGACAATTCCTCATGGCGAGAGGTGGAAGGATTAAGATATGATTGTAAAATACTGTTAAGATTTATACTGCCGAGCTCCTTTTTACGTGAGGGGCACAGCACCTGAATATCATTTGTCGATGAATAGCCGTAGGTTGACGGCAGACGCTCTGTAACAAGCTCGACAATGGTCGATAAACAGTTTTTCGCATCGGTTCTTCTCATCATAAAGAGGTCGGACTCGGCGGAATTTGTAAAATCTACACCTTGTCCGTTAATAATTGCGTGAGCAGTTGTGATAATTCGGCTCTGCCCTGCCTGACGAAATACTGTTTTAAGCTCAACGACAGGTATTATATCAGCGCTTATAAAATCACCAAGAACATTGCCTGCCGCAACACTCGGCAACTGATTAGAGTCACCCACCATAATAATTCGGCAACCAGGTCGCAAGGCTCTTAGTAGATTTTCAAAAAGCAGAGTGTCAACCATTGACATCTCGTCAATAATTATGGCATCACATTCTATGGGATTTCGCTCGTTGCGTGAAAAGACGTGTTTGCCATCATCTGCCCACTCGACCTCAAGCAGACGGTGAATGGTTTTGGCATCCCGCTCGGTAAGCTCTGACATACGCTGAGCCGCCCTGCCCGTAGGTGCGGCAAGAACCACATCAAGCTCTCTGTATTCAAGTATCTTTATAATAGCATTAAGTGTGGTGGTTTTACCGGTACCGGGACCGCCCGTTAAAATAAGTATGCCGTTATCGACGGCGGCTCGCACCGCGGCTCGCTGAAGCACACCGAACTTTATACCAAGCATATTTTCAATTCGGTCAATTTCTAACTCGTCAAGCGGCAAAACCTTAGGTATATAGTCTTTGATAGAGCAAATACGGCCTGCAATATAGCGTTCTGCCGTATGGTATTCCGGCAGAAACACAAACTCTCTGCCATCAAGCAGTTCGCATATTATACTGAAATTTGCTTTTAACTGCTCAAGCGCATCACTGACCGTTTCATAAGAACAATCAAGCAGCTGCATCGAAACCTCGGTTAGCTTATCGGTCGGCAGACAGGTATGCCCATTCATAAGATTCTTTTTTAGCACATAAATAATGCCTGCCTCTATTCTTGAGGGGCTGTCATGAGACACACCAAAGCTCTCGGCAATCTGCTCTGCCCTATCAAAAGAAAAGTCTATTCCTGAGCCGCAAAGCAGATAAGGGTCTTCCTTTATAAATGCGTTGGCGTTATTGCCGAATCTTCGGTAGATTCTCAGCGCCTCCTCGGGTGTTACACCAAACTGTGAAAGGAACACAAGAATATCACGAAGCCCGAATTGCTTAAGATACTCCTCATTTATGGTCATCGCTTTAGCCGTTGATATACCCCTGACCGATGTGAGCCTTTCGGGATATTTTTCAATTATCTCAAGGCTTTCGGTACCAAATTTTTCGACAATAAGGCGAGCCGTCGCAGGACCGATACCCTTAATGTTGCCCGACGATAAATACCGCAGTATTGAGGCATTATCATTCTGAATAATTCTCTCGACACTGTCGGCACGCAGTTGCTCGCCGTACTGTTGATGAAAGACAAGCCTGCCCGAACAGTTAAGAAGGTCGCCTTCAGAAACAAACGGCATTGTACCGACAACCGTAATATCACCGTCGTCGGTATCAAGTATCAAAACGGTATATCCGTTTTGGTCGTTTTTATATGTAATTTTCTTGACGGTACCGTTGACCGTTTGATTGTTTTCTTCAAATTCAGGCATACCCTACTCCCGAAAAATTTTAGATTCCTTTAATTTTTATATCATTTGAAAATATAATATTTCTATTACTGCCAAAGCGCCGCTCTAAAGCGTCTTTTTCGGTTTCATCAATATTTCCCGTACAGGCTATAATTCGGTCAGCAACGGCATTACCGTGCCAATTAAGGCTTTCGGCCACCTGTAAAAGCTGCTGCTCGGCAAGGTTGGCTGTTAGAATAATAACCAGATATTTCTCGGCCTTTTTTTCAGGTCTTAACAGCCAATTTATAAGCATACACAGCGCTTCGCTAAGCCCCAACAACGCCAATAATAAAAATACTATAAAAATAAAAAACTCAACCAAAAAAATCACCTCACCCCATTATATGCAGAGGTAATTGTTTTGGTAATTCAAAAAAGGATTTCGTATCGAAATCCTTTTTTAATAGCCAAAGCATTTAATAAAGCGTAACCACTATAAATTCATTACCGTCGCCTGTAAGTGTTTCGGCACTCAGGCCAAACTCGGTAAGGTTTATCTTAAATGTATTCTTATCAACCTTAACCTTGTTGTAATCGATATTACATTTAAGCTTGTTGTCCTTGATTGACGCAATCACGTCGGCAGGTCCCATAACGGTAATCTTTCTGTCGTATCTGATGCGCTTGCCCGACGGTTGATTATCTAAATCAATACTTAACTCAATCGTTTTGGTTTTATAAACCGTAACATAGACCTCGGGCTCTTTTATGCTTAATTCAAACAATGATGAATCTAATTTATTGCCGTCGTCATCAAAAAACTCTATTTCGGATGAATAGGTCTTGGCCTCGGAAAGTGTCGCGCCACCTTCAACCTTGGCGATTGCCTTAACTGTGACAATCTTTTCAACCTGGGTACGCGGACCTGTTATAACAATGTTACTGCCGACCGCCGTGCTTACCGCCTTTTTATAAATCTGGAAGCCATTTGCCGCCTTGACATCGGCCTCGACGATAATATCGGCCGTGTTTACAACCTTCTCGCTTTTTCGGTCGAATTTGAGTGTCAGCGACGAGGGAGTAACGCTTATAATTGAATATTCACTATTCACCGTCTTTTGAGAAGCACGAACCTGAACATTATATTCATTCGGCTCAGATACTGAGGAAAGCACAAGGCGAACATCAATATCATCGGCAGTCAATTTGCTGACCACATATGCAGGGCCGCTGACCTTAGCCTCGGCGACGCGCGTGCCGCCGTAGTTTACTACCTCTAACTTATAGTCGCCGGCAATCGTACCCTCGGTCTCAAAAATAATCGGTATGTTGGTAATCGTGCGCTCTATAACAGGGGTTTGATTAACCACGATTGAAAGCCATATGACAAACGCCAGAACGGCAGACAATGCAATGGCAAATTTTTTATTGTAGAGCAGTTTGCGTATGGAAAATTTAGAAAAAATGCCCATTTTATTTTCTCCCGTACTAATCCTTATTTTTCTTGTTGCTTTGTATTTTTTCAAGCCAATTCTTGTAAAACGGTTTTTCTGCGGTGTCACTCTGAATCAGGAAGGAACTTAACTCTTCCCTTAAGGATATAGGATTATAATCTCTTACAATACGACCGCCCTTTGCCACAGATATAATTCCCGTTTCCTCCGACACGACAACAACAACTGCATCGGAATTCTCACTCATACCTATAGCGGCGCGGTGTCTTGTGCCGAGCTGTGAGTTGAGTTCATTATTCGCTGTGAGAGGAAGTATACAGCCTGCCGAAGCTATGCGACAGTCTCTTATGACCATTGCGCCGTCGTGTAGGGGTGACTTAGGATAAAAGATATTTTGCACAAGCTCGGTAGATACTGCGGCATCTATAGTAGTACCAGTTGCCATAATCTCGCCGAGCCTCGTGCCTCTTTCAAACACGATGAGTGCGCCGATTTTCCTCTCCTGCATATTGCTGACGGCTTTACAGATGGCGTTTACACACTCTACCGCCGCCGCATCCTCACCTCCAAGTGACTGACGACCAAGCTTGCTTAAGCTCTTTCGACCGATGTTTTCAAGCGCTCTTCTAAGCTCAGGCTGAAAGACGATGGCCGCCACTATAATTATAGAATCGGCAAGCCTTAACAGTAACCATTTGATAGTTGCAAGCTCAAACCAGTTTGCCAGAATGAAAATTACAAACAACAGAATTATGCCCTTAACCAACTGGCCTGAGCGGGAGTTCCTGAAATATTTTATTGCAATGTAAATGATATATGTTACCGCAAGAATGTCTATTATATCAAAAAAGCGTATGTTAGATACTGCGTAGACTATCTGACTCCAAAAGGTCATTATGCCTTCCATCACTGCACTTCCCTTTAATTTTATATTATCTATTATATAATATCATATTCAAGCCGCAGTATCAACAAATAATATTCAATTTTTTCAAATTTTTTTCAATATTTTTAACAGATATTCCATATCATCACGTGTCGTCATTATTCCCGGGCTTATCCTTACCGTGCCTATATCATCGGTGCCATATTTTATGTGAGCTGAAGGTGCGCAATGAAATCCCGCCCTGACCGCAATTCCGTTACTGCTTAAACGCTGTGCAACGGTGTTACTGTCATAGCCCGAAACGTTAAAACTGACAACAGGCGCTTTCTCAAAAACATTGAAATCCTTGTTATATAAAACGACATTTTTGCACTCGCTCAGCCTTTTAAACAGGTAATTACAAAGGTCATATTCGTGCAAATAAATATTCCTCATACCCTTTGCATTAATAAAATCTACACCTGCTGATATACCGCAAATACCCGGTACATTCACAGTGCCGCTTTCAAGCATTTCTGGCATCGTTAAGGGGTGGTCAAGATTAAAAGAGTCTGTGCCCGTGCCGCCTTCAAGGACGGTGTTACTCAGCGCCTTTTCGGCAATAATCACACCCGTGCCCATCGGTGCATAAAGACCCTTATGCGCCGCTATACAAAGAAAATCTATGTGCATTTTCTGCATATCTATATCGAGCACCCCTGCGCTCTGTGCGGCATCTACCGCAAAAAGTATACCTGAGTCTTTGCACAGCTGCCCTATTTGACCAATGGGAAGAACGCAACCGAAAACATTTGACGCGTGCGTGCATATGATAAGTTTGGTGTTTTCATTTATACAGTCTTTAAAGCACTGAACAGTGGCTTCATCGTCACCCTCAACCGTCTTGGCTACAGAATAGGTAATTACACCCTCATTTTTTAATTTCTGTAACGGGCGCATTACGGCGTTGTGTTCAAGGTCGGACACAATTACGTGGTCACCGTTTGCTAATACGCCCTTGATAACGCAGTTCAAAGCGTGCGTGCAATTAAGCGTAAATGCCACGTTTTCTACCTGCGTGGCAGCGAACATTTTCTGAATTTTTTCTCGAGCAGCATAAACTGCAAGTGCTGCATTCATAGAAAGCCTATGACCGCTTCTGCCCGGATTGGCACTATATTTTTTCAGCGCACATTCGACTGCGCCGATTACACGCGACGGCTTTATTCCGCTTGTCGCCGCGTTATCAAGGTAAATCATAATAATTTCTCCAAAAATTATTTTTTCTTGACATCCAGAATTTTAATGCCGGCCTGCCGTAAAATCTGCTCGGCGGCATCCTTGTCATACGTCACTACAACACCGTATCCGCAGCCCTTTCGGTCTTTAGCCACCGACCGTTCGACATAAGCCTTTATGCCCCGTCTCCTTAGTAGGTCTTTGGCTTTTATAGCATAGGTTACAGTGCCTGTAGAAAAAAGATATTTTTCCATATTGGCATGCACCGCTTTTGATTTCTTGTACACTTGTGTACAATACATATTATGTACACCAATAAAAAAAGTGTAAGGTGGCTATGCCACCTTACAACTCGATAATTTTTTCTTTATAAAGATTTACAATCACAACGAGCGATAAAATCGAAAAAATCATTCCGACAAAGCCAAAAAGCTTTAATCCGCAAAAAAGTAAAATTAAACTCACAATCGGTGGTATGCCAATCTGTTTGCCGACGATGCGCGGCTCTAAAAAATTCCGCACCATCATTACAACAAGATATATAGCCATTATGATAATGCCGCCTATATAATTGCTGCCGAGAATAAGAATAATACTCCAAGGGATGAGCACCACGCCCGTACCGAGTACCGGCAACAAATCTATTACGGATATAAGCAGTGCCGTTCTTAGCGGATTTGCCTGCTCTGTAAGCAAAAATGCCACATACAGCTCGGCAAAGGTAATAAGCATAAGAATCAAATAGCCCTTGACTATTTTAAAGATGTTAACCGTAACTATTCTTTTAACGGCGAATACTATGCGCTTTGTTTTGCTTGGAATCAGGGATAATATATAATCTTTTACGATATCATAATCCTTTGCGATATAACAGCTTGCGATTATGGTTATGGTAACGCTGAAGGCAATACCCGGCAGTTTTTTGATAAGGTCGGCGGCAAAGCGGGACACCGTATCGGTCAGAAAGGTGTTAAATTTTTGGCTTAAGCCGGTAGTGAAATTCTGCATAGCTTCAAACAGTTCTTTGGGCATTTTCTCACTGAGAGACACATATTTATTCGAAACATTCTGCAAAAACGAGGCAAAGGAGCCTACTGTACCCTGCAGATAGTTTATTATACTGTCGGAATTTGCATATATTAAAAAACCGCCGCCAAAAAGTACACCGACCACCAAAAGAAAGCTTATTACAACCAACACCGCCGATACGGTGCCTTTTTTAATATGTGTCTTACGAGCGATAAAGCCCGAGGGCTTTTGCAAAAGATACGCCAGCGCAAGACCGATTATAAAGGGCAAAAGATAGATAATTAAAAATTTGTAAATGACATATACGAGCGCTATGACCAGCGCCGTATAAAGCACCGTAATTATAAAGGCCTTTTTTCGCTGTGTTTCCATATCCCCGCCCCCTTTAAAATAACTACTATAATATTATTTATGCAAATTATCTTGCTTTAAACATTGCAAACTTCAAAATTATGTGTTATTATTATCTACAAGACTACATAAGGAGGTATCTTTATGGTAAATATAGCCGTTATGGGCCATGGTGTTGTTGGCTCGGGTGTTGCTGAGATTTTACTTACACACGCCGATTCGATAAGCACAAAAGCAAAACAGCAAATCAATATTAAGCACATACTTGACCTCAGAGATTTTGACGGTCTTTCATATAGCGATAAATTCACTAAGGATTTTCGCAGAATTGCCGATGATGACGAGGTTTTGGTCGTAGCTGAGGTTATGGGCGGTATTCATCCCGCATATGACTATGTCAAGGAATGTCTGCTCGCAGGCAAAAGCGTTGTTACATCAAACAAAGAGCTGGTCGCCGCTAAGGGTGCCGAGCTTTTAAAAATCGCGCAGGACAATAATGTCAACTTCCTTTTTGAAGCCAGTGTCGGTGGCGGTATACCTGTACTGAGACCCATGGCTCAGTGTATGGCGGCCAATGAGATGACAGAGATTTTTGGTATTCTCAACGGTACTACAAACTTTATTCTGACCAAAATGGTTAAGGAAAATCTTTCGTTTGATACCGCACTTAAGATGGCTCAGGACCTCGGCTATGCAGAAAGAAATCCCGACGCCGATGTTTTGGGCTACGATGCCTGCCGTAAAATATGTATTCTTGCCTCTCTTGGCTTTGGCAAGCATGTCTATCCCGAGCAGGTCAAGGCAACAGGCATTACCGAAATCACACTCGACGATGTTGACTATGCAGACAAGCTTGGTTATGTTATCAAGCTGATTGGTCACTGCGCAAAGCTTAGTGATGACAAAATCACCGCCGCTGTATACCCCGCTTTAGTGCCGAGAGATAATATGCTAGCGGGTGTTAATGATGTCTATAACGCCGTCGTTGTCAAGGGTGATGCTACAGATGATGTTATGTTCTACGGTAAGGGTGCGGGCAAACTGCCTACCGCTTCTGCTGTTGTTGCCGATATTATTGACTGTGTAAAGCACCTGAAAGCCAGAAAGTATCTGTTCTGGGAGGATGGCGACCAAGATTACGTTGAGTCGCAGGAGAATGTGCCGACGCGTCTTTACGTCAGGCTAACCGATACCGACAACAGCGTTGCACCGCAGATTAAGGCAATTTTTGGGGAAAACACAAAGTTACTCAACAACACGGTAGCTAACGAGGTTGTTTTTGTTACCGAACGCGAGGTTGAAAAGGAACTGCTACAAAAAACCAAAAAGCTACAGAACTGCAAGGTAGCGGCAATATTACACGCTATTGATTAAAGCAAAAAGGACTCGAAACGGAGACACTTCGTAAAGAAGTTGTCTCCGTTTTGCTATATAAAAAGGAAATGACACTTTCGACTTGAAAGTGTCATAGTGGGGTATATACTTTGAGAAAGGTTAATGCTTGCCGAAAATAAAGGTAATTTTTTTCGGCGGGTGGAGTTATATTGCAAACTATCGTTTGCAGTGATATTTTTGCCTTGCGGCAAAAGTGATATTGAAACCTTTCGGTTTCAGTGATATTATATTCGCCCTAAAAACTGTCCGCAGGACAATATCACTATGCGTAGCATAATATCACTGCGAAGCAATATCACTCGCCGTCAGGCGAATATAACTGAGGCGCCTTCCTTACGGAGGGCGCCTCAAGAGTCCTTTTTTTAATTGAGCTGCGCGCCGTAATCAAATATATTACCGACGGTGCTTGTGCCCTCACCTGAGTATGATTCAATTACATTTGTGTAGGCTTCAGGTGTAACGCCGACCAGTACGGTCTGCGCCGCTATAATCGAGGTTTCTTTTGAAAAGCCGCCCGTATTCCAAGGCAGAACAAAACTACCGTTTATTTTTACCCTAATGACAATCTGATGCAATACCTGATTTATTCCTGCCGCATAAAAATTGCTTTCGAAATCGGTTATAACCGTCGTTGTCATCTGCATTTTAAATTTAAGTCGCGGCCCCAAACCCAGTAAATATTCATTCCCCAAAATATTGCCAAGCGGTATTGACAAAACATAATCTTCGCTGTTTGTCAGCCTTTCTGATACTCCAACTGAAATCACGCTTTTTAAATAGTTAATTTTGGTTGTATCAATTTCCAAAGAGGTTACGTTATTTTGTCCGTCGCGCTGCAGCTTTACTATTTCATTATAGTCAATCTCACCACGTGATAATTCTTCGGCAACGACCTTGTTTGTAATATCGAGTGATATGGTTTCGGCATAGCTTACAGCATACTTGATAATTACCTGCCGCACCGATAAAAAAGAATATGTAGAAATCAGCAAAATAGCAAAAATTACGATAATACTGACGATAATTACAAGCTTTTTCTTAGGTTTTGACACAAAAACACCCGCTTTCCATAATACATAATACGAAAAGCGGGCTTTCTTTGTTAATTAGTATTTTGTTGTTTTTTCGTGATGCTCGGCAAAAAACTTAATAAGCTGAGCGCAGTTGTCATAACCGATTCTACTGTCAAGGCACAAATCATACGATAAAGCATTTCCCCATTTGTAATCGGAAAAATAATTATTAAAGCTTGCCCTTTTTCTGTCTGCCTTGCGAATTTCATCGGCGGCTGCAGAACGCGAACAGTTGTTAAATTCACAAACTCGGTCAATTCTACGCTCGGTATCGGTATGTATAAATACCGATAAAACATTGGTGAAATCGTGCAAAACGCTGTTGGCGCAGCGACCTACAAAAATGCAGGACTCTCTTTCGGCAATTTCTCTTATAATTTCTGACTGAGCCGCAAAAACCCGGTCAACCAACGGCACATTGTGTGCGCCAAGATATGTACCATCAAAGGAATGTGTACCGATTGACAGCGAATATAAAAAGCTGTTTGTAGGCCTTTCATCATAAGCCCTCAATACTTCCTCATTGATACCGCTGTTTTTAGCCGCTAAATCAATAAGCTCTTTATCATACATTTTTATACCGAGCAGCTCTGATAATTCCTTTGCAATTTCGTGACCGCCGCTGGCATATTGACGACCTATAGTGATAATTAAATTATTTTTCAAGAAATCACCGCCTAAAATTTTTTCAATTATATTATACAATAATATTCAAAATTTTTCAATAAAATAATAAAATCGCTTGATACCTCTACCAAGCACGAACACCTTTTATATGAATAAAGCGTGCAACATCATAGTCGTATGAATAAAGCGGTCTGTCCAACGCATCATATGTATGCGCCGCAACCAGAATAGTCGGTTTTACCGCAGTAATGACAGGCGAATGATAGAAGTCGCCGTCCCGTGTTCCGAGTTGTACAATATCGCCCATTTCTACCCTGCTTTTATCAACAATTTCCGCATAAGGCCCCACCGATATGTTATTTACCAAAAAATTATATAGATATTCAACGCCGCTCCATGATGCAGTACGGTCATTTGGTGAACGGTAGTACCAGCCGAATGTCTTGGTATAATTCATAACACGCGCTCCCGCATATATGCTCTGTGAAGCGAAGTTTGTGCAATCCCCTCCTATTTTTTCAAAATCATAATAGGCCCTGTTTCGGCTAAGCGCCCATCTCCTCGCATATACCACAGCGGCGGCTCTGTCGTATGGTATTTCTCTCACAGTTATTCCCCCTTTATATCAGGTTATGAAATAACTTTGTGCCGTGTTAAAAGTAAAAATTCCAAGAACTTACCGTCCTTGTTTTCCGTATGACTTTCAACTCTCATATAAAATGATGTATCGCTGTCGCGATATGAAATAATCCTGCGGATTAAGAAATATTTTGCCTCATCGGCAAAATGTGAAATAAAATTTGCCCTATGTGCCGCAGCACATTTCACATTTGTGCAGTAAATATTTCATGGCGAAGCTATTTCACTTGTCCGCACGGGCAATTTCCATTGAAAAGAAACACCATTCGTCTGATAGACAAATGGTGTTTCTTTTCTGGTGCGGGTGACAGGACTTGAACCTGCACGCGTGAGCGCTAGCTCCTAAGGCTAGTGCGTCTGCCAATTCCGCCACACCCGCATATATAAAGTAATAAGTAAAAGTGAATAGTGAAGATGTAAATCTATTTTATCTAAAATTGGTATAAATGTCAAGCAAAAATCAAAGTTGCTGATAGCTGCTTTGATTTATTTTGCAGTATCAGATTTACCCTTGAGCGCCGATGTTATATTATCAATACCGTAAAGTATCATAGACAATATCATAACGCAGCCGCAAAAAAAGACCATAATCTGTGATACGGTGGTGGGAATTCTTATCCACAGAATATGAATCACCATAATGGAGTATAAAAGGACGGTTGTCAGCTTGCCGTGCCAGTCGGCACCGTGAACCTTGCCTGTTTTTTTAATACGTACAAGGCCAGTTATACCCATAAACACCTCTTTAACCGCCATAATGGCAAAGAGGTAAATCATATAATCAAACCTTGAAATAAGGCAGAGCAAAACCGCCGCCTGAGTCAGCTTGTCTGCGACGGGGTCAAGCATTTTACCAAAATCGGACACAAGACCGTACTTACGGGCAATTCTACCGTCAACAATATCGGTAATACCCGAAATAATTATAACTACAGCCGCTAAAAGATAATAATCAAAAACAACATACAAAACTACAATTAAAGGGATGAGTAGCAATCGTATGAAACTGAGAATGTTAGGTAATGTAAAAATATCTTCTTTTTTGAATTTTAAGAACACGACAGACTCCCCTTTCGTAATTTACTAAATTTACCAATACTGTATATTATTTTACTTTTTAATTTAAGTATTGTCAATAATAATTATTTAATATATAGTTTTTATAATAATTTTCGTCAATATTATTATTGACTAAAACTACCGTTTGTTGTAAAATCATTATAATAATTTAGTGGAGGTCAAAAATATGGCTTATTATTTCAACGATGTGTCTCATACCTTTAACGAATATCTATTGGTGCCCGGCTATTCATCGGCAGAATGTGTGCCTGCGAATGTCAGCCTTAAAACACCGCTTGTTAAATTCAAGAAGGGCGAGGAGCCGACAATTTCGCTTAATATCCCGATGGTATCTGCAATTATGCAGTCGGTATCGGGCGAAAAGTTAGCGGTGGCACTGGCTCGTGAGGGTGGCGTTTCTTTCATATACGGCTCACAGACTATTGAGGACGAGGCTGCTATGGTTGCGCGTGCTAAAAACTTTAAGGCAGGCTTTGTAACCAGTGCATCCAACATCAAGCCCGACCAGACCTTAGCCGATATTGTGGCTTTAAAGGAAGCTAACGGTTTCTCTACCGTTGCCGTTACCGATGACGGTACCTGCTGCGGTAAATTACTCGGTATCGTTACAAGCCGCGATTACAGAGTAAGCCGTATGGACTTCTCTACCCCTGTTAAAGATTTTATGACACCTTTTGATAAGCTGATTTTTGCCTATGACAATATTACTCTTAAAGAGGCAAATAACATAATTTGGGACAACAAGCTCAATGCCCTACCTATTATTGACAAAGACCAGCATCTTAAATCGATTGTTTTCCGTAAGGATTATGATTCACATAAGGAAAACCCCTATGAGCTGCTTGACGCTCAGAAACGCTATGTAGTGGGTGCCGGTATCAATACCCGTGACTATGAGCAGAGAATTCCTGCCCTCGTAAATGCAGGCGCAGACGTGCTTTGTATTGACTCATCCGAGGGCTTTAGCGAATGGCAGGCTCGCACACTTAAATTTGTTCGTGAAAAGTATGGCGACTCGGTCAAAATAGGCGCAGGTAATGTTGTTGATAAAGAGGGCTTTAACTTCTTGGCCGATGCAGGCGCTGACTTTATTAAGGTTGGTATCGGCGGCGGTTCTATCTGTATCACACGTGAGACCAAGGGTATCGGTCGTGGACAGGCTACTGCCCTTATAGATGTTTGTGAAGCACGTGATGAATACTATAAAAAGCACGGCGTATATATCCCCGTTTGCTCTGACGGCGGTATTGTTTTTGACCATCATATGACGCTGGCTCTTGCTATGGGTGCCGACTTCCTTATGCTTGGTCGCTACTTTGCCCGTTTTGACGAAAGCCCTACAAACAAGCTTATGATAAACGGCTCATATGTTAAGGAATATTGGGGCGAGGGCTCTAACAGGGCGAGAAACTGGCAGCGTTATGACCTCGGCGGTGATAAGAAGCTATCCTTTGAAGAAGGAGTTGATTCTTATGTACCCTACGCAGGCTCACTTAAGGACAACGTTGCTATTACACTCAGCAAGGTGCGTTCAACAATGTGCAACTGCGGTGCATTAACCATCCCCGAATTACAGCAGAAGGCTAAGCTAACCTTGGTAAGTGCAACAAGTATTGTTGAGGGTGGCGCGCACGACGTTATCCGTAAGGACAACAACGACCACAAGCAATATTAATTATTGACAAACCGTAATTTCGGTGTTATAATTCAAAAAAACAAACCTTTGAGAAAGAATAGTAGCGTATCAAATACTTTTAAAGAGAGTTGCCGACGGTGTAAAGGCAATAAAGTGACTTTACGTGAATGGTCTTTTGAGGGCGAACCGAACGCTAAGGTTAGTAGGCTTCGACGGGGTGTGCTTCCGTTAACACAAGCACCGCATATGATAGTATGTGTTACGAGGGGGAATTTATTTCCAACTTGGGTGGTACCGCGTATCTTATTGATTCGTCCCAAGTGTCCTTTTGGGCACTTGGGATTTTTTTAATGAGTTAATTTTGGAGGTAAATAAAATGAAACTCAATAACGTTGATTTTGAAACCTATTTTAATAACTATCCTGATAAGGATGGCTACTTTGGTAAATACGGCGGCGTTTATATTGACGATAAGCTCAAAAACGCTATGGCGGAAATTACCGAGGCATATTTTTCTATTTGTCAGTCGCGAAAATTCATTGCCGAGCTTCGCAGAATAAGAAAGGAATTTCAGGGTCGTCCGACACCCGTTACCCATTTAGAAAGATTATCGGATGCACTCGGTGGCAAGGTTCAGCTTTATGCTAAGCGCGAGGACCTTAACCATTCGGGCGCGCATAAGCTTAATCACTGTATGGGTGAGGCACTGCTTGCCAAATACATGGGCAAGAAAAAGATTATCGCCGAGACGGGCGCCGGTCAGCACGGTGTAGCGCTTGCTACCGCGGCGGCATATTTCGGTCTGGAATGCGATATTTATATGGGCTCGGTTGATATTAAGAAGCAGGCGCCCAACGTAGCACGTATGAAAATACTCGGCGCTAACGTAATTGAAGTAACCCACGGACTTGCAACCCTTAAAGAAGCGGTTGACGCGGCATTTGATGCATACAGCAAGGAATATAACGACTGCATCTACTGCATCGGCTCGGTTTTAGGACCACACCCGTTTCCCATGATGGTACGCGACTTTCAGAGTGTCGTTGGTATTGAGGCGAGAGAGCAGTTTATCGATATGACGGGTCATCTGCCAACCTCTATTGTCGCCTGTGTAGGCGGCGGCTCAAATGCGGCAGGACTTTTTGCCGGCTTCATTAACGACCCCGTTGATATTTACGGCATTGAGCCTTTAGGCAGAGGTCCTAAGCTTGGCGACCACGCGGCAAGCCTTAAATACGGCACCGAGGGTATAATGCACGGCTTTAACAGTATTATGCTTAAGGATGAAAACGGAGAACCTGCACCCGTTTACTCGGTTGCAAGCGGTCTTGACTATCCGTCATCGGGTCCTGAGCACGCATTCTTACAGGAAATCGGTCGTGTTAAGTATGACGTAATCGATGATGAGGAAACCATCGATGCATTCTTTAAGCTTGCTCGTCTTGAGGGTATCATCCCCGCTATCGAAAGCTCACACGCCGTTGCTTACGGTATGAAGCTTGCCAAGACGATGGACCACGGCTCAATTCTTATTAACCTCTCAGGTCGCGGCGATAAGGATATGGACTACGTAATTGAAAACTACGGTATAAGATAACAAAAATCCCGATGTTTAACATCGGGATTTTTTTATATGTTTTCCATATACCTTTTAAGTGCGTTAAAGGTTTTTTCGCTTATTACGTGCTCCATCTTGCAGGCATCCTCACTCGCTGTTTCTCGGTCGACACCGAGCCTTACCAATACCTCGGTAATTAAATTATGCCGCTCGAAAATCATTTTAGCAACCCTTACACCCTCATCGGTAAGGGTGAGATAGCCTTCATTGGACACCTCAACGTAACCGCCGTTTTTAAGAAGTCCCAAAGCACGACTTACGCTCGGTTTTGAGAAGCCCATATACTCGCCAACATCAATGGCTCGCACCATATTACTTTTTTCTGACAGAATATAAATTGTTTCAAGATACATCTGTCCCGATTCCTGCAGTTGCATATGCACTCCCCCTTACAAATATTATACCATAAATCTTAAAAATTTCAACCGTAACGAAGGCACACCGAAAATTTTAAATAATAAAGAATATTGAATAAAGAATAAAAATTGTGTTTAGCATAGCGTAACAATATATAAATAGCCGTGCTATGCACGGCACATTTTTTATTATTTTTTCTTTATTCTTTAATTTTACACTGCGTTCCGTCGTGCTTGATTTCGTAGTTTTCTTTTAAAATCAAATCGCTTATAAACACAAACTCATACCCCTGCTCCTTTAATGTTTTAAGAATATGCGGCAGGGCTTCGGGGGTATGCTCGGCATCGTTGTGAAAAAGTACTATCGAGCCATTCTTT
>JAZQGO010000025.1:0-75120 GCA_045540055.1 Acutalibacteraceae bacterium
CTCTTTCATGGCTAGGACCTCCTTGGTATATTTTGTTGGGTTGGCGAACCTCAACTTCAATATACCAAGGAGTTTTTATTATGTCCATAGCTAAAGCTCTTTTTCCCACTGGCATAGCCAGTGGTTCTTATACGAAAAGAACGGACTGTTGTGTAATACAACAGTCCGTTTTTATTAGTCAACTTTTTTAAATACTGTGCCGGTGCGTGACGGCAGGTAGCACTTAAATCCTTTTTGGTCTTGGGTGGAATAAACATACTGTGTGTCTACCCTTTCAAATCCACCGAAGCGTGACTCATCACTTGATAAAATCACTCTGTATCTGCCCTCGTGTTTTACGGGAACAAAATAGTCATTAAACGACTTATTGGGGTGGAAGTTAAAGGCAAAGCAAAGACCGCCAAGCGAATAAATTATAACCTTGTCGTCATTGTGAATAAGGCCAAGTTCCGCCTTTTTAGAAAGCAGACGCTCTTTGCGAAGCAGCGAAATCATCGCCTTGTCAAATTCACGCAGCTGACCGTAACGAAGGTCGGGGTTATCGGCAAGACTCCACTGTCTGCGACAGTAGTGATAGCTCCAACCGTTGCCCTCACGCGGAAAATCTATCCACTCTGGGTGCCCGAACTCATTGCCCATAAAGTTAAGATAGCCTTCACCGCTAAGCGACGCCGTAATCAGACGAATCATTTTATGAAGCGCTACTCCACGGTCGATTATCATGTTTTCGCCCTTGTTCATACCATAATACATCTCTTTATCACACAGTCTGAACATAATGGTTTTATCTCCCACAAGCGCCTGATCGTGCGATTCGCTGTAGCCGATGTTTTTCTCCTTCGGTCGTCGTGTGGTAAGCTCCCACCACAGCGTGTCCATATTCCAGTTCTCGTCGGCGCTTTCCTTTATCATCTTTATCCACAAATCAGGCACACCCATTGAAAGACGGTAGTCAAAACCAATGCCACCATCATCGATTTTTAGACACATACCCGGCATACCCGACATATCCTCGGCGATGGTTAGCGCCTTGGGGTTATATTTGTGTATTAACTCGTTGGCAAGCTGTAGGTAGGTTATGGCCTCGATGTCGGTGTTAAGCGAAAAATACATATCGTAATTACAAAATGCACTACCGAGCCCGTGGTCATGGTAAAGCATAGAGGTTACACCGTCAAAACGGAAGCCGTCGAAATGATAAACCTCCATCCAAAACTTGAGGTTAGAGAGTAAGAAATGTAAAACCTCGTTTTTGCCGTAGTTGAAAAGCTTGGTATCCCACGCAACGTGGTTGCCCTTTGCACCCTCGTGAAAAAACTGATACTCGGTGCCGTCAAACATATTGAGTCCCTCAAGGGTGTTTTTAACGGCATGTGAATGAACGACATCTAAGAGCACCGTAATGCCCATCTTGTGAGCCGTATTTATAAGTTCCTTTAAATCAGCGCCGCTACCATAGCGTGATGATGCAGCAAAGAAATTGGACACCTGATAACCGAATGAGCCGTAATAAGGGTGCTCCATTATCGCCATTATCTGAATGGTGTTGTAGCCGAGGTCCTTTATTCTCGGTAGGATATTTTTGGTGAAGTCTTTATAGCTGCTAACCGCATAATCCTCACCTGCCATACCTATGTGGCACTCGTAAATATACGGTGTTGCGGCTGTTCTGTGCTTTTGGTCGGTCCAGTTGAAATTATCATATAAAACATCATCAACCTCGGCGCACCAGATATATGTTACGGGGTCCTGCACAACTCGTGTGGCATAGGTCGGTATACGGCGAAGCATTTGTCCG
The DNA here is from genome assembly GCA_045540055.1 of Acutalibacteraceae bacterium. Taxonomy (GTDB): domain Bacteria; phylum Bacillota; class Clostridia; order Oscillospirales; family Acutalibacteraceae; genus SIG565. The sequence goes on from JAZQGO010000025.1 coordinate 1,799, forward strand.
TCGTGAATAACTATTGCCTGCACCTTTTGACCCACCTTGAGCGCATCCCTGCCCTCAAGCTCTATCTCAAACACGCCGTTATCTAGGCGCTTCATTTCGTTTGCATAAATATCCCAATTATTGAAGTCACCCGTAAAAAACATCTTCTCAGCCGCGGGCGCCCACTCACGATACACCCAGCCCTTTTGTGTAGGATGTATACCAAAATACTTATACCCTTCAGCAAACCCGAGAATATCGCCGTCACCAAACAGTTCTTCCCTCTTTTTGGCATAATTATCCATTCTAAGCTGCAGGTCAGCCTCATACGGTTTTAGATATGGGTCTATTTTTAAAATCCTTAAACTCATAACAGTCTCCTTTAAATAACCTTAAATAAATTATATGCCAAGTAAGTGTCGAATAAAAACAAATTTTGTTTACGGTCTCATAATTTTATAGACCGACAGTATGTATAACGCAGAGTCATTTTCGTCAAGATTATCCGCAACAGCTCAATCACTGCGCTCGTCAGCGTAAATGTTTTGCCGAACAACGTAACTGTAAGTATATACGATATAATAAACCATGCTATAAATGCAATCAGCCATGCTACACTTTCGGCCCTGAAGCGTTTCTTATTCGTATAAACCAAAGCTCTGACGGCGGCAATTATATTCACAATGCCGCCGATGGTCGCACCCAACATAAAGAGGTTGACCGCAAACAACGATGCGCCACAATCTCAATAGGTTTCATATACGCTCACTCTCTGCCATATGATTTTGCATTTTGAGCTTATTTTCTTGCTACACCGCTTTTTCTTGCGGCATCGGCAACAGCCGCCGCAACGGTCTTGCCTATTCTTTCATCGAATGCCATCGGTAAGATATACTCAGCATTCAGTTCTTCGTCGGTCACAAGACCTGCTATGGCGTAGGATGCCGCCATCTTCATTTCATCGTTTATTTCGCTTGCACGAACATCCAATGCGCCTCTGAAAATACCGGGGAACGCAAGAACATTGTTAATCTGATTCGAGTAATCAGAGCGGCCTGTGCCTACGACTGCGGCACCACCCTCTTTGGCTAAATCAGGCAAAATCTCAGGCACGGGGTTTGCCATCGCGAATACGATTGCGCCCTGCGCCATGGTACTTATCATTTCGCTTGACACAATATTCGGTGCCGACACGCCGATAAACACATCGGCGCCCTTTAAGGCGTCGGCAAGGTTGCCCGTCAAATGCTCTTTATTGGTGATTTTAGCCAGCTGCTTGTGTGCATCACTAAGACTGTCCATACCCTCACAAATAATACCGAATCTATCAACCATAATAAGATTTTTAACACCTAATTTAAGCAGGTGCAGACCGATTGCTGTGCCTGCGCTGCCTGCGCCGTTTATAACAACACGAATTTCGCCTATATCCTTTTTAACGACCTTTAATGCGTTAAGAAGTGCGGCGGCCACGACAATAGCCGTGCCGTGCTGGTCATCGTGGAATACAGGAATATCGCATATTTCCTTAAGGCGACGCTCGACCTCAAAGCAACGCGGAGCGGCGATGTCCTCAAGGTTTATTCCTCCAAAGCTGCCAGAAAGAAGATAAATTGTTCTTACCAACTCGTCAACATCCCGAGTTTTTATGCAAAGAGGAAAAGCGTCAACATCGGCAAACTCTTTAAAGAGTGCGCATTTGCCCTCCATAACGGGCATACCTGCTTCTGCGCCTATATCGCCAAGTCCCAGAACGGCCGAGCCATCGGTAATAACGGCAACAAGATTATGTCTGCGGGTCAGCTCAAATGATTTATTTATATCCTTTTGAATCTCCAAGCAGGGCTCTGCAACGCCCGGTGTATAGGCTAAAGACAACTGCTCTCTGTTTTTTACGGGTGTTCTTGAGATTACCTCAATTTTACCCTGCCATTCCTCGTGTTTTTTTAGTGCCTGCGCTTTTATATCCATTAATCTTACCCCCGTTTATTACATATCGTATGAGCTCTTCTGAAGGGTCAGCTCAAGTTCTTGTATATATTGGCTTTAGTTTGTCTCATAATCAAAGCAGGCACGAGTTTCGGTGTAGGGACGCACCTTGGTGTCGGCAACCCTCGCGTGCTCGGAATGTACAGCGTATACCTTCAATGCTGCCTCGTTTTCAAACACCGAATAGAGCATAACATCTGCGTTCGATGAGCTTAACCTCTCGATTTCAACCTTAATTTCAATAAGACCCGGTATAACACCCTTAAGTCCCTCAAGCCCGTCCTTAATGCCGAGCTTCACATCGTCGGTGTTATATTCATTCCTTAGCTTCCAAAGAATAATATGCTTTACCATAATTGCCCCCCTCTTTATTAACCTTAATGTAATTTTATTGTACCATAATAATCAATCTGTTTCAATGAGATAATTGCGTTGATTGGTATTTATTTGAAAATAAAAAACGACGGGTGAATACGGTGCGCTCTCGGTTTTTGCCGACGGCTCCAAGCCGTTATCGGCAAAGCCGACACCTTAACCTCTTCACTATTACTTCTTACTTATTACTTCAAAATCGACAAGGTTCATTTAGTGAAGAGTGAAGAAGTAAGAGGTAATAAGTAAAATCGACAAGGTTCTGTCGAACCTTGTCGATTTTTGGCTGTTACGAACCATTATGAATCTACGCTCTTCTTTAATACCTTTTTGCACCAAGTGTGTTTATTGCATTTAGGACACTTCAAGTAACGAGTAGTTCCTCTATGCATCGCCCACAGTGCTTCTGAATAAGTAGGCACAATCTCGTGACCGCAATTTTTACACTTGTAAGCACCTACACTCACCTCAAGCTTTAATGCATAAAAGCAAGGAATCAAAAAGATAATGCAAATTCCCAGAATGGTAATAAGCTGCCATACTCCTTCAGGAATCAAGAATGCAGAAATCAAGATACCTGCAAACAGGGCTGTCATACTTACAATCAAAATCGCCCACATAGAAGTCCAAATTGTCTTGCTTTTTTTCTCTAACTCTTTCGTCATATCAAGCAAAAGTTGTTCGTTTTTCTGATTACTGTTTTCCATACTGATTTTCTCCCCACTTAATAATTCATTTACACTGATGCTAAGAATATCACAGAGCTCAAGCATAATAGAAGAATCGGGCATCGCCATGCCTCTTTCCCACTTTGATATTGCTTTGTCGGTGATACCGAGTTTTTCTGCCAACTGTATTTGTGTTAGGTTTACTTTTTTTCTGCACTCGGCAATAAATCTTCCGATTTTTATTTGGTCCATAAGTTGCCTCCTTTCGCTTTTAGTATAGATAATTAGGAGAAGAAAAAACACACACCATTGGTTTAGTGAAGAGAAGTAAACCTATGGTAGAGTGTAATTTGTGCAATAAATTGGAATTGGCTTGTTTCTTTTTAATTTTACTCTTTGGTGGTTCGAATCCACTTTGGCGGGGAGTTTAGTGATATTCCGCCGTTGGCGGAGTCTACTTCTTCACTATTCACTATTACTTCTTACTTTCCAAAAATCCGAGTAAATAAGAGAAAAGTGAAGAGTGAAGAGGTAATAGTGAAAAAGTAAAAATCCCCGTATCTTACGATACCAGGATTTTTGGCTGTTCCGAACCATTTAGATGCCAACTTTGTTTTTTGAAAAAAACAGGTATTTTTTTAATCCCCAAAAATATTTTCTATCGACCTCTATATTCTTGTTTCAAAACCTCTGCCATTTCTTCCGGCGATTCCTGACAACCACCTGCAAGCCACAATTTAATAATGGCATTAAGACCATTTCTGAAAAATTCAATATGATACTTGATATTGCTATCAATATGTTCCTTTTCGGCTCGCCTTGTATCATATATCGAAACAAGGTGTATGTCGTCATAACAAAGCTTAAAATATGTCTTATAGAAAATTTGGTTTTCTTTAATATGAGTAAACATCTTTAATGCACCGGTATGTTCATTAAAATAATCATAATCGGCAAACAGATCGCTGAACTCATTTTCGAGTTTTTCTCTCGTTTTATCGGCAAGGTCAAATATATCAATATAATTGGCATAAAAAGTACTTCGGTTGAGTCCCGTATTTTTGACAATATCCGAAACGGTTATTTCTTTGATATCACGGGTTTGCAGTAGCTCTATAAACGCCTTTTCGATCTTCTCTTGTGACTCTCTGCGCCGCTTGTTGTTCTTTACATTCATAATAATTCTCCATTATTCCAACACTTGTAGTTTAATTGTTGATTGTTTTGCTTTGGCAAAAATATTATACTATAAATGCAATAAAAACACAAGTGTTGGAATAATGAAAGGAGATTTTAAAATGAAAAAGAGTAGTTTTGTTGCACTCATTATGGGAACTGTAAGTGGGGTGCTTTTCGCACTCGGTATGTGTATGGCACTTCTGCCTGAATGGGACGCCTTTACAGAAGGTATCATTTTTGGCGCTGTCGGTATTGTGCTCAGTATTATCACGGCACTTATCTGGTGCAAAATGGAAAACAAGAAACTGCCGAAAATGAGTGGTAAAAATCTATTCCGTACTATTTACGCCGTCATTGCTGCTTTAGCGCTTGGCGTAGGTATGTGTATGTGTCTTGTGTGGGAGCAAATTATTTGGGGCACACTCGTCGGTTTGCTTGGTATCATTATGCTGATTGCTCTCATTCCGATGATTAAAGGTATCAAATGAAGGTATTAAATCTTGTGAAAAGCCCTTATACAAGTCTTGCGTTTAATGTTGCTTATGCGCTTGGCAACTGTATTATAGGTTTCCTTGCACATTCGTGGTGGTTTATTACAGTAGGTGCGTATTATACCGTGCTTGCAATCACAAGGTTTTCTGTGTTGCAGGTTAGACGAAAAGCAAGCGGCAATTATGATACCGAGCTTTTTGCACGGCGCATTACGGGAACTTTATTGGTTGTGCTTTCGTTCTGCATAGTAGGCGTAAACATAATGTCTGCTATTAAAGATAGAGGCACTGCCTTTCATGAAATTGTAATGATCACCATTGCCACATACACATTCACTAAAACCACTATTTCAATTATTGGTATGGTGAAAGCAAAGCGTTCCGCTTCTCCGGTGCTAAAAACACTCCGTAATATATCGCTCGCTGATGCGTGTGTTTCCATTTACACAATGCAAAGATCAATGCTCATGTCTTTTCCGGGTATGGAAGCGGCGGAAATCTTATTGCTAAACATATTTACGGGAACAGTAGTTTGGATTGTTGTACTGCTTCTCGGAATCTATCTGATTGGAGGAAAATATACAGATATGGCTAAATCAAAAATTGTAAAGGCAAATGAAAAAATCGCCGAAGCAGTAACCGGCGGTTACAAAAAAATTGAAAAAGGCGTGGTAGAAGGCTACAAAAAAATCGAACAAGGGGTTGTAGGTGGTTACACCAAGCTCGAAGATAAGTTTGTCGATGCCTACCTCACAAAAGACGGCGAAACTGTTGAAGAAGCAAAAGCAAGATTGAAAGATAAAAATAACTAGAAAAAGGGCTGATTTAGCAAAATAATTGCTAAATCAGTCCTTTATATTTTGTTTTGGTGGTTCGAATCCACTTTGGCGGGGAGTTTAGTGATATTCCGCCGTTGGCGGAGTCTACTTCTTCACTATTCACTATTACTTCTTACTTTCCAAAAATCCGAGTAAATAAGAGAAAAGTTAAGAGTGAAGAGGTAATAGTGAAAAAGTAAAAATCCCCGTATCTTACGATACGAGGATTTTTGGTGGGAGAGGGTGGATTCGAACCACCGAAGCTGAAAGCAACAGATTTACAGTCTGCCCCCTTTGGCCGCTCGGGAACTCTCCCATATTCATTTTGCGCAAGCAATATTATAGCATAAGGCTCGTGCGATGTCAAGCAATTTTTCATAAAATAAATATGTTGCTTATGCAAAACAAAATCACCACATTGTATTATAGCGTAAAAGCAGCTTGACGCAAGATTAAGTTATATTTGCCCGTAAAACTCGCGAAGCGAATTTCACTTGCGAAGCAAATATAACTGAGCGAAGCTCAATATGACTCGCCATAGGCGAATATAACTGCTCCAAAAAAAAAAGCACTTCGTGACGAAGTGCTTTTTTTGGAGCTGGTGGACGGACTCGAACCCCCGACCTGCTGATTACAAATCAGCTGCTCTACCAACTGAGCTACACCAGCGAAATGTGCCTAAATAATATATCACATAGTCACGCATTTGTCAAGTGTTTTTTATTCCATCTCGGGTAAACCAAAGCGTTTTATCTAATCACGCGCAAGACTTGACCAGACTCGTGAATTTTTGTTAACCTGTCTTATTCCTCCTGCGTGACCGCCTGCCGAAAAGTCCAGCGTAAACAGTCTGTCTGGGTTTATGTTCAACTCATCCTCCCTGCTTCTTATAACCTTACTAGCACGCTGTGCGTTTTTGTATATTTTCATCCCAAAAGGAATTTGTTTATCCCAAATTTTAATCTCCTTTTTTGCTTTGCCTCCACTAATATTTTATCATCCACAGTAAATTTTTCAAGCATTTTTTCAGGCGCTGTATTATTTTACATTTTTTGTGCAAAACTAAGAATATCACTTTTTGGAGGTAACATATGAAAAGAACAATAACCTGCATTCTAATGTGCATATGCCTGACACTATCAGCATTTTCTCTTGCTGCCTGTAGCGGCAAAAGCGACGATACGGGTGTATATTTTTTGAACTTTAAGCCCGAATCAGCCAAAACCTATGAAAAAATCGCCGACGAATACTACAAAGATACCGGCGTAAAGGTCAAGGTTGTAACTGCGGCGGCAAACACCTATGAGCAAACTCTTAAGAGCGAAATTGCCAAGAAAAACGCCCCTACCATTTTTCAAATTAACGGGCCCATCGGCTACAACACCTGGAAGCAGTACTGCGCAGATTTAAAGGACACAAAGCTTTATTCCTTCCTTAGCGACAAAAATCTCGCAATACGTGACGGAGACGGCGTATACGGTATACCCTATGTTGTAGAGGCCTACGGCATAATCTATAACAAGGCGCTTACCGACCGTTATTTCGCCCTCAAAACCCGCCAGACACAGATAAACTCTATGGATGAGATTAACAATTATAACTCTTTTCGTATAGTCACAGAGGATATGACCAAGCACAAAAAAGAACTCGGTATCGACGGTGTGTTTGCCTCAACCTCAATGCTATCGGGTGAAGATTGGCGTTGGCAGACACATTTAATGAATATACCGCTTTATTATGAGTTTGCCGAAAACGAGCAGTTTGACGACCCAACCGTTGCGGGTCTTAACACCACCGACATTACCTTTAAATATGCCGATAACTTTAAAAACATTTTTGACCTGTATATAAACAACTCAACCACACCGAAAACACTCCTCGGCTCTAAATCGGTTGCCGACAGTATGGCAGAGTTTGCGCTCGGCAAGGCGGTTATGGTACAGAACGGTACCTGGAGCTTTGAGCAGATAAACGATGTTGAAGGAAACAAGGTAAAAGAAGAGGATATTAAATTCCTGCCGATTTATCTCGGTATTGACGGCGAAAAAAATCAGGGACTTTGTGTCGGCACAGAAAACTATCTGGCAATCAACAAGAATGCCACCGACGAGCAAAGACAAGCGTCGCTTGACTTCCTTGAATGGCTTTATAGCAGTGAAAAGGGTAAAAAATACGTCACAGACGAGCTCGGCTTTACAACCCCCTTTAACACATTTTCTGCTGAGGAAACTTCCAACGACCCGTTGGCCAAGGAAACTGTACGTTGGATGAATATGGAAAACATCAACACTATACCCTGGATATTCACCGCCTTCCCGAGTGAAACCTTTAAGACTGAACTTGGCAGTTTATTGCTTGGCTACGCGCAGGGTGACGTCACCTGGGAAGAGGTAAAGGCGGGTGCTATAAAATACTGGAAGAGTGAGCGTTAATGGAAAAACAAATCCGCAAATATTCCCTTATTCTTTTTCTTCCCGTATTTTTATCCTTCCTCATTGTTTTTCTAATTCCCTTTTTTTTGGGAATTTACCTGTCATTCACCGAATTCACAACGGTAAGTGATGCCGTTTTTGTCGGCTTTAAAAATTATGCGAGCATTCTTACCGACAGCGGCGATTTCTTAAACTCGCTATGGTTTACCGTTAAATTTGCCGCCATTTCGGTGCTGAGCATAAATATTTTCGCCTTTACGCTGGCGCTGCTGCTGACCCGTGATATACGCGGACGCAACATCTACCGAACGGTGTTTTTTATGCCTAACCTTATCGGCGGAATAGTGCTCGGCTATATATGGCAGTTGATTATCAACGGCATTTTGTATAACTTCGGTTACTCGATTCTTTCAAACGCCAACTTCGGCTTTTGGGGACTCATAGTGCTGATGAACTGGCAAATGATAGGCTATATGATGATAATTTATATCGCAGGCCTGCAAAACGTACCCCACGAGCAGATAGAGGCGGCAAAGGTTGACGGCGCATCAAACACACTCATACTTTTTAAGATAACCATACCTGCAGTTATGCCATCAATAACAATCTGTTTGTTTTTGACGCTGACAAACGCCTTTAAGCTGTTTGACCAGAACCTCGCCCTTACGGCAGGCGCGCCTGCTCGTCAGACCGAAATGCTGGCGCTCAATATATATAACACATTTTACGGGCGCGCAGGCGCCGAGGGCATCGGTCAGGCTAAAGCGGTTCTCTTTTCACTGCTTGTCGCTGTAATTGCCCTGTTGCAGCTCTATTTAACTCGCCGCAAGGAGTATGAAAACTAATGGAAAAGCATCGTCCCCTTACAAATATAATACTGACGGTAATTCTTATAGCTGCGTCTGCAGTATTTATTGCACCGGTATTTATAGTTCTTATAAATTCCTTTAAAACGAAGTTTTCGATAAGTCAGAGTCCCTTTGTTCTTCCAAACAGCGAAACCTTTGCAGGTCTTGAAAACTATATCATGGGCATTCAGGACACCGACCTTTTATCTGCTGTTGGTTGGTCTCTCTTTGTGACAGTTTTTTCCGTTGGCGCCATCGTGATTTTTACCTCGATGGCAGCTTGGTATATCGTCAGAAGCGGCAGTCGTTTCGCCAAAATGACCTACTATCTGTTCGTTTTTTCAATGATTGTGCCCTTTCAGATGGTTATGTTCACTATGTCGAAGCTTGCAAACTCCTTGGGGCTAGACACACCGCTCGGTCTTGTATTTATATATCTCGGCTTCGGTGCGGGCCTGTCGGTATTTATGTTTGTAGGTTTTATAAAATCAATACCTCTGAGTATAGAGGAGGCCGCAACTATTGACGGCTGTAATCCTCTGCAGATTTTCTTTCACGTTGTTTTCCCAATTTTAAAGCCAACCACCGTAACGGTGGCAATACTCAACGCAATGTGGATATGGAACGACTACCTGTTGCCCTATCTTGTAATCGGCACAGACTATAAAACGCTACCAATTGCCGTACAATACCTTAAGGGCGGCTACGGCTCGGTTGACATGGGCGCCATGATGGCGGTGTTGGTATTATCTATAATTCCCGTCGTTGTCTTTTATCTCTTCTCACAAAAATATATCATCAGCGGTGTTGCCGCCGGCGCAGTTAAAGGCTAAAAAAATCCCTTGAGAAAATTCTCAAGGGATTTTTAAAAAACCTTTATCATGTTTCTTACCGAAGAACTTCGCCATAATAAGTCTTATCACCTTTAAATCTAATAGACTCCTTTTCGTACGCCTCGACATGAAGCGACAGATATATTTCATCCTGTGGCATCTCATACGGCTTATGGGCAACAACAATAATCTTAATATCTATTATTTATTCGGCGCCTTCCTTTTTGAAAACCTTATAAAATGTTTTAAAAATAATGCCGAAATCTAAGGCTAAGTTTCTTGTGCGGCAATAATACTTATCCATCTTAAGTCGTGTTTCGAAATCGGTATTGCTTCTGCCGTTAACCTGCCAGAAGCCCGTAATGCCGGGTTTGACCTTGATAATAGTATCGTAATATTCGCCCATCTCATCCTTTTCTTTAAGAAGATAAGGACGAGGTCCTACAAGCGATAATCTGCCCGCCAGAACATCAAAAAACTGCGGCAGCTCATCAATTGAATAACGCCTTATAACCCTGCCGACCTTGGTAATTCTCGGGTCGTCCTTGAGTTTTTTGTAGATACGATATTCTTCGGCCCTTTGTTTATCCTCTTTTAGAAGCTTTTCAAGAACCTCGTCGGCATCTACAACCATTGAGCGTATTTTGTGTATTTGTATGGGCTTGCCGTTCTTGCCGATTCGGGTTTGCTTAAACATAAGCTTATCCTTATCGCCCGTAACGAAAAAGGCGATTTTAACAAAAAATATAATGATAAGTGCAAAAACAGCGCCAACAATAGCGCCTAATATATCTATAAATCGTTTTATAAACAAAAAGGCCTTGGGTGAATAAACCTCGTTTGTGGTCACGCCCGACTCATTATTATTATTCATCAGATATCCCCAATCATTCGGCACCTGCGTGTCAAAAAATACTTATTATTAGTATTTGTGTATCAATTATATTAAATTCTTTCGCATTTGTCAAATTTATTACAAAATAGTATTTTTTAACAGTTCGTTTGGCTTATCCATATCGCTTTGATATACTTTTTTGTGAGGTGTTTTATATGAATTTAAACGATTTTTATACCTGTGATGAAAACCAAAAACCGCTTGGAAAGGTAGCCGTTGACGGTGGCTTCTGCGGCGTTTCCAGGACAATCGCCGTTGTTGGTGACAGTATGTCGTCGGGCGAATTTCAATCCTATGATGCAGAGAGTAAGGCGGGTATTAGTTAATCGGCAAAATTATCGCGCCATACATAGACTATATCGTACGTCACACTATGGACGATTTCAGACAGGTCGGCTTTATCGGCACCCCGTATTATAATACGAATTATGAAAAATAAGCAATAAATATCCACCCGCATAGCGGGTGGTATTTCATTTTCGGGCATAGCCCTAAACGATACTGGCTACGCACAAGTGCGTTTTTTGATTGGCCTGCCAGCCATGCAACGTTTACTTACTACCCATAAATGGGTCCCGCGGGTCGAAAAGACTTAATTGGTCACTTTCTTTATCGTGCTTTAATTGATTTGAAATATATTCCTTTATTGCTTTCGTATTTTTACCCGCGGTATCTACGTAATATCCCTTACACCAAAATTCGCGGTTTCGATATGCAAACTTTATATTGCCCCACTTTTGAAAAATCATTAGTGCGCTCTTTCCTTTTAAATATCCCATAAATCCCGAAACGCTCATTTTGGGTGGGATACTCACCAGCATATGAATATGGTCTGGGCACACTTCTCCTTCTACTATTTCCACACCTTTCCATTCGCAAAGTTTTCGCAATATTTCTCTTATCTCTAACCGTTTATCTTCGTAAAATACTTTTCGTCTGTACTTTGGAGCAAACACTATGTGATACTTGCAATTCCATTTTGAGTGTGCTAAACTATTTGTACTGATTTCTTCTTTTTTCATTTTTTATCCTCGGTTTGTGTTTTGAATTGACTGGCAGGTCTTTTCAATATTACCACAAACGGAGGATTTTCTCATCGGTTAACCTCTTTTGAACCACGCGACTATCGCGTGGTTTTCGTTATACAAGAAAAAGGCGTACACAGTACGCCTTTTGTTTATTTACCTAATTTTTCCTGAACAATATGTGCCGCTTTATAAATATCGCCGCCGCCCATTGTAATAACCAAATCGCCTTCCTCGGCGGTGTTTATAATTTCATCGGCTACCTGCTCGAAGGTGTCACGACATACAGCATCATCTAATTTGCAGGCAATATCATCTGATGAAATGCCGTAGGTATTCACCTCACGCGAGCCCATAATCGGCATTAAAATAACCTTATCGGCAATTTTTAACGACTCAATAAACTCATCGAGCAACAACGCAGTACGTGAAAATGTAAAGGGTTGGAACACCGCAATAACTCTCTTATAATCGAGTGTCTTTGCCGCCGAAAGTGTTGCTTTAATTTCGGTGGGATGATGAGCATAGTCGTCAGCCAGCACAAAGCCGTTATATTCGCCCAAAAACTCAAAGCGTCTGCCCGCACCCGTAAACTGCTCGAGCGCGCTTTTAATACCCTCAGGGGCAACGCCCATATAGTCGGCAACCGCTATTGCCGCAAGTCCGTTAAGGACATTATGGTATCCAGGTATGTGCATTTCTATATTTACTAACTTTTTATCGCCCTTAAAAACGTCAAAGGCATATCCAAATTTTGACTGCTTTAGATTATCGGCATAGTAATCGTTAGATTTATTAAGACCGAAGGTAATAATTTTTGCATCAATATTCTCCGCCGCCTTTTTAACAAGCATATCATCGCCGTTAATAAAGGCGATTTTAGACATAGCGATAAACTTATGAAAGGATAACACAAGATTATCCATCGTCTTAAAATAATCTAAATGGTCGTTATCAATATTAAGTAAAACCGAAACATCGGGCGACATTTGTAGGAAGGTATCAACAAACTCACAGGCCTCACAAACCATATTCTCGGTCTGCCCCGTTCTGCCGTTAGAGTTAATTATGGGTAGCTTACCACCAATAACAGCTGTGGGGTCTAACTTGTTTAAATACAAAATTTGTGTTATCATAGAGGTGGTAGAGGTTTTACCGTGGGTACCGCACACACCTATAACGTTGTCGTACATACGTGTAAGTGCACCAAGCAGGTGCGAACGTTCCATCGTAGGTATGCCATTTTCTTTGGCAAAAATGATCTCGGGATTATCCTGCGAGATAGCCGCAGAATACACCACCAATTCGGCACCCTTAACGTTTTCGGCACTATGACCCATATAAACCGTAATACCCAATGCCTTTACCCTTTTTAACGGGTCGCTTATATTATTATCAGAGCCGGTTAGTATATAGCCCTTTGAATGAAGTATCTCGGCAAGCGGACACATACCCGAGCCGCCGATACCAATCATATGAACCCGTTTTACATTTTGAATTATTTTATCTTCCTCGCGTAACTGTTTCATAAATAAGCCCCTTACAAATTTTACAATTCTATTATATTGCAAAACGATTGAAAAATAAACAACTATTTTATTTAATGAGGAAAAAAATGTATATTTTACCCGAATATGTACGAAATATTATTAAAAGACTTGAAGAAAACGGTCACGAGGCATATATTGTCGGTGGCTCTGTTCGTGATTTACTGCTTGGTATAACACCGCACGACTACGATATAACTACCTCCTGCAAGCCTGATGAGGTTTGCGCTTTGTTTGAAAAAACAGTTCAAACGGGTATCAAGCACGGCACCGTAACGGTAGTCACCGACTGCGGCAATGTAGAGGTCACCACCTACCGACTCGACGGCGAATATATAAACCACCGTTCACCCGAAGAAGTAAGCTTTGTTTCGCGTCTTGAGTGCGATTTAGCTCGCCGCGACTTCACAATTAACGCTATGGCATATAATGAAAAAGACGGCTTAGTTGATTTATTTGGCGGCAGAGATGATTTGCAAAATAAGGTCATTCGCGCTGTTGGTGACGCTGACAGTCGTTTTAAAGAGGATGCTTTAAGAATTCTGCGTGCCGTACGCTTTGCCGCAAGGCTTGGCTTTGAGATTAAAAAGAGTACCCTTGACGGTATTTATAAAAATATTTATCTTTTAAAGGACATAAGCGCCGAGCGTATATTTTCAGAGCTTATACAGATTTTGGCAACCGACAGCCCCGAGCAAATCGCTATTATATGTGACGGCGGCGGTTTAAAGCACCTGAACATTGAAAAAATAGACACGCCTGCCCTCTTAGGCCGTCTTGATAACAGTGTTAATTTGCGCTTTTACGCCTTTTGTAAGCTGTGTGGTGCCGATTGCGAGCAGCTTTGCCGTCTTCTTAAAACCGATAATGCCCTTAAAAAATACTGTTCGAATTTAGAATATGCAAGCGGCATTTCTAAAAATCCCACAAAAACCGATATTAAACTGATGCTAAGGAAATTATCGGTACAGCAGGTAAACGATTATTTGAATTTTATTAAGGTGTTTTACTTGACCGATATTAAGCAGAGTGAAAAACTTCTCGAAGAAATCATAGGCAATAACGAAGCCTATCTTATAAAACATTTAGTGGTTGACGGCTCATATCTTTTAAGGCTTGGATACCGAGAAAGCACAATCGGTGAAATTCTTGAAGGGCTTTTGAATGTGGTAATTCACGATAATGGCCTTAATACAAAAGAAAAACTGACCGAACTAATCAAAAAAATGTAACCCAAAATACGACGCGTCATAAAATGTAGTATAGCATTTTATGACGCTTTGTTTGTGTGGTGAATATATTGAATATACTGATTATCGGCGGCGATAACCGCCAAAAAATCTTAAGTGAGAACCTAAAAAAAGCAGGACATATTACCGAGCATATTACACAGAGAAATCAGTTGAATTCAGACTTCAATGAATTTCAATGTATAGTATTCCCCTATCCTACAACCAAGGATGGAATGACGGTAAACAATACGCTGAGTACTGATAAGATTTTTATTTCGGAAATAGTAAAGAAAATCGGACGTCAAAAGGTTTTATGCGGCAACTACAGCTTTGTTAATATAGAATACATTGACTATGGTAAAAATGATGAACTGACCTTTCTTAATGCCGTACCAACCGCAGAGGGTGCTATAGAACTCGCCATCAAAAATACACCACATACTATCTGGAAAAGTAATTGTCTGGTTGTCGGCAACGGTAAATGCGGCAAAATTTTAGCCGACCGACTGTCAGGTCTTAAGGCGAATGTTACGGTGTCGGCACGCAAGAATGTGGACTTTGCATATATCGACGCTTGTGGATATAACTTTATTAACACATATGAAATTGCCAAAACTGCCAATTTATACGATATAATTTTCAATACGGTTGATACGCTTGTAATTGACGAACGGGTGCTTAAAAACTGTAAAAAAAGCTGTCTGTTGATCGAGCTTGCCTCAGCCCCATACGGAATTGATTTTGATGCAGCCGAAAAATCAGGTCTTGAGGTAATTAACGCACCCGGACTGCCGGGTAAGATTGCACCCAAAACGGCGGCAGACATACTTACTAACACCATTCTTAAACTTATTTAAATAAAGAGGAGATATATATGCATGGAATAACGGCCGGATACGCCTTGTGCGGCTCCTTTTGCACCATAGCAGAATCAGTTAAACAAATTGAAACACTTAAAAACAGCAAAATCAATGTTATACCGATTATGTCGGAAATAGTATATAATACCGATAACCGTTTTAATAAGGCCGACGAACTAAGAGAAAAGGTTAAATCCCTTACAGGAAATCAAATAATTCATACAATAACCGGTGCAGAGCCTATAGGTCCTAAGAAACTTCTTGATATACTCATAGTATCCCCCTGCACAGGTAACACACTTGCAAAAATCGCAAACGGAATTACCGACTCGTCGGTTACTATGGCTATAAAGGCACACCTGCGTAACAATCGCCCCGTGATTTTGGCAATTGCCACAAATGATGCTCTCGGCGGCTCGGCGGTAAATATCGGTAAGCTACTGAACACAAAAAACATCTACTTTGTTCCCTTCGGTCAAGATGACCCACAGGGTAAAAACAACTCACTGATTGCCGATTTTGACAAAACCCTCGAAACCGTTTTTGCGGCAATGAGCGGCGAGCAGCTACAACCTATTCTTATAAACAAATAAAAGGAGTGCGGTGCACTCCTTTTATTTTTACAATTCGATTTCTCTACCTAAAGTGAAGGAATAAATGAGTTTTTGTTTTATAGGCAATTCAAAAATCTTTTGGCACGCTTTAGCGTAAATATTAAGCTGTTCGCTATATGCTGTACTTAAATCCTGCTCACTCTTAATTCGGTCAGTTTTAAAGTCTACTACAACAATGCCGCCATCCTCAACAAACACGCAATCGACCGAACCCTGAACTACAATTTTCTCATCCTTCAAATTTTCAGGCAAATCGGTATTCAGCTCACCTGCAGAAATTTCGGTTAAGAAACGCATTTCACGCTCTACCCTGTTTGCCCGTTTAAGCCTTTGATAAATATCGCTTTCAAAGAAGGTGCGCACTGCATCAGTGTTAATTGCCTCTTTTTCTTTAAAGGTGATAAATTGCCACTCGTAAAGCCGTTCTATTTCGGCCTCAATATCGGCTTCGGCGGTCACAAAGTCGGCAAACTGCATAAATCGGTGTGTAGCCGTGCCAATCTGTGACGATGTCATACCCTTTTTAGTCATAAAGGCAGGTGTAGAAGTAAAGCTATAATCGGTCTTTTCTGCCTTGTGTGCCACCTCGGTAACCGATGCCTTAGACTCAATATTCTGCAGTGCATTATAGGGATATTCATACGAAATAGCCGCCGTGATTTTTTGCGCTAATGCTTCATCAGGCGTAATCGCATCTGTCTGCAAGGTCTCGCAATTCTCCTCAACCGACAAAGAGTTAAAGTCGGTTAATCTGACCGTGATATCCCCTGCATCGCTGTAGGTAATGCCTGTAATTGAGCAGCTTTTGCGTATACAAAAGGATGCCTCGTGCAGTAGCAGTGCCGAAATTAACCAAGCCGCATATGAGTTGCCGTATGAGATTTTATCGGCATATTCAGGCACGGTTTGACACACAGACAACTGTGCCGAATAGGCCTCAAATTTTTGTGTTGCATCTTTAAGCGTTGCAGAAATAAACAGTTTTTCCTCTGCTCTGGTCATTGCGACATAAAGAAGTCTTAACTCCTCAGCCAACTGCTCTTTATGTATGACGGTGGCTATAATCTCTCGAAGCAAAGGTGAAACTGTGACACCGTCGACCGACATTTCGTATTTAAATGCTATGCCCGACTTTTCGTCAATAAGCAGTCTGTCTGATGTGTCGGCATGACTAAAGGTAGCGGCTGCATCAGCAATAATACATACAGGGAACTGTAAGCCTTTGGACTTGTGAATTGTCATAAGTGTTACCGAATTTTCACCTGCCAGCGAACCTGCCGCACGAATATTTTTTTCGGCAAGCTTTTCGATATGCTCTATAAACACTGATATATTATTAACCGAAGAATTTGCATCGTATGCCGCCGCGAGAGTGCTTAACAACAGCAGATTACTGCGTCGGTTCTCGCCCGACTCCAAGACGCTTACGATATTGATAATTCCCGTATCGTCATAAATATAAGAAATCAGTTCTGAAATAGAGCTTGTCGCCGCACAATTAGAATAACGGTTAATAGATGTCAAAAATTCACGGCATTTTTTATCGCCCTCACCAGCACTCACAATAACGGCAGATAAAAGACTGCCACCGCGCTTTGAAAGCCTGATATTAGCGACCTCGTCGGCGCTGAACATAAACACAGGTGACATCAAGGTAGCAGCCAGAGCAATATCTCTCGTGGGGTTTTCAATTACCTTAAGCAGTGAAAAAATCATCTGAATTTCGGCAGTTTTTACATACCCGTCAAGGTCATACGAAACGGGTATACCGTATTTTTCAAGCAAGGCAGCATATGTCGCGCCCTTATTTGCAAGCGATCTGAAAAGCAAGGTAAAATCGCTGAATCTCGGTTTTCGCAAAAGCTTTGTCTGTTTATCGGTAACGACGCCATTCTTTATAAAGTTATGAATAAATTCAGCGACATTCTTGGCATCGGCCTCAGTAGAGCTTGCAGCACCCGACGGGTCAACAAATGCAATCTCAACGTCGGTTTGATTGTTTTCTTCAAATTCTGCCGAGAAAATTAAGTGGTCGCTTTTATCATATTTCAGTACACTTTTTTCACCCGTCATCATAATATCGAAAAAGAAGTTTACAAAATCGCATACTCCCTTTCGGCTTCTGAAGTTATTGCCGAGAACTATTTTTTTAAGATCATTTTCAGATGCTGAATCAAAAGAAACATACCTATCCTTTTTATCGCTGAAATTTTTAGGATTAGCACCTCTGAAACGGTAGATGCTTTGTTTCAGGTCACCAACGACAAATAATTTAGACTCATTATCAGATAAAACCGAAAATAGAATATCCTGCATATTATTGGTATCCTGAAACTCGTCAACCAACACTTCGTCAAATCGGTTAATTATATTTTCGGCATCTTCCCTTAAAACTATTTCGCCCGATTTATATTCGCATAGCAGCGACAGCGCCAGATGCTCGGTATCAGAAAAGGTCATAATATTATTTTCTTGGCGCTTTTGCTTGTAAAGTGTAGAAAACTCAAGCGTCAATTTTAAAAGGCTTGCCGTAAGCAGAGCCGCCGTTTTTGAGTCAGACAGCACCGTTTCATAATCGGCATAAAACAGCTTTTTAAGACCTGCAATTAAAGCCTTTGCCTCATCTCTGAGCGTCTTAGCACTTATCGCCTCAGGTATATCGTTTATACCCTTAATACGCGGCAAATCAGCAAACCTAAAGGTAGTTACCAGCTGATGCATTTTATCAAAATCAGATTTTTTGCAATT
The DNA here is from genome assembly GCA_045540055.1 of Acutalibacteraceae bacterium. Taxonomy (GTDB): domain Bacteria; phylum Bacillota; class Clostridia; order Oscillospirales; family Acutalibacteraceae; genus SIG565. Next base: position 20,329 of record JAZQGO010000025.1, read on the forward strand.
TTTCAGTAATATTTCAATATCACGAATGCCGTCAGAAAAATTGGGCACCAGCTTATCACATAACTCGGGTATATACTTAATAGCTTCAATCGCCACCTGCATTTTATCAATAGCTTGTGTTATCTTTTCTTCTGCAATATTAAACGCTATATCAAAACTGGCGTCAATACTTGTGGTGTTAAAGCAATTTTCCAACTGCTCTGCTATCCATTCATCAGGGAAAGGCATATTCTGAGAAAATCTGTAGACCTCTTGAATGTATTTTCTCAAATCGCCCTCATCAAAATCGTTTGATACCGCATCGGTCAGCATTTTAAATTCATCGGTTGCCTGCGCAAAACTATTATTTAAAACCTCGCTTAAAGCATTTTCTGACAGCAACATTAAATACCCTTCATCGCCAATGGCAAAATCGGGATTTATGCCTAAACGGTCAAAATTCTCTCTTATAAGCTCAATACAAAATGAGTCGATAGTACATATTTTTGCATTTCGCAATTGAAGCCTTTGTTTAACAAGAAAATGATTGTCGGGGTCTTTACGACACTCCTCATTAAGTCTCTTTTCAATACGAATACGCATTTCCTTTGCGGCAGCATCGGTAAAGGTTACAACCAACAGTCTGTCGGCATCTATCGGGTTTTCACCGCATAGCTTCTGAATAACCCTCTCAACTAAAACCGCCGTCTTGCCCGAACCTGCCGCGGCCGACACGAGCGTTCCCGAAGACGCAAAAATGGCGTTCTTCTGGGGTTTTGTAGGATTAAATGCCATTATTTCACCTCCTCATTGATTTTGAGTAAAACCTCTGAATTTTTCATTTTTTCAGCCTTAATGTGTGGCTTGTCCTCAATACAACAAATAGAGTAATAATCACAATATTTGCATGCGTCGCTATCAAGTCCGTCGGTGGGTGTGGCACCGATTTCGCCGTTATAAATACAGCTACCCATATTTTTAAGCAGCTTATCAATATAGTCAAAAATACCTTCAAACATTTCTGGTGATACAAATGAATTGTTTTTGATTTTACCCTCTTTTGTGTATTCAAGCTTTGGAATAAACTCGCCTGAATTCTCTTTATCCATCGCGCGCACAATTTCCTCGTCCTCAAGAATTATACCGTTCATGGTAAGTTTTGTGTCCTCCCTTTCCCTTTTGGACGGCATATACAAAACGCCTGCAGGAAGCAGAGAATTTAAGTCCGCATTACCGCAACGGATAACGGAATACAGGTAGATCAGCATCTGCATATTAAGGCCTAACAGAATATCGGGCAGCTTGAATATTTTAGTACCGGTCTTATAGTCTACAACCCTTAAGTAGCCCCGCCACATATCAACTCGGTCAATACTGCCGATAATTGAAAACTGCGCCTGCTCACCCACGGTTATAGGACGGCTTTCAACCGTCTTACCACTGCCTATTTCTAATTCGCAATAGGCGGGTTTAAAGTCGGACTGTGAAAATTCACGAACAATGTGGTAAACCACATCCTTTACAATAAGCGCAATTTTGGTGACCAAAAACTTAAGTCGCTCGGTTTCAATACTGCGATATCCCGGTATGCCCGATAAATAATCGTTAATATAATCATCAACAAGTCTATCGGTCTGCGGGCGGTCTAATTGGGTAAGCCTGTCGCCCTGCTCGGTAATGATGCGTTGCATAACATAATGCACAATGGTACCTCGCTGAAGCGCATCAAAGCTTGCAGGTTGAATTCTCTTAAGTCCCAAGCCATATTTACAAAAATATGAAAAACGGCAACGGTGGAAGGTGTCAAACTGCGTAGCAGACATAAATATATTCTTACCGAATAACCTGTCGGCCGTCTTACTTTCTATGAATGATTTCGTCTTATCGCTGGTGTGGATATATTTTTCGATTGAAATATCACTTATATCTTTAAGTGCCAGCTCGATAGTTTTTGAAAAACGTGGATTTTTACGGTATTCGCCACACATTTTGGTTTCAGCCGTACTAAAGGTTTCGGGCATTGCTTCTTCAGCACTCAGTTTATCATAATCTAAAACCTTTAAACTAGGTATAAAGCTCGCCAGTGTATCAACAATGATTGATGGCTCAGACGGTTTACCGTCACTACTGTTTGATGAATATGATAAAAATAGGCGTTCACTTGCACAACAAAGCGAAGTATAGGCAAGATAATCTTCATCTATTACCGCCGTAAAGCCGGTGCCGCTAAGCTCTAAACCGCCCTCTATCAGCCGCTGTCTTTCGCTATCAGCAAAGATACCCTTAGAGCTGACGGCTTTCGGGAATTCGTTCTGATTAAGTCCCAGAATAAAGGCAACCTTTGGTCTTGACGGCTTGATACGGTCAGCAGAGCCGAAGGTTACTTCGTCAAGCATTTGCGGAATATTACCGATTGTCGCATAGCTTACCGCCAGTTTCCACGCATCTATAAATTCCTTTACAGTTACTTCCTTTTCGGGCAGGCACTTAACTATGCCGTCGAAAATCTGCATAACAATATCCCAAGACTGTCTTGTATCATCAGCCTCGGCCAGCATTCCTTCATCGGTTAATTGAGTTGCGTATCGGTTTAGTTTTTCGGCTACACCGCATTCCCTTAAACATGCAAGTATAGCCTTAACCATATCGGCAGGCGTGCCCTTGAATTTATTTAAGAAACTATCAAGCACCGAAACGGTATGACTTCTTATGGCGTTAATTTTTGAAAGTGCTTTTTTTGCGTCCTCTTTATAATATTCTTTAACGGCGCCAAACTCTCGTGGGTTCATATCCCATTCATCGCGCCACTGCGCACCAACAATATTCCAAAGGTAAATGTAATTACTTATTTCGAAAATATCCTCGTTATTGTCAAGCACAAGTCCTGTTTTAAGCAGACTTAAGATATTATCGGTAGAAAAAGATAAGCATAATGATAGCAAGGAATCAATAAATAACGTCAGCGGCAGATATGTAATGGGCTTACGCTTGTCAGAAAAGCAGAACACACCATTAGATTTACAAGCACGGATAACCGACGTCTGATACTTTTCGGCATCGCGACAGATAATAACAAAATCACGATACCTATAGCCACGAGTCCTGACAAGTCGTCTTATTGTTTGTGCGGCAAACATAGCTTCATCATAATTTGAACTACATCTGCAAAGTGTAATATACTCTGTGGGTGTATCTGATAAATCATCTTTTATATTAAGCAAGGCCTTTTCTACAGCGCACAGTTCATCATTCTTATAATACTGCCGGCTAAGTTTTACCGAATCGGCAACAACGCATTTGTGTTTTTCGGCAAGCCTTTTAATTTTATCGGCTGTTTTTCTGACATTATAAAAAATGTCATTTTTATCACTTTTAAGTTCATCTGTAGTAAGACAGCAAATAACGTCCTTTGCCTGTGATAAAATACGCTCAATTATCTTATATTGCTGACCCGTAAAGTTTTTAAACGAATCAATATATACCGTCTTATTTTCAAAATATTTGTAGGTTTGCAGGCTTTCGTTTAATCTGCTGATACTGTCGGCAGGGTCTAAAAACTGAATTCCGAGCAGAGCATTATATGCCCCGTAAATAAGCGCCAAATCATTAAGCTTATTGTTAAGGTAACTTTCGGTTACGGTATCGGCTACTGATGATAAATCCTCGGGTGAAATCGCATAGGTCTTAAGCTCGGTAATGGTTGAGGCAAGAGTTTTAGCAAATCTTGGTGAGTTTTTATATCTACCCCAAAGTTTAAGATTATCTGCAACAGAGCCCATTGCACGAAAAATCAAGAGAACTCTGTCAAATTCGGTAATAACATCGGCAACACGTCCGCCTACTTTGCGGCAGACTTCATCATAAAGGCGGGTAAAGCTGAGCACCGATACATCGGTAGATGACTTGTCCCCTAAGGTATGAAGGAGTGTTCGCTCACTCTCAAATGTAAACTGTTCGGGCACAAGCAGTACAACATCCTTACCGTCCCCGACATCTTTTTTGATGCGCTCAAAAACAGTATAGGTCTTACCTGTAGCGGCTCTGCCGTAAATGAACTGTAACATAAGACTCACCTCATGATATATTTTATCATAAGGTGAGTCTTTTTTAAAGTAAAAATATGTACCTTAAACACGCAAAAAGACATATTACAGGCACATTTCCTATCAAAGTACCAATAACCGTACACTCGTTTATAGGAATTTTGACGCCTGTCGCAAAGCTTGTAAGGTTAATTATGGCAAAAACCGTAATCGAAATTGTTGTATTTAAGAGTAAATACCGCTTTTTGTTTTTAATTTTAACGAAAAAGTATATGTAAAAAATCAAATACAATCCTAAAAAAATCCATACACACCAATTAAAAATTTCCATCATTCCAGCACCTTTATATTATTTATATAATATTATGCTGAAACAGCGAAAAATATTAAAAGCAGTCCAAAAGGACTGCTTTTACTTTATCTCTTTAAGAGAACTTCTTTTTCATATTCTCTTACAATATTTAACCATTCGTTATCACTCGGTACGCCCGACTGCTTGCAGAACTCATCCCACACCTCGCCTAACGGATAGGTTTTAACCTGCTCCTGCAGTACCATAAGCGAGGTATAGTCCATATCATCCTGCATCTTTGCAAGTGCGGCATTGGGTGATAAAAGTGCATAAAGTAATGCCTTTTGTGCGTTGCGCATACCCACAATCCAAGCGGCGACACGGTTGATTGACGCATCAAAATAGTCAAGCGCTATAAGAACTCTGTCAAGCGCATTGTTACGCACGATTTCCTTCATAATCTCTCTTGTTTCATCATCAAATAAAACAACGTGGTCGCTATCCCAACGAACAGGACGTGAAACGTGAAGCGCAACCTTGTCGTTAAAGAGTAGCATTGAGGAAATTTTATCCGAAACATATTCGGTTGGATGATAATGACCGTTATCCATAAGCGGTGTGATGTTATTTTTAGCAGAATAGCTGATATAAAATTCGCTTGAACCGACTGTATAGGATTCAACACCGATACCGAAAACCTTTGATTCAAGTGTAACAATTACCTTGTTTTTATCATATTCGGTCTCAAAAATCTTATCGAGAGAAGCCTTAAGACGTGCACGAGGAGCCAAGCGGTCGGCAGGAATATCCTTAAGGCCGTCGGGTACCCAAATATTCATAACGGTGGGTTTACCCAGCTCATCGGCAAAATATTCCGAAATTTTTATACAAGCAATACAGTGTCTGATCCAGAATTCACGAATTTCCTTATCGGGATGAGATAAGGTCATTCCGTCAGCCTTTGGATGTGAGAAACAGGTCGGGTTAAAGTCAAGACCTACACCATGCTTTTTAGCGAACTCAACCCACTTTTTAAAGTGCTTAGGCTCTAAAGCATCACGGTCTGCCCACTCGCCGCCCTCAAAAATAGGATAGCAAGCATGAAGATTGATTTTATGAGTACCTGGAATTAAGGACATTGCCTTTTCAATGTCTGCCATCAGCTCCTGCGGTGTGGTGGCACGACCGGGATAATTACCCGTAGTCTGAATACCGCCCGTCAAGTCTCCGACCGTGTCAAAACCGATAACGTCGTCACCCTGCCAACAATGCATTGAAATTGATACATTTTTAAGTGTATCAATGGCCTTGTCTGTATCTATACCTAAAGCGGCATACTTGTTTTTTGCTTCAATATAAGACATAACTATATCTCCTCGTATATTTATTAATTTTCAAATCTTGTGAGCTTTGAAGACGCTGCAATACAGCGTCTTGCAGCCTTAAGGTCGGCAAGGTCACCGTTAGCAATCATTTGAACTGCCAAGTTACCGATAGCAGTCGCCTCTGACGGACCTGCAATTACGGTTTTGCCTGTGTATTTAGCGGTAAGACTGTTAAGATATTCGTCCTTTGAGCCACCGCCTACAATATGTATAGTATCATATTTTTGACCTGTTAGTGCTTCAATTTCTTCGCAGGCATTCTTATAGCAAACCGCAAGACTGTTGTAAATAACAGCGGCAATTTCGCCAACCGTTTCTGGCACCTTCTGACCCGAAGTGGCGCAAGCGATCTTTACAGCCTCAATCATACTGTCGGGCGCTAAGAACATATCGTCCTGACAGTTAACAATTGACTTAATATCTGCCGCCATAGCCTGCTGACAAATTGCATCAAAGGAATATTTATTATCCCATTCCTTTTTAACCGACTGTAGCATCCAAAGTCCCATAATGTTTTTAAGATAACGGAAGCGGTAATCATAACCGCCCTCGTTAGTGAGGTTGGCTTTACGGCTTCCTTCCGAACAATTTGCCTTCTTAATTTCGGTGCCGAGTAGTGACCAAGTACCAGAGCTTATATATAGCGCAGTATCTTCCTCGACAGGTACCGCCACAACGGCAGAGCCTGTATCGTGTGTTGCGGGTAATACAACCGACGCATTAAAGCCGACCTTAGCGGCAATATCAGCAGTCAGAGGCCCTACAACCGTACCGGGCTTGCAAATCTTTTGGAAAATTCTTCTCGGATAGCCCAGTTTATCAATAAGCTCATAATTCCAATCCTTTGTTTCGGGGTCAACGAGTTGCGAAGTTGTACATTCGGTGTATTCGGCATTTTTTTCGCCCGTAAGCACAAAGGTCAGATATTCAGGTATCATAAGCATTGCCTGTGCTTTTTCAAGCTGTTCGGGATTTTGCTTCTTTAACGCCATTAACTGATAAATGGTGTTGTACTTCTGCTTTTGAATACCCGAAATATAATAAAGCTCCTCTTCACTGTAAAATTCGCCAATATACTTTTCCATACCATTGGTACGGGAATCTCTGTAACCAACAACATCACCGATGATTTCATCATTTTCATCAAGCAGCGCAAAGTCAACACCCCAGGTGTCGATACCGATGGTTGCCGGTATCTTACCTATTTCACTGCATTTCTTAATGCCGTTGATAACTTCATTCTTAAGGTTTTCGATGTCCCAACATAAATGACCGTCAATCTTATTCAGTCCGTTAGAAAAGCGGTAGATTTCTTCGGTTTTAATTTTACCGTTTTCAAGACTTCCTAAAATGTGACGACCACTGGAAGCACCTATGTCTATTGCTAAATAATACGTAGGCATATTGCCACCTCCTAATATATCAAATATATAATACTATAAATTACCATAAAAATCTATAGTTTTGATAAAAAAATAAAAAAGACCACAACCGAATTTGATATGCACCCAAAAAGTGTCTAAACTTTTGGGTGCACTTCAGTTAACGGTTATGGTCACAATTTATGCTATTTCTATTTTTATATCTCCCGTATCAGTGGTGATTTCGCATCTGCCACCGGTTAATGTTTTGGGCACATCGACACTACCTGTATCGGTTTGAACTATAAACACCTTATCGGCAAGTAAAGTACCGATAACATCGCCCGTATCGGTTTTGATGAAAATCTCGGTGGCATTGGCGCCTTTAAGCTTTACATCGCCTGTACTTCTCGTAAGAGAAAACTTTTCTTTGGCAATCACATTTTCCAAATAAACATCGCCTGTATTTCCGCTTGATATAAGATTTTTGCACTTGGTATCGGTTATGTTTATCTTACCAGTGGAAACGCCTATTTTCACATCAGCCTCGCAAATAACATTAGAAACGGTCACATCACCCGTAGAAGCAGAAATATCAAGCGCACCTGCGGATATGTTTTCAACTTGAATATCGCCGGTAGTAGCCTTTATTTTAATCAAATCTGTAGCAGAGGCGAAGCATTTTACATCACCTGTGCTTAATGAAACATCAACATCTACAAACTTAAAATCTTTCGGTATTTCAATATCTGCGGTACTTTCTTTAATTAAAAGTGAAATGTATTCGGATTTCGGAAGATAAACTGTTATTTTTGGTGAAGTAAAGTTAATACCTATATAGTCATACCAAGATCTTTCATCAATCATATAGATAACAAGCGTATTTTCGTGAACGGTGACAGAATGTTTTGTTTTTTTCTCCTCATAACATTCAATTCTACATTTTCCGTCATCTGATAATGCAAAAACAATATCTGAAGTGTCAGTTTTAATAGATAGATTATTGAATTCTTCGTTTATTTCATAAGTATTCATTTCGAATTTTTTTGTGCTTAATTTACTAAAATCCCATTTAAGCATTGTCATTAGACCTCCAAAAATTACACATCCAACCAACACAAGAGAAGTCGCTATAACAAGCCATATTTTCGCTGTTTTACTCATTATGCTTCCCCCTTTTTAATAAAGCAGCTTTTAATCCATATTGCAAGTTTCTTTGTAAGTATCAAAATACCGTTTGTTGCCGCCTTGCATCCGTAGAACATATAAACAGAAAGTCCTGCACAAACGATTCCTGCGCCAATCATAGCAATTCCCGCAAGAACGTTATCGCTACAGGCAAATACAATACCTGCTACAACGCTACCAAATGCACAGCCAATGAGCGAACCGAAAACAGCCCACAAGCAAATTGTCACAGACCACAGTATGACATAAAGCGAAAAAATTACAGCAAATGCGGCTATCAAAAGAGAAAGCCGTATTGGCAAGCCGAGTGCAAGAAGTACGACTTCCCACGCTTTTAGCCGTCTTTTTAGGGTTATCCTTTCTTTTGCGAATTTGGTAAGAGGAATGTCAGCTACTACCTGTGAAACTATTTCATCAACAGATCCAACTGCCAAAACTGCTTCCTCCTCCGAAAAACCTTCTTCCATTCCGTCCTCGATCATCTCTTCATAAAAAGTCAAACGTTCCTCTATATCTCTCGGCGGCAATCCGGACAATCTTTTGCGCAACTGCACAAGAAATTCTTGTTTACTCATGTGCCTAATCCTCCTTAGTTACAAATTGATATATAGATAAGATTTCCTTCCACTCGTCCTTGAAATCTAAAATGCGTTTGAGTCCCTCATCAGTAATGTGATAATACTTTCGCAGTCTGCCACCGTGTTCGACCGTGCGAACGGTCAACATATTAGCTGATTCCAGGCGCTTCAAAATGGTATATAAGGTTGATTCAGAAAGCTTAATATACGGCTTCATATCCTTAATAATCTTATAGCCATATGAATCTTCGCTCTTAATTGCTGCTAATACGCAGACATCCAAGAGACCTCGTTTTAACTGAACGTCCATACTATACCTCCTCTTGTATAATACATCATATCACGAAGTATTGTTTTCGTCAATGGGTTGTGTAAAAATATAAATTAGACCAACAATTATAGAACTAGCAGCCACTTGTTCAAGAGGCCTATATAAAAAAATAAACCGCAACCAAATAATTGATTGCGGTTTGGTCCGAGTGACTAGAGTCGAACTAGCGGCCTCTTGAACCCCATTCAAGCGCTCATACCAAACTGAGCTACACCCGGAAAGCAAAATCTATAATACCACTAATTTATCAAAAAATCAAGTGCTAAATTTCACTTTTATAAATTACTTTTTAATTACCTCTAAAAGTTCTGCAACCTTATCGGTCTTTTCCCAAGGTAAATCAAGGTCGGTTCTGCCCATATGACCGTAAGCGGCAGTATCAAAATAAATCGGGCGGCGAAGGTCAAGCTTTTCTATAATTGCAGCGGGACGCAGGTCAAATACCCTTTGAACAGCCATAGCAATTTTTGAATCTGACACCTTGCCTGTGCCGAATGTATCGACCATTACAGATACAGGCTTTGCAACACCGATAGCATAAGCCAACTGAATTTCACATTTTTTGGCAATACCTGCCGCTACAACGTTTTTAGCAACATAGCGTGCGGCATATGCGGCACTTCTATCTACCTTTGTCGGATCCTTACCCGAAAAGGCGCCGCCACCATGTCTTGCGGCACCACCATAGGTGTCAACAATTATTTTACGACCCGTAAGACCTGTATCACCGTGAGGACCGCCTATAACGAAACGGCCTGTCGGGTTAATGTAATATTTTGTAGAATCGTCTATAAGGTTTTGCGGAATAATCGGCTTAATAACATATTTGAGAATATCCTCACGTAAGGTTTCGAGTGAAATATCGGCGCTATGCTGACTTGAAACAACCACAGAGTCAACACGGATTGGCGCACCGTTTACATATTCAACCGTAACCTGAGTTTTACCGTCGGGACGCAGATATGTAAGTGTACCGTCTTTTCTTACATCGGTAAGTCTTTTAGCCATCTTATGAGCAAGCGAGATGGTCAAAGGCATTAACTCCTCGGTTTCGTTGCAGGCGAAGCCGAACATCATACCCTGATCGCCTGCACCATGAAGATTATATTCATCCTCTTCACCGCTTTTAAGCTCTAATGACCTATCGACGCCCATCGCAATATCACTTGACTGTTTATCAAGCGTTATATTGACTTTACAGGTGTTACCGTTAAAACCGATATCATCGCTGTCATAACCAATACCGCAAATCACCTTACGGATAATCTCCTCAAAATCCACCTGTGCCGTTGTTGTTATTTCACCCATCACATTTATAATGTCGGTGCTGGCAAAGCTCTCACACGCAACACGGGCGTTTTTATCCTGCGCAATAATTGCGTCAAGCACCGCATCAGAAACGCAGTCGCAAACCTTGTCGGGATGTCCCTCGGTTACCGACTCAGAAGTAAATAAAAACCTATTCATATAAGCTACCTCCAAAATAAAAACCGCTCCGAAAAGAAGCAGCATTAAAAACCTCATCTTTCGGATATTTCCGCAGGATTTGGCACCTTAAAGAAACCTTTAGGTTGCCGGGCTTCACAGGGCCTGTCCCTCTGCCACTCTTGATAAGGAAAATATTTAATTGAAATATATTGCTTTATGATTATATGATATTCGACACAAATTGTCAAGAAATAATTTAATTTCTCTTAAGAATTGGTGATATTTTTTTATAGATAAGGAAACAAATTATTGAGTCAATAATTCCCTTTGCTGCGGTAAAAGGTAAATTGAAAATGATTAACGCTTCAAACATACCATTAACCGATGGTAGAATTGTTTGATAAAATGACAAAATTACATCTTTAGGCATCAACAAAACATAATAAATGGGGTATACGATAAAAAAGTTTATCAGCACACACGCCACACCCATTGAAACGGAGCCTGAAATTGACGCAATAAGTGCACCCTTACGACTTTTATTATATTTATAAATAATTCCTGCAACTGCTACAAAAACTGCACCCATAAGAAAATTCGCCAATTCTCCTACCCCTGCGGTATTCGTAAAGAAAAGATGAATTGCATTTTTAATAAAACAAACCAATACGCCGAAAACTGGACCGTATGCAAACGATGCAATAAGTGCGGGCAACTCCGAAAAATCGAATTTTATAAATGCAGGCATAAATGGCAACGAAAATTCGAGCATCATAAGTACAAAGCCTAACGCCCCAAGCAATGATGAAACCGTAATAGCCCTTAAATTTACTTTTTTCATAATATCACTCCAAAAAATAAACCCCGATAATAATATCGGGGTAAAAATTACTATTATATATAATCTTCTTGCATCCGGACTATACCGTCGGCTTTGGAATTTCACCAAATCAACCAAAAAGGCTCGCGGGCTATACCGCCGGTGGAGAATTTCACTCCGCCCCGAAGATATTAAATTGTATAACCTGATGGATGAGGTATTGATAGTACACCAAAATGGAATAATAAAATAATAATTGCTACCTGCACAATTATTATTACGGGTAGGCCTATCATAAACCTCTTATGCCTTGTTTTATGGTGCACCGACAACATTGTTATGTACATAAGCGATGAACCACCCATAATGGCAATAAAGAAAAGTAATCTTTCTTGCACACGCCAACGGTGCCTACGTGAAGCCTTTTTATCGGCGAGCGTTAGTGCCATTGCTATTATATTAACTGCGACTAAATAAAAGAATATATATTTAATCAAAACAATCACCAAGCAATATTATACAACAATAATATCTAATTTGCAAGGGTGATTATTGCACCGATTTTCCACCACCGACAAAGATATAATACATTTATTTTTTAATAAAAAATTACGTTTAACGGATCGGTCATTGTAAATTTTGTATTGGTAAGTATTAATTCACCGTCATTAATTTTCAAAACTGTTACGTCTTTTGATTGCTGATTTGTTGAGAATAAATAATCGCCGTTTATATTTATATCTCTTGGTCCTTCGCCGCCACAATCGAAATATTTAGGCTCTAAAAGCCGCTCGCCCTCGGTAATGTAGTGATAAATGCCGCTTTGCTTACCGCAGGATGCAATATAAATATGCTTATACTCAAACATACAAAAACTCCTTAATTAAAGGTTGCCACTTCCTGCTCGGGCGCAGAGGTTAAAACCGCAGTGGTTATGTTTAGAACAGGGCCTTTACGTCCATAAACCTTATGATTCTCAATAGAAATTTTAGCAGTTACAACCACCCATTTTCTATCGGGCAAAACCGCCGTATTATCATAGTTACATACAAGACCCGCAAACTGAATATCATCCGCACAGCAGGTCATAACCGGTCTACCGATAACAAAAGCCTTATCCGGCAGTGAACGATGCTTGGCAATCATACCCTTAAATTTAACGGTTTTGCCGTCATATTTGTCGAGTTCCTCACTCATATCGCGGTACCAAACGGCATAATCTCTATCGTCAATTTCGATTGTCTCGGCATTGATATCAAAGGGTAATGGGTCGGGTATATTATCAAATTCAACGTCACCATTCACCTTTTCGTAGGCAATATTGGCATTACGGCTGATGCCACGCACGATTTTGTGAAGCTCCATCTTATCGATAGAATCATCATATCGGTTAAATATTACCATCTCACAGGTGTTTAGCTTATCAACAACCAGTGAACGCATATTTGAGTTATACATAACAAAGGTTGAGGCATCGGCAAACATAAATTCCTGTGCAATTATCCACTTTTTAGGCATTGCATTAAATAATTCCACGAGCTGCCACATTCCGTTATACTCAACAATTACACGCTCGGCTTTGCACTGCCTGCGAAGTTTTTCAAGGTTTGCTTCGGTGAGGTCATCCTTTTCGATATTCTCAATAAAAACATTTGCACCTGAAAATCTATCGGCAATGTATTTCTCCTCACCTTCTTCACACAAAAGAAGTAAGGTCTTTTCACCGTTATTGAAACGCTTGTCCTCAAGGGTTTCCTGAATAAATTTTGTTTTACCGCCATCTAAAAAGCCTGTAAAAAGATAAACAGGTATATCCATTTATTTCACCTAAATTCTAAATAATTGTGCTAAATTTTCTTCATTTAAATTAGAGCCTATTACACAAATGCGTCCGATAACCTCAGGCGAGGAATTACGAATTTCCTTTTCACCCGGTACAAAGTCGTATTGAATCCAACCCTCGTCAGAGGTTTCAATAATGCCCTTTGCACGCAAAACCGTACCGTATTTATCTGAATCATCTAAACTATCTAGTATATCACTAATTTGAGCGAGGGTATATTTATTAGCCGTTTCTTTGCCCCAGCTTGTAAATACGTCATCAGCGTGATGATGGTGATGATGCTCGTGTTCATGATGCTCATGACAACCGCAGTCACAATGTTCATCATCATGATGATGGTGGTGATGCTCGTGACAGTCACAGTGTTCATCGTGATGATGATGTTCTTCACATTCGTGGCAATGGCATTCTTCGCCGTGAGCATGATGATGCTCGTGCTTTAGATGCTCAAGCTCGCTCTCAATAGTGTTTTTATGCTCCATAGTGTGCAGAATTTTTTTGCCGTCAAGCTGCTCCCAATCGGTTGTAATAATCGTCGCTGTTTCATTATGCTCTTTTAAAAGTTCAACCGCTTTATTAAGCTTATCCTCATCAATATTTGCGGTACGGCTTAAAACGATTGAATTTGCGTTTTCCACCTGATTATTAAAGAATTCACCGAAGTTTTTCATATAAACCTTGCACTTTGTGGCATCAACAACCGTTGTAAAGCTGTTAAGTAAAACGCCGTCGATTTTTAAATCCTTAACCGCCTTAATAACGTCACTTAATTTACCGACACCCGAAGGCTCAATAATAATTCTGTCGGGACAATACTCGTCCATTACCTTTTTAAGCGCGGTGCCGAAGTCGCCTACAAGACTGCAGCAAATACAGCCCGAATTCATCTCGGTAATATTTATGCCTGCCTCTTTTAAAAACGAGCCGTCAATACCAATTTCACCGAATTCATTTTCAATGAGCACAAGCTTTTCGCCCTCAAATGCTTCTTTAATAAGCTTTTTAATAAGTGTGGTTTTACCTGCACCCAAAAATCCCGAAATTATATCAATTTTAGTCATAATGATGCTCCTTTGCTTTTATCAATATAATTATATCGCAAAAAAATATTTTTGCAACACAAAAGGATGCGATAAAATCGCATCCTTTAAATTTATTCTGCCGCCTTTGTTTCACAATAAAGGCAACGGTATACCCTGTTTTCACGGTCGGTGAGGGTGAAAATATTAGGTAATTCTTGCTCAGTTGTGCAAATGCAACGCGGATTTTTGCAAAATACCACGTCGGTAAGCCTTTCGGGCAATTCAATACTCTTTTTCTCAACAATCACACCGTCTTTAATAACGTTAATCGTAGCATCGGGGTCAATGTAACCTAAAACGTCGGTATCGATATCTAAATCATAGTCAACCTTAATGATATCCTTTTTACCCATCTTTTTACTGATTACATTGCGAATTAACGCAACCGAACATTCTAATTTATCTAGCCCTAAAAGGTGATAAATCTTCATAGCCTTACCTGCGGTAATATGGTCGATAACAATACCGTTTTTTATAGAATCTATGTTCATTATTCCACCTCCAAGAGTTTAAGCATTAGCGCCATTCTTATAAACTTACCGTAAAGCACCTGCTTGAAGTAGCAGGCTCTCGGGTCGTTATCAATATCAACACTGATTTCGTTAACCCTCGGCAGCGGATGCATAACAGTAAGGTCGCTTTTTGCAGTAGCTAACTTATCCATAGTCAGAATATAGCTGTCTTTCAGTCGCAGATAATCCTCTTCATTGAAAAATCTTTCGCGCTGAACACGTGTCATATAAAGAATATCAAGTTCTGGCATATATTCCTCAAGCGAGGTTGTCTGAACGTATTCGATATTATTCTTTTGCAGAACGTCCTTTTTAACGTAGCTCGGTAGCTTGAGTTCTTCGGGTGAAATGAGTACAAACTTAATACCGCTATATCTCGACAGCGCAGTTATAAGCGAATGTACAGTTCTGCCGAATTTAAGGTCACCGCAAAGACCAACTGTCAGGTTATTAAATCTACCCTTTTCGCGATTTATGGTAAGTAAATCGGTAAGCGTCTGTGTAGGATGATTATGACCGCCGTCGCCTGCATTTATTACGGGTATGGTGGAATTCATAGCGGCTACGAGCGGTGCGCCCTCTTTAGGATGGCGCATTGCTATAATATCGGCATAGCAAGAAATTGTTTTTGCGGTGTCGGCAACACTCTCACCCTTTGCTGCAGAAGAATTTTGTGCTGCCGAAAAGCCTATTACGTTGCCACCGAGCTCATACATTGCCGACTCAAAGCTAAGTCGAGTACGGGTTGAGGGTTCAAAGAAAAGTGTAGCAAGCTTTTTGCCGCGGCACTTCTCACTATACTTTGCGGGATTTGCAATAATATCATTGGCAACCGCAATTAACTCCTCAACTTCTTCGGTAGTTAAATCGAGAATATTTATTAAGTTTCTCATTTAAAACTTCCTTTCAAGATTTATGCTTTTGCGCCGTTAACCTCTAAATACTTCTTGATGAGCTCAACGTTTTCGCGATTTTTTTCGTCCTCCTCAAGATATTCGATAATGTCGTATACGTCAACTACCGAATATACAGGGAAGCCGAATTCCTCGCCGACCTCTGCCATAGCGCTCTTGTCGGTTTTGCCCTTTTCTTTACGGTCAACCATTACAAATGTTGCGGCAACCTTGGCACCGAGTCCCGATAAAATTTCCATACTCTCTCTAATAGCGGTGCCGGCGGTAATAACGTCTTCAACAATTACGATTTCTTCACTCTCGGTCGGCTTGTAGCCTACAAAAACGCCTCCTTCACCGTGGTCCTTCTCCTCTTTTCTGTTAAAGAAGAAAGGAACGTCCAGTCCGTTTTTAGCAAGTGCAACTGCTACAGACACCGCAATCGGAATACCCTTATATGCAGGTCCGTAGAGAACGGTCTTTTTATCGCCTATTTTTTCGAAATATGCCTTGGCATAAAACTCACCGAGTTTGCAAATTTGCTCACCTGTTTTAATATCGCCTGCGTTTATAAAATACGGTATTTTTCTGCCGCTTTTGGCGGTGAAATCACCAAACTTTAAAACGCCTGCACCCTCTAAAAACTGTATAAATTCTCTTTTATAGCCTTCCATTTTACTTCTCCTTAATCAACAAATTCGTTAACACAACGCTTGTATGCTGCGACGGGGTCCTCGGCGGCGGTAATGGGTCTGCCGACAACGATATAGTCAGAGCCGACTTTCTTAGCCTCAGCGGGTGTCATAACTCTTTTTTGGTCGCCAACGTCACCGTCGGCAAAGCGTACACCGGGGGTTACTGTTAAGAAGTTTTTACCCCATGTATCGTGTACCTTGCCGGCTTCAAGCGGAGAGCAAACAACACCATCAAGACCTGCGATTTTTGCATTATTAGCATAGTGCATAACAACCTTGTCGATAGGCTCTTTGATTAAAAGGTCGTTTTCCATTCTCTCTTGGTCGGTAGAGGTAAGTTGGGTTACTGCAATAAGTAACGGTCTTGTGCCGTCGGGACGAGTTAAGCCCTCCAAAGCGCCCTGCATCATAGTAATAGTGCCTGCCGCATGTAGATTGGTCATATCAACGTCAAGATGCGACAGTACCGCCATAGATTTTTTAACAGTGTTGGGGATATCATGAAGTTTTAAATCAAGGAATATTTTATGTCCTCTTGCCTTAATTTCCCTTACGATTTCGGGACCTTCTGCATAGAAAAGCTCCATGCCGATTTTTACAAAGGGTTTTACATCGGTAAACCTATCTAAAAACTTCAAAGTTGCTTCCTTGCTTGCAAAATCGCAAGCGATAATTACATCCTTACCCATTAGTGTGCGCCTCCTATAATTTCACTTAAACTATTGATTTTATATTTCTGCATAACGCGAGGTAAATCATCTATAATATCTTTGCAAGCAAACGGGTTAATTAGGTTTTCGGCACCTACCTCAACTGCCGTTGCACCTGCAAGCATCATTTCAATTACATCCTCGGCAGTGGCAATACCGCCCATACCGATTATCGGTATTTTTACTGCATCATAAACCTGATAAACCATTCTAAGTGCAACAGGCTTAATGGCAGGACCCGAAAAACCACCCATTTTATTAGCAATTACGGGTTTGCGTGTTTTAAGGTCAATTCGCATACCGAGAAGCGTGTTAATCATACTGATACCGTCCGCACCTGCCGCCTCGCAAGCCTTTGCGATTTCGGCAATATCGGTAACATTAGGTGACAGTTTTATGTATAATGGTTTCTTTGTAACCTTACGTACCGCCCTTGTCACCTCTGCTGCCGCTTCGGGTGATGTGCCAAAGCTCATACCGCCGCCGTGAACGTTAGGACAAGAGATATTTACCTCAAACCAACCTATCTGCTCTTCGGAGTCAAGCATCTCGACGGTATAGGCATAATCTTCAACCGAAAAGCCGCTAACGTTAGCCATTACAGGCTTTTTAAAACAGGCCTTAAGCTTGGGCAATTCCTCGCTTATAACCTTATCTACACCCGGATTTTGAAGTCCGACGGCATTTATAAGACCCGCCTCACACTCGGCAATTCGAGGGGTCGGGTTGCCAAAACGGGCGTCCTTGGTTGTACCCTTAAAAGAAAAGGTACCAAGACAGTTAATATCGTAAATATCGGCAAATTCATAGCCGAAACCAAAGGTGCCACTTGCAGGAATTACGGGATTATCGAGTATTATGCCGCTTAAATTAACGCGTGTATCTACCATATAATCTCCTCCCTTTCGAGCACAGGACCATCTTTACAAATACGCTTATTACCGTACTTTGTTTTGCAGCTGCAACCCATACAGGCACCAAATCCACAACCCATACGCTCTTCAAAGCTGTATTGTCCACTCGTTTTAGCAGTCTGCTCTATTGCCTTAAACATCGGCATAGGACCGCAGGTGTAAAAATAGGTGTAATCAAGCTCTCTCATAGCATCGGTAACAAAGCCCTTTATACCGTACGAACCGTCGACTGTAGTTATAATTGTTTTAACTCCGAGTGTCTCAAATTCATCCTTTAAAAAGATTTCTTTGGCGGTGTTAAAGCCAAGTATTACGGTGGGTGTTACGCCATTTGCAATAAGCTTTTTACATAGGTTGTAGAGTGGAGGTATACCGACGCCACCGCCGATAAGCAGAGGCTTCTCACCACTCTTTGCTGTGTTATAACCATTGCCGAGTCCGACCAAAACGTCGAGCTTTTCACCTGCGGACAGTTCAGCCATTTGCTCGGTGCCGACACCAACAATTTTATAAACAATAACTATTTCTTTATCATTATAATCACAAATAGAAATAGGTCGGCGCAGATACTTGCCTTCAAGCTTAATGTTGATAAACTGCCCCGAAGCCGTTATAGCCGACGTATCACCCTCAAGTGTCATCAGCATAACGTCATCGGTCAATTTAACGTTTTTAGTAATCGTATAAATATCCTGCTTCATTTTCTGCCTCACGCATCGATAGTTGAAATTGTAAGTGTGGTTTCCTCTAAAACGTCGAGCAATACCTTAACTGTATCAAGTGCTGTAAATATGGTGATATTGTTCTCAGTAGCAGTCTTTCTTATCTGCTGACCGTCACTCTCGGGGTTGCCCGAATTTATATCCTTAGTGTTAAGCACGTAAGCGATGTGACCCTGACGAAGTGCATCCTGAATTTCGTCGCTGCCGTCACTAATCTTTCTAAGCACGTGGGTACGAATGCCGTTTTCAATGAGGAACTTTGCAGTACCCTCAGTCGCCTGAATATTAAAGCCTAAATTGTAGAAGCGACGAATAAGCGGTAACGCTTCTTCCTTATCCTTATCGGCAATTGTTGCAAATACTGTGCCGTAGTTTTGCAGACGCATACCCGATGCCTGAAGTGCCTTGTAAAGTGCGCGGTTTAGCTTATCATCATAACCTATCGCTTCACCAGTAGACTTCATTTCGGGTGACAAATAAGCATCAAGTCCACGAAGCTTATTGAACGAGAATACGGGAACCTTAACATACCAACGCTTCTTTTCATCGGGATATATACCGAATATACCTTGCTCCTTAAGGCTCTTACCGAGAATAACCTCGGTGGCAATGTCTGCAAGGCTGTAGCCTGTTGATTTTGAGAGGAAAGGAACGGTACGGGACGAGCGCGGATTAACCTCAATAATATAAACATCATCATTTTCGTCAACGATGAACTGTATGTTATAAAGACCGATAATGCCGATTCCAAGACCTAATTTCTTTGCGTACTGCAAAATAATACCCTTTACCTTATCGGATATACTAAAGGTCGGATATACACTTATTGAGTCACCGCTATGGATACCTGTACGCTCTACAAGCTCCATAATACCCGGAACAAAGACGTCTCTGCCGTCGCATATCGCGTCAACCTCAACCTCTTTACCCTGAATGTATTTATCAACAAGTACGGGCTTGTCTTCATCAATTTCAACAGCAGTTTTAAGATAGTGACGAAGCTGTTGCTCATTAGCAACTATCTGCATTGCACGTCCGCCGAGAACGAAGCTCGGGCGAACAAGTACGGGATAGCCGATTTCTGCCGCCGCAGCGATACCGTCCTCAATTTTTGTAACGGCTTTACCCTTTGGCTGCGGTATATCGAGGTCACGAAGTATTTTTTCAAAGCTATCGCGGTTTTCGGCACGCTCAATAGCCTCACAATCGGTACCGATTATTTTAACACCGCGCTTCATAAGAGGCTCTGCCAGGTTTATTGCAGTCTGACCGCCGAGTGATGCGATAACACCCTCGGGTTTTTCAAACTCGATTATATTCATAACGTCTTCGGGGGTAAGCGGCTCAAAATATAGCTTATCGGCGGTTGTATAGTCGGTCGAAACGGTTTCGGGGTTGTTGTTGATAATTATTGCCTCATAGCCCGAAGCCTTAATGGTCTGTACAGCGTGTACCGTTGAATAGTCAAACTCAACACCCTGACCTATACGAATAGGACCTGCACCAAGCACTACAATCTTCTTTTTGTCTGTGAGTCTTGATGCATTTTCGCCTGTATATGACGAGTAGAAATAAGGAATATATGCGTTTGTATGGCAGGTATCAACCATTTTAAATACAGGGAAAATGTTATTTACTTTACGAAGGGCATAGACGTCCAGCTCTTCCTTTTTCCAAAGGCGAGCGATATATTTATCACTAAAGCCCATTTTCTTGGCAGCAATAAGTGTATCGATATTATCGACATTTTCTTTAAGTGTGTCTTCCATATCGATAATTCTCTTAATTGCCTCAAGGAAAAATGCGGTTATTTTAGTAATTTCGTGTATTTCATCTATTGTTGCGCCGCGAGCAATAAGCTCGGCAATTGCAAATATGTTGTCATCCTTAAATTCTTTAATATAGTCGAGAAGCTGCTCCTTGCTCATATTATCGAACTTTGACATATATATATGGTTAGCGCCGATTTCGAGTGAGCGCACCGATTTAAGTAAGCATTCCTCAAGATTTGAGCCGATGCCCATAACCTCACCCGTAGCCTTCATCTGAGTGCCGAGAGTGTTGGCGGCAGATGTAAACTTATCAAACGGGAAGCGTGGGAATTTGGCAATTACATAATCGAGTCTTGGCTCAAACGCCGCAGTTGTATTTGCAATCTTAATATCCTCAAGTAACATACCGAGGGCTATTTTGGCGGTAACCCTTGCAATAGGATATCCGCTTGCCTTGGATGCAAGAGCAGATGAGCGTGAAACTCTCGGGTTTACTTCAATTAGATAATATTCGCTTGAATTGGGGTTGAGCGCAAACTGAACGTTACAACCACCCTCAATTTTAAGCTCTTTTATCAGCTTAATGGCACTGTCATTAAGCATTTTTTCGTCTTCTTTACTAAGAGTCATAATGGGGGCTACAACCAACGAGTCGCCTGTGTGTACACCGACGGGGTCGATATTTTCCATACCGCAGATGGTTATAGCGTGGTCACTCGAGTCACGCATAACCTCAAACTCAATTTCCTTATAGCCCTTTACACTCTTTTCAATTAAAACCTGATGTACGGGTGAAAGCTTAAAGGCGTTAAGACCTATTTCTACGAGTTCTTGCTCGTTTTCGGCAAAGCCGCCACCAGTGCCGCCAAGCGTAAATGCAGGACGTAAAACTACGGGATAGCCTATCTTCTTGGCCGCTATTTTTGCCTCGTCAATGCTGTAGGTGATTTCAGAGGGTATAACAGGCTCACCGATAGACTGGCAAAGCTCTTTAAACAACTCGCGGTCCTCGGCGCGCTCAATACTTTCACTGCTTGTACCTAAAAGCTCAACACCGCATTCCTTTAAGATGCCTTTTTTCTCAAGTTGCATTGCGATGTTAAGACCTGTCTGACCTCCGATACCGGGTACTATGGCATCAGGGCGCTCATAACGGAGGATTTTTGCAATGTATTCCAGTGTCAAAGGCTCCATGTAAACCTTATCGGCGATTGTTGTATCGGTCATAATGGTTGCAGGGTTTGAGTTGCAAAGAACAACCTCGTAGCCCTCCTCCTTAAGTGCCAAGCAGGCCTGTGTGCCGGCGTAGTCAAATTCTGCCGCCTGACCTATTACTATCGGACCTGAGCCGATAATCAATACCTTTTTAATGTCTGTTCTTTTTGCCATAATTTTATCCTCCTATATATTCTCATTACTATAAACGATTTTATTGCCCTTTACGGTCATAAGGCAACTGCCGTAAAGCTTCATATTTTCGAATGGTGTGCTTCTACCCTTTGACAAAAATTCATCGGGATTAACGATATATTCGTGATTTATGTCAAACACACAAAAATCCTTGGTTTCGGGTAATCCGAAGCGTTTTCGCGGATTTATCGACATAAGCTTAATAAGTTTTTCTATTGTGATTATACCGCTTTTTACAAGAAAGGTATACATTACCGAAAATGCTGTTTCTATGCCGACAACACCCATAAGACTACCTGTAAGACCTTTAGACTTTTCCTCGGCACTATGCGGTGCGTGGTCGGTAGCAATCATATCTATCGTGCCGTCCTTTATGCCTTCTATAAGAGCTAATCGGTCCTCTTCGGCACGTATCGGCGGATTCATTTTAAACCGCCCTTCGTCCTTTAGCATCATATCGTTAAATACGAGGTAGTGCGGTGCCGTTTCGCAGGTTACGTCAACTCCGCGCTTTTTAGCATTTCGTATAAGTTGTACGCTTTCCTTGGTTGACACGTGGCATATATGGTATTTGCAACCCGTCTTCTCTGCTAATTCGAGGTCACGCTTAATGGGCCCCCACTCACTCTCGCTACAAATACCTTTAATATTGTTGTGTCTGGCAAACTCACCGTCGTGTATGCAGCCGCCAAACAGTAACGAATTATCCTCACAATGCGCGGCTATAATCTTATTGAGACGTTTAGCGTTTAGCATAGCTTTTTCCATCATATCCTTTGACTGAACGCCCTTGCCGTCATCCGAAAAGGCAATGGCATAGCCCCCGAGCGCATCAAAATCGGTCAGCACCTCACCTGCCTGTCCTACTGTAATTGATGCGTAAGGATGCACGTTTATTACGGAATCTCGCTTAATTATATCAAGCTGCTCCTTTATATGCTCGACGCTATCAGGCACAGGATTTAGGTTTGGCATTGAGAAAACGTCGGTGTAGCCGCCTTTAGCGCAAGCGCGTGTTCCTGTAAGTATTGTTTCCTTATAAAAAAAACCCGGCTCTCTGAGATGAACGTGTACATCACAAAAAGCGGGTAAAATAA
Organism: Acutalibacteraceae bacterium; assembly: GCA_045540055.1. Classification (GTDB taxonomy): domain Bacteria; phylum Bacillota; class Clostridia; order Oscillospirales; family Acutalibacteraceae; genus SIG565. The sequence continues at coordinate 43,384 of JAZQGO010000025.1, forward strand.
GACAATTATTAAAAACTGTATCAACGCCGTTATTCATAAGCTCTAATGAATAATCAGCCGGAATTATCTTTCCATTTTCATATTTTTGACAGTTTTTAAATATCGTTTTCATACTTGCTCCTATAAAAAAACCTTGCCATTCGACAAGGTTTGATAGACATAACAAAACAAAGGCAATTTTGCCAATGAAACCATATACAAATCTTGCCGACGTCACAGCATCGAACTTAAAGATTTAATTTTAAATATATTATCACAAACTTTACACTTTGTCAAGGAAATTAGCGCATATAATTTTATTTTTTTCTTTCTCTATTTTCTTGACATAAAATGCTAAATAATATATAATATATATCATAATTTACAAATAAATTATGGCTTTTGGTGACTGACGGATAAGTGGGCTACCACATGGAAACCTAAAGCTTGTTTTAATGTCGACCGTCTGGGCAGTTCCGCTTAAAAATGGCGGAGGTGCCTTTATTTATTTTAAGGTGACAAGAGTCAAACCAAGGAGGAAGTTATTATGAAAAAAGTAGGCATAATAATGGGTAGCGACAGTGACCTGCCCGTTGTTGAAAAGGCAATTAAAATTTTAAAAGATTTTTCTGTTCCTTATGAGGTGCACGTATACTCTGCGCACCGCACGCCCAAAGAGGCTAAAACCTTTGCCGAGACTGCCAGAGAAAATAATTTTGGTGTAATTATATGCGCCGCAGGTATGGCGGCACATTTAGCTGGCGCATTTGCCGCTAATACTACCCTACCCGTAATCGGCATTCCCGTAAAGTCTGCCGCCTTAGACGGTATGGATGCACTTCTCTCGACCGTACAGATGCCCACAGGCATCCCCGTTGCAACCGTTGCAATAAACGGTGCGGCTAATGCGGCATTTTTAGCCGTTCAGATTTTAAGTGTAGCCGATGAGGATTTAGCAAAAAGACTTAACGACCGTCGCGTCTCAGACGCTAAGACTGTTTTAGAAAAAGACGCCGCTGTTTCGGCTCAGTTTAATAACTAATTATTTCTTTTTACCCAATTTTTAGGAGGTTTTTATGGGAGGATTTTTCGGCGCAGTCGGCGCTAACGACGTGATTTCTGATGTATTTTTCGGTACCGACTATCACTCACACCTTGGTACGCGTCGCGGTGGCATGGCGGCATTTGATGATGAAATCGGTCTTCAACGCGAAATACATAACATTCAGAATTCACCCTTTAGAACAAAGTTTGCAGATATTTTTGATGATATGAAGGGCACTGCTGCAATAGGCTGTATCAGCGACTTTGACCCGCAACCACTTCTTATACGTTCAAAGTTCGGCTCTTATGCTATTTGCGTAATCGGTTTAATCAACAACGCCAAGGAGCTTATTGATGAGTATTTATCAGAAACGGGCGGTCACTTTAATGCGATGACGTCGGGGCTTACAAATTCTACCGAGCTTGTTGCCGCACTCATCAACCAGAAAAACGGTTTTGCCGAGGGTATTAAGTTTGCGCAAAGCAAAATTGACGGTACTGCATCAATACTTATTTTAACCAGCAAGGGCGCTTTGATTGCCGCGAGAGACAAGATGGGACGAATTCCCGTGCTTGTTGGTAAGAGCGAAGACGGCTTTTGCGTTTCGTTCGAGTCCTTTGCTTATCAAAAGCTCGGCTATGACGATTATAAGGAATTAGGGCCTGCCGAAATCGTTAAGATTACAAAGGACGACTGCAAGGTGCTTTCTCCTGCAGGTGAGGAAATGCGCATCTGCTCTTTCCTTTGGAGTTATTACGGATATCCCACCTCAACCTATGAGGATGTAAACGTCGAAGTAATGCGTTGCCGCAACGGTCAGATTATGGCGCAAAACGATAAAGCCGCCGAAAAAATGTCCGACCTCGATTATATTGTTGGTGTGCCCGATTCGGGAATTCCGCACGCAATCGGTTATGCCAATGAAAGTAAAATACCGTATGCAAGAGCATTTATTAAATACACACCGACCTGGTCACGAAGCTTTACGCCTACCAATCAAGCCGAGCGTAATCGCGTCGCTAAAATGAAACAGATTCCCGTACACGACCTTATCAAAGATAAAAAGCTGTTGTTTGTTGACGATTCAATCGTGAGAGGCACTCAGCTTAAAGAAACGGTTGATTTTCTTTACGACCACGGCGCAAAAGAAGTGCATATGCGTTCTGCGTGTCCACCTATTATGTACGGTTGTAAATACCTTAATTTTTCACGTGCTACGGGTGATATGGAGCTTATAGCACGCCGAACTATTATGGAGCTTGAAGGTGAAGAAGGCTTTAAGTATATTGAGGAATATTCTGACGGCACTACCGAGCGCGGTAAGAAGTTAAGAGAATCAATTTGTAAAACATTTAACTTCTCTTCACTCGAATTTCAGTCATTAGAAGGAATAATTAAGGCGATAGGCATTGAGCCGTGCAAGCTTTGTACCTATTGTTGGAACGGAAAGGAATAAAATTATGAGTATGCAATCAAAATCAGAATCTTACGCAGCCGCAGGTGTTGATATCACCGCAGGCTACAAGGCTGTTGAACTAATGAAAAAACATATCAACCGCACCAAAAACGAGGGTTGTCTTGATGACGTTGGCGGCTTTGGCGGTTGCTTCGGCTTAAATCTTACAGGCATCAGCGAGCCTGTTTTGGTTGCAGGCACCGACGGTGTCGGCACAAAGATTAAGCTTGCTATGTTACTCAACAAGCACGACACCATCGGTATTGACTGTGTGGCTATGTGCGCCAACGATATCATTTGTTGCGGTGCTAAGCCGTTATTCTTCCTCGACTACATTGCTTGCGGCAAGAATATACCCGAAAAAATTGCCGATATCGTTGCAGGTGTTGCCGAAGGTTGTGTGCAATCAGGTTGCGCACTCATTGGCGGCGAAACTGCCGAGCATCCCGGTCTTATGCCTGAGGATGATTACGATTTGGCAGGCTACTGCACAGGTATAGTTGATAAGTCAAAGATTATCGATAACAACACAATGGCAGTCGGCGACGTTGTTATAGCACTCGCTTCAAGCGGTGTGCACTCAAACGGTTTCTCGCTCGTTCGTAAGGTGTTCGACGTAGAAAACGCTGATATCACCTCACCCTGCGCTGAGCTTGGCGGTAAGTCTATTGGTGAAACACTGCTTACACCTACCCGTCTTTACGTTAAATCGGTACTCGCTTTAATTGATGAAATTAAGGTTAAAGGTATTTCGCACATTACGGGCGGCGGCTTCTATGAGAATATTCCGAGAAGTATTCCAGACGGCCTTGGTGCTAAGATTGATAAATCTGCTGTTAAAGTGCTTCCGATATTTGACCTTATTATGAAAACAGGCAATATCAGTGAACGTGATATGTTTAACACCTTTAATATGGGTGTTGGTATGAGCATCGTTGTGGCACGCGCGGATGCCGAGAAGTCACTCGAAATTTTGAAGGCAAACGGCGAGGATGCTTATATCATCGGCGAGATAATAGAGTCGGAGGATAAAATCATTTTATGATGAAGGCTAAAATTGCTGTTTTGGTTTCGGGTGGTGGAACAAATTTGCAGGCTTTAATTGATGCACAAAAAAGCGGCGTTATTAAAAGCGGCGAAATTACGCTTGTTATTTCCAATAAGCCCGACGCCTATGCACTTACCCGTGCACAAAACGCCGATATCAAAACCCTGGTTATAGAAAAAAAAGAGCCCGAAAAATTTGAGAACGATATTATAAGCGCTCTCGAAGAAAATAAAATCGACCTTATCGTTTTGGCGGGCTTTATGTGTATTTTAAGCGAGAAATTCACCTCTCGTTTTGCCGAGCGTATACTTAACGTGCATCCGTCACTCATCCCATCGTTTTGCGGTGAAGGCTTTTACGGACTGCATGTACATAAAGCCGCTCTGGAGTATGGCGTTAAGGTTACGGGCGCTACCGTTCATTTTGTTAATGAAATCCCCGACGGCGGTAAGATAATTCTTCAAAAGGCGGTAGAAATTCTCGAAGGTGATACACCCGAGATTTTACAAAAGCGTGTTATGGAACAGGCAGAATGGAAAATTTTACCCGAGGCTACCGAAATGGTAGCAAAAGAAATTTGTAAGGAATGGTGATAAAAATGGCACTCTTTGATTTAAAAAAATTACTCATTGAAAACTCTTACCCCGGCAGAGGTATTGTTATTGGCAAATCAGCCGACGGTAAAAAGGCTATGATTGCTTATTTTATAATGGGCAGAAGCGTAAATAGCCGTAACCGTATATTCGAAAGATTTGAGGGCGGTATGCGCACTAAAGCTTTTGATGAAAGCAAGCTTTCCGACCCGCATCTTATTATTTACAACCCCTATTTAAGTGCAAAGGGCGGTAATATTGATATTATCACGAACGGCGACCAGACAAACACCATTTTCGACTGCTTGAATGAGGGTAATCATTTTGAGGATGCTATTGTTACCCGTGAATTTGAGGACGATGCACCCAACTTTACACCTCGTATTTCGGGTATTTGCTATTACAGTTTCCCAAGAAATGTATTTACATATAAGCTCGCAATCGCAAAGAGTGCAAACGGCAGACCTGAGGCCTGCAACCATTACTTCTTTAACTATATGCCCGAAAACGGCATTGGTCATTTCATTCATACCTATAAGTGTGACGGTAACCCAATACCCTCGTTCTACGGTGAGCCTGAGGAGGTAGAGCTCCCCAATACCGCCAAAGAGTTGGCCGACCTTGTATGGACAAATCTGAACGAGGACAATAAGGTTTCCCTCTTTGTTCGTGAAGTACCGCTTGACGGCAGTGAGGCTACCGAAATTATAATTAACAAAAACAAATAGTCGGAGGAAGTAAAAATGAAGGAATTTGAACTTAAATACGGTTGTAACCCCAACCAAAAACCATCAAAAATTTATATGCGCAACGGCAGTGAGTTGCCGATTGAGATTTTATGCGGCAGACCCGGTTACATAAACTTCCTTGATGCCTTTAACTCTTGGCAGCTTGTAAAGGAGCTGAAAGTAGCTTTAGGTTTGCCTGCAGTTACATCCTTTAAGCATGTAAGCCCTACCTCTGCGGCGGTTGGTATACCGCTTTCGGATAAGCTTAAAAAGGCATGCTTTGTTGATGATATTGAGGGTCTTGACGCGTCTCCCCTCGCCTGTGCATACGCCCGCGCCCGCGGTACCGACCGTATGTGCTCATTTGGTGACTGGGTAGCACTTAGTGACGTTTGCGACGTTACAACCGCACTTCTTATTAAGCGCGAGGTTTCTGACGGTGTTATTGCGCCCGGTTATGAGCCCGAGGCACTTGAAATTTTAAAGAGTAAGAGAAAGGGCAACTATAATATAGTTAAAATTGACCCCGACTACGTTCCCGAAGTTCAGGAAACCAAGCAGGTATTTGGTATCACCTTTGAACAGGGACGCAACAATTTCGAGATTAACAAAAAGTTGCTCGAGAATATTGTTACCGAAAATAAGGATATGCCCGAAAGTGCTATTAGAGATTTAATTATTGCTCTTATCACACTTAAATATACACAGTCTAACTCGGTTTGCTATGCCGTTGACGGTCAGGCTATCGGTGTTGGCGCAGGTCAACAGTCGCGTATCCACTGCACACGTCTTGCAGGCACAAAGGCTGACACCTGGTTCTTACGTCAGCACGATAAGGTATTAAATCTGCCCTTTAAGGATACCCTTGGCAGACCCGACCGCGACAACGTTATTGACGGTTATATAAATAAAAACGAAGAGGATGTATGTGCCGACGGTATCTGGCAGAACTACTTTACAACAAAGCCCGAGCCGCTTACCGACGAGGAAATTCGTGCATATCTTGCCACCATTGACGGCGTAGCACTTGGTTCTGATGCCTTCTTCCCCTTCAGTGACAATATTGAACGCGCTAAAAAAAGCGGTGTTAAATACATTGCAGAGCCCGGTGGTTCTATTCGTGATGATGCCGTAATTGAATGCTGTAACAAATACGGTATGGCTATGTCATTTACCGGTATGCGTTTATTCCACCACTAATATTGAAAGGTTGTTTATATGAAGGTCGCAGTTATAGGCAGTGGCGGCAGAGAGCACGCCATTGTTAAAAAACTAAAAGAAAGCTCTAAAATTGACGAATTGTTTGTTTTACCCGGTAATGGCGGTATCGCAACGGATGCTACCTGTGTGGCAATTCCCGTTACCGATATTGACGGTATTACAGATTTTATTAAAACAAATGGTATCGATTTTGCCGTTGTTACACCTGACGACCCGTTGGTTGCGGGTATGGTTGATGCCATAAATGCAGTTGGTGTTTCCTGCTTTGGTCCCGACAAAAAGGCGGCAATTATTGAAGGCAGTAAGGTTTTCTCTAAGGACCTTATGAAGAAATACAATGTTCCTACCGCCGCTTATGAAGTATTTACCGATATGGAGAAGGCACTCACTTATCTTGAGAGTGCGCCGATGCCCGCCGTTATTAAGGCTGATGGTTTAGCCCTTGGTAAAGGCGTTGTAATTGCCGAAAATAAGCAAGCGGCTAAGGATGCCGTTAAATCAATGATGGCAGATAAAATTTTCGGCGACTCAGGCAACCAGATTGTTATAGAGGAATTTTTGACAGGCCCCGAGGTATCGGTGCTGGCATTTACTGACGGAAAAACTCTAGTACCTATGGTGTCTGCAATGGACCACAAGCGTGCGCTTGATAACGACAAGGGTCTTAACACAGGCGGTATGGGTACGGTTGCACCTAACCCCTACTATACCGCTGACATTGCCGAAATTTGTATGGATACCATTTTTATGCCTACAATTAAGGCTATGGCAAATGAGGGCAGAACCTTTAAGGGTTGTTTGTTCTTCGGTCTTATGATTACTCCGAACGGTCCTAAGGTAATTGAATATAACTGCCGTTTCGGTGACCCCGAAACTCAGGTTGTTTTACCGCTTCTTGAAAACGACCTTTTTGACATTATGGTTGCTTGTGCGAACGGTACATTGGACAAGACCGAGGTTAAATTCAAGAAGGACAGCGCTTGCTGTGTAATTATGGCATCAAACGGTTATCCGCAGAAATACGAAAGCGGCTTCCCCATCACAGTTGACAGTGATATTGATGCAACACTTTATTATGCAGGTGCAAAAATAAACGATGGTGTTATTGTTAGCGCAGGTGGTCGTGTTGTCGGTGTTACGGCAACGGCTGACACCTTACCTGAGGCAATAAACAAGGCTTATAAGGCTACCGAAAAGGTACATTTTGAAAACGCTTATAAGCGCACCGACATCGGAAAACGCGCCCTTGCGGCAATTACTACGGAGGAATAATAATGGTTTATCGTATTTTTGTTGAAAAAAAGAAGGGTCTTGACGGCGAGGCACGCTCACTCAAAAGCGACCTTACGTCCTTTTTAGGCATTAAGGGACTCGAAAGTGTACGTGTGCTTAACAGATACGATGTAGAAAATATTGATGCCGATTTATTTAATCAATGTATTTCTACCGTATTTTCTGAGCCGCAGCTTGATGACGTATACAATGATTTAACCTATACTGACGGTGCTTTTGTTTTCGCGGTTGAGTATTTGCCGGGTCAATTTGACCAGCGTGCCGATTCTGCAGCACAATGTGTGCAAATTATCTCACAAAAGGACCGCCCTGCAGTGCGCACCGCACGTGTATACATTTTAGAGGGCGCTCTTACCGACGCTGATAAGGATGCTATAAAGAAGTATCTCATCAACCCTGTTGAAAGCCGTGAAGCTTCACTCAATACTGTCAATACCTTAAAGCAGGAGTTTGAGCTTCCCACTACCGTTGCTACTCTTGACGGTTTTATTTCGCTTGACGAAAACGGCTTGGCTGATTTCTTAAAGGCTCAGGGACTTGCGATGGACCTTGACGACCTTAAATTCTGTCAGAATTATTTTAAGAGTGAAGACCGTGACCCGACCATAACCGAAATTAAAATGATTGATACATATTGGTCGGACCACTGCCGTCACACCACCTTCTTAACAACTATTGATAGTGTTAAGTTTGAAGATAAATTACTCGAGAATGCATATCGCGAATATTTGGCGGCTCGCGAATTTATTGGCAGAACAAAGCCCATAAACCTTATGCATGTTGCTACTGTTGCCGTTAAATATTTACGCCAAAACGGTAAGCTTGATAAGCTTGACGAATCGGAAGAAATAAATGCTTGTACCGTTAAAATTAAGGTTAACGTTGAGGGCAAGGATGAGGATTGGTTGTTACTATTTAAAAACGAAACACACAACCACCCCACCGAGATTGAGCCCTTTGGCGGCGCCGCCACATGTATCGGCGGTGCAATACGCGACCCGCTTTCAGGTCGTTCATACGTTTATGCGGCAATGCGCGTAACGGGCGCCGGCAATCCCCTTACAAGTATGGAGGATACAATGCACGGCAAGCTACCGCAGCGTAAAATTGTTACTACTGCGGCGGCAGGTTATAGCTCATACGGTAACCAAATAGGTCTTGCCACAGGTCAGGTAGATGAAATTTACCACGACGGCTATACCGCTAAGCGTATGGAAATCGGTGCCGTTATTGCGGCGGCTCCGCAGGAGAACGTACGCCGCGAGGTACCCGAAGATGGCGATATTATAATTTTACTTGGCGGCAGAACAGGTCGTGACGGTTGCGGCGGCGCAACAGGTTCTTCTAAATCACACACCGTCGAGTCGCTCGAATCGTGCGGTGCCGAGGTACAAAAAGGTAACGCTCCCGAGGAACGCAAGCTTCAAAGACTCTTTAGAAACAAAGAGGCTACCATTTTAATTAAGCGTTGTAACGACTTTGGCGCAGGCGGTGTTTCGGTTGCTATCGGCGAGCTTGCCGACGGCATTAAGATTAACCTTAACGCCGTACCCAAGAAGTACGAGGGTCTTGACGGTACCGAGCTTGCAATTAGTGAATCACAAGAGCGTATGGCGGTTGTTGTTGAGGCTAAGGACGTTGATAAGTTTATTGCCCTTGCAAATAAGGAAAATCTTGAAGCAACCGTTGTTGCCGAGGTGCAGGCCGAGCCACGCCTTGTTATGAATTGGAACGGCAAGGATATTGTTAATATATCCCGTGAATTCTTAAATTCAAACGGTGCCGAAAAGCATATTGATATTACACCCGCAAAGTGTGAGAGCTTTGATAAAAAGGTTGCGGGTAGCTTTAGTGACAATTATAGGGCACTGGCAACCGACCTTAACGTTTGCTCAAAGCGCGGTCTTAGCGAGCGTTTTGACTCGACAATCGGTACAGGTACCGTACTTATGCCATTTGGCGGTAAAAATCAGGCAACACCTATTCAGGCAATGGTAAATAAGGTATCTGTAGAAAATCGTCACACCGACACCTGCTCACTTATGGCTTGGGGCTACAACCCCTTTATCTTTGAAAAGAGCCCCTATCACGGTGCATATCTCGCAGTTGTTGAATCGGTAAGTAAGTTAATTGCGGCGGGCGCAGATTTTAGCGACGTTTACCTTACCTTCCAGGAATATTTTGAGCGTCCCGGTAAGGACGGCAAGCGTTGGGGCAAACCCCTCGCGGCACTTCTTGGTGCATTTATGGCACAGAAGGATTTGCAAATCGGTGCTATCGGTGGTAAGGATTCAATGAGCGGTAGCTTCGAGAACATCGATGTTCCCCCTACCCTTGTATCATTTGCCGTAACAACCGAGAAAAATGATAATATTGTTTCTCCCGAATTTAAGGGTGCGGGTCATAAGGTAGTATTACTCACCTGTGAGTATGATGAAAACGGTTTACCGAAGCGTGATAGCTTAATCGCCCTTTACGATACGGTACACAAGCTTGTTACCGATAAAAAGGCACTCGCCGTTTACACCCCCACCTATGGCGGTATTGCCGAGGCTATTATGAAGATGGGCTTTGGTAATGATATTGGTTTTGATTATAAGGATATCACCACCGAGGAGATTTTTGGTTACAATTACGGTGCATTTATTATAGAGCTTGCAGACGAAACCGAAATTGGTCGCACAATCGGTTACACAACCGATAAAGCGCAAATAACATACGGCAACGAAAAGCTCGATTTAAGCGAAATTTACGAACTTTATGAAAATGTTCTAGAGAGTGTATACCCCTGCAATATTAAACAGGAGCAAAAGGCTATCGAAACTGTTTCGTATACTTACGAAAATCGCGTTAAGCCGCGCTTTAGCGCACCTAGGCCTAAGGTGCTTATCCCCGTATTCCCAGGCACTAACTGTGAATTCGATACCTCTAAGGTGCTCATTGATGCAGGTGCCGAGCCTGAAATATTTGTTATCAACAACTTAAGCTCAGCTTCGGTTGCAGAATCGGTTAAGGTGTTTACCGAAAAATTAAAGCAATCACAAATCGTCTTTATCCCCGGTGGTTTCTCGGGTGGTGACGAGCCTGACGGCTCGGGTAAATTTATTACCGCTTTCTTCAGAAATGCGGCAATTAAGAACGAGGTTGAGGAGTTGCTTAACAACCGCGACGGTCTTATGTGCGGTATTTGTAACGGCTTCCAGGCACTTGTTAAGCTTGGTCTTGTGCCCTTTGGTAAGATTATCGATACCGACGCCTCCTGCCCGACACTCACCTACAACACAATTGGTCGACATCAGTCACGTCTTGTTCGCACACGTATTGCTTCGAACAAGTCCCCCTGGCTTATGGAAACACAGGTTGGTGATATTTATACTGTACCGATTTCACACGGTGAGGGACGCTTTATTGTGAGCGACGAGTTAGCTAAAGAGCTTATTAAAAATGGTCAAATTGCAACACAGTATGTAGACCTTGACGGCACTCCGACATCTGACATTCGCTATAACCCCAATAATTCTACACTTGCTATTGAGGGTATCACAAGTCTTGACGGCAGAGTATTTGGTAAAATGGGACACAGCGAGCGTATTGATAACGGACTTTATAAGAACGTTGACGGTAAATACGATATGGGTATGTTCCGTAGTGCAGTTAAATACTTTAAATAATATTTCGGTATAAAAAAACGTCTAAGTCGGATGACTTAGACGTTTTTAATTATGTTTAGATTTAAATAATACGTACACGAATTACGCCGTCAATAGCCTCAATTTTTCCTTGAATTGCATCATAATCAGCATTGTCTATATCGAGCATTGTGTAAGCATAATCACCGCGTGACTTGTTTAGAAGGTTTTCAATGTTTATGTCGTTTTCGGCAACCGCAGAAGTAATGGCAGTGAGCATATTGGGAATATTTTTGTGGATTATACAAATACGCTTCTCACCACTTCTGGGCATTGAAATTGCAGGCATATTAACCGAATTTTCAATGTTACCGTTTTCAATGTAATCAACCAATTCCTTGGCTGCCATCGTTGCACAGTTGTCCTCTGACTCGGGTGTTGAAGCACCAAGGTGAGGAATTGCAATTACGCCGTTGATACCAAGCATCTCATCGGTCGGGAAGTCTACAACGTATGTAGCAACCTTGCCGCTTTCAAGAGCAATAATCATATCGGCAGAATTAACCAAATCGGCACGTGCAAAGTTAAGAATTCTAACCTCATCCTTCATCTGCTTAATAGCGTCAGCATTGATGAAGCCCTTTGTATCGGGTGTTAGCGGAACGTGAATTGAAATGTAGTCACAGTTCTCGTATATTTCTTTTAAATCGTTTGCGCGGTGTGCATAGTGGGTAAGATTCCAAGCTGATTTAAGCGACAAATAGGGGTCATAACCGTAAACCTGCATACCGAGTGAATTTGCTGCATTAGCAACCAAAACACCAATAGCACCAAGACCGATAACACCGAGCTTTTTGCCTCTGATTTCGGGACCTACGAATGCACCCTTTCCCTTTTCAACCATCTTACCAACGTCGTCGCCGTTGCCCTTTAAGGTTTTAGCCCACTCAATAGCAGGGATAACACGACGTGACGAAAGCAACAGACCTGCTAAAACAAGCTCTTTAACGGCGTTTGCATTAGCACCGGGGGTATTAAATACAACAATACCGTCAGCCGCGCATTTTTCACACGGAATATTGTTAGTACCTGCACCCGCACGTGCGATAGCAAGTAAAGACTCGGGGAATTCAACGTCGTGCAAAGCCGCAGAACGTACTACTGCACCAATAGGATTTTCAACGTCCTCGCCTACTGTGTATTTAGCGGCATCGAATTCCACTAAACCTGATTTAGAAATTTTATTATAAGTTTTAATGTTATACATAGCCTTTATGCGTTCTCCTTTTCAAAATTAGCCATAAACTCAACAAGCTTTTCTACGCCTTCGACGGGCATTGCATTGTAGATGGAAGCTCTCATACCGCCAACAGAACGGTGACCCTTAAGGTTAACAAAGCCTGCCTCTTTAGCCTCTTTTACAAACTTAGCATCCAACTCGTCGTTGCCGGTAATAAAGGGTACGTTCATTAAAGAACGGTCCTCCGCAACAACTGTGCCCTTAAATAACTTGCTGTTATCAAGGAAATCATAAAGAATAGCAGCTTTTTTACGGTTAATTTCTGCCATCTTTTCAAGACCGCCGAGTTTCTTTATCCATTTAAGCACCAAGCCTGCAACATAAATAGTGTAGCAAGGCGGTGTGTTGAACATTGACTCGTTTTCAGCGTGTGTAACATAGTTGAGCATTGTAGGTGTAATATCCATAGCACTGCCAAGTAAATCTTTGCGAACAATAACGATGGTAACACCTGCGGGTGCTAAGTTCTTTTGTGCGCCCGCATAGAGCATGCCAAATTTACTTACGTCAATCGGCTCAGATAAAATACAGGATGAAATATCGGCAATAAGCGGTACATCACCTGTATCGGGGATGTTATTCCACTTGGTACCGTAAATTGTGTTGTTCATGCAAATATGTACATAATCAGCATCACTGTCGAAATCGGCCTTCTCAACCTTCGGAATATATGAATATGTCCTATCAGCAGAAGAAGCAACTGCTCTTGCTTTACCATAGCGTGCAGCCTCTTTATATGCCTTGTTAGCCCACTGACCTGTGATAACGTAGTCAGCCTTACCGTTCTTTGTCATAAGATTAAGGGGTACCATTGCAAACTGTGTTGAAGCACCACCCTGTAAGAAAAGAACCTCATAAGTTTCTGGGATATTCATAATCTCTCTAAGGTCTGCCTCTGCCTGTTTGATGATTGCATCATATTCTTTTGAACGGTGTGACATCTCCATAACCGATTGACCGCTACCGCCGTAATCTAACATCTCGTTTGCTGCAGTCTCAAGCACCTCTTGCGGTAACATTGAAGGACCTGCACTAAAATTATAAACTCTTGCCATATATATAACCTCCAAAAAATAGTAGATGAACGTATTATATATCTTTTTTTAATATATGTCAATAGTATTGTTAATATTTTAACGGTGTTTTTGCAAGCCTGAGAAAATTTTGTGAAATCTTTGTTAAAGTTTTAACTATGTGTGTAAAAAATTAAGCAGCAAGGTTTCCCCTGCTGCTTAAAATAAAATTTAATTATTCGTTGATAGCGGTAACAACGCCCGAACCAACTGTACGGCCACCTTCACGGATAGCGAAGCGGAGACCCTCTTCAATAGCGATAGGAGTGATGAGTTCAACATCCATAACTACGTTATCGCCAGGCATGCACATCTCTGTGCCTGCAGGAAGAGTGATAACGCCGGTAACGTCGGTAGTTCTGAAGTAGAACTGAGGACGATAGTTATTGAAGAAAGGAGTATGACGACCGCCTTCATCCTTGTTCAATACGTAAACCTGACCACTGAACTTGGTGTGAGGATTGATTGAGCCGGGCTTACAGAGAACCTGACCACGCTCAATTTCTGTACGCTGGATACCACGGAGAAGTGCACCGATGTTATCGCCAGCCTCAGCATAGTCAAGAATCTTACGGAACATTTCGATACCTGTAACAACAGTCTTCTTGGTTTCAGCAGCGATACCAACAATTTCAACTTCCTCAGAAGTTCTGAGCTGTCCACGCTCAACACGACCGGTAGCAACAGTACCACGACCTGTGATGGTGAAAACGTCCTCAACAGGCATAAGGAAAGGAAGGTCTGCCTTACGGTCAGGAGTAGGAATGTAGCTGTCAACAGCGTCCATTAACTCGCCGATAGGAGCATAAGCAGCGTCTGAGGGGTCGTTGGGAGCTTCGAGAGCCTTAAGAGCAGAACCCTTGATGATAGGAGTATCATCGCCCGGGAATTCGTACTCGTCAAGAGTCTCACGAATTTCCATCTCAACGAGCTCGAGGAGCTCTTCGTCATCAACCTGGTCAACCTTATTCATAAATACTACGATGTAAGGAACGCCAACCTGACGAGCGAGGAGAAGGTGTTCTTTAGTCTGAGCCATAGGACCGTCAGTAGAAGCGATAACGAGGATAGCACCATCCATCTGAGCAGCACCGGTAATCATGTTCTTAACATAGTCAGCGTGTCCGGGGCAGTCAACGTGTGCATAGTGACGTGCATCTGTTTCATACTCAACGTGTGCGGTATTGATTGTAATACCACGCTCTCTCTCTTCCGGAGCCTTATCGATGTTTGCATAGTCTTCAAACTGTGCCTGTCCCTTTAAAGAAAGGTACTTAGTGATAGCTGCGGTAAGAGTAGTTTTACCATGGTCAACGTGACCGATGGTACCAATGTTTACGTGGGGCTTAGTACGTTCAAATTTAGCCTTTGCCATTGTGAATTTCCTCCTAAAAAATTATTTTTTAAAGAAATAAATTTCTAAAATATAGTTTACCAAATTTTGCGCTTAATTTCAAGCATTATTTAAAAAAGATTAGTCTTTCTTGTTTCTTGAAGAAATAATCTTTTCAGCGATGCTCTTCGGAACTTCCTTATAACCGTCAGGTTCCATTACATACTGGCCACGGCCCTGTGTCTTGGAACGAAGGTCGGTAGCATAACCGAACATATCGCCGAGCGGTACGCGAGCATTGATTTGCTTAGCGCCTGCTCTGTCCTCAAAGCCTTGGATTTCGCCACGGCGAGAGTTAAGGTCGCCTATAACGTCACCCATATATTCTTCAGGAACGATTACTGTAACCTTCATAATCGGCTCGAGGAGAACGGGGTCTGCCTTTCTTGCAGCCTCTTTGAATGCCATAGAACCGGCAATCTTAAACGCCATTTCAGAAGAGTCAACCTCGTGATACGAACCGTCATAAAGAGTAACCTTTACGTCAACTACAGGATAACCTGCGAGTACACCAGCTTGTAAGGAGCCCTGAATACCTGCATCAACAGGTCCAATGAATTCCTTCGGAATGGAACCGCCTGTAACGGCATTGATAAATTCATAACCCTTGCCTGTTTCGTTAGGCTCGAGAATGATTTTAACGTGACCGTACTGACCTGAACCACCGGACTGACGCTTATACTTGGTTTCGTGGTCAACCTTATTGCGCACTGTTTCTTTGTAAGCAACCTGAGG
Organism: Acutalibacteraceae bacterium; assembly: GCA_045540055.1. Lineage (GTDB taxonomy): Bacteria > Bacillota > Clostridia > Oscillospirales > Acutalibacteraceae > SIG565. Next base: position 58,877 of record JAZQGO010000025.1, read on the forward strand.
AGCACCTACGTTTGCCTCAACCTTAAATTCGCGAAGCAGACGGTCAACGATGATTTCAAGGTGTAATTCACCCATACCTGCAATAATGGTTTGTCCTGTTTCTTCATCGGTATAAGCCTTGAATGTCGGGTCTTCTTCAGCAAGCTTTGCAAGGGAAAGACCCATCTTCTCCTGACCAGCCTTAGTCTTCGGCTCAATAGCAACACGAATAACAGGCTCAGGGAAGTTCATTGATTCAAGGATAACGGGATGCTTTTCATCGCAAAGAGTATCACCTGTTGTGGTATTCTTAAGACCAACAGCAGCAGCAATATCACCTGCATAACAGGTTTCGATATCTTCTCTGTGGTTGGCGTGCATCTGAAGGATACGTCCCATTCTTTCCTTATTATCTTTTACAGAGTTGTATACACCGCTACCTGAGTTAACGCAGCCTGAGTATACACGGAAGAAGCAAATCTTACCAACAAACGGGTCGGTAGCAATCTTAAATGCGAGCGCTGAGAACGGCTCGTCATCAGAAGAATGTCTAACTTCCTCTTCATCGGTTTCGGGGTTAACACCCTTAATTGCTTCAATGTCGGTCGGAGCCGGCATATAATCTACAACAGCATCGAGCAAAGGTTGAACGCCCTTGTTTCTGTAGGAAGTACCACAGCAAATCGGTACCATTGCATTTTCAATAGTAGCCTTACGGATAACCTTCTTCATCTGCTCAACAGTGGGCTCTTCACCCTCGAAGTATTTTTCCATAAGTTCTTCATCCTGCTCAACAACAGTTTCAACAAGATTTGTACGGTATTTGTTAGCGAGCTCGAGCATGTCCTCAGGGATAGCTTCCTCTCTAACATCTTTACCAAGGTCATCATAGTAGACAATAGCCTTCATCTCTACTAAGTCGATAAGACCCTTAAAGTCGCTTTCAGAGCCAATTGGCAACTGAATTGGAACACCGTTACAGTTAAAACGCTCTTTAACCATATCAAGAACGCGATAGAAATCGGCACCCATAATGTCCATTTTATTAACGTAAATCATTCTAGGTACGCGATATTCATCAGCCTGACGCCAAACGGTTTCAGACTGAGGCTCAACACCGCCCTTTGCGCATAAAACGGTTACAGAACCGTCGAGTACACGGAGTGAACGCTGAACTTCAACAGTAAAGTCAACGTGTCCGGGAGTGTCGATAATATTGATACGATGGTCCTTCCAAAAACAAGTGGTAGCAGCAGAAGTAATGGTAATACCTCTCTCCTGCTCCTGTTCCATCCAGTCCATAGTTGCGCCGCCATCATGAGTTTCACCCATCTTACGGTTAATACCGGTGTAGAAAAGGATACGCTCGGTGGTGGTGGTTTTACCGGCGTCAATGTGGGCCATAATACCAATATTTCTTGTCATTTCAAGAGATACCTTTCTTGGCATATAAACCTCCATCCCGCATTATGCGGTTAACAATAAATTGTGTATTAAACTACCATCTGTAATGAGCAAATGCTTTGTTAGCTTCTGCCATTTTATGAGTATCGTCACGCTTCTTTGCTGCGCCGCCGATACCGTTTATAGCATCAAGAATCTCGCCGGCAAGACGTTCTTTCATTGTTTTTTCAGAACGTGTACGGCTATAGGTAGCCAACCAACGAAGACCCAAAGTCTGCTTTCTTTCAGGGCGAACCTCGAAAGGTACCTGATAGGTAGCACCGCCCTTACGAACAGCCTTTACTTCGAGCTGAGGCATAACATTTTCCATAGCCTGCTCGAAAACCTCGATAGGATCCTTTCCTGTCTTTTCACTGATAATATCGAAAGCACCATAAACAATTTTCTGAGCTACACCCTTCTTACCGTCTAACATAATGTTGTTGATAAGACGTGTAACGATTTTTGAATTGTATACCGGATCCGGCAAAACATCACGTTTTGCAATAAAGCCTCTTCTTGGCACTTTTCTTCCCTCCTTCATAATGATGATATCATAGGTACTCGAGTGACAAAACTTCCCGTAGCACCAAGCAAGGCGTAAACATATATATAAACGCCGCTGCTTGATTAAATGCAGCAGAGATATTTCGTCTCATCAAAGAACTATTTTGCAGCACCTGGTTTAGGACGCTTTGCGCCATACTTAGAACGACTCTGCATTCTCTTGGCAACGCCTTGAGTATCGAGAGTACCTCTAATAATATGATAACGCACACCAGGCAAGTCCTTAACACGTCCACCACGAATTAAAACAACGCTGTGTTCCTGCAAATTATGACCGATACCGGGGATATAAGCAGAAACTTCAATACCGTTTGAAAGACGAACTCTGGCAATCTTACGAAGAGCCGAGTTAGGCTTTTTCGGGGTAGAGGTCTTAACAGCTGTACAAACGCCTCTCTTCTGCGGAGAATCATTGTCTGTCGGCTGGCGCTTCATAGAGTTGTAACCCTTTAAAAGTGCAGGAGCCTTAGCTTTTTTCTCAACAGTTTCGCGTCCGCTACGAACTAACTGATTAAAGGTTGGCATATCGCACCTCCTCACTACAAATTTATGTGTAAGCATAATTCCACACACTAAATAATAATAACACCAATTTCAACCGTTGTCAATAGTCAAAATTGGTGTTATTTAAAGTTTTTATTCTGCTTCTACGCTTTCTTCAGCATAGCTTTCGAAATAAGCGTTTTCAGTAGCAATTTCGTTAGAACGCATACCAGTACCTGCAGGTACGAGCTTACCGATAATAACATTTTCCTTAAGACCGAACAGTGGATCAACCTTGCCCTTGATTGCGGCATCTGTAAGAACACGTGTAGTCTCCTGGAAGGAAGCGGCAGAAAGGAAGGAATCGGTAGCGAGTGAAGCCTTTGTAATACCAAGTAATGTAGGCTTATACTCAGCAAGCTGGAGTCCCTCTTCCCCTGCTTCAATGCGATCCTTAATCTGCTGATTAGCAACCGCAATTTCTGCATACTCATATCTGTTATTGAGAAGAAGCTCGGTAGAGCCTGGATTTGTAATGACAAGCTTACGCATCATCTGACGAATGATAACCTCAATGTGTTTATCATTGATATCAACGCCCTGTGTACGATAAGCATTCTGAATTTCAGCAATAATATATTCCTGAACAGCCTCAGCACCCTGAGCCTCTAAGATGTCCTGCGGATATTTAGCACCCGAGATAAGCGAATCGCCTGCCTTAACCTCGTCACCGTTGCTAACAAGCGGATTGATGCCGTAAGGAATACCTACCTTCTCTTCCTCAAGAGTTTCTTTATTGGTTATAACAATAACGTTACTCTTCTTTTCTTCGGTTATACGAACAGTACCGTCGATTTTCGCGATAAGTCCGCAACGCTTAGGTCTACGTGCTTCGAACAATTCTTCAACACGCGGCAAACCTTGTGTAATATCCTCTGTACTTGCGATACCACCAGTATGGAAGGTACGCATTGTAAGCTGTGTACCGGGCTCACCGATTGACTGTGCTGCGATTATACCAACTGCCTCGCCCTTAGTAACAGGCTTGCCTGTTGCAAGGTTAGCACCGTAACACTTGCGGCATACACCGTGATGGCTATGGCAGGTAAGAATTGAACGGATGGTAACCTTGGTAGCGCCTGTATCAAGAATAAGCTTGGCATCCTCTTCTGTCATCATCTTATCCTTAGAAACCAGCACCTCGCCAGTCTTCTCATCAACAAAGTCATCGAGCAAGAAACGACCGATAAGTCTTTCCTCCAACGTTTCGAGAACGTGGTTGCCGTCCTTAATATCACTCACTGCGAGACCCTCTACGGTTTCGCAATCGTCATCGCAAATAATAACGTCTTGAGATACGTCAACAAGACGACGCGTAAGGTAACCCGAGTCAGCAGTACGGAGCGCTGTATCGGCAAGACCCTTACGAGCACCACGTGAAGAAATAAAGTACTCAAGTACGTTAAGGCCTTCACGGTAGTTAGCACGAATCGGAACTTCGATAACCTTACCGGCAGTATTGGCAATAAGTCCGCGCATACCTGCAAGCTGTCTAATCTGGCTCATAGAACCACGGGCGCCCGAATCAGCCATCATAAAGATGGGGTTAAATTCATCAAGGTTGCCCTTAAGAGCATCAGCAACATCCTCGGTTGCCTTGTTCCAAATCTTAATTACTAGATTGCTGCGCTCAGCGTCACTGATAAGACCACGCCTGAACTTTCTTGTAACTCCGTCAATTTCCTTTTCAGCGTCAGCGATGATTTCCTTCTTCTTTTCAGGAATAACGGCATCGATTACGGCAACGGTAACAGCGCCCTGTGTTGAATATTTAAAGCCTGTGGCCTTAACATTATCAAGAACAATTGCAGACTCACTTGTGCCGTGCTTAGCAATACAGCGGTCAATGATTTTGCCCAACTGTTTCTTGCCAACCTTATTCTGAATAATGTCGTCGTTTGACTCAACGAGCTTCTTATTCTCGTCAGCAAGACGGAAGCACCATTCAAGATCAAGCGCATGCCTTTCATCACTACGGTTAACAAAACCCAAATCCTGTGGGATTGACTCGTTAAATATGAGGAAGCCGACGGTACACCAAACAAGTTGGCTAACACCATCCTTTTCGAAGCGTACGCGAATTGGTGCGTGAAGTCCTACAACACCGTCGGTATAAGCCATAATAGCTTCATTCTTATCACGGAAAACCTTGTTTGCGCCCGGCTCGTCTGTCTTAACAAGTGTTAAGTAGTATGAGCCAAGAACCATATCCTGTGTAGGAACTGCAACAGGCTTACCGTCAGACGGCTTTAAGAGGTTGTTAGCGCAAAGCATAAGGAATCTTGCCTCAGCCTGAGCCTCTGCAGAAAGCGGTACGTGAACAGCCATCTGGTCGCCGTCGAAGTCGGCGTTGTACGCAGTACAAGCAAGCGGATGAAGCTTTAATGCCTTACCCTCAACAAGAACAGGCTCAAATGCCTGAATACCAAGTCTGTGAAGTGTAGGCGCACGGTTAAGAAGAACGGGATGTTCTTTAATAACGGTTTCTAATGCATCCCAGATTTCTGTTGAAGCACGGTCAACCATCTTACGTGCGGACTTGATGTTGGTAGCAATCTTGGTTTCAACAAGTCGCTTCATAACGAAGGGCTTGAATAGCTCAAGTGCCATTTCCTTAGGCAGACCGCACTGATACATCTTAAGCTCAGGACCAACAACGATAACCGAACGACCTGAATAGTCAACACGCTTACCGAGAAGGTTCTGACGGAAACGTCCTTGCTTACCCTTAAGCATATCAGACAGAGATTTTAATGCTCTGTTATTGGGGCCTGTTACGGGCTTGCCGCGACGGCCGTTATCGATAAGAGCATCAACTGCTTCCTGCAGCATTCTCTTTTCGTTTCTAACAATAATATCAGGTGCGCCAAGCACAAGAAGTCTCTTTAAACGGTTATTACGGTTAATAACACGACGGTAAAGGTCATTAAGGTCGCTTGTCGCAAAACGTCCGCCATCAAGCTGAACCATCGGACGAATATCAGGCGGAATTACCGGAATGACGTCAAGTATCATCCATTCAGGACGGTTGCCTGAGGCACGGAATGCCTCAAGTACCTCAAGACGCTTGAAAATACGGATTCTCTTCTGTCCCGTAGCGGTCTCAAGCTCCTGACGGAGTTCGTTACAAAGCTCATCAAGGTCAATCTCTTCAAGAAGCTCTTTAATAGCCTCTGCACCCATACCTGCGCGGAAGTCGTCCTCATATTTTTCGTACATATCACGGTACTGCTTTTCGTTGAGAAGCTGTTTCTTCTCAAGCGGAGTAGTACCCGGATCAATAACGATATACTGTGAGAAATAAAGAACCTGCTCAAGCGCTTTAGGCGATACATCAAGCACCAGACCCATACGTGAGGGAATGGTCTTGAAATACCAGATGTGTGAAACTGGAGCCGCAAGCTCGATAATACCCATACGCTCACGACGAACCTTTGCGCGTGTAACCTCAACGCCGCAACGCTCACAAATCTTGCCCTTATAGCGAATTCTCTTGTACTTTCCGCAATGACATTCCCAGTCCTTAGTAGGTCCAAAAATCTTTTCGCAGAAAAGTCCGCCCGGTTCGGGCTTTAAGGTTCTATAGTTAATAGTCTCAGGCTTTGTGATTTCGCCATAGGACCAGCTTCTGATCTGTTCAGGAGACGCCAGGCCAATCTTAATTGATTCAAATTCAATGCCTTCCATTTGCCTTATCCTCCTTAAATATTATCTTGATCTGCGTACTCGTCGGTATCGGGAGCACCTTCAACTATATCGTCGCCGTTTTCATCCTGCAAGCCGAAGCCGCTTAAATCATCAGCAACACTTTCTTCTGTAAATTCCGGCACGTAATCGGCAGGAACGAGGCCTAACTCTTCCTCGTCATCAAAGCTCTGCTTAAGGTCAACTTCGTTGTTTTCACGGTCAAGAACCTTAATGTCGAGTCCTAATGACTGCAGTTCCTTAATAAGAACCTTAAAGGATTCAGGTATACCCGCACGCGGCACATTCTGTCCCTTAACGATAGATTCATAGGTCTTAACACGTCCGACAACATCGTCCGACTTAACGGTAAGTATTTCCTGAAGTGTGTAGGCGGCACCGTAGGCTTCAAGTGCCCAAACCTCCATTTCACCGAAACGCTGACCACCGAACTGAGCTTTACCGCCGAGCGGCTGCTGAGTAACGAGTGAGTACGGACCGGTAGAACGTGCGTGAATCTTATCATCAACGAGGTGGTGGAGTTTGAGATAGTACATATAACCAACGGTTACACGGTTATCAAACGGCTCACCTGTACGTCCATCATAAAGCTGCATCTTACCGTCTTCGGGTAAGTCAGCCATTTTAAAGCATTCTCTGATATCAGATTCATGTGCACCGTCAAACACAGGTGTGCAAATCTTCCAACCAAGAGCCTTTGCGGCATAGCCCAAGTGAACTTCAAGTACCTGACCGATGTTCATACGGGACGGAACGCCCAAAGGATTAAGAACTATATCAAGCGGAGTACCATCCGGTAAGAACGGCATATCTTCGCTCGGTAGTATACGGGATACAACACCCTTGTTACCATGACGTCCCGCCATCTTATCACCGACAGAAATCTTTCGCTTCTGAGCGATATAGCAACGAACTACAAGGTTAACGCCAGGGCTGAGTTCCGATGCGTTTTCACGCGAGAATACCTTAACATCAACGATGGTACCGTATTCACCGTGAGGAACGCGAAGTGAGGTATCTCTTACTTCCCTTGCCTTTTCACCGAAAATAGCGCGTAAAAGTCTTTCTTCAGCAGTAAGCTCGGTTTCACCCTTAGGTGTAACCTTACCAACAAGAATGTCGCCTGCAGTAACCTCGGCACCGATGCGGATAATACCGCGCTCGTCAAGGTCTTTAAGTGCATCTTCGCCGACATTGGGGATATCTCTTGTGATTTCCTCGGGTCCAAGCTTTGTATCTCTTGCTTCTATTTCATATTCCTCAATATGAATAGAGGTATACATATCTTCACGAACAAGCTTTTCATTTATAAGGACAGCGTCCTCGTAGTTATAGCCTTCCCAGGTCATAAAGCCGATAAGAGCGTTACGACCAAGACTGATTTCACCGTTATCGGTAGCAGGACCGTCGGCGATAACCTCGTTAACTTCAACCTTCTGACCTAGTGACACGATAGGTTTCTGATTGATACATGTTCCGTGGTTAGAACGTAGGAACTTAATGAGATTGTATTCGTCGATTTCGCCGCCTGCTGTTTTGATTTTAATTGTATCGGCACTGACATTTACAACAGTACCTGCTCTCTTTGCAAGAACTACAACGCCTGAGTCGATGGCAGCCTTATATTCCATACCGGTAGCTACAATCGGGCTCTCGGTAACGAGAAGCGGCACAGCCTGCTTCTGCATGTTCGAGCCCATCAGCGCACGGTTGGTATCGTCGTTCTCAAGGAACGGGATCATAGCTGTAGCAACCGAAACAACCATCTTTGGTGAAACGTCCATAAGGTCAACCTCCGAAGCCTCAGTCTCGAGGAAACGATCCTGGAAACGAGCGTTGACCTTCGGATTTACGAAATGACCTTCATTATCAAGCGGCTCATTAGCCTGAGCAACAATATACTCGTCCTCTTCGTCAGCAGTTACATATATAACCTCATCAAGAACCTTACCTGTAGCCTTATCAACCTTACGGAAAGGAGTCTCAATAAAGCCGTATTCATTTATCTTAGCAAAGGTTGCAAGATAAGAAATAAGACCGATGTTGGGGCCTTCGGGTGTCTCAATCGGACACATACGGCCATAGTGTGTGTAGTGAACATCACGAACCTCGAAGGAAGCACGGTCACGTGAAAGACCGCCCGGACCGAGCGCTGACAGACGACGCTTATGAGTAAGCTCTGAAAGCGGGTTGGTCTGATCCATAAACTGAGAAAGCGGTGACGAACCAAAGAATTCCTTAATAGCGGCCACGATAGGTCTGATATTAACGAGTGACTGCGGAGTAACTGCATCAACATCCTGAGCCTGAAGTGTCATCTTCTCTCGAACAACACGCTCCATACGGCTAAACCCAATACGGAACTGGTTCTGTAAAAGCTCACCTACGCTACGGATACGACGGTTGCCAAGATGGTCAATATCGTCTACATTACCGATGCCGTTTGACAACTGGAAGAAGTAGTTGATTGAAGCGAAAATATCATCAACAACAATGTGTTTGGGTATAAGCTCATCAATTCTGACAGAGATAGCCTCTCTGATTTCTTCCTCGGTCGAGTTGTTTTCAAGAATATCCTTAAGAACATTAAATGAAACATTCTCGTTAACGCCTAAATCGGTTACGTCGAAATCAATATAATCCTTAATATCAACCATACCGTTTGTGAGAATCTTAACCTCATTCTTTCTGCCCTCGGCATCAATAACGTCAAGATATACCTCACTGACACCCTTGCGCTGGAGCTCAAGAGCGGTTTCTTTATTCACAATTTGTCCGGCCTCGGCCAAAACCTCACCCGTCATAGGATCGGCAACGGGACGAGAAAGTACCTTGCCTACAATTCTTGCGGCTAAAGATAGCTTTTTATTGTACTTATAACGTCCAACTCGCGACAAATCATATCTGCGTGCATCAAAGAACAACTGAGCGATATAGTTCTGGGCACCCTCTACGGTTGCAGGCTCACCCGGACGAAGCTTTTTGTAAACCTCGATAAGGGCGTCCCCGGTAGTAGAGGTTGAATCCTTATCAAATGTAGCGCTGAGCTTAATATCGTCGCCGATAAGCTGACGAATCTGCTCGTTTGTTGTTATACCGAGAGCACGAATAAAGGTTGTGATCGGTAACTTGCGGTTTTTATCTATTCTTACATAGACAATATCGTTAAGATCGGTTTCATATTCAAGCCACGCACCACGGTTAGGTATGATGGTTGAATTGAAAAGCTTTTTACCGGTCTTTTCGTCGATTTTTACGCCGTAGTAAACACCAGGTGAACGAACGAGCTGTGAAACAATAGCACGTTCAGCACCATTGATTACAAAGGTGCCCGACTCGGTCATGAGTGGGAAATCACCCATAAATACTTCGCTTTCCTTAATCTCACCTGTTTCATTATTAAACAGACGAGCGGTAGCACGCAGCGGCACTGCATAGGTAGTATCACGGGCCTTACACTCTGTAATGCTGTATTTCGGAGTTGTTTCGAAACGATAGTCGATAAAATCCAAAACGAGATTACCGGTGTAATCGGTTATTGAAGACATTTCCTTGAATACTTCCTTAAGGCCCTCTTCAACAAACCATTTGTATGAATCCTTCTGAATTTCAATGAGGTTAGGCATATCGATAACTTCATTGATTTTGGAGAAACTCATACGAGTGTTTTTACCCAGCTGGACAGGCTTTACCATTGCTGTAGACTCCATAGGTTAACAATCACTCCTCTTAAAATTATGCAAATATAATAATTTGCACTGGGAAACAATATTTGACGGAAAACACCGCTTTTTTTGAATTCTGTCGAAAAAACAGGCCAAAAAAGGCGCATATTAACCCATCATCAGTAATTTTGTATTATATTCCATTTTTTGCAAATAGTCAAGCCCTTTTTTCATATTTTTCGAAAAAAATAATATATTTATATATTATATAAAAAAACACCGCTTAAAGAAAAGCGGTGTTTTTGGGTTTAAATTTTATTTTATAACAGCATTGTCTACCATAAATTTTATGGCCACCTTTTTGATTGTGTTAGCTTCAAGCACCCACGCTTCATAGTTAGCCTTGACCTCTTCGGCGGTTGTACCGTCTGTTTCGGCCATTTCGGCTATATCTGCTTCATATTCCTCCTCGGTATATCTGAGCTTTTCGGCATCAAATATAGCGTAGAAAATAAGCTCACTCTTTAATGCAGACTCATAATACGATTTAAACTGGTCTGAAGTCATACCCGTCATATAATAGAGCATATCTTCAGCAGTAACCGAGGTTTTATACTGTGCATTATATGCCGATGCCTGCTGCTCGGCATACGACATATAATTGTTGTACATTTCATCGTATCTTGCCTTTTCATCCTTCGGATAGCTTTTTATAACGAAATCTTTAGAGGAAAGAACCATCTCATGAAGCACATTTTCAATAACGCGGTCCTTAAGGTCGGCTTCATACTCTTTTAAATCCTTAAAGCCGAGCTTTACGGCAACCTCGTTTGAAAGCTCGGGCATTCTCTTAATAGAGTTTACCTTTACGGTAAAGTCGGCGCGCTTGCCTGCAAGCTCCTTGCTACCGTAATCCTTCGGGAAGGTAACCTTAACGATAACGGTCTGGCCAACCTTGGCGCCTATAAGCTGGTCTTCAAAGCCGGGGATAAAAGCACCCGAACCGACCTTTAAGTCCTGCTTTTCGGCTGTACCGCCCTCGAACACCTTACCTGTTGCGGCAATTTTACCTGAATAGTCGATATTTGCAATATCACTTTTTTCAATTACCTCTACATTTGCGTATGCGTCCTTTGCGGCTACGTCACTCTCAAAGAATGAGTTGTAATAGTTCTTAAATGTTTCTGACGATGAATCAATCTCAATACCCTTGTATTTACCGAGGGTAACGTAATCGGTCATATCGTAATTATACGCCTCTCTTTTACCGCTCTTTCCCATCTTTTTATCGCAGGCAGCAAATACCGACACAACGCATAGGATAAGTGCAAGACAACTTACTAATTTTTTCATAACAATGTTTCTCCCCTGTTTTATTTTTCAAGCTGACCTAACGAGGCCGCCTTAAGATATTCGTTTATAAAGCCGTCGATATCACCATCCATTACGGCACCGATATTACCCGATTCATAGCCTGTTCGATGGTCCTTCGCCAAGGTGTATGGCATAAATACATAAGAACGAATTTGTGAGCCCCAGGCAATTTCCTTCTGAACACCCTTTATATCCTCAATTTTATCAAGGTGCTCTCTCTCTTTGATTTCTACAAGCTTTGATTTAAGCATCTTCATCGCAACCTCGCGATTCTGATGCTGACTACGCTCGTTCTGGCAGGCAACTATAATACCTGTGGGAATGTGGGTTATACGCACAGCCGACTCGGTCTTGTTAACATGCTGACCGCCGGCACCGCCCGAACGGAAGGTATCAACCTTTAAATCTTCCTCACGAATTTCAATCTTGGTGTCGTCACTGATTTCAGGCATAACCTCTAATGAAGCAAAAGAGGTGTGGCGTCTACCCGATGAATCAAAGGGTGAAATTCTGACAAGTCGATGAACACCCGATTCACTTTTAAGATATCCGTAAGCGTTAGTGCCCTCAATACTTATAACTGCACTTTTAAGCCCTGCCTCTTCACCATCAAGAAAGTCAAGCATTTTAACCTTAAAGCTATGGCGCTCTGCCCAGCGTGTATACATACGCACAAGCATCTCATTCCAGTCCTGCGCCTCGGTGCCGCCTGCACCTGCGTGAAAGGATAAAATGGCATTGTTGGAATCGTATTCGCCGCTAAGCAATGTCACAAGGCGTTCTTCCTCAAGCTGCTTAACAAAGCCCTCAACCAAGGAATTTACCTCTTCAAAGAGGGATATATCCTCTGCCTCGTCGGCAAGCTCTATAAGGGTCAAGGCGTCATCATATGCTGATAGCAGACCGTCGTATTTTGAAACCTTGTCTTTAAGGCGGCTTATTTGCTGCAAAATCTTTTGAGAGTTTTCAACATCGTCCCAAAAGCCTTCTTTAAGGGTTACCTTTTCAAGCTCAGCAATTTCTGACTTTAAATTATCGTAGCCGATAGCGTCCTTCAAATCGGTAAGCTCGCCGTAATATCCGAGCAATTTTAGCCTTTGTTCTTCAAATTCAAGCATTTAAGATCTCCTTTTAAGTGCGAATGCGTACCAATTATCTTTTTTAAGTTCTTCAACTATCGTGAGGCCGCATTTTTCAAAGCTTTCTTTAACCTCATCGGCCCTTATGTCAATTATACCCGAGGTGATATACAGAGCATCCTCTTTCATATATTCCTCAATATCAGAATTAAGACGCATTATAATATCGGCAACAATGTTTGCACATATAATATCGTACCTGCCATTTATCTTTTCGGCAAGGTCACCGTTACTAAATTCTGTTTTAGCTCCAACACCGTTGATAATGGCGTTCTCTTTTGCCACCTTAACTGCGGTTAGGTCAATATCGACACCGTCAGCCTTTTTAGCACCCAGAAGCACCGAGGCAACGCTTAAAATACCACTGCCGCAACCAATATCCAAAACCGTCGCGCCGTCATAAACATATTTATCCAACAAGTTAAGGCACAGTGAAGTGGTTGCGTGTGTACCCGTACCAAATGCGGCACCGGGGTCGATTTTTAGCACCGTTTTATTTTGTATGTTATCAAAATCCTCCCACACGGGACAAACCACAAGGCGCTGACCTATCGGTGTAACCTTGAAAAACTTCTTCCAATTTTCAGCCCAATCGGAGTCTTTAACACCGTTTAAAACTATACTGTGAGCAATATGCTCAGCAATAAGCCGTTCTGTTATAAACTGCTTGGCCTCACTAAAATTATTTTCTTCGGATACATAGATATGAATAACCGATTTAGTGCGGTCTTTAGCGATAAGCTCTTCATCAATCAAATCAATATGCGCTATCTCCTGAGCACCCTGTTCTAAATCAGAATAATCTTCAATATAAATACCGCCGATGGCCGCCATATTACAAATTGCGGCACAAACATCGGTATCTTTTGTATCAACCGTTATGCAAATTTCTGTCCAATTCATAAATTATCACCTTAACAAAATGATTATACCATAAATATTAAAAAAATAAAGTCTTTTTTATTAACAACATAGCTATACTTGATTATTTTGTAAAAATATAGTATTATGGTTGAGTATGAATTTTCAAGTTTTCGGAGGGATATGATGATCTGGCACAGTTCTGATAAAAATTCTGTTCTTGGATTTTTCTCGGTAGACAAAGATAAAGGCCTTGCGCGTGAAACTGCTGAGGCCATCTACGAAAGCACGCAGAACGAAAAAGAAAAAGATGTAAATTTTTATAAAATTCTGCTTAAACAGTTCAATAATTATCTAACGGTATTTATGATAATTGCCGCAGTATTATCGGTCGCTGTATCTTTGATGTCTTCGCTCAACACCTGGATAAACGCCGTTATCATTATAGTAATGATGCTTATTGACAACTTGTGGAATGCCTATCAGGAATACACAAGTCAAAAGGCAATGATTGATGTCGAAAAGCTGACCGCCGCCACGGCAAACGCTTTGCGTGACGGTGAGATTACCCTGTTGCCCGCAGAAAAGCTTATACCGGGCGATATTATTATCTTAACCGAGGGTGACTATATCCCTGCCGACTGCCGTCTTGTTGAAGCCAACACGTTAAGATGCGACGAATATTCTCTGACTGGTGAAACGGTATTTGTAGATAAAGACTGCGATTATATAGGTGAAGATATAACCGAAATTGCTAACCGACAGAATATGGTCTTTGCAGGCTGTACGGTTATGGCGGGCAGTGGCAAGGCGGTTGTTACTGAAACAGGCTCTGCCACCGAGATGGCCAAGCTGAACACCCTTTCTACAGCAAGCGAAGATAATCTTGCCAAGTGCAGCAAATCTGTTACTAATGTGTATAAGATTTCTGTCTTTTCGGCGGTATGCGTATGTGTTCTCTACTTCATAATCAGTATACTTTTTGGTATCGGTTCATCCTCAGTTCAGAATTTTGCCGTACTTGTATCTGACTCCTTTACCAATTCTGTGGCCCTTGCTATAGCCGCTATTCCGTCAATACTTCCTGCGGTTATAACGATTATTTTGGGACAGGGTATCAAACGCCTTTGGGGCAAAAACATTCTGATAAGACGCCCCGACGCATTTGAAAATATCGCGAATGTAAGCATCGTATGTGCCGATAAAACAGGCTGTCTTACAAGTGATAATATGAGTGTTGTAAAGCTTTTTGACGGCAACGAGATTTACGATATAGACGGTGAACTGTCAGCGCAGTCGCTGACATTGTTAAAGCTCGGTATGATTTGCGGTAACGGACTAAATTATGACGAAAACTCATCAAGAGTAATTAAGGACTCAACCGATACCGCCATTGCCGAAGCCTGTGCAAAATTCACCGCGATATCCGACAGTGATGCTATCAATATCTATCCACTTTTAGGCTCTATTCCGTTTGATAACGACCGTAAGCTGATAACTACCATAAATATGATAAACGGTAAACCGTTTGTTATTTCTAAGGGCGCGCCCGAAAGTCTTATTGATAAATGCGGCGGTATCAATAAAGAAAAGCTTTCGGCTATCACCGACTCATTAGCCGAGGAGGCGCTCAGAGTCATAGCGGTTGCTTATAGACCTATTGATGAAGTCCCCGCAATACCAATGGCAGACGACCTTGAAAAAGGGCTTACCTTTGTGGGACTTATCTGTCTTTACGATGCGCCCGGTGAATCGGTTGTAACCACCGTCGAGCAAGCCGAGAAGAACGGTATACGCACTGTTATGCTTACGGGTGATAACCTTGCGACCGCCAAGGCTGTAGCACGCCGTATAGGCATTTTACACGATGGTATGAAGGCAATTACAGGTGAAGAATTAAACAAAATGAGCGATGAAGAGCTTGAGGCTAACATCATTTCATACTCGGTATTTGCCCGAATTTCGCCGTATGACCGCTACCGAATTGTACGCGCCTTCCAGCACAATAATGAAACTGTAGCAATAATGGGCAGTAATATTGACGATGCCCCGATACTTAACAAGGCAGATGTTGGTATTTCGCTCGATAATATTTCAACCGACGTTGCGCGTCGTGCTTCGGATATAGTTGTAGATAACAGCATCATCACAAATGTTATAGACATTATAAACCATTCTAAAACATTATTTACTAACATTAAGAATGTCGTACATTATTTGCTTAGCTGTAATCTTGCCGAGGTTTTGGTTTTACTGTTTGGTATGCTGATTTTTGCAAACCCTGTACTTACTGCTGCACAGCTTTTGCTTATAAATCTTGTCACCGATGCCCTGCCGTCGATGGCTATAGGCACCGCCGAGCATAATAATCTTTGGGGCAAGGGTAATACCCTTAAAACAAACAGGCTTTTCTCAAACCGTTCACTTATAAGTCTTGCCATTCAGTCGGTATCCCTTTGTGTTATAACCCTCATAGCCTATAATATAGGTTATATAAACGGTGATACGGCCAGTGCGGGCACCGTCGCTTTAATCGTTCTTGGACTTTCACAAATTGTGCATGTGCTTTCCTGCTACTCACAAAAGTATGTATTTACAACTAATCTTGTGAAAAACACCTCGCTTTTAATTTCACTCGGCGTATCCATTACTTTATTACTGATAGTTACCCTAACACCGATTAATGCATTGTTCGGTCTATGTAATATATCGGGCAGACTTTGGGGAAAAGCACTTCTTCTGGTAATGATTTTCTTTGTGATAGACGAGCTTATAAAACTCGGCTTTAGCATCTACGAACAATTTAAAAAACGCTAAAAAAATGCTTACGGATGGTCATCCGTAAGCATTTTTATTGTATAACGAAAACCACGCGATAGTCGCGTGGTTCAAAAGAGGTTAACCGATGAGAAAATCCTCCGTTTGTGGTAATATTGAAAAGACCTGCCAGTCAATTCAAAACACAAAC
>JAZQGO010000026.1:0-18778 GCA_045540055.1 Acutalibacteraceae bacterium
GATAACGCCTTCTTAGAAACGTGGTTTAAAACAGATTTCATATGTTTTTCCTACTATAAAATATATACATACACACACAATATTCATAGCACAAAGCACGAATTTATGCAATGTTTTTTCAATTGTTTATTTTCACCTAAAAACACCTTTGTTTTTTGGTGGTTTCAACTGTTTTTATGCGTGGTTTGTCGCATAAAAATTGGATGGCATAAATGCCATCCAATGCAAAACAATTTATCCTGAATCCTAAAAATTATACAACAAAACGGCGGTGCAAAAAAACGCATCGCCGAGTCATTAAACTAATTTTGGCCTTGCAACAACGAACTCCAAGCGTCGTCCCACCATACATCTTCTTCGCCTTCGCCGAAGTTGAAATCGTCACTATTTGTAATGTTCTGGATATCTAAAACGGAAATAAGCATTTCAGGTGCTTCGTATTCTTTTCTCATAGCAAATTCTCCTTTTCTGCTCAATTAATTACTCTCAATCGGTATGCCGTTATCCTCTTCAATCTGAACCGAGGACCACCATTCTTTGATCTCTTCAAGCTCAGATTCGGTATAGCTGCTGGAATTTGAGCTCGACGAATCGCCTTTATCTTTGTCGTCATTGCACGAAACAAGGATAATCGATATCGCAGTAGCCAAAACAATTAGTGCCGCTAAGGCAATTATCATCCAACGTTTAATAACTATCACCGACCCTTATACACATTAATTATATATCAAAACAATTCGGTTGTCAATAACAATTTTTAGGAATTTTGTACATTTTCAAAACAAATCACGCAGGCTTAACCCACGAAGTAATATACATCTTCTAAATCCCAACCCCTGAATCCTGAAAAAAACACCTGTGCCGAAACACAGGTGTTTTTTAATGTTAGTTGAGTGCTGATTTAAGATTCTCAAGTTGCTCACGAAGCTCTGCAGGGAGTTTGTCGCCAAACTTCTTGTAATGCTCTTCGATTTCAGCAGCTTCCTTGCTCCAAACATCCTTGTCAACTTCAAGAATGCTCTTAAGTGTATCGATATCGAAGTCGAGGTCGGTAAGGTCGATGTCCTCAGCCTTCGGAACATAACCGATAGCTGTAAGCTCTGCATCTGCCTTGCCTTCGCAACGGTCGATAATCCAGTTGAGAACACGCATATTGTCGCCAAAGCCCGGCCAGATGAAGTTGCCTTCGTCGTCGGTACGGAACCAGTTAACGTTGAAAATCTTGGGAGCCTTGTCACCAAGCTTTTCACCCATATCGAGCCAATGACGGAAGTAGTCGCCCATATGGTAACCGCAGAACGGAAGCATAGCCATCGGGTCACGACGAACTACACCAACGGCACCTGCCGCTGCAGCTGTTGTTTCAGAAGCCATAGCCGAGCCTACGAATACACCGTTCACCCAATCCTTTGACTGATATACAAGCGGAGCGCACTTAGCACGACGTCCACCAAATACGATAGCCGAAATCGGAACACCTGCGCCCTTGTTGAACTCATCAGAAATGCAGGGGCAGTTTTCAGCAGGTGCTGTGAAACGTGAGTTGGGGTGAGCCGCACAGGTGGTCTTGTCTGCCTTGTTGAACTTGGCGGGATCCCAAGGATTACCCTTCCAGTCAAGTGCGTTCTCGGGTAAATTCTTATTAAGACCTTCCCACCAAACAGTGTTGTCATTAAGGTCTAATGCAACGTTGGTGAAAATGGTGTTCTTCTTGGTGGATTCAAGAGCGTTGAAGTTTGAGTGAGCGTTGGTACCCGGTGCAACACCGAAGAAGCCGTTTTCGGGGTTGATAGCATAAAGTCTGCCATCCTCGCCTATTCTCATCCAGGCGATATCGTCACCTACTGTCCAAACCTTGTAGCCCTTCTTCTTAAGATACTCAGGTGGAATAAGCATTGCAAGGTTGGTCTTACCGCAAGCCGACGGGAAAGCAGCCGCAATGTAGCGAACCTCACCCTTCGGATTCTGGAGTCCCAAGATGAGCATGTGCTCAGCCATCCAGCCCTCTTTCCAGCCCTGGAAGGAAGCGATACGAAGTGCGAAGCACTTTTTACCGAGCAGTACGTTGCCGCCGTAGCCCGAGTTAACCGAGATAATGGTATTATCCTCAGGGAAGTGGCAGATATATCTCTTTTCGGGGTCAACATCACAGCGTGAGTGTAAACCGCGTACCCAGTCGTGGCTGTCGCCGAGTACTTCGAGCACCTTTGTGCCAACGCGGGTCATAATAAGCATATTGAGTACAACGTAAACCGAATCGGTAATCTCGATACCAATTTTAGCGAGCGGTGAGCCAATCGGTCCCATTGAATAAGGAATAATATACATTGTGCGACCCTTGTAGCTGTCGCGAGCTATATCGTAAAGCTTCTCATACATTTCCTTCGGGTCACACCAGTTGTTTGTGGGACCTGCCATCTCCTTAGTTGAAGTACAGATGAATGTGCGGTCCTCAACACGTGCAACGTCGTTAGGATTTGTTCTGTGAAGGTAGCAACCCGGAAGCTCATCTTGATTTAACTTAAAGAGCTCGCCTGTCTTAACAGCCTCAGCGCGAAGCTCTTCACGCTGCTCGTCACTGCCGTCAATCCATACGATTTGGTCGGGTTTTAGAAGTTCCTTCATTTCGTCAAGCCATTTGAGAACGGTTTTGTTAGTTGTCATGAAAAATACACTCCTATTTATATTTAAAATTTAATTTACAAATTTCACCAAATATATTATACCTAAATTTCCCCCATAAATCAACAACTTTGAAAAAATTTTAACAAATTTTAATATTTAGTTAATATTATGGTTTTTAAGGTCAAAAAGTTGGTAAAATGCGCTAAAAACACTTGGAAGGATTCTTTACTCTATTGTGAGTCTCATAACCCTAATTACTCTGTGTTTAAGATAATTTGCGCCAAAGCAGATTCTCAAACAGTTATATTACGAACAATGTGCGTATTTATATTTTTTGTTTCACAAAAAGTTATATTATTTTCGCCTTTAAAACTCGCGAAGCGAATATAACTGTTCTCAATGAGATAAACAAAAAATGCCCTGCAAAAAGCAGAGCATTTTGTTTTTTTCGACCTTGGTCGAAATTATCTCTTTGAGAACTGCGGTGCACGACGAGCGCCCTTGAGACCGTATTTCTTTCTTTCCTTCATTCTCGGGTCACGAGTGAGGAAGCCGGCCTTCTTAAGCTCGGCACGAAGCTCAGCATCGTACTGAAGAAGTGCACGAGCAACGCCGTGACGGATAGCACCGGCCTGACCGGTAACACCGCCGCCGTTTACACGACAAACGATATCGAACTTATCGGTAGTGCCGGTGAGAGCCATCGGCTGACGAACGATAAGCTTTAATGTTTCAAGACCGAAATAATCGTCGATATCACGGTCGTTAATTGTGATTTTACCTGTACCGTTATAAACACGTACGCGGGCTACAGAACTTTTTCTTCTGCCGGTACCGTAAAAATAAGGCTTGCCTTCAAACATAATTCTGTCTCCCTTCCTTAAAATTCGTAAACTTCAGGCTTCTGAGCAACCTGAGCAAAATTAGCATCTGCATAAACGTGAAGTCTTGTAAGAGCCTTGCGGCCGATTGTTGTATCGGGAACCATACCCTTAACAGCTAACTCCATAGCAAGCTGCGGGCGGGTCTTCATAAGGGTTGAGTACTGAACTTCCTTAAGACCGCCGATGTAGCCTGTATGACGGCGATAGTATTTCTTTTCAAGCTTCTTGCCTGTTAAAACTGCCTGTGCAGCGTTGATAACTACAACGTGGTCGCCGCAGTCAACGTGGGGTGTAAATTCGGGCTTGCCCTTACCGCGAAGAAGGTCAGCAACCTTTGTTGCAGTACGACCTAAGGGGCGGTTAGCAGCATCGATTATATACCACTTGCGCTGTACTTCAGCAGGTTTTGCCATAAATGTAGACATAATGGTAACCTCCAATTATTTTTTCGAGCCTTAGTATGATATCACACCGAAAATTAAAAGTCAACACCTTTTTTTGAAAATTTTAATTTAAAAACTCAAAGCTCGCTTTTGCTCGTTTTTTCTCCCGTTTTCTCTCATTTCCTCGTTTACAATTTTTAGTTTTTTTATATCAAAAATGCCGTCTGCGCCATTGCAAACGGCATTTTAATTAAAATTCGATAACCTTTTCGATGTATGCTTCGAGTTCATTAATCGAAATACGCTTCTGCTCCATAGTGTCACGGTCACGTACAGTTACACAACCGTCGGTCTCGGAATCAAAGTCGTAGGTAATACAAATAGGTGTGCCAATTTCATCCTGACGGCGATAGCGCTTACCGATGGAGCCCGCGTCATCGTAATCAACCATAAACTTCTTTGAAAGCTTTGCATAAATCTCCCCTGCCTGCTCGTTTAGCTTCTTTGAAAGAGGCAATACAGCCGCCTTAAAGGGAGCTAAAGCCGGATGCAGACGAAGAACGGTTCTTGTGTCGCCCTTCTCATCAAGCTCCTCATCATAGGCTTCGCAAAGGAATGCCAAGGTTACACGGTCGGCACCAAGAGATGGCTCGATAACGTAAGGGATGTATTTTTCGTTTGTTTCCTGGTCAAAATAGGTCATATCGGCGCCGCTATGCTCGGCATGCTGTGTTAGGTCATAGTCGGTACGGTCGGCAACGCCCCATAATTCGCCCCAACCAAACGGGAACATAAACTCGAAGTCGGTAGTAGCCTTCGAATAGAAGCAAAGCTCGTCTTTGTCGTGGTCACGAAGTCTTAAATTTTCTTCCTTCATACCGAGGTTTAAGAGCCAGTCGCGGCAGTAACCGCGCCAATAATCAAACCACTCAAGGTCGGTGCCCGGCTTGCAGAAGAACTCAAGCTCCATCTGTTCAAACTCACGAGTACGGAATGTAAAGTTACCGGGGGTAATTTCATTACGGAAGGACTTACCTATCTGGCCTACACCAAAAGGCATTTTCTTTCGTGTAGTTCTTTGAATATTTTTAAAGTTTACAAATATACCCTGTGCCGTTTCGGGACGAAGATAGAGTGTATTTGTGCTATCCTCTGTAACACCCTGGAAGGTTTTGAACATAAGGTTAAACTTTCTGATATCTGTAAAATCGCGAGAGCCGCAGGAGGGGCATACTATGCCCTTTTCCTTAATATAATTATACATCTGCTCATCCGACCAGCCTGCAGGATTATCGTCAAGACCGTTTTCTGCAACGTAGTCCTCAATAAGCTTGTCTGCGCGGTGTCTTGTCTTACAAACCTTACAGTCCATAAGTGGATCGGAGAAGCCGCCGAGGTGACCCGAAGCCACCCACGTTTCGCGATTCATAATAATAGCACTGTCAAGTCCGACGTTGTAGGGACATTCCTGAACGAACTTTTTCCACCAAGCCTTTTTAACATTGTTTTTAAGCTCAACTCCCAAAGGGCCATAATCCCAAGAGTTTGCAAGGCCGCCGTAGATTTCACTGCCGGCATATACAAAACCCCTGCCCTTTGCAAGATTAACTATATGCTCCATGGTTTTTTCGGTGTTTTTCATTTATAAAGCCTCCAAGTGCAATATGCACATAAAAATACTTAATTAATATAGTATTAAATAACACACCAAAAGTCAAGTGTTTCCTTGACAAGTAACCCCGACTAAGATATACTGAATAAGACGAACAATTTAAAGGAGGAATTTGTTGTGCCATATAAACTGCAACTTCACGATATTGATTTTAAAGACTTTATTGAGGCGGTTGACTCCTGCCGGGGTGACGTTTTTTTAGAAACCGACGAGGGCGACGTCCTTAATCTTAAATCAAAATTATGTCAGATAATGGGTCTTTCAACCGTTTTAAAGCACGCATCTATTGCCGAGGCAACGGTACGCTGCGCTATCCCCGAGGATGAAACAATTTTATTCCGTTTTAATCTCTACGGTGAAAAGCCCGAAAAGAAATAATCTATCGGAGGAAGTACAATGTCAGAATTTTTGACCTACAAGGGTAAACCGCTTGTTCGCAAGGGTAACGAAATTTACTACGGCGACATGAGCGAGAAATATGTAATCAAGCTTGAAATTCTTTCAACAAAAAAAGAGGGCGACTTAGAAGCCGCCGACAAGGTAAAGGTTTTACTGCTGCTGAGTGACACCGAGCTTGCCTATAAAAGCCGCATCGTTAAGACCAGCGAAAAGACAGGTCTTTACGAGGCGATGGACATCGGCGCTATCTGGCTTGAAAGAGAATTAAAGAAAAACGCATAAAAAAAACGGGTGGAAGACCACCCGTTTTATTTTTGCCTCCCTGTGACGAGGGAGCCTTATTTTTCAAACCAAACACCTTAATCGGCACAACTTTAATCTCACATAAAAAATTTTTTACAACAGATGTGTTCACTTTTTAACACAAAAATTAAATGTATCGCTATAATACTTCACGAGGTGATAAGAATGAAAACTGACGAACACGTTATTTTTTGCGAAAACATTATTTCTTTAATGCGCAAAAACAATCTATCTGACAAAGAAATGGCAAAAATAATGCATGTGGGACCAAAAACGTTTTCTTTAATAAAAGAAAATGTTTTGCCGCGAAGCATAACAATGAAAAATGTTTTTTATGTTTGTGACTATTTTAAAGTTCCGCCGAAGGAAATATTTAAAGAAAAATAACCCTGTTAAACAGGGTTATTTTTTTATCCTTGTATTACACCCGAATATAAAAGAATTAAAACGAGTGCGCCAAGTGCTATTCGGTAATAGCCGAATGCTGCAAAGCTTCTCTTTTTAACAAAGCCGAGCAGGAATTTAATAGCCGCAACCGACACTATAAATGCCGTAACCGTAGCCGCCGCCAAAATGACTATTTCGGTACCTGTAAAACTACCGCCTTCAAGCAGGAATTTAACAACCTTTAAAAGACTTGCGCCGAACATAGTGGGAACTGCGAGGTAGAAACTAAATTCAGCAGCGATTGGGCGAGAACATCCAAGTAGTATTGCGCCGAGTATTGTAGCGCCCGAGCGTGATGTGCCCGGTATTATTGCCAACGCCTGAAAACAACCAATAAAAAATGCCGTAGCATAGGATAGATTCTGACCCGTAACAATTCTTGGCTCTTTTCTTTTATTTATCTGCTCAACCACAATAAACGCTACACCGTAGACAATAAGCATAATCGACACGACAGTAGGGTTATATAAATGCTCATCCATCCAGTCGTCAAACGGCAGACCTATAAGAATTGACGGAACGCACGCGATAATAACCTTAAGCCACAGACGAAGCGAAGCTCTTTTGGCGGCACAGATTTTGCCTATCGGCATAACACCTGCACTCTCACGATAGCGTGTGAAGGGCCACAGCTTGTTCCAAAACAAAAGAATGACCGCAAATATGGCACCAAGCTGTATGACAACATCAAACATTTCCTTAAAGCCTTCGCTTACATTAAGCGGTAAAAAGGCATCGGTCAAAATTATATGTCCCGTACTGCTTACAGGCAACCATTCGGTGATGCCTTCGACAATACCTACGATAACCGCCTTTATAATTTCGATAATATTCATATGTTCACCCCTGTCAAATATAGACTCTCGAAGGAAAGCCTATACATATTAACACAAATTACCAAAAAAGTAAACTACTTACCCGTTATCTGCTTATAAAGCTTGATGTACTCGCCTGCAGACCTGCCCCAGCTGTTGTCGCACATCATAGCACGGCGAGCGAGTATTTGCCAGCCCTCTTTATCACCATAACCGCCGATTGCACGCCACACAGCCTCAAGCATATCGTGGGCGTTATAGCAGGCAAAGGTAAAGCCGTTACCCTTACCGTCGCCGCTGTCGGTTATGGTATCATTAAGACCGCCCGTCTGGCGCACTATCGGAATGGTGCCGTAGCGAAGTGCCACCATCTGCGCCAAACCGCAGGGCTCAGATTTACTCGGCATTAAGAATATATCTGCGCCTGCATAAATTTTGTGTGCAAGCTGCGGAATAAATCCGTTTCTAAAGGCGAGCTTTTCGGGATATTTTTTGGACATTTCGTGGAAAAGCATCTCAAACTCCCACTCACCCGAGCCTAAAACAACCATCTGAACGTCGGCCTTTAAAATATCCTCAATTACGCACTTAACAAGGTCAAAGCCCTTGTGGTCGGCAAGGCGTGACACAATGCCAATGACTGGGGCGTCTGCTTTTTGCGGCAAACCAAGCTCTGCCTGCAGCTTCGCCTTGTTTTCAGACTTGCCCGACATATCCTCACATGAAAAATTTTTATAAATCATATCGTCGGTTTCGGGGTTGTAAACCTCGGTATCGATACCGTTGACAATACCCGACAACTTACCCGATAAATCTCTTAAGATACCGTCAAGCCCGTGGGCAAAATACGGGTCCATAATCTCACGCGAATAGGTCGGTGACACCGTTGTTATTCGGTCACTCGTGACAAATGCGCCCTTCATAAAGTTAATACAGCCGTCATATTCAATAATATTTTTGGCTTCATATGGTATGCCGAGAACATCCTCAAGCAGTTCGTCCCCATATTTTCCCTGATATTGAATATTGTGAACGGTAAATACCGTTTTAATATTGCTATAGAAGGGGTCATAGCGGTAGAAAAGATTAAGATATACAGGAGTCAAAGCCGTCTGCCAATCGTTACAGTGAATAACGTCGGGCTTAAAATCAATGTACGGTAGTATTTCCAACACAGCACGCGAAAAGAAGGCGTATCTCTCGGCATCGTCAAAATATCCGTAAAGACCGTCGCGTTTAAAATAATACTGATTATCAATGAGATAATATATAACACCGTTTACGTGGGCTTCAAAAATGCCGCAATACTGCCGTCTCCAAGCGACAGGCACCGTAATATTGGTTATAAACTTCATATTTTCTCGAAGCTTTTCGGGAATAGTGCTGTACATTGGCATAACTATTCTGCAGCCGACAAGTCTGCGGCGCAGGGCCTTCGGCAGTGCGCCCGCAACGTCTGCAAGTCCACCCGACATTGCGAACGGATAAGCTTCACTTGTTGCATATAAAACCTTCATAATATACCTCTGTTTCTTAAATTGTTCTGTCCTTGGGCACGAAAACATATTTGTTCTCGGTGCCGCTTATTTTAACACCGTCACTTATCACAGCGCCCTTATCCATTGTAACGTTACTTACGACGCAATCCTTACCGATAACGCCGCCCTGCATAACAATACAATTCTCAACCACCGCACCGGCGGCCACCTTGACGCCTCTGAAGAGTATACTGTTTTTAACCGAACCCTCAATCACACAGCCATCGGCAATAAGTGAGTTTTGAGTCAAAGAGTCAATACCGTAGCGTGTCGGCATATCATCCTTAATTTTTGTGTAAATGGGACGTTCTCTGTCAAACAACTTCTCACGACTTGACTTATCAAGCAGCTTGTTGCTTATATTTACATAGTTTTCATAGCTGTCGATAACCTCGGCGAAGCCATCAACCCTATACGCCAACATTTTAATTTCGCTAAGTTTTGTCTTAAAGACCTCTCTGGCAAAGCTTGTGAATCGGTTGCGGTCAGCCTCTGCCACCAGCTCAATCAACTTTTCTCGCTTCATAATACAGACATCAAGGCTGAAATTAACCTGCGTATCCATAGTCTTTGATACCTCGATACCTGTGACAAAGGAATCATTGCCAACCTCAAGAATCATTGTGTCCTTATGATTTTTGGGTAAATCACCGTATTTATAGGCGATGGTCACATCTGCGCCCTTCTCTATATGCTTACTCAGCATATCCTCTATATCGATATTGCTGACAACATCGGAATCGCACATAATAACATACTCGCCTATGCTCTTTTTAAGGAATATCATAGCACCTGCCAAAGCATCAACATGGCCACGGTATACGCCCGATATATTGGTGCTGTATGGCGGCAGTATAAACATACCGCCGTTTTTACGGTCTAGGTCCCAGGGTTTGCCCGAGCCCAAATGGTCCATAAGCGACTGGTAATTGGCTCTTGTTAAGATGCCCACCTTGGTAACTCCTGCGTTAACAAGATTTGAAAGTGAAAAGTCGATAAGACGGTATCTGCCACCAAACGGAATTGATGCCATTGAGCGTTTTTCGGTAAGCTCGGGAATAAGGTCGTCATGAACATTGGCAAAAATTATACCTAAAAGATTATTTGTACTCATATTCTCTTACCCTCCTCAACATCTTGCTTTATCATTTTTCCTGCGCCGACCTTTGCGTTTTTACCCACTGTCAGATTGTCACCTACAACGGCAATACCCCAGTCTGCCGAATCACCGCAGTCTTCGGGGCTGCAGCCTACGGTTGCATTTTCCTCAATCACCGCATCCTCGGCAATAATGGCATAGCGCACCTTTGCGCCTTTTTTTATAACCGCGCCCGGCATTGCGAGTGAATATTCGACCGCTGCACCCTCCTCGACCGTTACATTTTCAAACAATACCGAATAATCTATATTGCCGTCAATTTCACAGCCAACCGACACCAGTGAATTTACAACCGAGGCATTCGCGCCTATAAAGTGCGGCGGACGTGCCTGCGTGCGTGAATAAATCTTCCAATTGGGGTCGGCAAGATTAAGGTCTATTTT
Source organism: Acutalibacteraceae bacterium (assembly GCA_045540055.1). Classification (GTDB taxonomy): domain Bacteria; phylum Bacillota; class Clostridia; order Oscillospirales; family Acutalibacteraceae; genus SIG565. The sequence goes on from JAZQGO010000026.1 coordinate 10,609, forward strand.
GGGATTTAATAAATCAAGATTTGCATCCCATAAAGATTCTACCGTACCGACATCCTTCCAGTAGTCGTCAAAACGGTAAACCATCATTTTTTCACCGCTCGAAAGCATTGCAGGGATAATATCCTTACCAAAATCGTTAGATGAATCGGGATTCGCCTCATCCTCACACAGATATTTGCGCAGCTTATCCCACTTAAAGATATATATACCCATCGAGGCCAAGGTGCTTTTGGGATGCTTGGGCTTTTCTTCAAACTCATAGATGCTGTCATCAGGATTGACATTCATAATACCAAAGCGTGTCGCCTCCTCAAGAGACACATCAAGCACCGCAATTGTTGCGGCAGAGTCGGTCTCTTTATGACGGTCGAGCATCTTTGAATAATCCATTTTATAAATATGGTCACCCGAGAGAATCAGCACATATTCGGGGTTATATCTCTCGATAAAATGAATATTCTGATAAATGGCATTGGCCGTACCCTTATACCAGTCGCCGCCCTTACTCTTCTGATAAGGCGGTAAAACGTGAACACCGCCGTTATTACGGTCTAAATCCCACGGCTTGCCCGAACCGATATAATCATTTAATTCTAGCGGTTGATACTGTGTCAGCACACCCACCGTATCAATTCCCGAATTGATACAGTTAGAAAGCGGAAAATCAATGATACGGTATTTACCGCCGTATGGCACTGCGGGCTTTGCTATCTTTTGGGTAAGCACGCCCAAACGACTGCCCTGGCCACCTGCCAAAAGCATTGCTACACATTCTGTCTTTTTCAAAATATCCATCTCCCTATAAAATCATTAGGACTTGCATAATTTTGCCATATTCATAACAATATATTATATTGTAACACCCTATTATCCTTTTTTCAATAGGTTTTGTTCACTTTTTTGGTAAATTTAAGTTATGATAACAATATTTACCTGATAATTTTTGTGCAATTCCCACAAAAAACGACAATATTTTGAAGTTTGAAAAAAAAATAAAAGCCCCGTCAAAAATGACGGGGCTTAAAATATAGCGATTATTAGTCGTTAACGTAGGGCATTAAAGCTACCTGACGAGCTCTCTTGATAGCGATAGTAAGTTTTCTCTGGTGAGCAGCGCAGGTGCCGGTAGCACGGCGAGGAAGAATTTTTGCGCGTTCGGAAACAAACTTGCGAAGACGAGCTATATCTTTATAATCGATAGTTTCAACACGATCTGCGCAGAAGTGACAAATCTTTCTGCGGGGCTTGCGTGATCGAGCCATTTTATCGTTTCTTTCCATCGTAAAGCCTCCTATTAAAAATAATTAAAACGGCAAATCATCATCTGAGTTGTTATCAATCTCAACAAACTCGTTATTACCGGCGTTACTGAAAGAAACGCTAGCGTCCCCTGTAGAGCCTGCGCTGCCGTCACGCTTGGACTCAACAAACTGTACGTTATTAGCGATAACTTCAAAAGCAGTTCTGTTTTTGCCGGTGTCTTTATCAACATATCTGCGGGTCTGAATAGAACCCTCAATTCCTATCATGCTGCCCTTGCTGAAGTATTTTGTAACAAATTCAGCGGTCTGACGCCAGGCAACGATATTGATAAAATCTGCCTGACTCTCTTCGCCTGCTTTATAGCGGCGATTAACAGCAATAGAGAAAGAAGTTACCGGTGTGTTATTTGCGGTATAACGCAACTCCGGATCGGCAGTCAATCTGCCGGTTAAAACTACTAAGTTAAACATTCAAACTTTCTCCTTATTTTTTAATAACCATTACACGAAGAACGCCGTCGGTAATACCGGCTACACGCTCAAGCTCTGCCGGAAATTCCGGAGCAGAAGTAAAGGTTGTGAAAACATAATAACCGTCGTTTTCGTAGTTGATCGGATACGCGAGCTTGCGCTTACCCCAATCATCAACGTTCTCAACAGTAGCGTTTTCAGCAATAAGAGCCTGGAATTTTTCGTTTAAAGCGGTAACTGCTTCATCGCCGCCCTTTACCGAGAAAATCATAGCTACTTCATACTTACTTGTAACCATTCTGTTGCACCTCCTTATGGACTTTTGGCCACTTCATCCCGAAATGGCAAGGAGCTGATTGGCACATTTTTAGCCAATAGCACACTGTATTATATCAATAACGCGGCTTAAAGTCAACTATTTTTTATTGATTTTAAGGTTGTATTGCTGTATAATACCCTTGTAAATAAATTTAAGGGGTGTTTTTATGCTATTAGCGATTGATATCGGCAACACTAATATTACCTTGGGGCTGTATGATGGTGAGGTTTTAATGTTCACCGCAAGACTTGCAACCGAAGTGCGCCGCACTGCCGACCAATATGCCATTGATATTAAAGACATTCTATCCCTTCACGGCTGTAACTGCCATAATGTTGAAGACGCCGTTATTTCGTCGGTTGTACCCGCTGTTGGCAACTCGATAAGTCGTGCCATTTCCTTGCTTTGTGATATTGTACCCCTTACCCTTGCCCCCGGCGTTAAAACAGGGCTTAATATAAAAATCGATAACCCTGCACAGCTTGGTGCCGACCTTGCCGCAGGTGCGGTAGGCGCTCTCCATGAATACACCATGCCCTGCATCGTTATTGATATGGGTACCGCCTCTACCATCAGCGTTCTTGATGAGAATGGCGCATTCCTTGGCGGTGCTATTGCCGCAGGCGTTAATCTTACCCTTAAAGCGCTGGCCGAAAACACATCACAGCTACCTGCTATCAGCATTGAATCACCCCCGAATGTTATCGGCAGAAATACCGCCGACTGTATGCGCTCAGGACTTGTTTTCGGTACCGCCTCAATGCTTGACGGTATGATAGACCGCATTGAAGAGGCTTTAGGTGAATGTGCTACGGTGGTTGCTACGGGTGGTCTTTCACGTGAAATTATTGCCCACTGTAATCATAGCATAATCTATAACGAAAATCTGTTGCTCGACGGTCTTCGTTTAATATACGAAAAGAATAATTAGTTGTTTAATACTGCCGAACGGCAGATTAAAAATATATGAACTGTACCCTTAAGACACACCGCCGAGGAAGGCTAAAGAGTGTTTAAATCGTTCGCATCAGCGAACACCTTAACTATTCACTCTTCACCATTCACTCGGCACATAGTGCCGTTGGGACAGTATCGGAGGTTTTAAAAATGTCAAACACAAGAAAACAAACCCAAAACACCGCTATACTCGGTATTTTTTCTGCCATTATAGTTGTGTTACAGCTAATGAGCTACTTCATTAAAATAGGCACATTTAACCTGTCTCTCGTGCTTATTCCCGTAGTGCTCGGCGCGTACCTGTACGGTGCCAAGGTCGGCGCTATCTTAGGCGGCGTATTTGGAATAACGGTTACCGTTTGCTGCTTTGCAGGTCTTGACGGCGGCGGTTATATTCTGGTTCAGGCAAGCCCTGTAATTACAAGCCTTGTATGTATCATAAAGGGTGTTGCCGCGGGTCTTTGTGCAGGTCTTGTCGCCTCTGCCTTTAAAAGCAAAAAACCCTACCTTGCAATTATGGCGGCGGCTGTAGTAGCGCCGGTTGTAAACACAGGTCTGTTTGTTTCGGCAATGTTTTTATTCTTTAAAGATATTCTAGCTTCTTGGGCAGGAGGCACAAATATTGTGACCTATGCCCTTGTCGGACTTGTAGGTGTCAACTTTATTATTGAGCTTGTGCTTAACGTAGCAATGGCGCCCGCAATGCTCAGGGTTTCAAAGGCACTTAAAATATAGCAAATGTCCCCGTGTTGTCAGGGGGACTTCTAGGATTTAGAATTTAGTTTGTAGGAGAGGCCTCTGTGCTCTCGTATTTTAAAGTAGGATTTGATTTATGGTTTAGATTTACCACCTCCCGATATTTGTGCATATCGGGGGATTTTTTATGCAAAATAGGTGCTATTATACATATTTATATATAAAAATTGAAAAAAAAGAAACTTTTGCTTTATTTTTGGAAATAATTGTGATAAAATAAGTTGATACTTTCTGCGAAGAAAGTAATTTTGTATTAAATGCGACTCGTTCGCAAAAATATTAGGAGGTAAAAGTATGAGTCACAAGTTTGTATACCTTTTCTCAGAAGGTGACGCAAGCATGCGTGAGCTTCTCGGCGGTAAGGGTGCTAACCTTGCAGAAATGACCAAAATCGGTCTTCCTGTTCCTCAGGGCTTCACCGTTACAACAGAGGCTTGCACACAGTACTACGAAGATGGTAGAAAGATTAACGATGATATCCAGGCACAGATTATGGAATACATCGACAAGATGGAGGGCATCGTTGGCAAGAAGTTCGGCGATAAGGAAAATCCCCTTCTCGTTTCGGTTCGTTCAGGTGCTAGAGCTTCAATGCCTGGTATGATGGATACCATTCTTAACCTCGGTCTTAACGAAGAGGTTGTTGAAACAATGGCTGCAAAGTCAGGTAATGCACGTTGGGCATACGACTGCTATCGTCGTTTCATCCAGATGTATTCTGACGTTGTTATGGAAGTTGGTAAGAAATACTTTGAAGAGCTTATCGACAAGATGAAGGAAGAAAAGGGCGTAACTCAGGACGTTGAGCTTACTGCTGACGACCTTAAGGAGCTCGCTACACAGTTCAAGGCTGAATATAAGTCAAAAATCGGTAAGGACTTCCCGACCGACCCGAAAGAACAGTTAATGGGCGCTGTTGAGGCTGTTTTCCGTTCATGGGACAACCCCCGTGCAAACGTTTACCGTCGTGACAACGATATTCCTTATTCATGGGGTACCGCTGTTAACGTACAGATGATGGCATTCGGTAATATGGGTGACAACTGCGGTACAGGTGTTGCCTTCACACGTGACCCCGCTACCGGTGAAAAGGGTCTTATGGGTGAATTCCTTACCAATGCTCAGGGTGAAGACGTTGTTGCCGGTGTTCGTACTCCTATGCCCATCGCTGAGATGGCTCAGAAATTCCCCGCCGCTTTCGACGAATTCAATAAGGTTTGCGCTATTCTTGAAGACCACTACCGCGATATGCAGGATATGGAATTCACCGTTGAAGACGGTAAGCTCTATATGCTCCAGACCCGTAACGGTAAGAGAACAGCTAAGGCTGCTCTCAAAATCGCTTGTGATTTAGTTGACGAGGGTATGATTGATGAGAAACAGGCTGTTGCTATGATTGACCCCCGTAACCTTGATACACTTCTCCACCCGCAGTTCGACGCTAAGGCTCTAAAGGCTGCTACACCTGCAGGCCGCGGCCTCGGTGCTTCTCCTGGCGCTGCTTGCGGTAAGGTTGTATTTACTGCTGAAGACGCTGAAGAGTGGAACAACCGTGGTGAAAAGGTAGTTCTCGTTCGTCTTGAGACTTCACCTGAAGATATTACAGGTATGAAGGCTTCTCAAGGTATCCTCACCGTTCGTGGCGGTATGACCTCTCACGCAGCCGTTGTTGCTCGTGGTATGGGTACCTGCTGCGTTTCAGGCTGCGGCGATATCATTATGGACGAAGCTAACAAGAAGTTCACACTCGGCGGCAAGACCTATAACGAGGGTGACTACATTTCTATCGACGGTTCTACCGGTAACATTTATGCTGGTATCATCCCGACCGTTCCTGCTGAAATCGCAGGCGAATTCGGTCGTATCATGGCTTGGGCTGACAAGGACAGAACATTAAAGGTTCGCACCAACGCAGATACACCTGCCGATGCTAAGCGCGCTCGTGAGCTCGGTGCTGAGGGTATCGGTCTTTGCCGTACAGAGCATATGTTCTTCGAGGCTGACAGAATTGCTGCTTTCCGTGAGATGATTTGTTCTGATACTGTTGAGGCTAGAGAAGCTGCACTCGAAAAGATTCTCCCCTATCAGCAGGGCGACTTTGAGAAGCTTTACGAAGCTCTTGAAGGCAACCCCGTTTGTATCCGTTTCTTAGACCCGCCGCTTCACGAGTTTGTTCCTACCGGAGAGGCTGACATTAAGGCTTTGGCTGACGCTCAGGGCAAAACTGTTGAAGATATCAAAAATATCATTTCTTCACTTCACGAGTTTAACCCCATGATGGGTCACCGTGGCTGCCGTCTTGCAGTTACCTATCCTGAAATTGCTAAGATGCAGACTGCCGCTGTTATCCGCGCAGCTATCGCTGTTTCAAAGGCTCATCCCGATTGGAACCTCGTTCCCGAAATTATGATTCCTCTTACCGGCGAAGTTAAAGAGCTCAAATACGTTAAGGACGTTGTAGTTGCTACTGCAGACGCTGAAATCGCTGCCGCAGGTGCAGACCTCAAGTACGAGGTTGGTACTATGATGGAAATCCCGAGAGCTTGTCTTACCGCTGACGATATCGCTAAAGAGGCTGAGTTCTTCTGCTTCGGTACTAACGACTTAACACAGATGACCTACGGCTTCTCACGTGATGACGCAGGTAAGTTCCTCGATGCTTACTATGATAAAAAGATTTTCGAGAACGACCCGTTTGCTAAGCTCGACCAGACAGGTGTCGGCAAGTTGATGGATATGGCTGTTACTCTCGGTAAGAAGGTACGCCCCAGTATCCACTGCGGTATCTGTGGTGAGCACGGCGGTGACCCTGTATCTGTTGAGTTCTGCCATAAGGTAGGTCTTGACTATGTATCATGTTCACCCTTCCGCGTGCCGATTGCACGTCTCGCCGCAGCACAGGCTGCTATCAAGGGTTAATAATTCAAACAATAAAAATGCTGACCGTTTGGTCAGCATTTTTTGTCCCAATAGCCCTTGATAACTATGATTGCCTTCGGCAAACTATGAGTTATGAACGGCTATGCCGCGTTATGAGTTGCTTCGGCAACGCTGATGCCGTCGGGCATTCATATCATAACGAAAGCCGCAGGCTTTCTCATAACTCTAAACTCATAACCGATATTTCCGGGTGGATTTTTTGTGTGAGGTGTTTTTATCTGGCAGCGGTTTGATGGTCCATCGATAATATGCTGTCAAAAAATCTTACAAAAAAAGCCTCGATTCATCGAGGCTTTTTTTATGCTTTTATGTATATTAGTCTTTAAAGAAGTTAGCAGCTGCGAAAAATGCGGCTGTCGATGCGCTGGCACTGGTCTGTGCTGCGTATGACTCAATTGCCTGCATACGTTCATTCATTTCTGCACGCTCTGCATCGGTAATAAGTAGGTTGATACTCTCTTTAACGGTATCAGCACGACCCGACTTAATGGTGTTAAGAATGCTTTCGATAATATCCGGATTAGAATATTCAGCGCCTACAGGGCAGTTGGGATAAGCGTTATAATAATCGTTTAGCTCGGTCATAACATCAGCAAACTCTTCTAAATACTGGTTATACTTTTTCTTGTTGTTAACCTGCATAAGTATGCCGCCTGCAATCATTGCAGCGCCCGGTAAAACGAACAACAATGAACCGGCACCGCCGCCGCCGCACAACGCAAACACACCGAGAACAAAAATAATAGCACCCCAAACGATAAGTGACTTTTTAGCGCCGCCTGCATAGTAAACAACCAATTCTGAAAGCAGGTCGTATTGCTTGAAGGTGTCGCGCTTTTTGTCAAAATAAGCCCATGCATTTTCGAGCGCCGCCATTTCGCTTTGGCGAATAGCATTTTTCTGATTTTGGAACTGCTGAATTTGTGTAGGTGCGCCGCCTGCAACGTTGGTGCCGCAATTACCACAGAATGCTGTACCGTCAGGAACTAAAGAACCGCAATTATTACAATACATACGAAAGACCTCCTAAAATTTATTAAATTAATTGTACCAAGTTGTTTTGACATTTGCAATAGTTGTTAAAATATTGTAATTATTTGTCGAAAACAATTTTGTATATTTCTTAATAATTATTATGTTTTTTGATTTTTATTGCATTTTTTAATGTCACATTTTCGGGATGTATGCTAATATAAAGGTATAATCTGACAGGAGGGCTTTGTATGTTTATGTCGACTATCAGACACTTGAAAAAATACCGAAGGATAGCGCATATTGGTGAAAAGAGATTATGGAAGCAAACGCTGAAAATTTATAAATTCAGAATCATAACTACCGGCTAAGCCGGTAGTTTGCTCTGCGGCTATAAGCCGCTGTTACTGGCTGGACTGAAAGTCCATCGAATAATCTGCCACTTGCAAGTGTGCCCCACTGCCGCATATACGGCAGTCCGCCTCCATCTGAT
>JAZQGO010000027.1:0-13589 GCA_045540055.1 Acutalibacteraceae bacterium
TACCGAACTACCCCTCAGTCAAAACCTTTGGTTTTGCCAGCTCCCCTGACAAGTGGAGCCTACCGCTGCGGCGGGATTGCTCATCGGCAAAAGCCTCTTTGGAACCACACGCTTAGCGTGTGGTTTTCGTTATACAAAAAAGAACAGAATACATCTTACGACATATTCTGCTCTTTGGAAGGGTAGCACAAATTCGATGCTCTTTGAAATTTTGAGTTATGGATTTAAACCCCTACATATTAAATCAATGCGAAGCATTGTATATCATCAATTTCGGAGAAATTGCATATCACCAAGACGAAGTCTTGTATATCATCATTGCGAAAGAATTTTTATACACGCTACGCGTGATGATATACAGTCCTAACGGACTGATGAGATACAACAATGGCAATTTGCCATTGTTGATGATATACCATTGCTTTCGCAATGGATAAAAAAATTAGACTTGTCGTAACAAGTCGAATTTTTTTGGCACGCTGAAAGGGACTTTGTCTCGGCACTACCGTGCCTATCGCCTCGCTTCGCTCGTTGCCGCGGCTAACCAACAGTCCACCGGACTGTTGGTCTTAACGCCTGGTTCGAGTCCCTTACAAAATAAAAATAAAAAGAACAGATACCTTCGGCACCTGTTCTTTTTATTGGCACGCTGAAAGGGACTCGAACCCCCGACCCTCTGCTTAGAAGGCAGATGCTCTATCCAGCTGAGCTATCAGCGCATATTTCGCTGTGTTTTTTTACAGCGAAGGTTATTATACCACAACAAATGTGAATAATCAAGAAGTTATTTTAAATATTTTAAAGAACGCATTTTAAAAATTCTTTTGTTCGCTCTGCCTGCGGATTATCGAATATCTGCTCGGGTGCACCCTCTTCTACAATGACACCGTCCGACATAAAGATAACCCTGTCGGCAACCTCTCGTGCAAAACCCATCTCGTGAGTAACAACTATCATGGTCATTCCGTCACGTGCGAGCTCCTTCATAACCTGCAAAACCTCGCCCACCATTTCGGGATCAAGTGCGCTTGTAGGCTCATCAAAAAGCATAATATCGGGGTTCATAGCCAATGCACGCGCAATAGCAACACGTTGTTTTTGACCGCCCGACAACTGATGCGGGTAAGATTCTGCCTTATCGGCAAGTCCGACACGCTCGAGCAACTCCATAGCGCGCTGTTTTGCCTGCTCACTTGTCATCTTTTTTAAGGTAACGGGCGCAAACATAATATTCTTAATTACCGTCATATGTGCAAAAAGATTAAACTGCTGGAACACCATACCAATATTCTCGCGCACACGGTTAATATCTGTTTTTTTGTCTGATATACAATAACCGTCAACTATTATCTCACCTGCGGTTGATTCCTCAAGGCGATTAAGACAACGAAGCAGGGTTGACTTGCCCGAGCCCGAAGGACCGATAAGACAAACAACCTCGCCCTCTTTAACACACAAATCTATACCGCACAAAACATCTAACTTACCGAAGCTTTTATGTAAATCGGTAACCTTAACCTTTTCTGTCATAATTAACCTTCTTCTCAACAAATTTTGAAAGTAACATAAGCACCGAAATTACAGCCAAATAGCAGAGTCCTACAAGTATGTAGGTTTCAAAGAACAGATATGTTTCTGCCGAGTACTGCTTGGCCTGATTACAAATTTCAGCCAATGAAATAACAGATAATATAGACGTATCCTTAACGGTGATGATAAACTGATTAACAATAGACGGTATTGTAATTTTAAATGCCTGAGGCAGAACAATAGACATCATAGTTTTGCCCGATGAAATACCAAGACTGCGCGAAGCCTCTATCTGACCGATATCAACCGCCTGTATACCACTGCGGAAAATTTCAGACAAATATGCGCCGGCGTTAAGACTCAAGGTAATAATTGCAGCCATTGTTTCGGAAATAATAAAATCCGGTGAGAACTGCTGAACAATTATCGGAACACCATAATAAACTATGAAAGCCTGTACTATCATAGGTGTACCGCGAATGAGCCACACGTAAACTGCCGATACAGCGCGTAGCACCTTTGATTTAGACAGACCAAATAAACACGAAATTAAACCGACAAGCATACCGAAAAAGAGCGATACCAAAGAAATAATGATGGTAACCTTTAAGCCCTCGAGCAGCATTGGCGTTGCCTGTTTTAAAACTATTTCAAAATGCATTTCCCAATCACTCAAATACTTAAAATTCCGAATCGTTGCATTAGCACCGATTCGGATTAAAATTAAATTTCAAAAATAAAAATTAAAGACCGTATTTAGCAAGAATCTCGTCGTACTTACCATTTGCCTTAATATTCTTAAGACCTTCGTTGAACATCTTAATGAGTTCAGCGTTATTGCCCTTCTTAACGGCAAAGCCATAATAGCTGGGGTTAATCTTTTCGCCGACTGTCTTTAATTTGATGCCGTTTCTGATAGCATCACCGATAACGGTGTAGTCCTCAAAGCAGGCAACACAGTTACCGTTAAGAATAGCCTGATACTGCTCGTTTGAGCCTTCAAAAGCCTTAATGGTATAGCCGTACTTATCCTTGTTGTCCTTAGCGAACTTAGCACCCATTGTGCCGTTCTTAGTAGCAACAACCTTGCCCTTTAAATCTTCGATAGAATCGATATCGCTATTGGCGGCAACAACGAGAACCTGACCGTCTTCAAAGTAACCGTCAGAGAAATCGAAAACGCGCTTACGCTCATCGGTAATTGTCATACCTGCGATAACCGCATCTGCCTGACCTGCCTGAACCTTAGCAAGAGCGGGGTCGAAACCAACGTTCATCATATTGTACTCGAAGCCCTGGTCCTCAGCGATAGCTTCCTTAATATCCATATCAATACCAACGTATTCGCCCTTTTCGCTATCATAAGACTCGAAAGGAGCAAAAGCATTGTCAGATACGATTGTGTAAACCTTACCCTCATCGTCCTTCTTGGCAGTACAACCTGCGAAGGCCGATACCAACATAAGCACTGCTAAAGTAAGTGCTAAAAACTTTGCGATTTTTTTCATTTTTATCTTCTCCTTTTAAAAATATTTATACTATTATCCCATATTTCCGCGGTTTTGTCAAATATTTATTTGAATATAACATAATTGACAAAAACAAAAAGGTCTATTAGAATAAAAGTAGTAACCTAAAGGAGTGTCATATGGGCAACATAATACTTATCGGAATGCCGGGCTCTGGCAAAAGCACACTCGGCGTACTGCTTGCGAAAATTGCAGGTTTTTCCTTTCTTGATTCCGACCTTCTTATACAAAGCAAGGTTGGTAAAAAGCTTTACCAAATATTAGAAGAGGACGGCGCCGATTATTTTAAATCGGTTGAAAATGATGTAAATTCTGCTCTGTGTGTCAAAAACACTGTAATCGCCACGGGCGGTAGTGTTGTGTACGGCAAAGAGGCTATGGCACATCTTAAAAAAATAGGTACTGTGGTTTATCTTAAGGTATCTCTTGATGAGTTGCTCAGCCGCATCAATAATATGGCAACACGTGGAATAGTAAAGAAGCCAAACGAAACATTTAAAGACCTATACGCCGAGCGCACAGGTCTTTATGAGCAATATGCCGATATTACGATTGATTGTGAAGATAGCGACCTTAACATTAATGCCCAAAAAATAGCTATGGCTTTGGGATTATCTCTGTAACAGTAAGCTCGCAGCCAGATACCGAGAATTTCACCTCATACCCTGCAAACTCAAAGCCGTAAATCCTATCCTTGTCATCGATATATGACGGGCGTGGATCCCCTGCCAGAACACCGAGCAGGGTCTCCCTTTTCTCATCAGGTAAAATTTCTAATAGTTCTTTTGGGGCGCTGACATTCAGTCGGCGCTCTTTTAAGTTTTCGGTAAAACCGCCGACAGCATCGGCGACCGAATCGGCATAAGGCAGATAGGGCTTTATATCATAGATAGGTGTGCCATCCATAAGGTCTGCGCCCGACACATAAAGCACAGGGCCTAAGGTGGACTCGTATTCAATTTTTTCAAGTCGCACGCAGGAAAGACCTATGGGATTTGGCCGAAATGGCGAACGGGTGGCGAAAACGCCCATACGCTTATTACCGCCGAGCAATGGCGGGCGCACCGTAGGTGACCAGCCTAGCTTTTCGCTTGCAGAAAACTCCCACAAAAGCCATATATGCGAAAACTCCTCGAGACCTCTGAAGGCTTCGACTTTTCTGTATTCGGGTGTGAAAATTATTTTGCCCTTAATATCCTGCACCAAGCCGCTCTGCCTTGGCAGGCCGAACTTGGTGGGGAAATCGGTTTGTATATATGCTATTCTTTTCATAATTTACCTCTGCAATTTAACTAATTTTAAGATACCATAAACCGCTAAAAAAAGCAATATTATCAAAATTTCAAAAAAAAACATATTTTTTTGTAAAAAAATATATACACGCAAAAAAAATTATGTTAAAATATTATCGTTGAATAAATTACCGAAGGGATGAGTTAAATAATGGAAAAACTTTACACTGGAAAAACTAAGGATGTTTACAAGCTTGATAACGGCAACGTTATGCTTAAATTCAAGGACGACTGCACCGGCAAGGACGGCGTGTTCGACCCGGGCGAAAACACAGTTGGTCTTACAATTGAGGGTATAGGCAAGGCTAACCTTGAAACCTCTATTCATTATTTTGAGCTTTTAAAGAAGGCGGGTATTAAAACCCACTATGTCGGCGCCGATGTTGAAAATGCTACTATGGAGGTTTTACCTGCAACCGTTTTCGGTCACGGCCTTGAGGTTATCTGCCGTTTGGTTGCAACCGGTTCTTTCATTCGCAGATACGGTGAGTATATGGCTGACGGCACAGTGCTTGAGGGTGGCTACGTAGAGTGCACCTTTAAGAACGACGAAAAGGGCGACCCGTTAGTAACAGGTGAAGGTCTTGCAGCACTCGGCGTTATGACCCCTGCTATGTTCGAGAGTATGAAGGAACAGACACTTAAAATTACCAAGATTGTTGCCGACGATTTAAAATCTATCGGACTTGACCTTTGGGATATTAAGTTTGAGTTCGGCTACAACAATGACGAGGTTATCCTCATCGACGAAATTGCATCGGGTAATATGCGTGTTTATAAAGACGGCGTAATCGTTGAGCCTGTCGAGCTGACAAAGCTTATTTTAAACAGATAAAATTTTTACAGCCTTTTCTATACGAAAAGGCTGTTTTTTTATTGATCTATGGAGCAGTTACGGTAGCCCTCGATAAGTATTTTAATCAAAGAGACGTTAACCTAACGGTTAACGTCTCTTTGATTATATAGATTCAACCTTTATAATATTTGTGTTGCCCGACTTGCCGTCGGTAACACCTCCCGTAATAACAATTTTTTTGCCCTTAACGAGACCCAAGGTCTGCTGTGTCAGCTTCATCGCAGTATAGAAAAGAACATCGGTTGAATAAAGCTCCTCACACATTATCGGTGTAACACCCCATGACAGCGCCAACTTTCGCCAGGTCTTGTCACTTGTTGTAATACCCACAATATCCATCGGGGCACGGAAACGTGATACCATACGCGCCGTCATACCCGAAAGCGAGCAGACCGCTATTGCCGACGCATCGATATCTATTGCCATACCGCAGGTGGCGTGTGAAATAGCGTCAACAGTATTGCGGATCTGAAACTCTGAATTGCGAAAACGCTTGGCATAATGAATGTTTTTTTCAGTATACTCGGCTATCTGCGACATGGTTTTTATTGCTAAAACAGGATGTCTACCCGCCGCCGTCTCGCCCGAAAGCATTATGGCACTTGTACCGTCATAAACGGCATTGGCGACATCTGAAATCTCGGCACGTGTCGGACGCGCGTTGTAAATCATTGACTCAAGCATCTCGGTTGCCGTTATAACCCTCTTGCCCATCATTCGACATTTGGTTATCAGTTTTTTCTGAACGGCAGGCAGTTCTTCAAAGGGTATCTCAACACCCATATCGCCTCTGCCTATCATAATGCCTGTACACTGGCTGCAGATATCCTCAATGTTATCAATGCCCGATTGATTTTCTATTTTTGCAATCAGGTCGATATCTTCACCGCCGTTAGCATCTAGAAACTGCCTGACATCAACTAAATCCTGCTTACAGGAAACAAATGAACAGGCAACAAAATCTATGCCGTGCTCAATACCGAAAAGCAAATCGGCCTTATCCTGCTCGCTTAAATAGGTCTGCTTTAAAACCTTATTCGGAAAACTCATACTCTTGCGATCACTTAGCATCCCACCGATAACGACGGTGCATATAATATCGTTGCCGCTGATTTTTTCTACCTTAAACTCAAGCAGACCGTTATTTACAAGTATTCGGTCATCTACGCTTAAATCTTTAGCAAGGTTTTTATATGTGACCGATACCCTCGTTTTGTCCCCTAAGACCTCATCGGTCGTAAAAATAAAGGTGTCACCCTTATTTAATTCTATTTTGCCGTCGGCAAAGGTTTTGATGCGGTATTCAGGGCCTTTGGTGTCAAGCAAAATGGCGATAGGTAGGCCAAGCTCACTTCTCGCCTTCTTGACGGTATTGATACGCTCAAGATGCTCTTTATGTGTATTGTGAGAAAAGTTCATTCTCGCTACATTCATCCCCGCCAAACACATTTCTCTGATGGTTTTTTCATCAGAACAGGCAGGTCCTATTGTACATACGATTTTTGTCTTACGCATAAAATTGACTCCTTAAACTCTATTCTAAACTATTATACCTGGCTCAATGCCTAACGCTAAAACAATATAGAAAAACGCTACAGTTATCAGCGTATAAATAAGCATAGGTATTGCATTTCTTTTAATAAGCTTGCCCTCTCGACCTGTGATACCAATCGTTGCGCTTGCCGCAACGGCATTGTTAATGCACACCATATTGCCGACTGCGGCGCCGACGCACTGCATAGAAATAATAAACACCGTCGGCAAATCCAAAACAGTGGCGGCATTATACTGAAGATTAGAAAACAGATTCATAGAAACGGTGGCAGAACCCGAAACAAAGGAACCCAAAATACCGATAAACGGTGAAATCAGAACATATAAATCCTTGCCAACTAAAGCCAACGCATTTGCCATTTCATCCATCATACTGAAGCCGTCGGTATTTTTATATTTCATAATCTCAACCAAAGCCAGACCAAACAGTAGCGCAAGAGCGGCACCCGAAACCTGTTTAAAGGTATCGCTGAACGCTTGCTTAACACTATTCTTGCTCATTCTATGAAGTTTATTGGTAATAAGCGCCACAATTATAAAGAAGGTGCCCGGCAGATACGCCCATTTTAAGCTCCAATCGAGCCTTTCAAAACCGAATAGGTTATTTACCGTAATCACAAAGGGCGCACCACCCGTCAGCAAATCCTTTACGCTTAACTGTGGGATGCGTGTAATAACCAAAATTAAAGAAATAAGCAGATAGGGCGTCCATGCCTTGATAAGTGACATTTTAGATTCGGCAACATCGGTAACCTTGGTTGTTGCCAGCCAATCTTTATCCCAATCGTCAGGACCCCCGAAATCCCAGTTCTTTTTCGGTATAAGGAACTTATATTTTGCCGCAAGCACCGTAACCGCAATAGAAAACAGTGACGCCAACAATGAAGCAAATTCATAACCGATAAATATCGAAACCAAAAGAAGCGGCACAGCAAAGGTTAGTCCCGTAAATATCGCAAAGGGTGCCGCCTGCAAAGCGGGCTTGAAGGATTTTTCTTTGCCGAATATTTTAGTTGTCATCAATAAAACGATAAGCGGTAAGACTATGCTGACAATAGCGTGCGGCAGTGCTGTCCAGAATGAGAACTGCGAAACAAACGCCTCGTTATCAGCCAAGCCCAGCGCATTTAATGCAGCAGTAACAGGGGTACCGACAGCTCCAAAGGAAACAGCGGTCGAATCAAAAATCAAGGTTATCATAGCGGCCGCCATGGGTGGAAAGCCAAGGCAAACCAGTAACGGACCTGCCAATGCCGCAGGTGTGCCGAAGCCTGCGGCAGCCTCGATAAAAGAGCAGAACGAAAAACCTATAATGCATGCCTGCACCCGTTTATCAGGACAAATATTCATAAAGCCGCGGTTGATTGCCGCCGTAGCACCCGAGGCTTTCAAGGTATTCATAAGCAAAATTGCGCCGCTGATAATAATTAAAACATCGACTGCATTTAACATTCCGTAAAACACAGTAGCCAGCAATTCGCCAATCGATATGTTCCAAAAAAAGAAACCGAACACAACGGCCAAGCCTAATGATACTAACAGACTCCGCTTTGCAGGCCAATTTAAAATCAGCATTAAAACTAATGTTATAACAATGGGGATAAACGCTAAAAACGCCAACACGATAAATACCTCCGAAATTTAAGCCTCTTAATGCACCTACGTATCAATAACCAACGATAAGGGTTGTTTTTTAATAGTATGCGACATAAAATTAAAATAATTGGCAGGTTATGATATATTTCGGGTGGTTTTACATAAAAAAGATACGTAAGAATCGAGTAACCCATACTGCAACAAACAGTTTTGAAGCCTGTATCCTTACCGAAAATCGCAAAACCAAGAACAAGCAAAATGACATTCAGAATCCATATCCAAGCGCCTGCGCTTACAGGGGCTATGCCACTCAGCACCGTACATATACCCGTAACGCCGACGGTTGAGAAGCCGTTGGTGTTTTAAAGAAGGAAACACCCACAGACAAAAGAATCATTCCTAAATTCATCATTAAAAATCCCCTTAATTTTTTCATAAAAGCATCCCCTAAAGCTTGGTTTCCATGAGTATTATAACACTAAATATTCAATACATATTTTATCATTAAATAAAAAAAGCTCCGGCTAAGCCGGAGCAAACCAATTTAGCAACCAAAACATCCCATGATGATTTCAAAAATATCACAGCCAAAAATCTTAAAACACATTAGAAAAGTCCTCCTTTATTTTTTGTCATAGCTAAGACAATAAGATTATAACATATACACACTTAAAAATATGCAGATGAATATTGGAAGACAAATAGTTTGAAAAATATAATAAAAACATTTAAAAAATTGTAAATCCCCGAGTAATCGGGGATTTGTTTTTATTGTGCATCACAGATAAAGTGTCTGGCCGCCCTTGACACAATATGTTTTGCCGCCTTTGCAAAACCAGACATCTATCGCTGACGGATTATGTATAATATTTTTATCGACTCCTGTCTGAAGATTTTCATACGCCTTTACATAGTCATATATTTCTATGTTGGTAGCATACCAGACATCATCCCTGCCACCAATATATTCGGCAAATTCTTCGATGACATTCCAGTTGTCGTTGTTATCAAACTCATAGCTGTGTCCCCAAAGATAGAACAGCCAATTCTCGCTGATATATCTTGTTTTCTCCTCGACAAACTTCTTTGCCAATTCCATAAGTCGTGGGTTGTTGTGGTGGCAGGTTGTACCAAGCGCAAGCCAATTTTCAGGGAATCTGAAATCCTCGGTAGTCTTGGTTGTTCTTGAATAGCAGATACCGCATTTTTCGAGTGCGGCTATTACCTGCTCATTATATGTTCCAAAAGGATATGCCATTCCTCTTGCCAGAGTCCCGTACTGCGTTTCGATGTTTTTTCTGTCCTCAAGCATCTCGACTAATATTTCATCGGGTTTTAGTCTGTCTAAAAAGGGGTGTGTTAACGCATGGGCCGCAACCTCGTGGCCTGAACCCATATAGAGCTCTTTTGCCTCTGACAGCTTCATTCTGCCGTAAAACCTTTCCCTCTCAGCATCTTCTGGCAGATAAAGACCAGTATTGATATTGAAGGTTGCCTTTAGCCCGTGATTGTTTAAAATACCTATCAGCCTGATATCCTGAACCACGCCATCATCATAGCTTAGGGTAAGCACCTTTGATTTACCATCTTTTAATTTCATATACATAACAATATCCTCCTTTGCCTGTGTGTATTATAATTGCACAATATTTGTTGAGTATTTATTGTAAAAAATTCTGAATACATAGGTGTTCAGGATTTTTATCAGCCTTAATAAAATTTAAAGCGTATCGGATTTTCCAAGGCGAACCGCCTCAAAGTCCTCAAGAATTTCTTTAGAAGGCGCCTTTGTAAGCAATGAAACCACTATTATACACAGTGAAGAGAATATGAATGCGGGCAACAACTCATAGATTGCAAAAATACCGCCAAGCTGGCTGATAACAAGCTTCCAAAAGAATACCATGCCTGCGCCGCCGATCATACCTGCAATAGCACCTGCTTTGTTGATGCGTTTCCAGAACAAACAGAAAATCATAAGCGGTCCGAAGGTGGCGCCAAAGCCTGCCCACGCGAATGATACTATCTGGAATATAACACTTTTTTCATCCAAAGCAATAATTATACCAATTAACGCCAACACCAAAAGGGTGATACGGGAAACGGTCATAACCTGCTTGTCGCTAGCGTTTTTCTTAAAGATACCCTGGAATATATTTTTAGAAAATGCCGAAGCGGCGATAAGCAGATACGAGTCGGATGAGCTGATTGTTGCCGCTAAAATGCCTGCCATAACAAAGCCTGCTAAAAGCGCCGGCAGAGAGCTTGTTGACAAGGTGATGAAAATGTTTTCGGCAGCCGATTTTGTAAGATGAGCCGTCGGGAAAAGCTGACGACCTACGATACCAATAAATACAGCCACTGCGAGTGAAATAACAACCCATACGGTTGCAATACGGCGAGAACGCTTAAGCTCCTCTTCCTTGCGGATAGCCATAAAGCGAAGCAATACCTGCGGCATACCAAAGTAGCCAAGACCCCAAGCCAGCATAGAGCAGATGGTTAAGAAGCCATAATCAGAGGCTTCGCCGAATACCGGTTTGCCGGCTTGGACAATTTGCTGACCGTTAGCATCCAAGGCAGGAGTTGCCAAACCGAAGAACTCTAAAAAGCCGGGAATTTCTCTCGCATTATCTAAAACTGCGTTAAAGCCGCCCGCCCGTACCGTTCCTATTACGACGATTACTGTAAGTGCCACAACCATTATGATAGACTGCATAAAGTCTGAAACACTTTCAGCAAGGAAGCCGCCGAGCAGAGTGTATAACAACACAAAGGCCGCACCGACAATCATCATAGTAACATAGGGTGCACCAAACAGGGTCGAGAACAGCTTACCGCAGGTAACAAAGCAACTTGCCGCATAAACAGTAAAGAAGATTAAAATAAAAGCACCTGCAATAAACATAATTGTCTTTTTGTTCTCTCTAAATCGGTTAGAGAAAAATTCAGGCAGTGTGATAGAGTTATTTGCTCTTACACTGTATCTTCTTAAACGCCTAGAAACGACCAACCAGTTAATATAGGTACCTAGCGCAAGTCCGATAGCTGTCCACGCAGCATCCGCAAGACCGCACCAGTAAGCAACGCCCGGCAAACCCATCAGAAGCCAACCACTCATATCCGAAGCTTCGGCACTCATTGCCGTAACCCACGGACCAAGCGAACGACCGCCAAGGAAGTATTCCTCAGAGTTTTTATTTGCGCGCTTTGCGTAAAGCACGCCAATTCCGATAACTATCATCATATATACGAACATAGCAATCAAAATTTGTATAGTATTTCCATCCACAACTATAAACCTCCTGCTTAAGTAAAAACCCACTTAAAAATATTATTTATATAATAACAGAAAATGCCATACATTGCAACAAAAAATCATAAATAAGCGTAAATCACTTTCTCACCGCCCGTGTGTATTATATAGTATATAAGCGGTGGAGGCGCAAGGGGAAGTGATATTAAAACCTACGGTTTCAGTGATATTCAATAAGGTGCGTAGCACCGTCATTCTTCGTAGCAAGATTTATCTTGCGAAGAAATATTCGCCGCCAAAACTCGCGAAGCGAATATCACTGCGAAGCAATATAACTCGCCGTAGGCGAATATAACTAAAAAACTCTTGTTCTTTCGAACAAGAGTTTTTTGGGGACCGACCCTCAAAATGGAACCGGTCGAAAAACCTGATTTTCTTTATTTTTTAATTTATTTGGATCACTTCTGGTTGAAATCCATTCGCCAAGTCCTACTACGCTCAATTCCCTGCAAGCAGATTCAAATTCCTCTTGCGATTTATAAGGACCATATATATTTGTTGAAACGGTATCTACCAAATAATATGAGGGATTAGAAAAATCATTCGAATTAAAGTTTTCAAAATCAAGTTTTTCGGGGTCAAATTGCTTAACTGCAATATATTGTTCATTATAAGAAAATTCATTAATATAGTTTTCAACTGCACAAGAAGTTAAACCTTTTTTGCCGTTTTCTGCTGTAAATTCATAAATACTCTTTTCCGCACATAGCACGATTCTTTCTCTATTAACTCTTACTATATGGAAGCCGTTTGACATTACATATTCATAATCATCAACCCCGCATCCGCCAAAAGAAGTGGTAATACATACTAATAATAAAATAGAAATGATTTTTTTCATATCATCACCGACCTTTTAGTGTATTATAGCATAAAAGCGGTGAAGCCGCAATACTTCTTCACTATTCACTATTACTTCTTACTTGCCAAAAATCTCGTTCGTAATGTTTTAGTGAAAAGCGAAGAGTGAAAAGGTAATAAGTAAAAATCCCGCCCACTTATGTGAACGGGATTTTTGGGTAGTTTGAACTTAATGACACGTAATAAAAGTGCCTGAAAACTGAAACTTTTACTTAATTTTATGTTTATTACGTATTATAATTATTAAGCAGACGATAATTGCTGAAAATGAAACAACAACTTTAACTAAATCAAAAACAAATTCATAACTTTTAAAATATAGAATACTGCCATTTTCTCTCATATATTGGGTAAATCTATTTTTGT
Organism: Acutalibacteraceae bacterium; assembly: GCA_045540055.1. GTDB lineage: Bacteria > Bacillota > Clostridia > Oscillospirales > Acutalibacteraceae > SIG565. The sequence continues at coordinate 12,901 of JAZQGO010000027.1, forward strand.
AACCATTTCTTATAATAGATACATATTCAGTTCCGTCTTCATAATAAATTGTAACTCTATCTTTATGCATTAACGTATTATATTCTATTCTTGTGGCATTCGAAACATCGGGCATCTCTTCGTAGAAATCACAACTCTCGGACATTATGCTATTGATTGTTCCTATATTATAGTTAGTAATTTGGATATCTCTATTTCCACTCTCAGAACCCAACCAAATAAAAAAAACGTTCCATAAAAAGACTATAATCGATAAAATTATAATTATAATAGCAATTACATTCATATGCCTTTTTTTCATATCATCACCGACCTTTAAGTATATTATAGCATAAAAGTAGAGGAGACGCAAGATTTTAGTGATATTCTGTGCTATGCACAGAGTGATATTATGCCTTGCGGCATAGTGATATTTTTGCTGTCGCAAAAGTGATATTATATTCGCCTCTTAACTGCCCAACGGGCAATATCACTTAGGCGTAGTCTAAATATCACTGCGAAGCAATATAACTCGCCGAAGGCGAATATAACTGAAAAAACTCTTGTTCTTTAGCCAGAGGTGGCTAAGGACAGTCGGGGTATGTAGAATACGGTGTAGCCGATAAAGGCTACGCCGTATTTCTCTTTTACGCCACTCTTGGCGGATTCTTGCGGATTTCTTCTTTTGCATCAATAATTGTCTGTGCATC
>JAZQGO010000028.1:0-55823 GCA_045540055.1 Acutalibacteraceae bacterium
CCAATTATCTCACTTTTTATAAATACATAAACGGGTATAAAACCTCTGATTTTGTTGAAATTTCTCTTGATAATAATGGAAATATTATTGCCTATGCTGCCCCCAATAAAAATGATTTTAATACCACAAATTATAATATTAGTAAAATAAGTATTGACGAGACAAAAATGGAAAAAAAGCTAGTATCAACATTAGATACAAAATATGGTGTTGATAAATACAATTATCATATATCAGATAGTTTGATAAATATATGTAATGACAAAATTGAATATATTATGTTTGTGGAAATAGAAAACCACGAAGGAATAAAATGTGGAGAGATTTTTGCTTTCAATAACGATTTTGTAGAATAATATAAAAATAAGTATAATCGCATAAGTTTAAGAATTTGTAATACCATAATACTATTTTCTAATATGTAAATATTTCGGTCTCATATCTCGGCAACAGGTTCGGTCAAATACCATTTATATCATTAGCCGAGGTAAGAATGCTATAAGAGGGTATAAGACCTAAATATTTGATGTGATAAAAAATTATACTTGTCTCATCAAAGGTGAAAACTAAATATTTCATCAAACCGCCCTCTTGTTTAAGGAATTTAAGTAGGAGGGTTGTTTTTGCCCTCACCAAAACAGATGAGGTGTAAGTTTTGGAGCAACAGGCAAATATCCGTACACCACATTTACCGTAGGGAAGCCTAGCCTCAAAACTATGAAATTTTGAGGGTAAGGCAGGAATAGCCGTCATACTTTCGTCAGTTTTATAGCTTAAAAACAAAGTTTTTAACTGCATTTTCACTTGTATGATTTTTAGTTCTGTGGTATGATTATTGTCATACCACAGTTTTTGTGTCCCAATTTGACACAAGCATATAATACACCCAAGGCGGTGATGATATGAAAGCTGTTCGAATGATTTTATGGATTATTTTTTGCATAATTTTTTTATTAGGACTCTTATACTTATTTACGGGTTCGTTGGAATGGTTTCCTACAGCCGAGCAACAAGAAAAGGCGAGGATAACATCATTAATTATGATGTTAGTGCCAACTATTTGTGGTGTAATATTGTTTTTAACAAGAAAAAAGTGAGAAAATCAGGTTTTTCGACCGGTTCCATTTTGAGTGTCGGTCCCCCAAAAACTCCTTGAGAAATCTCAAGGAGTTTTTTCAGTTATATTTGGCCTTGCGGCGAGTTATATTGAGCTTCGCTCAGTTATATTTGCTTCGCAAATGTTAAGAGGCGAATTTTATTTCACATTTTGCCATAAGGCAAAATATTTCATTTAACCTTGCACCACTGCCGCTTTTTTGCTATAATACACACAAGGTGGCAAAGCTTCAGTTTATAGTAAACTTTGTGCTTAATTTCAAAAAAGAAACTATTTATGCCGCAGCGGGTGATTTAATTGCTGCCCATAAAAAGGGCACCGACTTTATATCAAAGCTTTGTGTGGTAAAGGCTTTACCTGCTGATATTGCTATATGCACAAATGTCTGTTACCCGTTAGACCAAAACACCTATCAAGCGGTAAAGGGTATGACTGCGGTTGAGGCGACAGTAAGGGATGGTGGTTGAATAATCATCAGCTTTCATAAACAAATTTAAGGAGTATTAGTGTGAAAAAGATTATATCAATTTTAATAGTTGCTTGTTTAATGTTTTCGCTTTGTGCGTGTGACTTTTTAAAGGATGTTGCAGATTCTGCGGTGAACACAAATGCAGAGGCTAAAACCTTCGAGTTCGATGGTATTTCGATCGAACTTACCACCGATTTTTTGCGAATGGACTTTGTAAGCGAGGATTATGATTTTATTGTAGGGGACGAAACCCTTACAATAATGGGCATTAAAATGCCGCACGAAGAAACCGGTTTAAGTGAACTTCCTGTTTTAGAATTTGCTAAAAACTTCCGCTCGTTAATGCTTGAAAACAATCCCACATCGGTTACTCAAATCGACTCTATTCCTACAATGCAATATCGCTCTACCGAGAGTGGCGAGGAGCAGACGGTTGCGGTTATGTATTATAAAACGGATGATTGCTTTTGGGTGCTTTGTTTCACAACCCTGACCGAAGATTTTGATGATATGTATGATAATATTTGCAAATATGCAAAGACAGTTAAATGCGAATAAAAACTTTTTTATTGGTTGTTTTTGAATTGAAATCCTGAATGCGCAAGTGTTCAGGATTTTTACTTTTTATTGAATTTGCAGTCGGGATTTACGGGCGATAGGCGTTAGGAGAGACGGCGATAATGTGTTGCGACTTTATCTACAATATGTTATAATGGTTAAGGGAAGTCGAAACTGATAAGTTTCGACAAAATTAAATCATTATTATATTATCGAGGCGACATTCTTGAAAAAAACATTCATTACAACGATGCCTAATCATATTGGTGCATTTTTAAGGGCCAGTGAATGTCTTGCGGCTCTTGGCATTAATATTACACGCGTAAGCTATAACAAGGCAATCGATTCGCACACGCTGTTTATTGATGCTGAGGGTAGCAGCAAGCAGCTTGCTGAGGCCAACAGACAGCTCACAAAAATAGGATATTTGCAAAACGATAAAAACGATAAAAGCATTGTTTTGTTGGAATTTCGGCTCAGGGATATGCCGGGCAGTGTAACCGATGTGCTCACCCTGATTAGTAAGTATAATTTTAATATCTCATATATCAGCTCTCAGGAAAACGGTACCGATTATCAGTTCTTTAAGATGGGTTTGTTTGTTGAGGATGCCAAAAAGATTTCTCAATTTATAACTGATGCTGAAAAAATTTGCAAGTTAAGGATTATTGATTATAACCGTTCGGAAAAGGTGTTTGATAACAGTATTTTCTATAATTCATTTGTAGAGGGGTTATCTAATTGTATTGGTCTATCGGGTGAAGTTAAGAATGATTTACTTGTTAATGCCAACCTTGCTATGCAGACTTTAGATGAACAAGGCTTGTCACCCTTTAAGACCTTTGACAGTATAAGCCGATTCGCCGATTTGTTGGCGAAATGTATAGGCGAGTGTTTTTTGCCAAGGATAACAAATTATTATATAACAGATAATACCGAAATCATTCTTATAGAACCTCCGTGTGGAAGCAATACGATAATTATTAAAAGCTGCGGGGAGATATTATTTATAGATAGCGGATATGCCATTTACCATAACGAGATGGTTGGTATATTAAATAATATACTGCCGCAATTTGATGAAAGTGAAAAAAGAATACTGATTACACACGCTGATGTTGACCATTGCGGTTTGTTGCCTATATTTGATGAGGTAATAGCCAGCAAGAAAACGGCTGAGTGTTTAAAGCTTGAATATGAGGGCAAGGATGGCTTCAGAGAACAGAATCCACTGCATAAACCGTATGTTAAAATGTGTAAGATACTCACAGAATATAGACCTGTGTCGCCCGATAAGGTTAAGGGCATATGGGATAGGTCGGATAATTTGAATGAACCGTTGGTAAGTGTGGGGACTTTTGATTTTGGCGAACTGCATTTTAATGTTTATGAAGGCAAGGGCGGTCACCTACCGGGTGAAATCGTACTGGTCGATGAGACCCGTCATATTGCTTTTACGGGTGATATATATATAAATATGCACGGACTTACTGCGGAGCAGGCCGAGTATAATCAGTATGCACCGATATTGATGACATCGGTTGATACGGATCCTGAGCTTTGTAAAACAGAGAGAAATGCCATTGTTGGTCTTTTAAGTGTCGGCAAGTGGCAGATTTTCGGTTCGCACGGAAGTAAGAAAGATTTAATTGTAAGCAAAAGTCAATGATTTTTAATGTAAAAAAGAGTTACTCACCGAGTAACTCTTTTTTTACACCTTATGAACTACGCCACAGGCGATTTTTGTGCCTGCGTTGCCTGATGGTTGGGAATTAAAATCATCGGCCATATTGTGAATTACTACTGTTCGCCCGATGATGTCCGATACGCTAAGGCGATCTGTCGCTACGGCGAGATATGCGCCATCACCGCAACGCATTAGCGGCGGAAGGTCACCTGCGTGGGTGGGGTGAGGGGAGTGTGTAGGATTATAATGTGCGCGTGTATCCGAAAATTCGGCGCCGGCACAGGTGCTGCCTTCGTGAATGTGAAAACCAAAAAATCCGCTACCGTTTTTTGGCAATCCGGTAATATTTGCTTCTATTAAAACATAGCCTCTTTTTTGATAAAATTTGACTGTACCTGACAGGTTTATCAAGTCACTTCCGCCTCTGATATTGGCTATTGCGTTCAGTTGGCAATGTTTTTTATACATACTTATCCCCTATCTATTTAAATACCAAATACCAAAATTCAGATAACCTGCAAAGGCTACCCATACAGCGTATGGTATTTGCAGATAAGCCGCAATTGGCTCAATTTTATAATACTGATATATGGTTTTAAGAATTAAGAATAGTAGCAATAATAACCAGATAAATGCAAATAAAAATGCGCGTATATTAAAGAAAATAATGCTCCAAAAGAAGTTTACGATAAGACTTGCGGCGTAGGTATAGAGCGCTCGCTTGCGCTGTGGCTTCGGTGCAGAATTACTTGTGTAAATCATTGCGGCGCTAACACCCATAAGGATATAGAGAACGGTCCACACGATTGGGAAAAGTATCGAGGGCGGTGATAGTGGGGGAGTGACCACCTCGCCGTATATATCCATACTGTTTATTGTAAGTAGGGCCGAAAGAGCGCCGACCGCCAGTGCTATTGCAACCGATATGACATACGGTTTTGCTTTATTGTTCATATGATTACCACCTTTAAGACAATTATATGATGGCGCTAAAGTATTATATTCCTTGAAATACCGACGAGGTTATGATATTATAAAAAAGTATTTAAAAGTAATTTCGGGTGATTTATATGATGCTTGTACTATTAACGGCGCTGGGCGTTGGTGCCTCGACGGTTTTCGGCGCATTTATCGGATTTATATTTAAAAAGACCTCTCAAAAATTTTCGGATATAGTTTTAGCCTTTGCCGCAGGTGTTATGCTGGCCGCGGCGGTGTTGGGACTTATATTGCCGTCGGTAGAGTACGGTGGAAAATTTGGTATTTTAATAACTGTTGCCGGAATTTTTGCGGGCGCTTTGTGTCTTAACCTGATAGATAAATTGGTGCCGCACCTTCACAAGTTAGTAGGTAGCGACGGTGAAGCCCATCATAACGCAGGTCTTAGCAAGGTTTTATTGTTTGTGACTGCCATTGCCATTCATAATTTGCCTGAGGGAATAGCGGCAGGCGTCGGCTTTGGCTCGGGGGACACAACGCAGGTGTTGATGATAGCAGGTGGTATCGCACTGCAGAATATACCCGAGGGTATGGTTATTATTGGGCCCATGCTGGCGGCAGGTGTTTCGCCCAGAAAGACCTTTATTTGCGCTATGATTACGGGTGCTGTTGAGGTTGTCGGTACACTTATAGGATATTTTGCGGTAAGCATATCTACCGTTATTTTACCCTTCGCCTTAGCCTTTGCGGGCGGTACAATGCTTTATGTTATAAGTGATGAAATGATACCCGAAACACACGCTCACGGACATCAGCGAGGGGCGACTTATTCGCTTTTAGTAGGCTTTTGTGTAATGCTTGCAAGTGATATTTTATTAGGCTGAGAGGTTAGTTATGTTTAGTGTTATATTTGATATGGACGGTACACTGCTCGACACCCAGCGTATCTGCTTGACGGCGTGGGAAAAATCAGGGCTGAACCAAGGCTTTAAGGGTATGGGTGAGCATGTTGCCAAGGTGTGTGGAATGAACATTGTCGGTTGGACAAAGTATTTAAATGATAATTTTCCAACACTTGATGCCGATAAATTCAATAAAGAAATGCGCCAATATGTTGTGGATAATCAGGTTGTGCGATTCAAGAGGGGCGCAGAGGAATTGATTAGATTTTTAAAGGAAAATAATATCAAAATCGGTTTGGCATCGGGCTCATCTCGTGAATCTGTTGACCATCATTTGCGCGAACTCGATGCCGAAAAATATTTCGATGTAACCTTGAGTGGATATGAGGTTAAAAACGGTAAGCCTGCGCCCGATATTTTTTTAGAATGCGCGAGACTTATGGGCGTCGAGCCCCGAGACTGCTTTGTGTTTGAGGATTCGCCAAACGGCGTCAGAGCAGGTATTGCGGCAGGTATGCGGTGTATAGGTATACCCGATATTGCCGATTTCAGCGAAGAAATTAAAGGTATGCTCTTCGCCGAGCTTTCTTCACTTGACGAGGCTGTAGATATACTAAAGAAATATCTATAATATTTAAAACCCCACAATTGTTATATAACAATTGTGGGGTAGTTTGTGTAAGAGAAGTCCAAAGTTACCATTTATAAATAGGCTTTTTGTAGTATTTTTCTGATTTAGGCTTTTGCCATCTCCTTAGCGGTGTTGATGGAAGCAATCAGGATACGACGGATAGTTCCGCATTGATTATAAAGGTCAACTGCCGCTTCTCTATTCAAAACTTCGGATTTTACAAACAGTTCTAACCAGTATTCCGTTTCATAACATTCTTTCAATGCGATCTGCAATTTAGCAATAAAATCGGGCTTTCCGTGAGCGTAGTTGGTTTCGTGGATATTCGCACCAATGGAAGTTGCAGAGCGCTCTATTTGATTAACAAGAGAATAGTGCCCTTTAATTGTTTCACAGAGTTTGATTATTTTAATGGCAAAATCCATAGACAAATCGACGAGTTTATTTTCTTTCATAATCCACACCTCTGCGTATATTATAACATGGTTAATGAAATATTGCTACGCAATATGAAATAATCCTTCGGATTATGAAATATTTTGCTTTAGCGGCAAAATGTGAAATAAAATTTGCCTATATTCGCTCAAGCGAATATTTCAAAGCGAAGCTATTTCACTTGCCCGTAAGGGCAAATTTCATTGAAAAGAAACACCTTTTGTCCGGTAGACAAAAGGTGTTTCTTTTCTGGTGGAGACAACTGGACTTGAACCGGTGACCCCTTGCATGTCAAGCAAGTACTCTAACCAACTGAGCTATGCCTCCATATATTAATATATTACCACAAAAATCAGAAAAGTAAAGTGATTTTTAAAAAGCACTTTATGTTCGAGGCAAAATATGTTATAATTTGTATGTTAAAAGGGGATGGAGAGTAATATGTATAACGAAAAGCAGAATATTTTCATATATAGAATAGCGCAGTTTGCCTCGCGGCTTATTTCTACCTTTGTGTTTAAACGCGAGATTATCAGAAACGAGATAAAGGGTAAGAAGGGGCCTTTTGTAGTTATTGCCAATCATCAGGCGGTGCTTGATTTTGTCAATCTGATTAGTATAACTAATGTCCCTATGACCTTTGTTATCAGTAATTCCTTTTACAATTCTCTGCCCATTAAAAACATTATGTCGAAATTAGGCCTGATCCCTAAACAGCAGTTTCAGACCACCGTCAAGGATATGAAGCGAATGAAGGCTGTTATCGACGACGGCAGACCGTTGGTTATTTATCCTGCGGGACTTATGTGTGAGGACGGACTTTCTACGCCCATACCGTCGGCTACATATAAATTTCTTAAATGGCTTAAAGCTGACGTCTATGTAGCACGCACCTACGGCACATATTTTTCAATGCCAAAGTGGGCGAAGGGTATGCGAACAGGCAAAACACAGCTCGATGTTTACAAGCTTTTCTCTAAAGAAGAGCTTGAGACTATGGATGTCGATATTATTAAAGCGAAAACAGATGAGGCTATACTGTTTGACGCATATCGTGAGCAGGAGCAGCGACTTTTCAAGTACTCTAAAAACGATAATATTGAGGGACTCGAAAATGTGCTTTATATGTGTCCGCACTGCAGTTCTGAATTTACCATGGCTGTAAAAAATAAAAACACTATTTTTTGCGAGAAATGCGGGTATGAGCAGTATAGCGATAAGCACGCCTTTATGCATAATACTGTGGGCAAGGGCAGGGAAATCCGCTATGTGTCGGATTGGAGCCGCTTTATATACGATGACCTCAAATCTAAAATAAAAGATGGTATTGTGACTACACTTTCGGCAGATACAGCCGTCAGGATGATTGACCACGATAAAAAGAAGTTTGTCGATGTCGGTGCGGCTAAAATCACCCTTATGAACGAGCGGTTTATTATAAACGGTAGTATAAATGGCGAGCAGGTAGAGCTTTGCGTGCCGATAGTCAATTTTGCTTCGTTGCCGTTTAGCCCTGGCAAGTATTTTGAAATTCAGCACGGTGAAAATATATACCGTTGTGTGCTAAACGACGGCAGGCTTGTAATGAAGTTTATAAATATGGTTAAAATATTTTATGAGTTAAATCAAGGTTGCGCGGCGTCACTTGAAAAGTCAAAATAAATATATTATACTAATAACAGTAAATACATAATAAGGAGAACTTGATTATGGCTAAAGATTTAAGAAGTAATTGGAAAGAAACAGGCACAAGCCTTGGTCACGCATTTCGTGATTTAGGTAAAACTCTTATCAAAACAGGCGCAACGGCCGTTAAGAAGGTTGACCAGTGGGCCAACAGTGAGGATACTGATAATGCACCTGAGAAGAATGACGAAACAGTGGAATAATTTTTGACGGGTACTATAATCTGTGGCCTTGCGGCTTCGATAATAGAACAATTTTTTAAATTACAAAATTGCGCACACCTGAAAAAGATGAATTTTTATTGGGATAACAGACGAAAAGGCACGGTATGCGTCAGCATTACCGTGCCTTTTTAACACATTAGACCGCAAAAATTTGCTTTTTCGGGCAAATTATCCCTGTGCGAGCGCTCCGTTAAGGGCGTTTTTTAAAAATTTTACTATATTTGCTCTGTGGTATGCAAAAATTTTATCTATTTTGCTGTGTTTTTGGCTGTAAAACATTACCACTTACAAAAAAACGGCAAATAGTGTAAAATAAAAGAGCAAGTATAGACAAGTTTTTTATAAGAATTTAATGTATAATCTATAGTGTAAAAATATTTAAAAAGGAGAAAACCATGAAAAACTTTACCAAACTTTCAAAAAAGGCACTTTCTTTAATTGTGGCATTGGTAATGATTTTCAGCGTGTGCTCTGTATCCTTCGGCGCATTCGCTGAAGCGGCAGATTATATCGTTGAGTATAATAACCCTGCCATACCGATGTACGCACAAACCACAGTCGATTTATCGGCGGTTTCGGTTTATCTTACCGACGACTATCTTGCCGACGGTAGTGATATTAACTGGTCTACCGAAGATGATTCGATTGAACTCGACAACTCCGCAAAAACCCTTACAATTTATGCCGAGGGCGTATATGAATTATACGCTACATATAACGGCATAACCAAGACGGTTGTGGCTATCGTTTTGCCTGAGGATGCTACAGGCGACGAAAACGGTATCTACGAGGCTACCTTGTTTGAGTATGATTTTACCACAGGCACTTGGGAAGACTTTAAAAAGGATTGGTCTTTGCAGAGAAAGCTTTCTAACGTTGCAAGCTTTTCGGCTCCCGCTGCGCCCCAGATTTCTACAAAAACATATTCAACAAGCGGTTTTGTTCCCTTCGTTGCTTCCTATAACGATGAGACAGGAACAAAGGTTAACAACTATGTTTACTTTAATAAGGGCACAAGAAATATCGGTTATATGTACTTAAAACAGGGAAATGCTGTAGAAAATTTCTCTGATTATAATGTATATGCTACAGGTTATCTTGGTCAGACCGCCTATAGTGGTGAGACCAGCACTTCAGGCTCGGGTACTTCTCGTGCAGGTATTCTCGGTCGTGTAGTCTTAAATAAGGACGGCGTGCTTGATTATAAATCAGATTATCAGGCAGCACTGACATCTATTGTTAATTATGGTGATTATAAGGTTGATAGCGCTTACGCACACCTTAATGCTTACTTTACCTCGGACGCTTGTATGTTGTGGGACTATGACGGTACAAAAGACACCACCTACGATTACTTTGGTACAAATGTTACGGGTATCGCTGTAGGCAATCTTTACACTGTTTATGCCCGCTATGACGGTAATGAAATTACCACAGGTCTTACAAAGGGCGAGTACGAAACAGCTACAGCCTTTGCTGAGCGTACCATTAATTCAGAGTGCACCGAAAAAGAGTCAGAAACCTCTACTACATATAAAGCAGGCGATGTCGGCCTTTGTGTAGAACAGCCCGGTACCGTAGGCTTTATGTACAACGGCGCCGAAACTCAGTTACAGAAATTCAGGGTTACACATAATATCGACCTTAATAATATGCCGGTTGTTATTACTACAGAGCCTGTAACATATTTTACGGTTGACGGCGAGCTTCCGTATTTCGTTATGTACGAAAATACAACAGTAGATCTTTCTAAGTTTATTGTTACTATTGACGGTACAGGCTATGTTGGCAATCAGCTCGAGTGGTCTACAACCGATACAGGTATCGTACTTGACAGTGAAAATCTGCTGTTAACATCAGGTGCATACGGTAACTATACCTTGACCGCCACCAAAGACGGCGTATCTGCCGATGTTTATCTGTATGTAATCAAAGAGGGCGATACAGAAGTTAATATCATTGATTACGACTTTACCACAGGTAGTTGGGAAGATTGGTCTAAAGATTGGGGCATTCAGTCTGCCAAGAATGGCAGCGGCACAGTAACATGGAATGACCCTGTAACCTCACTGACACAGTCTACCTATGATTATAGCACTAATAATATTAAGGGTATTGTTCCCTTTGTTACAGCATATAAGAATGATGCAGGCACTACCGTGAAGACTAATCTTCAGGGTCAATATGTCGTTGGGTTTATGTATTCCAAAAACCCGCTTATCGCCAAGATGAGCGATTATACCATAACCGCTAAAGCCTATCTTTACGACCGTGGCTATAGTAATAGCACAAGCAGCAGCCGTTCGGGTGAAAATGGTTGGGCAGGTCTTGTAGGTCGTATTGGTCTTGTTGATGGTGTTGTTACGACAGCATCTACCTATGAAGCCTATCCGATTTCATGGTATCGTAGCAGTGTTAATGATTTTCCTGCGACCATTGCTGCCGCTAAAGAAGCGGGTCTTTCAGCGTTCGATGGTACAACAAGTGCGGTAACTTTAAAGGGATATCCTGTTCGTGTGTTAACAAGTGGATTATATAAGATTGCAAATGCTCAGCAGTACTATGCACCTGATAGTGTAGGTAATGACATTGATGATACTAATATTCAAAAGCAGTATATAACCTATCAGACAGTATTTTCGGGCAATAATGCTACCGTTGGCTTTGGACTTGAAGACAGCGTTGCTACCGATACTACAACAATTGCAAACACTTCTTACCGTTTGTCATCCAGCGGCACAACGATTTATCAAAACGGTTCAGGCTTAAATAACCAGAATACAGGTACCGTTGGTTTCTGTTACTTCGGTGTTGAGGACGCTATCCAGAACTTCAAGGCAACCGTTGCACTTGATACTGCACGCATACCCGAAACCGTAGTAATTCCCGAGCCCGAGTATACCGAAGTAGCGGCCGATGCCGAGCTTCGTATGTCACCTGATGTTAAGACTGATTTGTCTATGGTAAGGGTTACTTTCTCAGACGGTACTCAGGCCGTGGGCGCTGCAGTTCAGTGGAGCTGTTCCGACAGCAATATCACTATTGAAAATAACGTTCTCTCCGCTGCGGCTGAGGGCGGTTATGCACTTACAGCTACGAGTGGCGATAATTCAAGAACTGTTAATCTTTATGTTGTTGACGGTGACGCTACCGATATAACACTTGCCGATTTTGACTTTACCGATGCCGATACCAAGGCAAATTGGAATCAGTATTTCGGTCTTAACTTCTCGACCTCAGGTAAATCTAAGTTAGCAGTAAGCGATACATTACCCACCACAAGCTATTCAGCTAAGGGCATCGTACCATTTACATATAATATTAACGGTACTAAATATGGCTCTCAGGGTAATACCGATAATGGTTTATACGGTGTATTCTATTTAAAGGATGATTTTGTAGCAAGCCTTTCTGATTATACAGTAAACGCTAAATTTGCGATGTTCGGCAGCGATAAAAAAGCACCTTATAATAACGGCGGCAGTGCTTCGCATATGTCAGGCTTCGGTCTTGCTTCACGCATCGTCGTTGGTGAAGATGGCGTTGTTGACGACCTATTCAAGATGAATGTCTGGGGTGACTGGGCAGGGTCCACTCTTGTTGGATATTTGAATAGCACAAAGCTTGCAACAAACTGGACATACACTAATTGGTCAGCATTTACTTCTATGCAGGCCGTTTGTAATGACACAAGCGTTTCTGTTACCCTGGCAGGTAGCGAAACTGTAGAACTTACCGATTCTACATATTCTGCAGGTACTGCAGGTATGTTCTATAAGGGCGTTGACTTTGACCTGCGCTCATTTACCGTTACACACTCACTCGCAAACAGTGAGTTTGCACCCGTAGCGGTTATAGAAGAGGAACCAACACCCACCGTTATGGACGGTATCAACATTGGTGTAAATGAGGTTATCAATTTAGGTCAGGTTACCGCAGTATTCAAGGGCGCTAACGTTTTGGGTAGCGAAATTGAATGGTCGGCTGACGATAACAATGCTTATGAGCTTAATGGTACTAAGCTTTACACCTTCGGTGAGGCTGATTTTGCCCTTAACGCTACATACGGTGGTATTACAAAGACCATCAATGTTTCTATTAAGAAAGAATACAACAATACTAACGAAAATGCAGTAAATATGCTTTCATCGTTTGATGGTGGTAGTCTTGCTCTTTCTAAGTATGGCTATGGTAAGTATATTATTACCGTTAATGCAAACGATGGTTATATCCTAAAGGCAGGCTCACTTAAAGTAAATGTTGGCGGTCAGACCATCGGTGTCACAGCCAGAGCAAATGCCGCAGGTACAGTATTCGGCTTTAACGCCGACTCTATTGACGGCGCAGTTGTTTCGGCTGAATTTGTTGAAAACGACATAGCCGACATAGCAATGCTCGGCGGTACAATTCGACTTGAGACAGCCGATAAAACATCGGGTATCCGTTTTGGCGGACGTGTTAATAATATTAAATCTGCCAAGATGACCGAAACCATTGTTGTTGACGGTAAGACATACAAAACACTTGGTATAGGTTCTCTGTTCATTCCCTCTGCTTTAATTAAGGATGGCGGTCTTACCGTAGATACAGAGAATGTTAAAAACAAGGTTATTTCATCACTAATCGATTCAACAGAAAATTACGCAGACGTTGCCGTTACCTTAACAGGTATTCCTGAAGGTAAGTCGCGTGACCTTATGATTTCGGCTCGCACATACGTTATGTACGAAGATGAGAACGGCGATACACAGTACTACTACAGCGATATAGTTGAGCGTTCTTATAATGAGGTTTATAATATCGTTTATCCGACAGTTGAGCACGCAGGCGCAATCAGTGATATCGTTTCGGTTGAAAGTGCCGACCTATCAGGTCTTAATAAAGAATTCGCATTCAAGCTTTCTGTAGTAGGACGCTACACAGTAGAGTATGTTCTTGAGCGTGCTGACGGAACTCAGATTTCAAGCGGCGTTATCAGCTCACTCGATGCCTTTAAGCCTTATTCAAAGATTGTTGCTTTGGGCGACACAATCGGTAAATATAAGCTCAATGTAACCGTTAAAGATGCCGACCTTACAGGTCGTGAATCAAAGACCGATTTAACAGGTGCTTACACAATTACGGTATATGATGAGGATATTCTTATCAGCGATACCCAGAGATACCTCAATCAGCAGAGTTGTGAGTATGGCAACACTAAGGGTGAGGGTACAACCTACCTTAAGTTTACCCTTATGTCTGACCAGCACTATGCGTGGTCGAGTTACGGCGACGGCAATAATTCGTATATGAATCAGCGTAAAAACTTTGCCGAATCGCTTAATAAAACCGATACAGAGTTTGTATTTATGCCGGGTGACAACGTTGACTGGGCTCTGGCATATAGAAGCAATATTCAAACAAATCAAAACCTCTATGTATTGCAGGAAGCATTAGCTCCGCTGACCGATAAGGATGTATACGCTATTTTCGGTAACCACGATACCGACACCCATGATTTTGCTAATAGGGTAGTAATCAATGCGGGCAATGTAACAATTTTAGGCTATTCATCAACCTATCAAGCTCTTGCAGCAGGTTCAGGTGAAGTTCGCAGCACAACCGTCGTCAGCAATTCAACAATCAATTGGCTTAAAGAACAGTGTGAGGCAGCGCTTGAGCGCAATCCCGACACACATCTCGTGTTTATCAACCACTATGCTGTTCAGAACAATACTGCTAAGTTCATCTGGCCAATGCTTTATGATGGTGATGCAGATTTAGCGGCACAGAAGAAGCTAACCCTTAACCGCAACAAGCTGCTCGATGTAATAGCACAGTACGGCGTTGAGCTTTACATCAACGGTCACGAGCATAATAACAGTATGAATTTCGAAGAAATTACATATGAAAACGGCCTCGGCACAGGTTGTATTAACTACAACTGCGGCAACAATCCGACCGACTGTATCATTGAAGAGTATATTGATGAAAACGGCGACAGCAAGCTTCGCGTTACTATGGACCAGTACGCATATGGTTCATTCACATCGGTTGTTGACGATATGTCAAGTGCGGTTTCAAAGACTGTAAGCTTTGACCTTATTGATAACGGTCTTACAGCCGAAGAAACAATTGCGGCTGCCGACGAATACTACACCGCCGATGCGGCACTCCGAGCTGAGTATAGCGGTAAATACAACGACCTTTACAGCTACTCTTTTGAATTTGCGGGTACCGAAATAGTTGATGGTGTTAAGTGCTACAAGTTTAACGTTTCGAGATTACTCTATTATGTAAGTGATAGCACAACCGTTTATGACGAGTCGGTTACCGACAAAACCGGAATTTTAAGAGAAGCCTTAGAAACGGTTTATATTTCGGGTGACGGCATAATAATCAAATAGTCCTCGTATTTTAGTTTTTAAAAAAGCTAAAATTTTAATAATCGCGCTCCCTCGTAAAAGGGGGGGAGCGATGATTATTATCCTTCGCAAAAACGAATAGTATTTTTAAAAGGGTGAAGACATAAATGAACAAATATAAGAAACCCGAGCTTACAAAAGAGGAAATATCGGTTGAAGATGTAATCACGGTTGATTATACCGTTGACTCAGACGGCGAAGATATTTCCTGGAGTCAGGCCTGGACCTCGGCAATAAATCAACAAAAGTAATTCAAAACGCTCTGCGGTTTTAAACTGCAGAGCGTTTTTTTAGGATTTAGGATTCTTTACGGGTGAACATTGTTCGCCCGTAAAAATATATAAAATAATTGTATTTAAATTATGATTTTTTATCCCTTTTTAATCTTGACAATGCTTTTTCAAAGTACTAAAATCATTAGGTTGAAGAAATTTTTTGAAACAAGGGGATTATAATGCAAGCATTACTAAGTTTATCTGTCGCAGTTTTTGCAGGACTTATGTTGTCGCGCCTTGCAAAGCTAGTTAAATTACCTGCCGTTACAGCATATCTTGTAGCAGGCATTCTGGTGGGTCCTTATGTGCTTGGCAGTCTTGGCATAAACGGACTTGGTTTTGTAAGCCTACAGGATATAAAGTCATATTCGATACTGTCGGACGTTGCGCTTGGCTTTATAGCCTTTTCGATTGGTAATGAATTCAGACTTTCTCATCTACGAAACACAGGTAAACAGGCTACTGTTATCGGTATTATTCAGGCAGTTTTTACGACCCTCGTAGTCGATGCGGTGCTCATTGGCGTGCATTTAATTATACCAGATAAATTTCCGCTTCCGGCTGCCATTATGCTCGGCGCTATCGCCTCGGCAACTGCGCCTGCGGCTACCCTTATGGTAGTTCGTCAATATAAATCAAAGGGACCGCTTACCGACATATTACTTCCCATAGTTGCGCTTGATGATGCGGTGGGTCTTGTACTCTTTGCGGTATCCTTCGGTATATCAAAGGCCCTGATTTCAGGCCATGTAGATGTCCTGTCTGTTATAATCGAGCCGATATCAGAGGTGGTTTTGTCCCTCGCTCTCGGTGCACTTATGGGCCAGTTATTTACCTGGTCGGAAAGATTTTTCCATTCACGCTCAAAGCGCCTTTCAATGTCGGTTACCTTTGTGCTCGTAACGGTTGCACTCTCTATGCTTGAATTTAATATTGGCGGCATACATATCGCATTTTCATCGCTCCTTGTCTGTATGATGCTTGGTACGGTATTTTGTAATGAGTGCGATTTTTCCGAAGAGCTTATGGCGAGGGTAGAGCGTTGGAGCTCGCCGTTGCTTATTCTCTTCTTTGTTATCAGCGGCGCTGAGCTTGAGCTTTCGGTATTTAGAGATTATATAATCGTTATTATCGGTATTGTTTACATTCTCTCGCGATGTCTCGGTAAATACTTTGGCGCATTTACAAGTGCAAGGGCCGTTAAATGTGACAAAAACATCGTTAAATATTTAGGTATCACGCTTTTCCCACAGGCCGGCGTGGCGCTCGGTATGGCTATAAAGGCCGAAGCCTTGGGCGAAATGGGCGTGATTGTTGCCAATATAACACTGTTTTCGGTGCTTATATATGAGCTTATCGGTCCGTTTCTTACAAAGCTTTCACTGCAAAAAGCGGGTGAAATTAAACCCGAAGAAAAGGTCAGCGCCCGTGAGCTTGCCAAACAGGGTAAAATACATTAAGATAAAAAATCCCAAGTCGTACGACTTGGGATTTTTGGATTTATAGCTTTGCGATAAAGGCATCGATTGAATTTTCATTCTTATAGTCAACCTCGCAGGGCTTTTTGCAGAGTGACCAGTTTTCAACGTGGCTTACGGTCTCACCCGGGGCAACCTTCTTTAATTCGCCTAAGGTTTCAAGCTCGGTAAACTTGGAGCAGGAGTAGGTCTCGTATGAAACGCCGCCGTCGGGATAAACACCGTTGGGGAAGTTGGGGTAGTATTTCTTTGTGAAGACAACATCGCCCAGCACATAATAAGCAATACCGTTTTTAAGGTCAAAGCCAAGCTTTAATGCGCTGTTTTCAGGCTGCTGAACGGTGGTATATCTCTTACCGAGGAATATGTAGTCGGCCTGAGGATTGGTGTAGGGCCAGAGTACCATCTTGCGATTGGGCAGGAGGTGTGTATTATCGGTGTTCATCGGGATGATTTCAACACCGCCCTTGGCGGCCATTGTTAGCGCCCAGAGTGCAAACTCTTTGTTGCGGTCACTAAGGTTTTGAACCTCGTGTTTAACCTGTACCTCGGTGCTGTTGTCACTAAGTGTAACTGTAATTCTGTGCTGAAGGTCATTTTCAACCTGTACGGGCGGCGTAAAGATTACGCTATTGCCCACAATTTCATACTGTACGGGATCATTGTCCGGATAGTACATTTCGGGATAATACTCGGGTGAAATCCAAAGTCTGTGACCGCCATAGCCGCAGTAGAATTTGCCCTTGCCATAATACTTCTCAAACTTTTCGTCGGTTTGATGATTAAAAAACGAACGGTCGTCAAGCATAATATTTATATCGTCCACAAAGCCGTATCTGATGATACGCGGTCCGATATCAATTGTAACTGCAAGGTCAACGATACCGTTGGTTATTGACAAGCATTTTCCGTAATCCTTGTACTCGATAATTTTTGTTTCGAACATTTTCAAGTCTCCTTTATGATTTTGTGATAATATTCGTTTCCGCAACCCTGCGGAATTGTTAATGAAAGTGAGAAAATATCGGTTGCGATGCATTCCTTAAGCCACACCTTTTTGCCGAAATCGGTAAGTGTGTCAATATCGGCGGCAGTGGTAATAATAGGGCATTTTACCTTTTTCTTAGCATCCTTTAAAATTTGTTCACCCTTTTTGGTAAAGCCCAAAACCCGTATGTACGGTGGCTCTCTGAAGTAAAAAGATGCGTCAATACCGAGATATGCCGACAACACAAGCCGTCTTACACGCGCCAGGGTGTAGCGCTTTGATTTGATGAGCGCATAAAGCTCGTCAAGACTTCCTGCTTTCATTATAGCAGTTTTTATGCGATTTTCAATACCCTCACTGGCATCGGCTATATTTTTTAAGCCATCGGTGGCGGCCTTAACCCTCAAATCTGCTAAAATCGCCTTTTCTATATTTTTTATGGACGAAAATTCGTCTGTTTTGATAAGGGTATGCGCCGACTCAGGAATATACTGCATAGCGAGTGAAGTATCGCCCTCCAGCAAACTCTTTCGTATAAGCGAAGCCGAGGCGGTAATATCACTACATGATGAATCGTGTGAGGCGCCTACGCGCTTTACACAGGCAAACTCAGTATCAAAATTCAATCGGAAGGCGGCAAAAATATATTCGGTCGCCAGCGTGTCGTTCGGGCTTGTAAGCACCTTTTCAAATCGCTCGCCCCACAGCTTTATAACATCACTTCTGATTTTCGCAAAGGTTTCACCCGAGCCCAGCTTATCAGATATTTTGCGAGAAAACTCCTCGCTTTTCAGTATGTCTGCCGTTTGCCTTAAAAGGTCGATATCACCGCACTCACTGCCAAAGCAGATGCCGTCGATATTACCGAGATTTTTTAAAAGGCTGACACCACCGAAGGCGAAATTCTGCGCAGTCGACATAGCCCAAGGTGTCGGCAGGTCAATTACCAAATCTGCACCGTTTTTAAGCGCCGCGGCGGCTCTTGCGGCTTTGGGCATAAGTGCGGTATCGCCACGCTGAACAAAATTACCCGACATAACCACCGTTACAGTCGTATCATCGCCCTTTATGCAGTCTAAAAGATACTTGTGACCTGAGTGAAAGGGATTGAATTCTGCAATAATTCCAATATTTTGCATAAATTCACTTCTCCTTTCAAAAAAGAACTTGAAAAACCGCATAAAATACAGTATTATTGTTTAGTAAGTATATATTATCATACAAAAAAATTTTGTGCAATAACAATTTAGAAGGGAATAGGAGAAAAGTATGAAAATTTTTGTTGTTAATGCAGGTAGTTCCACACTTAAATACCAGGTCATTGATATGGCTGATGAGTCCTTGGTTTGTAAGGGCATTTGTGACCGTATTGGTGCCACCGACGGCTCGCTCGGTACAATCACCCACAAAACACCCGATGGCAGAGTTTATGAGAATGAATGCGAAATGCCGACACACGCCGAAGCCTTTGAGAGCGTGGTTTATGCGCTTACCAAGAGTGCCGCTAAGGTTATGGATTCTTTTGATGAAATTTCGGCTATCGGTCACAGAATAGTGCAGGGTGGCAGCATTTTCCCTGAGTCCTGTATTCTTGATGAAGAGGCAATAAGCAATGTCGAAAAGCTCGGTGAGCTCGCTCCGCTTCACAATCCTGCGCACGTGCTGGCTATCCGTGCCTGTCTTAAAACCTTCGGTGACAAAATCCCGCAGGTTGGTGTATTTGATACATCCTTCCATCAGACAATGCCCAAGCGTACATATATGTATGCTCTGCCCTATAAATATTATAGAGATTACGGTGTTCGTAAATACGGCGCACACGGTACCTCTCACAAATATGTAAGCGACCGCTTGGCAGCTATGCTCGGTAAAGACAAGAAAGACCTTAAGATTATTACCTGTCACTTAGGCTCAGGTTGTTCTATATCGGCAGTTAAAGACGGTGTCTGTTTCGATACCTCAATGGGCTTTACAGCGCTTGATGGCTTTATGATGGGTACCCGTACAGCTACTATGGACCCGTCGGTACTGACATACATCGCCGAGAAGGAGAATCTCTCACCTGCTGACATTAACCGTATCTGCAATAAGGAATCGGGCGTTCTCGCCATTTCTGAGCTGACAAACGATAACCGCGATTTAGTAGATGCCGCCGCTCAGGGTAACGAGCAGGCCGCTTTGGCACTCGAGATGCAGCGCTATCAGATAGTTAAGTTCATCGGCTCCTACATTGCCGCTATGAACGGCGTTGATGCTATTGTATTTACCGCAGGTATCGGTGAAAACAATCCGCAGCTTCGTAAGGATATCTGTAAGGACCTTGCTTTCTTGGGTATAGAAATTGATGACGAGCCCAACAACAAGCGTGGTCTTGAAATAAGAATTTCTACCGCCGACTCTAAGGTTGGTGTTTATGTAATTCCGACCAATGAGGAATTGGCAATTGCCAGAGAAACAAAGGCAGTTGTAAGTAATCTGTAAAGGTGTTTTTTATGAATACTAATGAAATAAAGGTAAGTATACTCGCAGGCGAGTATGATAATTTTCTTTCAAAGCTGTATAGTGATGTGTCTGTCGCCCGCGGCCGCTATGCTAAGGCGTGCGATAAGTTTGTCGAGCTTTACGGTGTAAGAGAGGATATGCGTCTTTTCTCGGCCCCCGGTCGTACCGAGGTTGGTGGCAATCATACCGACCATCAGCACGGCCGCGTGCTTGTCGGCAGTGTTGATCTTGATGTTATTGCCGTTATTTCGCCCAATAGCGAGAATATCGTGCGCATTAAGTCCGAGGGCTATGATATGGATACCGTAGACCTTAATGACCTTGAAATCAATCCTGCCGAAACGGGCAGAGCGATTTCTCTTATCCGTGGTATCTGCGCTTCTTTTAAGGAGAACGGGCACAATATCGGCGGCTTCGACGCTTACACCACCTCAAACGTCCTCAAAGGCTCCGGAATTTCGTCCTCAGCCGCTTTTGAGGTTCTGGTTTCAAATATCCTTAGTGGAATTTACAACGGCGGTACGGTTGATAAAATTGAAATTGCCAAGATTTCTCAAAAGGCAGAGAGTGTTTACTTTGGCAAGCCCTGCGGTCTGCTTGACCAGTCGGCAAGCTCACTCGGCGGCTTTACGGCTATCGACTTTAAGGACCCCGCAAACCCCGTTGTTGAGCAGGTTGATTTTGACCTTGCAAAACACGGTTATGCGCTTTGTGTAGTTAATACGGGCGGTAATCACGCCAATTTAACGCAGGATTATGCCGATATTACGGTTGAGTGCCGTCTTATAAGCAATCACTTCAATAAAGGCTTCCTTCGTGATGTTGACCCCGCTGATTTCTTCGCTAATTTAGGTGTTTTAAGACACGAGTATAACGACCGCGCCGTTCTTCGTGCACTTCACTTCTTTAATGAAGATGAGCGTGCTGAAAAGGAGAAGCTGGCACTTAAAAACAACGATTTTGATGAGTTTTTAAGACTTGTCAACGAATCGGGTAACTCATCCTATAAATATTTGCAGAATGTTTATTCAAACTCAAATATTTACGAGCAGGGCATCTCTTTAGGTCTTGCAGTAACCGAACAGTTCCTTTACGGTATCAAGGGTGCGACTCGTGTTCACGGCGGCGGATTTGCAGGCACAATTCAGTGCTTTATGCCGATAGAGCATTTGAGTGCCTATAAGTCCTACATAGAAAAGGTCTTTGGTGAGGGTAGCTGTTATATTTTAAATATACGTCCCATCGGCGGCTGTGAAATAACAAAATAATAAAAGCTCGGCTTTGCCGAGCTTTTAAATTTCAAATTTATCAAACGGAAACACGTTTTGGGGCGTTGCTTCAAAGCACATTTCCTCTTTTGTTGCGGGGTGTGTAAAGGTTATGCTGTGCGAAAACAGTGCTATCGGGCAGTCAACTCTGCTGCCGTATTTTTTATCGCCAAGCAGTGACATTTTACGGTGTGAAAATTGCACCCGTATCTGATGTGTGCGCCCCGTATGCAGACGAATTTTAACAAGCGTTGCGGGTGTGCCGTCCAACACACATTCGTTTTTAATTTCATATTCAAGGCTTGCCTTTTTTACGCCCTTGCGCTCACGCTTTACAACAAATGATTTGTTTTTAGTCGAATCCTTAAAAAGCAAATCTTCATATATGTCGGCGGTCTTATTTGGTCTGCCCGATGCTACGGCGAGATAAATTTTAATAAAACTGCCGTTTTGAATCTGTGCAGACAGGTCTGCGGCGGCAGTTTTAGTTTTAGCATAAACCATAACACCTGAAACCGCGGTGTCAAGGCGGTGAACGATGCCGATATAGGCATTATCGTCACCGAGGTGCTCACGAATAAGTTTTAGCATACCGTCCTCGGAAGAAACGCCAACGGGTTTTATAAGCACTATTAAATTTTCATCCTCAAAAAGTATATTTAACATAAAAATCCCTCATCAAAAGTATACAACAAAAGTATAAAATTGTAAATATAAGGAAGATTAAAAATTGAAAGGAGAAAATATATGAAAATTGCTTTTTTTGATGCCAAACCGTATGATATAGCCTCGTTTGAACCCTATCATAACGATGATATACAGCTGCGCTTTTTTGAAACAAAGCTTGACCAGAACACCGCTTCGCTCGCATCAGGCTGTGAGGTTGTATGTGTTTTTGTAAACGATACCGTCGACAAGGCGGTTATTGACAAGCTTTACGAAAACGGCGTTCAGCTTATCGCACTTCGTTGCGCAGGCTATAACAATGTTGATATAAGCTACTGCTTCGGTAAAATTCACGTTGTTCATGTTCCTGCATATTCACCCTACGCTGTAGCCGAGCATACTATGGCAATGCTACTGACATCAATCCGCCGAATTCACAAGGCTTACAACCGCACAAGAGAATTCAATTTCAGTCTTTCGGGGCTGACCGGCTTTGACCTGCACGGCAAAACAGTGGGTGTTATCGGTACGGGCAGAATAGGCAGAGTCTTTATTGATATCTGCAAGGGCTTCGGTATGAAGGTGTTAGCCTTTGATAAATTTCCCGCTAAGGATAGCGGCATACAGTATGTCGAGCTTGACACCCTTATGAAAGAGAGTGATATAATATCACTTCATTGTCCGCTTACACCCGATACACAATATATTATAGATGAGGACGCAATTTCTAAAATGAAAAAGGGCGTCGTATTGCTTAACACTTCGCGCGGCGCACTGATTAAGGCTGAGGCTCTGCTTGAGGGAATCAAGTCACGTAAGGTAGGCGCCGCTTGTCTTGATGTTTATGAAGAGGAATCGGATATTTTCTTTGAGGACTATTCGGGACATATTGTTGAGGACGATACTTTGGCTCGTCTTATTACAATGCCCAATGTTCTTGTTACCTCTCATCAGGCGTTTTTAACCGAGGAGGCACTAAGTAATATCGCTGAAACCACCATAAATAATATAAATGATTTTTTTGAAAAAGGAACGAGTGTCAACGAGCTTTGCTACCGTTGCGGCAGGGTGGATACCTGTAAAAACCACCGAACAAACAAATGCTTCTAAAATTCAAGCACCCAAAAAATTGGGTGCTTTTGGTTTGTCAAATTTTGTCTTTTGTTGACAGAACGGAGAAGGAATAGTATAATTATATAAGTAATGTTATTGTTTAGGGAAGTTATTTTATGGCAATTCAATCAATCGAAAATTTAAGGAATATCGCAATTATCGCCCACGTTGACCACGGCAAAACGACGCTGGTTGACCAACTGCTTAAGCAAAGCGGCACCTTCCGTACCAACGAGCAGGTCAACGAGCGTGTGATGGACTCTAATGATTTAGAGCGTGAGCGTGGTATCACCATACTTTCTAAGACCACAAGTGTTCAGTATAAGGATATAAAAATCAATATCGTTGACACTCCGGGACACGCCGATTTCGGCGGCGAGGTTGAGCGTATACTGATGATGGTTGACGGTGTGCTTTTGCTTGTCGATGCCTTTGAGGGCTGTATGCCGCAAACCCGTTTTGTGCTCAAAAAGGCGCTGTCCCTTGGCAAAAAGGCTATAGTTGTTGTAAACAAGGTAGACAGACCTATGGCGCGACCGAACGAGGTTGTCGATGAGGTGCTTGATTTGTTTATTGAACTCGGCGCTGATGATGACCAGATAGAATTCTCCGTTGTGTTCGCGTCAGGTCGTGATGGCTACGCTTCGCTTAATGCCGATAATTTAGGCACCGACCTGCAACCGCTTTTTGAGACGATAGTCAGTGAAATTGAGGCTCCAAAGGGCGATGCCCACGCTCCGCTTCAGATTCTTTTTTCTAATATAGAATATGATGATTATTTAGGCAGAATTGGCGTCGGACGTGTTGAAAGAGGCTGTGTCAAGGTAGGTCAGAGCGTAACCCTTTGTCATAAGGACGGCACAACAAGTCCCGTCAGAATCTCGAAGTTATTTATGACCGAGGGCCTTAAGCGTGTTGAGTGCGATACCGCTCAGGTCGGTGATTTAATTCAGGTGGCCGGCATTGCCGAGCTTAATATTGGCGAAACGGCCTGCGATAATAACTGCATCGAGCCGTTGCCCTTTGTTAAAATTGATGAGCCGACCCTCTCAATGAACTTTATGGTAAATAATTCACCCTTCGCAGGTAAAGACGGTAAGTTTGTTACCTCACGAAACCTACGTGACCGACTCTTTAAAGAGGTCGAAACAAACGTAAGTCTCAGGGTTGAAGAAACCGACTCAGCCGATACCTTTAAGGTTTCGGGCAGAGGTGAACTACATCTATCAATTTTGATTGAAACAATGCGCCGTCAGGGCTATGAGTTTCAGGTGTCACCGCCCACCGTTATCTATAAAAAGGATGTCGATGGTAAATTGCTTGAGCCGATTGAGCTGCTTATGATAGAGGTGCCTGAGGAATATGTCGGCGCCGTTATGGAGCGTCTTGGCACACGTAAGGCTGAGCTTAAAAATATGGGTGTTCGTGAGGGCGGCGCTTCGCATCTCGAATTTTTAATTCCTGCGCGTGGACTTCTCGGCTACCGTTCACAATTTTTGACCGATACCAACGGTAACGGTATTATGAATCACGTCTTTAATTCTTATGAAGAATATAAGGGAGATATTGACTCAAGAACGACAGGCTCTATCATCGTTCACG
Organism: Acutalibacteraceae bacterium; assembly: GCA_045540055.1. Classification (GTDB taxonomy): domain Bacteria; phylum Bacillota; class Clostridia; order Oscillospirales; family Acutalibacteraceae; genus SIG565. Next base: position 24,945 of record JAZQGO010000028.1, read on the forward strand.
AAACGGGCGAAGCCACAGGCTACGGACTGTTTAATACACAAAGCAGAGGCCGACTCTTTATCGGTCCCGGCACACCTGTTTATGAGGGTATGATTGTCGGTGAAAACCCGAAAAATGAGGATATTGTTTGTAATGTCTGCAAGAAAAAGCAGATGACCAACACCCGTGCCGCAGGCAGCGATGACGCTCTGCGCTTAGTACCCCATTCGGTGCTAAGTCTCGAGCAGTCACTAGAATTTATTAAAGAGGATGAATTGGTTGAGATTACCCCAAACCATATACGCCTTCGCAAAAAGATATTAAATAAGGAAGCCCGTATGAAATACGAGGCAAAGAACAAATAATGAATTTTGTGATTCTTGATTTAGAATGGGATAGCGCATATTGTAAAAAGAAAAACGGATTTATAAATCAGATTATTCAAATCGGTGCAGTAAAACTTGATCGTAATTTTCATTTTGTCGATAAGTTCAGCCGTACCATCCGTTCAGCCGTATCGAAAAAGGTTACCAAGCGTTTTACAGAGCTTACGGGTATTACTACTGAGGATATGCTTGCAGGCGCTCCGCTTGATATAGCGGTAAAGGAATATAATGAGTGGTTTGGCGACGATTCGGTAACGCTGACCTGGAGTAACTCTGATTTATATGCCATTATGAGTAATGTTAAGTTTTTGCTGAGTGATGGACTTGCCTTTAAAATTGGCAATTATGCCGACCTGCAAAGCTTTGTTCAGAATGAGCTAAGGCTGAAGGGTAACGAAATCAATAATCAGATTTCACTGTCAAGCGCCGCCGAAATGCTGGGTATTTCGACCGATATGTTTGAGCTACATACGGCGCTTGACGATAGCCTTGTTACCGCCGCTGTTCTTAAGGCAACCTATAATGAAGAGCGATTTTTACCGTATATCAAGGATACTACCGACCCTGAATTTTATAAAAAGCTCACCTTTAAAGCGTATTATATAACTAAGCTTACCGATAACCGCATAGAGCCGAAACACCTAAAATTTATGTGCGATAAATGCGGCAACGAGGCAAAGCGCTCAAAAAAGTGGAAGTATAAAAATCATTGGTTCACAAATGAGTTTATCTGCCTTAAGTGTGGCAATAAGTTTTTAGGCAGGGTTATGTTTAAGGTTACGTATAATGGCTTAAAGGTAGCCAAACGGGTAATACATCCTGCCGAAAAGGTGCAAAATGATGCAGCGACGGTGTAACTTATGCCCAAGACGGTGTAATGCCGTAAGAGACGAAGACTCCAACACGGGCGGATTTTGCGGTATGCCTTTTAACCCTAAAATTGCGCGCGCCGACCTGCATTTCTGGGAGGAGCCGTGCATCAGCGGTACTTATGGCTCGGGTACAATATTTTTCAGCGGTTGCTCTCTTTCGTGTGTCTACTGTCAGAACTTTGAAATTAGTCACAAAAACAAAGGTAGGGTAGTTACACCTGAGCAGTTAGCTGAAATAATGCGAGAACTCGAATTAAAGGGTGCGCATAACATTAACTTCGTAAACCCCACACACTTTTTTACCTGTATAAAAAGGGCACTTCAAATTTATAAGCCTAAAATTCCACTTGTCTATAATTCGGGCGGATATGATTTAGCCGAGAATATTAAAGAGGATATATTCGATATATATTTAATGGATTTAAAGTATATATCGGCGGATAGGTCGGCCAAATATTCGTCGGCAAGCGATTATTTTGAATATGCATCGGCGGCAATCAAGGCGGCTTATGATTTAAAAGAAACCATTATTGATAAAAACGGCATAATGCAAAGCGGCGTAATAGTGCGGCATCTTGTGTTGCCGCTTGCTACCCGCGAGGCTATGGCGGTTATCGATTGGTTTTCTGAAAACACACCCGACGCATATTTGAGTCTTATGTCACAGTATGTGCCCTGTGGCAAGGCTCACGAATTTAAAGAGCTTAACCGAAAAATTACAAAACGCGAATACGAAAAGGTTTTGGAATATCTTTATACAAAACCGCTTCAAAATGTTTTTATTCAGGACTATTCAAGCTCCGATAAAAAATATATACCTGACTTTAACTTTTAGGGATTTGAGGGGAAAATATGCTAAAAGAAAAAGAAATCGAAACTATAAGCAGTGTCAAAATTGTTGAGGTAACAACCAAGGCACAGATTAAAAAGTTTGTTAATTATCCAAACGAGCTTTATAAAGATAATCCGAATTTTGTGCCTGCTTTTTACAGTGACGATATCGACGATTGGGACAAAAAGAAAAACCCTGCGTTTGATTACTGTGAGGCAAAGTGCTTTTTAGCGTATCGCGAGGGGGAAATCGTGGGACGAATCGGCGCAATACTCAGTCACAAGGCGAACGAAAAATGGGAAACCAAGCGTATGCGCTTTACGCAGGTCGATTTTATCGATGATATATCGGTTTCAACCGCACTCTTTGCGGCGGTTGAAGATTGGGCAAGAGAAAAGGGATGTGACGAGGTTCACGGTCCCTTAGGCTTTACCGATATGGACAGGGAAGGTATGCTGGTAGAGGGATTTGATAAGCGCAATATGTTTATTACATACTACAACGAGCCTTACTATAATGAGCATCTGAGTCGCCTTGGCTATCAGAAGGATACCGACTGGGTTGAGTATAAAATTTATGTGCCGACGTTCGACGATGAGCAGACACAGAGAATACATAAAATAGCCGAACACGTTATGAAGCGCAAAAAGCTTCACAAGGTTCAGGTGCGCACCCGCTTCGGCTACAAGCCGTATATCGATAAGGTTTTCGCCCTTGTTAATGAAGCCTATGCTCCGCTGTACGGTACTGTGCACCTGACCGAAAAGCAGATAAAGAAATATGCTAATAAATTTATTCCGTTGCTTAACCCCAAATATGTCTGCTTTGTTATGGATGAAGATGAAAATATCGTTGCATTTGGCATTGCGGCACCGTCTATTGCCGACGCTATAAAGAAATCAAACGGCAGACTTTTCCCATTCGGCTTTATTGGCGTTCTCAAGGCATTTGCCAAAAACGATGCACTTGATTTATTCTTAACAGCAGTACGCCCCGATTTACAGGGCGCAGGTGTCAATGCGGTAGTTCTTGACCACCTTATAAAAAATGCAGTTGATAACGGCATAGTCTATGCCGAGTCGGGTCCCATGCTTGAGACCAACAACAAGATTCTCGCCCAGTGGAAGCTGTTCGCAACCGAACAACACAAGCGCAGAAGATGTTATATTAAGAAGATATAGTAAAAGGGAGATACGGTGTACCGTATCTCCCTTAAAAGTTAATCAAATTTAATTTCGCCGTGCTTATATTCGAAATCTGCTACAATTCTTTTTAAATACTGTTCGATTTCCTTATTGGCGGAACGTCCTTCAGAATCGGCGATGTATCTAAATTTTTTAAAGAGTAATCTATCCACCCTTAATGTGTAGCGCACTAATTTATCGTCCATAGTAACACCTCAATATATTTCTTAACATTATTATGACTTAATTATAGTGGAAATATTGCGTCGAAACTAAAATGGTGGTATAATGACATCAATGTGGCGCAAAGAATTGAGGTTTTATTATGAAAATAGCAGTAATAGGGTCAAGAAATTTATGGGTTAATGATTTAGGCAGATATTTGCCTGACGGAATAACCGAGATAGTATCGGGCGGTGCCAGAGGTATTGATAGCTGCGCTAAGGAATACGCCATAAAAAGTAATTTGAAATTAACCGAGTTTTTACCTCAATATGATAAATACGGCAGGCAGGCGCCGCTTTTAAGAAATCTTGACATAATCGATTATGCCGATGAGGTAATAGCCTTTTGGGACGGCAGGTCACACGGCACTAAGTTTGTAATTGATAATTGTAAGGATAAAAATAAAAAAGTTAAAATTTATGTTGCAAAAAAATAAACAGCAGGAATAACCTGCTGTTTATTTTTCACTTATTAGTCCGTTCATATCGTACATACCGGCGCTTTTGCCGTTTAAGAACTTAGCCGCCTTAACTGCACCGAACGCAAATACGTTTTTAGAAAATGCCTGATGGGTCAATGTTACAACCTCGTTATCACCAGCAAAGATAACCTCGTGCTCGCCGACGATTGTGCCACCGCGCACCGAATGAATACCGATTTCGTTGCTTTTACGCTTTTCACGTTTTGAGTGGCGGTCATACTCATAAATCATCTTGTTATACATCGAATCATTTATGGCATTTGCAAGCATTATTGCCGTACCCGACGGGGCATCGATTTTTTGATTATGATGCTTTTCAACTATTTCAATATCATAGTCGTTACCCAAAATAGCGGTAGCCTTTTTGGCTAACGATACGAGAAGATTGATGCCAAGCGACATATTGAACGAAAAGAATACAGGAATGATTTTTGAAGCATCCTCAATTTTCTTTATCTGTGTATCATTGTAGCCTGTTGTGCAGATAACGGCGGGGATATTGTTTTTTACCGCAAACTCCAACATACCGTCAAGTGCCGCAGGGTTAGAAAAGTCGATGATGACATCGGCATTAGGCACATTCTCAAAGCTTGTATATACAGGGTAATCGGTTTTGCCGATAATAAACGGGTCTACACCTGCGATAATTTCGCATTCAGCGTCGTTTGACACGATATCGGTAATAACTCTACCCATTTTGCCCGAACAGCCACTTAAGATGATTTTAAGCATTTTTTCACATCCGTATTTTTTATTTTATAAGACCAACCTTTTTTAGCTCGTCGGCGAGGGCTACACGCTTGGCGTCACTCATCGGCACGAGCGGTAAGCGGCAGGGGCCTACGCCCATACCCATAATATTCATTGCCTCTTTAACGGGGATGGGGTTAACATCACTAAAGAGTGCATTTATAAGTGCGATATATTTAATCTGTAAATCACGTGAGACATCGGTGTTGCCCGCAAAATATTCGGCACACATTTTATGTGTATCGGCAGGGGCAACGTTTGAGAGCACCGAGATAACACCCGAGCCGCCAACCGACAGCATAGGTACTATCTGGTCGTCGTTGCCTGAATAAATGGCAAGCTCATCGCCACAAAGATATCGTGTCTTAACAACCGAAGCGATATCGCCGTTAGCCTCTTTTGCGGCAACGATGTTCTTGTGCTTAGCAAGCTCAGCATAGGTTTCAGGCAGAATGTTAACACCTGTACGTGAGGGTACATTATAAACAATGATGGGTGCGTCAACCCTGTCGGCAACATAGTTGTAATGCGCAACAAGACCTGTTTGGGAGGTTTTGTTGTAGTAGGGTGTAACCATAAGTAAAGCATCGGCACCAACGTCGATAGCCTCCTGACAGATGCCTACAGAATATGCGGTATCATTACTGCCGGCACCAGCAATTACGGGTACTCTTTTTGCAGTGTAGTCAACAACGGCTTTAACAACATCAATATGCTCTTTATAGTTAAGGGTTGATTTTTCACCCGTTGTGCCGCAAACAACCAAAGCGTCAATGCCGGCATCTATCTGGCTGTCAACTAATTTTTTAAGTCCGTCAAAGTTTACCGAACCATCGTCATACATAGGGGTGACAAGCGCTGTAGCGGCACCCTTAAAAATAGTCTTTTTCATAGTTAACCTCCGATTAGTCTATATAGCCTTCTGCACACAACAACTCTGCCAAAAGAACTGCGCCGCCCGCGGCACCGCGAAGGGTGTTGTGAGAAAGACAAACAAACTTATAATCATACTGACTGTCCTCGCGTAATCTACCGATAGAAACCGCCATACCGCCTTCGAGATTGCGGTTGAGTTTTGTCTGCGGCATATTATCCTCTACAAAGTAGTTAAGGAACTGCTTGGGTGCAGAGGGTAGCTCTAACTCCTGCGGACGACCCGAGAAGACTAACCAGTCGTTTAAGATTTCTTCTTTAGTCGGCTTTTTGTCGAAGCTTACAAATACAGCCGCCATATGACCGTCAGACACAGGCACACGCAAGCACTGTGCGGTGATTTTGGGTTCGGTAGCATTTACAATAACGTCACCCTCAATTTTACCCCATATTTTCAGCGGCTCGTTTTCAGACTTTTCTTCTTCACCGCCGATAAAGGGGATTACATTGTCAACCATTTCGGGCCAACGCTCAAAGGTTTTGCCGGCGCCCGAGATTGCCTGATATGTGCAAACAAGGCTTTTAGAAATGCCATATTTTGAAAGTGGGAAGAGTGCCGGAACATAGCTCTGAAGTGAGCAGTTTGATTTAACCGCAACAAAGCCACGCTTGGTGCCGAGACGTTTGCGCTGTGAGGCGATAATCTCGGCATGCTCGGGATTGATTTCGGGAATAATCATCGGTACGTCGGGTGTGCCTCTGTGTGCGCTGTTGTTTGAAATTACAGGACACTCAAGACGGGCATAAGCCTCTTCGAGAGCCTTGATTTCATCCTTCTTCATATCAACTGCGCAGAAAACAAAGTCGACTGACTTTGCAATTTTTTCCATATCAGCAGTAGCGTCGAGTACGGGCATTTTCTTAACAGCCTCAGGCATAGCGTCCTGCATTGCCCAACGACTGCCTACAGCCTCCTCATAGGTTTTGCCGGCCGATCGGCTTGAAGCCGCCATAACCTCAATATCAAACCACGGGTGATTTGACACAAGCAAAACAAAGCGCTGACCTACCATACCTGTAGCGCCAATAATACCAACCTTATACTTCTTCATAAATAATCAGCCTTTCCGGGAAATTTGGGCAAATTTTAAAATAGGTATTGCCTATTGACAAAATTTGCAATATAATACAAAAGATATGTATTGATAATATTATTATATTAAAATATAGCATTCTTTAGTATGTTTGTCAAGAAAGGACAGCCACTTTATTTATGAGAAAAAGCGATTTTTTTTACCATTTACCCGAAGAACTCATTGCACAGACGCCAATTGAGCCGCGAGATGCATCCCGTCTTATGACACTTTCAAGAACTGACGGACAGATAAGTCACACAGTTTTTAGGCAGTTAGATGACTATCTGCGCTCGGGCGATACGCTCGTACTTAATAATACGAGGGTTCTGCCTGCACGTATTTTCGGTAAGCGCCGTGATACCGGCGCAGTGGTTGAATTTGTTTTACTTAAACAAAAATCAGCGCTCATTTGGGAGTGTATAGCGGGTCCCGGCAAGAAGGCAAAAACGGGCACAAGCTTCGTTTTTTCAGACGATTTATCGGCTGAGGTTATTGATGTTTTACCTGATGGCAATCGTATTATAGAATTTAGCTGTAACGGTGAATTTTTCAGCCTTCTTGATAAGGTAGGTCAAATGCCCTTGCCTCATTATATAAAAGAAAAGCTCGAAAATAAAGAGCGTTATCAGACAGTCTATTCTAAAGAACTCGGCTCTGCCGCCGCACCCACTGCGGGACTTCATTTCACGGGTGAAATGTTAGAGCGACTAAAGAGCAAGGGCATAAACATAGCCTATGTTACTCTGCATGTGGGACTTGGTACCTTCCGTCCTGTCAAGGCAGACGAAATAACCGACCATAAAATGCATTCAGAGCATTATTCTATACCATATGAGACCGCCGAAATTATCAATAAAGCCAAAAAGAACGGTGGCAGGGTAATATGTGTGGGTACCACCTCTTGCCGAACACTTGAAAGCGCCGCCACAAAATTCGGCGAAATTAAAGAGTGCAGTGATGATACCGATATATTTATCTACCCTGGCTACGAATTCAAGGTTATGGATGGCCTTGTTACTAATTTTCATCTGCCCGAAAGCACGCTTATAATGCTTGTATCGGCGTTTGCGGGGTACGATAAAACAATGAACGCCTATAAAACTGCCGTCGACGAAAAATACAGATTTTTCAGCTTCGGCGACGCAATGCTCATCTTATAATAAAGCAAAGGAACGATATATGTTTAAACTACTTAAAACCGAGGGTAATGCCCGACTTGGCGAGTTTCATACAAACAGGGGTGTGGTAAAAACACCCGCATTTATGAATGTTGCCACACAGGGCGCAATAAAGGGCGCTGTATCGGCCGAGGATTTAAAGACGGTTGACTGCCAGGTAATGCTTAGCAATACTTATCATCTGCACGTGCGCCCGGGCGACACACTTATTAAGGAGTGCGGCGGTCTGCATAAATTTTCAACCTGGGAAGGCCCTATTCTGACCGATAGCGGCGGCTTTCAGGTTTTTTCGCTTGCATCACTTCGTAAAATCAACGAGGAGGGCGTGACCTTTGCCTCGCATGTCGACGGTCGCAGAATTTTTATGGGACCGGAAGAAAGTATGCAGATTCAATCGAACTTAGGCTCTACCATTGCTATGGCGTTTGACGAATGTGTAGAAAATCCTGCAGAGCACCGCTATGCTAAGGAGTCGTGCGAGAGAACAACACGCTGGCTTAAGCGCTGTAAGGCCGAAATGAGCAGACTTAATAAGCTTGATAGCACCATAAACCCTGAGCAGATGCTGTTTGGTATAAATCAGGGCTGTACCTACAACGACCTGAGAATAGAGCATATGAAGGAAATTGCCGAATTAGACCTTGACGGATATGCAGTTGGTGGACTGGCCGTCGGTGAGCCTACCGAGGTTATGTACGATGTGCTTGATAATGTCTGTCCCCATATGCCGAAGGATAAAATACGCTATCTGATGGGTGTTGGCACACCGCTTAATATTTTAAATGGGGTAGAGCGGGGCATAGATTTATTTGACTGCGTTATGCCGAGCCGAAATGCCCGTCACGGACATTTATTTACCTCACAGGGAATTATAAATATCAACAACCAAAAGTACGACCGCGATATGACACCCATTGACCCTGAGTGTAGCTGTCCTGCTTGCAGTCGCTACAGCAAGGCATATATTCGTCACCTGCTAAAGAGTGGTGAAATGCTGTCACAACGCTTGCTTGTACTTCATAACTTGTATTTTTATAATCACTTGATGGAGGATATCCGAGCGGCACTCAATGAAAATCGCTTCGCCGAATTTAAAAAGGAAAAAGAGGCAATTTACGGGCAAAGAATATAATTGTTCTTGCAATTTACTATCAATAATAGTATAATAATTTTAACAAAATTAACGGAGGTTTAAAATAATGTATCTATTAGAGACACAGACCGCACAGGGCGGTATGAATATGTGGGTAATGTTGCTGATTTATGCCGCAATTTTCGCCGTATTTTATTTTGTATTCATTCGTCCGCAGAACAAGAAGAAAAAAGAAGAGGAGAAGATGAGAAACAATCTTCAAATCGGTGATGAAATCATCACAATCGGCGGTTTTCACGCAAGGGTTGTATCTGTAAAAGAGGATAGCATTGTTATCGAGTCTGTTCTTGACCGTTCTAAGCAGAAGCTGGCTCGTTGGGCTATTCAGCAGAATCTGACCGTTCACGACGACGCACCCGCAAAGAAATAATCAGGTTATATTTTACTCCCCTTCGGAATATTATATTTCGGAGGGGTTTTTAATGTTTAAGAATATTGCAACCGATAATAAGAAATTTTACATAAATATTTTAATAGGTGCCGGCATAGGTGTGGCGGTAACTCTTATTCTGCTTTTCGGTATAGCGGCTATTATGGTCGTAGCTGGAATTGGCTCATCCTTTGCATCACCTCTTTCAAGCGTTGCGGCGGCAATAGGCGCATTTATCGGCGGATATTTTTCTGCTCGAAAGAATGGCTCAAAAGGTTTGCTCGGCGGTCTGCTTGTGGCGGTGGCTATGTTTATTATTATTTCTATAGTGGGTGGTTTCGTGAGTGAAACGGTATCACTTATGTCGCTTATACGCTTGGTTATTATTGCTTTAGCGGCAATTATCGGCGGGATTTTAGGTGTAAATAAATCTTCAAAGGTGAAAATAGTATAAAAAAACAGTGCTTCGTGTAACGCCCTGTGGGGCGTGGGCGAAGCACTGTTTTTTCGTTTTTAAATTACTTGTTTCGTGGATATGGTTTCTTTTCATCGGTTAGTTCGGCAAGATAATCCATGCTTGTGCCTAAAGCAATGGCAATATGGCGGCATTGCTCAAAAGTGTAGTAGCGTTTGCCGCTTTCTATTTTTGAGTAGTCGCTGTGGTCTATGCCTGTAAGCATTTGCATTTTAACTTGGGTGTAGCCTTTTTGTATGCAAAGTTCTTTTAATCTGCTCATAATATCACCCAAAATTATTATTTTCAACAAAAATACTGACATTTACTAAGAAAAAATGACATATTGTATTGCTTTCTCGGTGACTTGTTGTTATAATAATTTTAAATTAACATGCTGTACTAAAAGCCTGTAAAAAGGGGAATCCTTATGAAAAACTACAAAGAAATAATTGAAAAGCTTACCCTTGAAGAAAAAGCGCTTCTTCTTACGGGTGATTTTGAGAAAACAATGCGCACACACGACATACCCGAGCACGACATCAGAAGTATATCTATGTCTGACGGCCCTTCGGGCGTGCGTGTTACTTGGGATGACGGCGTGCCCGGCGGCGACGTCGCCTTTGCACCCGCTATTTCAATGGCATCTACTTGGGATAGAGCGCTTATGAACGAAGTAGGCCACGGTCTTGGCAAAAGCTGTATTGCCCATAATGTCGATATGCTGTTAGCACCCGCAGTTAATCTACACAGAAACCCTCTTTGTGGCCGAAACTACGAGTATTTTTCAGAGGACCCGTATTTAGCAGGCGAGTTGGCGGCAGAATATATAAACGGTATTCAGGCAGAGGGCGTCGGCACCTCTTTAAAGCACTACGCAATGAACCATCAGGAGCGCTTTAGAAGCGAACTTAGCGTTAACTGTGACGAGCGTACAATGCGTGAATTATATTTGCGAGTTTTTGAAATTATAGTTAAAAAATCTCAACCAACATCGGTTATGTGCGCATACAATAAGGTGAACGGTCACTACTGCTCAGAAAACAAGAAGATATTAACCAAAATCTTGCGTGATGAGTGGGGCTATGAGGGCGAGCTTATATCTGACTGGGGCGCAATACATAATCCCGGTAAGTCCTTTGCCGCAGGTATGGATTTGCAGATGCCGGTTAACAAGAATATTGTTAATGATGTTAAAAAGGCGCTCGAGCGTGGCTGGTGCACTATGGAGGATGTTGACCGTGCGGTTGAAAAGAATATACGACTTGTAGACCGTATACTCGATATAGAGCGAAGCAAAGAGCCGTATGACAGAAATAAAATTCACGCCCTTGCGCAAAAGGCGGCGGCAGACGGTATTGTAATGCTTAAAAATGACGGTAATATTTTACCGCTTAAAAAGGATAAGGATATTAAGGTTATCTCTGTTTTTGGTAAATTTGCTGAGGATCCGATGTATGCCGCAGGCAACTGGACAAGCGGTGGTGTTACTGTTGATGAAGAATCGGTTGACAAACCCCTTGATTTCATTAAAAAGTATGCCGAAGAGATTGGTGCAGAGGTGCTTTATGAGCCACTTTATCAGAAGGAGTGCGGCGAGTTTGGTATGCCGCTTCGTGATAAAATGATAAAGACACTTGTTAAGTCAGATGTCGCTATATTCTTTACAGGCTACCATCCCTATCACGGTGTTGAGGGAGACGACCGACTCGACCTTAATCTGCCTTATAGTATGACAAGACTTGCAAGTGAGGTCGCTCGTATTCACCCGAAAAGTATTATGGTTCAGCAAAACGGTTGTGCTATTGCTCCTTACGATTACCTCGGTGACCCCAAGGTAATTCTGCAGACCTGGATGACGGGTGAGGGCGGCGGTAAGGCCGTTGCCGATGTTCTGTTTGGTAAGATTAACCCGAACGGTAAATTACCCTGCACATTTATGCGTGAGATGGATCCCGATATCGAATTTCCAGGTGACGGCAGAAAGCTTGACTATAAGGAAAGAATGTTTATTGGCTACCGCTATTATGATAAGCATCCTGAAAAGGTGTGGTATCCCTTCGGTCATGGTATGTCCTATACAACCTTCGAGTACAGCAATCTTGTTATCACACCCGAGAAGAGTGATGATCCGAAGCAGGTGGTTAAGGTACAGTTTGATATTACCAATACGGGTGACGTCACGGGTAAAGAAATCGCCCAGGTTTATGTATCTGCCAAGGACGGCACAATCGTTCGTCCTGTTAAGGAGCTTCAAGGCTTTGATAAGGTAGAACTCGAGCCCGGTCAGACCAAGACCGTAACTATTGAACTTGATGAGCGTGCCTTCGCATATTGGAACACAAATGAGGATGATTGGCACGTTGAGTCGGGTGAATATGATATTATGGTTGCGGCATCGGCTACCGATATTCGCTTAAAGTGCGTTTACACAGTTAATTGGGATAAGGATTACACTATTGCCAGAGAGCGCTGGGGCGATGCATGGGCGCACGAGCTTATGATGGCAGGTAACTGCTAACAAACACAAAGCAGCGTCAAATATTTGACGCTGCTTATTCTCGTTTTAAGGAATAAAAAATGTTAGATTTATGGAACTATCTTAAAGGCACCGACAAGCCGATATATTTATATGGTACGGGCAACGGCGCCGACAAAATTTTAGATGAGCTGATACGCCGAGGTATCATTGTGACGGGTGTTTTCGCCTCCGACGGCTTTGTGAGAAGCCGTACCTTCCGAGGCTTTCCCGTAATATCGTTTACTGATGCCAAAAATCAGGACCCCGATTTAATAACGCTTGTTTGCTTTGGCTCACAGCTACCCGATGTTATGGATAATATCAAAAAAATCGGGACTATGAGTGAACTTTATGCTCCTGATGTTGCGGTCGTGGGTGACACAGAGGTTTTTGATTTAGATTACGCCAGGTCTCATAAGCAAGAGCTGAATACGGCATATAATCTGCTGGCAGATGATTTTTCAAAAAAGGTGTTCCAAAACACCATGCTTTATAAACTCACAGGTAAGCTTGACTACCTGTTTGAAATTGAGTCGCAAAAGCAAGAGGCATATTCACTGCTTAATCTGTCGGGGGATGAATGCTATATGGACCTTGGCGCATATAACGGTGACACTATAAAGGAATTTATGGAATATACCGGCGCACGCTATCAAAGGATAATAGCAGTAGAGCCTGATTTAAAAAATTTCAGAAAGCTCAAAGCTAACACCGAGCAATTTCAAAACATAACCACCATAAATGCAGGTATAGGTGAGAGTAAGGGTAGTATGCTTTTCTCAATGAGAGGCGGCAGAAATTCCTCGGTGGGTGAGGGCATCCCGATTGATAAAGAGAGTGTCGACAGTATTTTGAATGGGGATAAAATCACCTATATAAAGATGGATATTGAGGGGCTGGAGGCACAGGCTATTGAGGGCGCAAAGCAAACTATTAAAACCTATAGCCCCAAGCTTAATATAGCGGCATATCACAGAAATGAAGATTTGTTCAAATTGCCTATACAGATCAGCTCCATCAATCCACATTATAAAATTTATCTGCGGCATCACCCGTATATTCCCGCTTGGGATACGAATTTCTATGTAGTTTAGAGGGAATCATTATGAATATAAAAGAAATTTTATCGATGGTAGACCATACCTTATTGCTACCGAGTGTGACCGAGCAAGAAATAATATCGCTTTGTGACGACGCAGTAAAATACGGTACGGCTACGGTTTGTATTCCGCCGTCGTATGTAGCCTTTGTTAAGGATATATATAAAGAAAAACTCAAAATTTGCACAGTCATCGGTTTTCCTAACGGATATAACACTACTTGTGTTAAATGCCTTGAGACAGCAGAGGCGGTAAAGAATGGCGCCGATGAAATAGATATGGTTATAAATATCGGTTGGCTTCACGATAAGAAATATGACCGTATATTAGAAGAAATTAATGAAGTAAAGGCTAACTGCTCGGGCAGGGTGTTAAAGGTTATTATTGAAACCTGTATGCTGAGTGACCAAGAAAAAATTAAGATGTGTGATATAATCTCACGCTCAAATGCCGATTATATCAAAACATCAACGGGTTTCTCAACTGCGGGCGCAAACTTTTATGATATTGAACTGTTTAAAAAGCATATCAAAAACGGCAAACTTATAAAGGCGGCTGGCGGCATTTCGTCGCTTGTCGATGCAGAGCAATTTATTAAGCTTGGTGCTAAGCGCCTCGGCACCAGCCGAATTGTTAAAATAGTAAAGGAGAATAACAATGAACAAAGCATATCCGACTCCGCATATTAACGCTACCCCTGATGACTTTGGCAAAACCGTACTAATGCCGGGTGACCCTTTGCGTGCAAAATTTGTGGCAGAAAACTTTTTAAAGGGTGCGGCGCTTGTCAATAATGTTCGCGGTGTGCAGGGTTACACGGGATATTACAAGGGTGTAAAGGTATCTGTTATGGCAAGCGGTATGGGTATGCCGTCGATGGCCATTTACAGCTATGAGCTTTTTAACTTTTTCGGTGTTGAAAATATAATACGAATCGGCTCTGCGGGTTCTATGCAGGCAGATGTTAATATCCGTGATATTGTTTTAGGTCAGGCGGCCTGCACCAACTCTGCCTATGCTAATCAATATGACCTCGACGGTACCTTTGCACCAATTGCCGACTATACACTGCTTGATAGTGCAGCAAAAATTGCAAAAAGTCTAAATCTTAATTATCACGTCGGCAATCTGCTTTCAAGCGATACCTTTTATAGTGATAATAAGGATAATAACTGGGCTAAAATGGGTGTCTTGGCGGTTGAGATGGAGGCGGCGGCACTTTATATGAATGCGGCCCGCGCAGGTAAAAAGGCGCTTGCTATCTGTACTATATCAGATAGCCTTGTAACAGGCGAGGCAACAACTGCCGAAGAGCGTCAGACCTCATTTAATGAAATGATAAATTTAGCGTTAGAGGTAGCCGTCAGTGAGTAAAATTAAAAGGGTTTTTCTTATCGTACTTGATAGTGTCGGTGTCGGTGCTCTGCCCGATGCGGCCGAATATAACGACAGCGGCGCTGATACTATGCGCAGTATCTCGGCATCAAGCAAATTTAATATACCTACCTTGCTGAAATCAGGGCTTGGTAATATAAAGGGCCTTGAATATTTAGGTGCGGCAGACGAGCCTATCGCCGCCTACGGTAAGGCGTGCGAGCTTTCAAAGGGTAAGGATACAACAACGGGTCATTGGGAGATAGCGGGACTCTGCATTGATAAGCACTTCCCAACCTATCCGAATGGCTTTCCTGATAGTATTATCAAAGAATTTGAAGAAAGAACTGGCAGAAAGGTCTTATGCAATAAGGTCTATTCGGGCACCGAGGTTATTAAGGACTACGGTGAAGAGCACATAAAAACAGGTGCGCTTATTGTATACACCTCAGCAGACAGCGTCTTTCAGATTGCGGCTCACGAGCAGGTTGTCCCTGTAGCCGAGCTTTATAGATACTGCGAGATAGCCAGAGAAATTTTAAATGGCGAAAACGGGGTAGGCAGGGTTATTGCGCGCCCGTTTGACAGCGAATATCCTTTCCGCCGTACACCACGCCGCCATGATTATTCATTGGCGCCTATCGGTCGCACGGTTTTAGACAGTTTAAAGGATAATGGATACGATGTAATTGCCATTGGTAAAATTGGCGATATTTTTGCGTCAAGTGGCATCACCGAGAGTATACCGACTGCCGACAACAGCGATGGTATGGCCGTTACACAAAAAATGACAGATAGAGTTTTCAATGGTCTTTGCTTTGTAAATCTTGTAGATTTTGATATGGTTTACGGTCACCGTAATAATATCGACGGCTATGCTGAGGCTTTAAGTAATTTTGATGCTTGGCTTGGTGAGTTTTTACCAAAACTTCAAAGGGACGATATGCTGATTATTACCGCCGACCACGGTTGTGACCCGGGGGATAACAGCACCGACCATACAAGAGAATATACGCCGATTTTGGTGTACGGAACACCGAATAAAGCCTATTTAGGTGTCAGATGCAGTTTTTCTGATATAGCCGCAACAATTTCGGATATATTCGGCTTAGGCTATAAAACACACGGTGTAAGCTTTAAAAGGGAATTAGGTTTGTAAAATGGATATTAAAGAACTTATAAATTCAGCGTTAGCGGTACAGCAAAATTCATATTCACCCTATTCAAAATTCAGCGTGGGTGCGGCTCTGCTTTGCAAAAGCGGTAAAATCTATACAGGCTGTAACATTGAAAATGCAGCCTTTACGCCCACCGTATGTGCAGAGCGCACCGCCTTTTTCAAGGCCATAAGCGAGGGTGAAAGGCAGTTCACCGCAATAGCGGTTATCGGCTCTGCCGATACGCTATGTATGCCCTGCGGTGTCTGCCGTCAGGTTATATCAGAGTTTTGCGACAGCGATTTTAAGATTATTTGCGCCGCAAAAAACGGCGAATATAAGGAATATACTTTAGGTGAATTATTACCATTTTCATTTAATTTAGGAGAAAATGTATGAGAATGTACGATATAATCGCCAAAAAGCGTGACGGCGGCGAGCTTACAAGGCAGGAGATAGAATGGTTTGTAAACGAATATACTGCCGATAATATTCCCGATTATCAGGCATCGGCTCTTTGTATGGCAATTTTCTTTAACGGTATGACCTCTCAGGAAACTGCACTTCTTACCGCCGCAATGCGTGACTCGGGTGACAAGGTCGATTTGTCTGCCTTTGGCGGTAAAACGGTCGATAAGCACAGTACGGGCGGTGTAGGAGATAAGACAACACTTATTGTAGCCCCCATTGTCGCAAGCCTCGGCGCTAAGGTCGCCAAAATGTCGGGTAGGGGACTTGGTCACACGGGCGGCACGGTTGATAAGTTAGAATCTATCGCAGGCTTTAAAACAACCCTTTCGTCTGAGGAGTTTTTAAATCAGGTCGAAAATATAGGTGTTGCCGTTATCGGTCAAAGCGGCAATTTGGCGCCTGCCGATAAAAAGCTTTATGCGCTCAGAGATGTTACGGCAACCGTTAACAGTATTCCGCTTATCGCATCAAGTATTATGAGCAAGAAATTAGCCGCGGGCACCGATAATATAGTGCTTGATGTCAAGGTCGGCTCGGGTGCCTTCATGAAAAATCTTGATGATGCGAAAAGATTAGCGCATGCTATGGTTGACATAGGCTACAGCTGTGGCAAAAAAGTCTCGGCGCTTATTACTAATATGGATATACCGCTGGGGTTTGCTATCGGCAACGCCTTAGAGGTTAAAGAGGCTCTCGAGGTACTGCGCGGTAATACCGACAGCGATTTAGCAAGGGTTTGTCTGTCTTTGGCGGCCAATATGGTAAGCCTTGTTTTTGATACCGATACAGAAATAGCGCTGTCACAGGTTGAAGACGCTATAAGAAGTGGCGCGGCATATAAAAAATTTATAGAATGGATAGCCGCTCAGGGCGGAGATGTTTCTGTTTTTGAAAACATTGGAAAATTTGGCGAAGCAGAGTATAATGTTGATGTTGTCGCAGGAAAAGGCGGTTATATAACAAAAATGGATGCCGAACAGCTTGGCAGAATTTCGGTTATGCTGGGCGGCGGCAGAGCTAAAAAAGATGACATAATCGACTTTAGCGCAGGAATATTGCTGTCACGCAAAACGGGTGACAGGGTAGCATTGGGCGACAAAATCGCCACACTTTATTCAAGTAGCGTGAGTGATATGTCGGCGGCCGTTAATGCCTTTAATGAGGCGGTTGTTATATCTGCAGAGAAGCCGCAGGAGGCGCCGCTTATATACGAGGTTATTAAGGGATAATGTTTGATTATATTCTAAAACGCTCAGATAGAAAAACACTGTCGCTTAGGATAAATGATGATTTGAAGGTTGTAGTTTGCTCACCGCTATTTTTAAGCAGGGCAAAGATTGATGAGTTTGTAATAAAGCATACCGAGTGGATAGAAAAGCATATCGAGCTTATGCGACGCCGTCAGCAGTCGTTTTTGTCGCTGACCGACCAAAAGGTAAAGCAGTTAAAACAGGCGGCGGCAGAAATTATACCAAGTCGCGTGAAATACTATTCACAGCTTATGGATGTTGAGCCGACGGGCATAAAAATAACATCGGCTAAAAAGCGGTTTGGCAGTTGTAGCGGTAAGAATGCGCTGTGCTTTTCTTATATGCTTATGCTCTATCCGACAGAGGCTATAGATTATGTTGTTGTGCACGAGTTGGCGCACATAAAGCACCACAATCATTCGGCACAGTTTTATAATTTAGTTGCAAAAATTCTCCCCGATTATAAAAACAGGGAAGCGATATTAAAGAGGGGTATTGATTTTGACAAGGAAGCTTAGTAACACCTACAAAAAAATAACAGAAGAAAGGCAACTGACGGTAGTTTACTTTGGCGGTTCAGTTACTGCGGGTGCTTGCGCATCCGACCCTGATAAAACGAGTTGGCGTGCTCTTACGGGTAAATATTTAAAAGAGAAATATCCCGATGTGCAGGTAAATAATGTTAGTGCCGCAATAGGTGGTACGGGTACAGGCTTCGGTCTTTTCAGAATAGAGAATGACGTTTTATCGTATAATCCTGACCTTGTCTTTATTGAATTCAGCATTAACGATGCTTATCAAAGGTATACTGTTGAAGAAAGTTTGATTTATTATGAGTCAATCATTCGAAAAATATATTCATCTAACCCGTATACTGATATTATTATAGCCTTTATCACCGACCGCAACATTGTATATAACGGCTCGAGATTTATTGATGCCCATAAAGCATTGGCGGCACATTACGATATTCCTACAATCAGTTTTAATGACGCATTGGCAAGGGAATTAAAAGACTCTCAAAACCCGATAGATTATTATATTAAAGATTGGGTGCATCCAAACGATAACGGTTACAAGCTGTACGCAAAGACGGCTATTGAGTTTTTAGAAAATGATTTGAGTGGTGCACACGAGAAGGCAGCAGCGGCTCGTTTGCCTCAGCCTTACAGCGAGAATCTTATTCTCGATAAAACCTACAGAATCGGCCTTAGAGATATGAAGGATATTGAAGCCGACGGTTTTTTACTTGAGGATGGTGAGTTTGCCGCAAAAGAACTGTATAACTGCTACAAAAAGGGCGATGAGTTAAGATTTACATTTACGGGTACATATATCGGTGCGCAGGCTCATTCATGGAAGGATGAGGAGGCAACCACACGCTTGGTTTGCATAGTTGACGGTAAGCAGGCAGGGGTGGCATCCTTCGGTAAAAATGACCATTCAATAATTCACGTGACCTTCGCAAGAGGCTTGCCATACGGTGAACATAGCGTCATTTTGCGTAACGAAGAGGACGGTAAAGCCACAATCCGAGAGTTTTTTGTTTCTTAAGCTGTATATTATTTTTAATTTATACATAGTATTTTGTTATGAGAAAAATCAACTTTTTTAACTTAGGATTTATATTTGCAGGCTGTTTTTTAGGCGCAGGATTTTTATCGGGTAATGAGCTTAAACAGTTTTTCGGTAACTTTGGTCTTAGCGGCATTTTAGGCTGCTTAATTTCGGTAACGACCATATGTATATTCGGTGCCATGATTATCTTTATCGCTAAATTCAAAAACACCGAAAAAATTGAGGATATTATTTTGCCATTTAAATCCCCCGTGCTTGGTAGTGTCCTTGCCTTTTTACAGATGATTTTGGTTTTCGCCATAATCGTTATTATGACGTCTGGTGCCGCAACCCTGTTAGAAGAAATTACGGGTATTAACCGCACCTTAGCGGCGGCACTGTTCAGCCTGATTTTAGCGACGGTAGCATTAAAGGGAGTTTCGGGCATTGCGGCATTTTTTTCGGTTTTGGTTCCGCTTATTGCCGCGTTTTCGCTAGGCATAAGTATTTTCGTCTGTGCGTCAGACGGCTTACCAAATATAACTGCGGTACCGACTCAGCAGACAAATCCGTTACTCAGCCATTGGTTGCTCGCAAGTCTTTCGTATCTGTCGTACAGTATATTCTCATCTGTCGGTATAATTTCGCCCCTCGCAAAACGCATAGATAATACTAGAACCTACATAAAGGGCGCAATTTTCGGCGGTGCCGTGCTTTTTTTGGTGGCAGTGGCAATTCTACTGTCGGTTTATACGCTTATCTCTAATGAAATTGGCGAGCTTCCTATGCTGTCGGTTGCCGTCAATATAAATTCCGCCATTGGTATTATATATGCAGTGCTGTTGCTTGGCGGAATGTTCGGTGCGGCGCTTACAAGTATGATGTCAATTTCAAACTATATAACCGTTAAATTTACGGGGACTAAGCTTATACCTACAGTTATAATACTGTCGCTTATTAACTTTATCGGTAGTCTTTGCGGCTTCGGTGACCTTATAGGTACGGTTTATCCGCTTTTCGGCTATTTAGGTTTAATTGTTTTGGGGTTGATAACAGTTAATTTCTTTATTTCACTAAAACAGAAGTGAAATAATTACCGTTTAAATTAGAAAATATATAAAAAACAAAGCACTTAACTTTTAAAAGTTAAGTGCTTCTTAAGTTGGTCGAGGCGACAGGATTTGAACCTGCGGCCTCTGCGTCCCGAACAGCAAGATATAGTTGATTTCTAATTATTTACACTACATATAGTGGTTTTTATCCCGAAAAACCATCGTCTTTGGGCATCTTGTCTCCACTGTTTCCGCCTACTCCAAATCGCACTGTGGGATGAAATGTGGTCGTGAAAACAATAAAAATTCCAATCCAAAACAACTAAATAACACAGCTAAAATATGTGGTCGCTTCATCTCTCGCCAACTTTACTTGTGTTATACCTTGACCCTGCTGTAAAATCAAGTAGGTAAAAATTACTACGCATTAACCAAAGAAAAGTAAATGGAATTAGTGGCAGTTGTTACTCGAGCAGTTATGTCCGCAACCGTGGTCGCCGCAGGTGTGCTCTTCGCCGTGATGATCGTGGTGGTCGCATTTTACATTGGGATTAAATCCAAGCGTGCCGCCGAGCAATGCTTCGACTGCGGCATCTGGGGAACCACTAACACCACCGTAAAGCTTGATGCCAGCCTCGGCAAGTGCCATCTGTGCACCGCCACCGATACCGCCGCAAATAAGTGCGTCAACTTGGAGCGCCGAAAGCAGTCCTGCAAGTGCTCCGTGTCCACTACCATTAGTATTAACCACTTCACTGTTTATAATTTTTCCGTCTTCTGTGGTATAAATCTTAAACTGCTCGGTATGTCCGAAGTGCTGAAATATCTGTCCGTTTTCGTAAGTTACTGCAATTTTCATTGTGCTGTCTCCTTTGAATTTTTTATTGTTAAAGACTTTAGCGCCTTCTTAAATTGAATGGTGAAAAGGATAGCGGTAAAGGTTACGGCTATCACGTCGGCAACAGGCTCTGCCGTATAAACGCCCATTGTTTTGTTTGTTATCAGTTGCGGTATAATGTAGATAAGCGGCAAGAGTAAAACAAACTTGCGAACGATGGCAACGATAATAGAGCAAGGCCCATTGCCGATAGAAACAAAGGTCATTTGGCAAGCGATCTGAATACCGAAGATGCACATTACGCCGCAATAAATACGAAGTGCCGTTGCAGTAAATTCAATGAGTGATGTATCTGGTGTGAATATACCGGCAAACAGTTGCGGGAACAACATAATTGCGCCCCAAATGATAAAGGAGTACGCAAGGCAGGATATAAGCAACAGCCTATATGTTTTCTTGACGCGCCCTACGTTTTTGGCACCGAAGTTGTAACTTAAAATCGGCTGTGCGCCTTGTGCAATGCCTTGCATTGGTAACATTGCAAACTGCATAACGCTTGTAAGGATGGTCATAGCGCCAACGGCAATATCACCGCCGTATTTTAATAGCGAAGAATTAAAGCAAACCGAAATCACACTTTCACTACTCTGCATAATAAAGGTTGCCGTTCCCAGTGCGATACAAGGAAAAACGAGTTTTGCATCAATGCGAAGATTATGCTTTTTGAGTTTCAGATAAGTCTTCTTTCCGCAAAGGAACAAAAGCACCCAAATGCAAGAGATGGCTTGGGACAGAATGGTGGCAAGTGCCGCGCCTTTTACACCCATATTAAAACCGAAAATGAAAATAGGATCAAGGATAATGTTGCTGACAGCACCGATCAGCACCGTGATCATACTGATTTTGGTATATCCTTGTGCAGTGATAAAGGCACCCATACCGAGCGTTAACTGAACAAAAACCGTACCGATAGCGTAGATGTTCATATAATCGTTGGCGTAACCGATAGTGTTCTCGCTTGCACCGAACATTAAAAGCAGATCTTTATTCCAAATCAGTAAAACGGCGGTCAGAACGGCAGAGATAATAAGTTGCAGAGAAAAGCATCCGCCCATAATTTTTTCGGCGGAAACGTTGTCGCCCTTGCCCATTGTGATAGATGCCTTCGGCGCACCGCCCGAAGCAATCAGCGCCGCAAATGCCGAGATAATCATAATAATCGGCATACACACGCCGACACCCGTCAGCGCAAGGCTGCCGATATCTTTGATATGACCGATATAGATGCGGTCAACGATGTTGTATAGCATATTGATAAGCTGGGCAACCACCGTAGGAACCGCCAGTTTAAACAGCAGTTTGCCAATCGGCGCCGTGCCGAGCATTTCTTTGTTATCGCTCATAATTACGCTCCGTAAAATCAAAAATTGCAACGTATATTATATAACATTTGCGTTTATAATTCAAGTTGTCAGATAGCCTTTATATAACAACGGCGGCGACGGTGCTGCCGCTTTTCAAAGTGTCGCCACATACTGTGAATTGCCGTGTTGGTTTCAAGCATCGGCCCCGTTTCACAATACTTTACGCCGTTTTCAATTATTTTCGGCGCTAATGTGTTAATGAGAATTGCCGGAAGTCCAAGCGATTGATATTCTGGTTTTACAGCGACAAAGAACATTTCAAGAGTATCGTTTTTACCACCCAGTGCTTTAAGCAAACGGAACACACCAAAAGGCAGCATCTTGCCGTCAGATTTTTTAAGTGCTTTGGCAATAGACGGAACGAGCACTCCAAAGCCGATAATATTACCGTCTTTATCTTTTATCGAGCAAACATAATCAAGGTTGACTACTGGCACATATCCGTCAATGGCGTGCTTGATAACTTCGGGAGTTAATGGCACGGTGCCGTATAGCTTTGAAAAGGCAATATCGATAATCTTAAAGGCTTCTAAGGCATCATTATACAGAACTTTGCGGTTATTATATGTAACTACTTGATAACCGTTTTTCTTAATAAGATGATTAGTGATTTTTTCAAAGCGGGGATCTAAGGTTTCAGGAACGTTAATACGGTATTCAAACCAATCAATATCTTTTTGCAGGCCTAAACGTTCCATGTGCTCTATGTAATAAGGGTGATTGTAAAAAGTGATGGAAAGGTTAAATTCCTCAAAGCCTTCAATCAGCATACCTTCGTGATCCATATCGGTAAAGCCGATTGGCCCCATAATTTCAGTAAGTCCGTTTTCCTTGCCCCAATCGATAACCTTATCGAATAATGCTTTCGAAATCTCATAATCGTCTATAAAATCAAAGCGGGTAAAGCGGATTGCATTTTTGCCCCATTTTTTATTGTATGCGTGGTTGATAAGCCCTGCAATTCTGCCGACAATTTCATAGTCCTTATATGCTAAAAACAGTTTTGTTTTGCAAAAAGCATATGCCGGATTTTTGGACTCTGAAAAGGTTTCCATCTCATCACTTGCCAAGAACGGAACGTAATATTCGTTGTCCCTATAAAGTGAATTCGGAAACTCGATCCATTTCTTTAAATCCTTTTTTGATGTAACTTCCTTTATGTTGATACTCATAAACCCCATCCCACTTAAAACTTATGCTTTTTTCTTGTAGAACACCTTGAAAACTAATATTTCAGCAAGTAGACACACAGGCAAAGCCGCAAAGAAATCCACTGCCGAATGTTGCTTTATGAACATAGTGGAAAGACAAATTAAAATAACGGAAATCACCACAAACGCCTTCCATAGATTTGACACATCTTTTGCTTTGAGCCATACGCTTGCTATACCAATGGAATAAGCACAATGCAAAGACGGACAAACACCTGTATTGGTATCAAAGGCATATAAAAAGCCGATGCAGTCGGTCAAAAAGTTATCTCTCGAAAACTCAGCAGGTCGCAGGTTTTGGCAGTTGGGAAAAACGATATATACGACCATCGCACAAACCTGCGTGATAATAATAAAGGTCTGTAATTTCTTGAAACTATCCACGTCATATAGTGCAAAGAAGCCGAGTGAAAAAACGATCAGCGCATACCAAAAAACATAGGGCAACAAAAACCATTCACAAAACGGAATAATATCGTCAAGCCCGCAGTGAATCACATAGCATTTTTCTACGGGGATTAAATTTTCAGTCAGAAAATAAAGTATAAAGTATCCTACCCATCCGAGAAGCAGCTTAAGATGGGAAAACTGCGGTGTGTTAAGTTTGGAAAAGCGGAACTGACGGTAATCAATTTGGGGTTTTCTCATTTTTCTTCTCCTTAATATTTTTGGGATAATACTTTTTGGGAATATTGCGGTAAGGAATAACGGTATGCTCAGGTAGTGAGCATGCAATAGCGGTAATCTCTTGCATCAGGTAATCACATATACGGCGGCGTTCCTCAGCGATTGGTGTATCGGCAGAAAATTTAATTGGCTTTCCTAAATACATTTTTTTAAATTTCGGTGCTATATAGAGCGGCACAAAGGAAAGTTCTTTGCCTGTACGCTTATAATAAAGCCGCGCTAAGTCAACAAAGCCTTTTTGAAAGTCATAGATAATATTATTATGTTTTTTATCATGTTCAGGGAAAACAACTACGCTGTTGCCGTCCTGCAGCTTAGCGATAGACTCCCGAAATGTGCTTAAAATTCGATTATCTTTATAAACAGCAATCGTCCGTGCATTGTTGAAAATGAGCACTGACAGAGGCGGTATTATGTAAGATACGAGTTTGAAAAGCGGTCGGATATATTTCGGTTTCTGCGACCAAAAATCTGTATAGGCATACTCCGGTACTTCCTTTAGTTTCATCATCTGACCCGCACACCAAGTATAATAGTTATCGGGAAAATACAATTCACAAGCAATTGGCCCGTGTAGCTGTGTATGGTTCCCTACAACTACTACAGGTTCATCGGGTAAATTTTCCATCCCAACAACCTCTATTTTCAGATAAAACAGCCTAACTAAATATTTAATGACTCTGAAAAGCCAAGGTCTTTGTTGTTCTTTCTTCAAAATATATCTACCTTTCTGTATTGACAGAATACTCCATAATAAGATAGTATAAAACCCGAAAATCAACTCTTCTTCAATTAAAGTTCAACAATTGTTGAACTTCATTTGATAGTGAGTTGAAAAAAACGCTGTAAAATGTTAGAATATAAATGTAAACCTTGGATTAAAGGATGAAGAAAAATGCTTAAAATTTTAATTGCAGAGGATGACCGTGAGCTGCGCAGATTGTTCGCTCATGTTCTTCTTAAAAACGGATACACCGTAAAAGAAGTTGGTAATGGCAAGGAAGCCTTGGATACTATCGATGCCGAATATTTTGACCTTATCATTTCGGATATTATGATGCCGGTGATGGACGGATATGAGTTTGTGCGTCTTCTTCGAGAGGCGGGCAACACCACACCTGTTTTAATGATTACCGCAAAGGATGCCTTTGATGATATGCGCCAAGGCTTCATATCGGGAACAGATGATTACATGATAAAGCCTATCAATGTTAACGAAATGGTATTGCGCGTGCATGCTCTTCTTCGCCGCGCTCAAATGATAAACGACCGCAAACAGACTATTGGAGGCACTGCGCTTGAATGTGATACATTTACGGTATCCTGCGACGGCGAAAGTATGGTTTTACCGCAAAAGGAATTTATGCTTTTGTATAAAATGGCATCTTTCCCCGGTCGTATATTCACCCGTCAGCAGCTTATGGATGATGTTTGGGGTTATGATACCGATAGTGATACCCATACTGTAGACGTTCACATCGGCAGACTCAGAGATCGCTTTAAGAATAATAAAGATTTTAAAATTGTAACGATGCGTGGCGTTGGTTACAAGGTGGTAAAAACATGAAAACAAGACAAACCTTTGAACAAATTCGCAACCGAAAGAAAGAGCGCCTGACACTCAGAGTACGAATGGTGCTTTGGGTGCAGGTGGAACTGTTGGCGTGTGTTGCTCTTGCTTTTTTAATTGATAATGTTGCGCATACGTTGAATCCAAATTGGAATATTCCGCTGCTTTTAGAACTCGTTATTGTCAGTGTGGTGGTCGGCGGCGTGATGACTGCTGTTATTTCAAAAACCTTTTTCAACCCTGTTAAGAATTTGCGTCAGGCAATGGATAATGTCGCAAACGGGGATTTCACTATACAGCTTGATACGGACAAGTCATCTTCGGGCGAAATTAAAGAATTATATGCCGGATTTAATTTGATGGCAAACGAACTAAAAGCCACTGAAATTCTTCAAACTGACTTTATATCCAATGTGTCTCACGAATTTAAAACACCAATCAATGCTATTGAGGGATATTCCACGCTTTTGCAAGGGTGTGAGAATTTGGATGATGACCAAAAGGAATATGTAGAAAAAATACTCTTTAACACAGGACGTTTATCCTCGCTTGTCAGCAACATATTACTGCTTTCTAAAATCGAGAATCAATCCATACAAGCGAAACGAGAACTTTTTTCATTAGATGAGCAAATAAGGGAAACCATCGTGGCACTTGAAACCGCATGGGCGCCGAAAAACATTGAATTGGATGTTGATCTTGATAGTGTGAAGTATAACGGTAATGAAATTATGATGCGGCATATTTGGAGTAATCTTATCAGTAACGCTATCAAATTCACTCCCGAAAATAGCACTGTGTCTATACGGCTCCAAAACCAAAAAGATAAATTCATTTTCAGCGTTACCGATCAAGGCGAAGGCTTATCCGATGAGGCACAAAAGCATTTATTTGATAAATTTTACCAAGCGGACACCTCTCATAAATCGGAAGGCAATGGCTTAGGGCTTGCTCTTGTAAAGCAGATTCTTGATATAGATGGCGGAGACATTACTGCCGAGAACGTAAACGGCGGCGGTTGCCGATTTACCGTTACATTATATGATAAATAATAACGACATAGATAAAGGACATCGATCATTCGTGGTCGATGTCCTTTTTTCAACAAAAGTTGACTTTCAGTTGAAGTTGAGTTGTAAATTGCGGAATATACTTTGTTTGAAAAATGAAAAAATAGAGGTTGAATCTAAATGACAAATGCAAATACATATCAAAAGAAAATATTGACCATACCGAATATTCTCTCCTTTTTTAGACTGTGTTTGATACCGGTCATTATTTGGCTTTATACCGAGAAGCAGGACTATTTTTGGACGTTATTCGTTCTACTGCTATCAGCAGTAACGGATATTGTGGACGGTATTATCGCCCGTAAGTGCAATATGGTAAGTGACTTTGGAAAGGCGTTTGATCCGATTGCCGATAAACTGACACAAATAGCGATGCTGTTTTGTTTGGTATCTCGCTTTCATTATATGATTTATCCGCTTATGCTCTTGATAATAAAAGAATTTTGCACGGGAATTACAAGTTTGATTTCAATTAAAAGAACAAGTACGGTCAAGGGTGCAGTATGGCATGGTAAACTTACAACCGTTTCGCTTTATGCAATGATGGCCATACATTTATTTTGGTACAACATACCTCATACCATTTCCTTAATTATGGTTGGTGCTTGTATTGGAATTATGCTGATGTCCTTTATTCTTTATACGATGCAAAATGTTAAAGCAATAAAGAATAAAACATTTGATACTTAATTTTAATACAAGAAGGAAAAAGCAAATGAAGGAATTTATATGTAGCATAATAAAATTTGCGGTTATCTGCTATGCAGCAATATTATTTTTTCTGATAGGGTTTGTGGTTCTTTTAATAGTTGCTCCAAAGCTTTTATTAAAGTTCGCATACGTTGTAGTTTTGGCGGCTTGTGTGATAGCTATCATCTATCTCTTAGTGGGATTGATTGGAGTAATTTCGATTTGTAATATAAAAAAGAAAAAATTCAATAAGTCAGTAAATAAGAAGTGAAGTAAAATCATTTAGGATAAAAAAGTGAGGTAAAATTATGGCTACGGCATATGTTCTTTACAATAACAAAGCGGGTGACGTTAATGCACTGGAAAGCGTAAAAATACTCGAAATCATCATAAACGATGAGATGAAATATATCGATGTGACAGAGGTTTCCGATTATCGCATATTCATAACAGGACTTGAAAAAGATGACTATATTATCCTTGCCGGTGGTGACGGAACGCTCAATCGATTTATCAACAATATCGAAGGAATTGAATTTGATAATGAAGTATTGTATTTCCCCAACGGCACAGGCAATGACTTTGCACATGATCTCGGCTACTCGAAGGAATGCAATCCTTTTCCTATTAACGAGTACATAAGAGTGCTTCCGAAAGTAACCGTTAAAAACAAAACTTACCGTTTTATCAACGGTGTGGGCTATGGTATTGACGGATACTGCTGTGAAGTTGGTGATGTGCAAAGGAAGATTCCCGGCAAAAAGGTCAATTATACAATGATTGCCATAAACGGACTTTTGTTTCATTATAAGCCAACGAATGCAAAGGTAACTGTGGACGGTAAAGCACATACATATGAAAAGGTATGGATCGCTCCAACGATGAACGGTAGATTTTATGGTGGCGGTATGATGCCAACCCCAGAGCAAAAACGAAATTCCGATAAGCTTTCAACAATGATTTTCCACGATGTAGGTAAACTGAAAACACTGATGATCTTTCCCTCACTTTTCAAGGGAGAGCATATTAAACACACCAAGTACGTGGATATTTTAGAAGGAAAGGAAATTACCGTAGAGTTTGACCGTCCAACCTCTTTGCAGATTGACGGCGAAACAATTTTAGGGGTTACATCCTATACCGCATCAGCACAGAAAGTGGCTGCTATCAAAGAAAAGGTTGCAGTAAGGTGATAAAATGAAATTTTTAATCGCATTGCTTATCATAATTCCAACTCTGATAGCCGTTTTGTTGTTTACAGTGGCAGCACTTGCCTACAGCAACCCGGCAATGCTCGCGGCGGCAACCAATCCCACCATTGCTATACTTTGCATTATTGCGGGTGTGATTGCATCACTACCGCTTTTAGTGGCGATTATTATTGGGCTTACAAATTTAATTACTTCAACTAAGAAAGAACAGGATGGCAAAGACTAATGGACAGATATGGAAATCAGGAATATTGGAATCGTATGCTGTTGTCAGCACTTCCGCTTCCAAAGGAACAAATAAGAGATTGGATCAAATCGTATGCCGCGCCGTACAAAGAACTCATGGCATATTATAAATGCGCTATGATGGAGGTCGAAACAAAATTCCGAGTTCTCAATGAGGAACTCTCTTTAGAGTACGATCGCAATCCGATTGAAACAATAAAAACAAGACTGAAATCGGTTGAAAGTATCGGCGATAAGCTTATGGCTTTAAATGCACCAATTACGGTAGAAAGTATTGAGCATAATTTGCATGATGTGGCAGGCGTTCGTGTGATTTGCGGTTTTCCAAGCGACATTTATACTCTCGCCGATGCCTTTTTAAATCAGGATGATATAACACTGATTAAGAAAAAGGATTATATTGCAAACCCAAAGCCGAACGGCTACCGTAGTTTGCACTTGATTGTTGAAATCCCAATTTTTTTGCACGATGAGAAAAAACCGATGAAAGTAGAAGTGCAGTTCCGCACTATCTCTATGGACTGGTGGGCAAGCCTCGAACATAAGATTCGTTATAAAAAAGACGTAAAGGTTTCAAAGGAAATTACCGAAGAACTGCGTGAATGTGCCGAGTCAGCGGCAATGCTTGACAACAAAATGGAGCAGATACAAAAGAAAATCGGAAAAATCAGATAGGAACATTATTTATGCTAAAAGAATTATCATTGCAATGCACGGCTGGCGCTCCACCTGGTCGCAGGATTTCGGCGCTATTGCTCCGTTTTGGTTTGATAACGATTGTGCGGTTCTTTTTGCTGAACAGCGCGGTCAAGGCAACAGCGGCGGTGAATATATGGGTTTTGGACTTTTGGAAAGATACGATTGCCTTAATCGGATAAATTGGGTAAATGAGCGCACCGAAGCAAAGTTACCGATTTACCTCGGCGGTGTATCGATGGGTGCAACTACCATTTTAATGACCGCAGGCTTTGAATTGCCGGAAAATGTGCAAGGAATTGTCGCAGACTGCGCCTTCACATCACCTCACGCTATTTGGAAACACGTGGTAGAAAACAATTTCCATCTGCCTTACGGTCTTTACAGCCGTGCTGCAAAGGATATCTGTGAAAAACGAATTCAGGTATCCTCCGATTCTTATTCAACGACAGAAGCACTTTCAAATTGCAAAGTTCCTGTTTTGTTAATTCACGGCACATGCGATAACTTTGTACCCATTGAAATGACCTACGAAAACTACAAAGCGTTTGTTCGTTGTCCCCGGAGCCGAGCACGGTATGAGTTATATTGTGGATAAGGACGGTTACGAAACAGCCGTAAAAAAATTTTGGGATAAAAATTGATTGTTTATCAAGGTGAAAACATGAATAACACGTATAATTTGCAACATACCGTCAGCTATTCGGAAGTGGACAGCTTCTATAAACTACGGTTGGATTATATTTTTTCACATTTTCAGAACATAGCAGATTTACATTCTAAGGAAATGGGAACGGATGGTGAAGCACTCCTACAAAAATCCAATGTCTTTTGGGTTTTAACTAAGATGAAGTTGAAAGTTGCAGAGTTCCCCAAATCCG
>JAZQGO010000029.1:0-28310 GCA_045540055.1 Acutalibacteraceae bacterium
CATAATCATTAGTGAAATTTTTCTTTGTCTTTATATTGGATACAACAGTATAATCCGCAAAATCATTGAAAATTTCATTATTATTAACCAAAACACCGTGACTTATCCAAAGGTCACTTTCTTTACCATTGTCTGGACCTACAAGAACATAACCGCTCGATTTACCGCTATTATCGGTAAAGTATGCGGGGTTAGTGCCATCGGTAGCTTTAGCTGTACCGTAATTAGCGCCACTTTCCTTATTATAAAAGATTAAATTCCATTCAGAAGGAACGAATTTATCGGTTGTGAAGTTATAATCAACAAGCGCAAATTCTGTTGCCTCTGCTGTTTTGGCAAGTACCCATATATTTTTGGTAACACCTTCATAAGTAGCGGTAAGCTTGTAGTTGCCTGCGGCATAAACCGATACAATATTAGCCTCTTTGTTGAGATATAAGCCGTCCTGCTCAGCGGCATCCCAGGTTATAGCATCGCCCGAAACAATTTTACCCTCAGCATCCATCTCGACAGCAAGTGCGCTAAGGTCAACTGTTGTCATTTCATTCATTCGGATTGCAGGGGACGCGTACTCAACCTTGTAGGGAGTAGGCTCTGCAAATACCGCAAAGGTCGCTGTCATCGACGCAAGTATTACGCATAGCGCTAATACTAACGATAACGCCTTCTTAGAAACGTGCTTTAAAACAGATTTCATATGTTTTTCCTCCTATAAAATATATACATACACACACAATAATCATAGCACAAAGCACGAATTTATGCAATGTTTTTTCATCCAAATTGCCCTAAAAATTTTTGGGAAAAAGCCCTAAAATTGCGGCTTTTCACAAGGTTTTTCGGCGCGCGTGCCATATGTTGTATCGCCGGAATCTTTGTATGCCATATTTTGTGCTTTTTTGTGTTTTATAAAAGTCGAAAAAAGGTGCATTGCACCCTTTTTAGAAGTTTTACAAAAGAAATGAAAGGCGACCGAATTTTTTCGGTCGCCTTAAAAACTATTTATAAATTACAAGCTTACCTGTCTTGTCGCCCAAAACATCGGTTATAGCGCTCTCGCCGTAACGCTTAACGCCATAGTTCTTATCATTTATACGGGCAATACGGTTGTTTTCTTCCTGATAATATGTATTGCCTATAAACGTGGGTATATACTCCTCTTTTGAAGCGCCGAGCTCCATAAGCATTGATTTAGAGTGGTCGATTACGTTGTTTTTGAAAACAAAGTTTTCGGTGGCATTCAAGCCGCCTCTACCCTGAATATTGGTGCCTCTGTTCTTGTCGGGACGAGTGTACATACCAAAACCGTAACCGCCGTAGCGGATGACGTTATCCTGAATGAGAACATCCCTCATAATTCCAGGGTTGCTACCTTTTCCCGACATAAAATACTCGATGTTATACACGCTGTATTCAAGCAGGTTGTTTTCAAACAAAATATTCTCTTCGATCAGATTTTCCTCACTGCCGCCACCGATATACTGCATGGTGATGCCTGCGTCATAGCACTGATATATATGGCAGTTTCTGATGGTGTATCCGTCACAGCCGCCAAAAACCTCAATGCCGTTGCCCAGCCTCTCGCCGCCACCGGAAGATCCGCCTCCAATATAGCCGATTACACAACCGTCGGCCTCAACGTTTTTAACGGTGCCCATAGCAATTCCGTGAATACCGGTGTACATAAGTCTCCAGTTCTGAATGGTGGAATTAGATTTAAGCTTTACAATATGTTCGCCGCTACAGGTTTCGATGTTAGCATACAGCTCGCCGGGGTTGCCGTCGGTGCAGTATACATATAGCTTGCCGGACTTGATGTAATAATCATAGTTTGTTTCTACTTCCTCTGAACTGCTTTTAAGGCTACCAACCGCAACACCATGGTCAAACACAACGGCACCAACATTTGAAGTGCCACCGAGCGACACCGCATAAACATCGGGTGTGTCGGTTAAAGTCCACTCTCTAAGTGCAAGGTTTTCGGGTGAGCCATAGACGGTAGGCTTGTTACCCTTGCCGTAGGCGCCGTAGGATACACCCTCAATACCGACAACACGCTCACGCCAGAAGTCGCCGCGCTTGAGTACAACAACGTCACCTGCCTTAGCTAACAGGTTAGCGTAGGCGATGGTTGCAACGGGTTTGTCTTCGCTGTAGCCGTTACTCTTTTCATCGCTTCCGTCATTTGAAACATAAATATATTTACCGCCACTCTTGGGCTTTAATGAGTCAGGATTCGCCTCAATCTCTTTAAGAAGCTCCTCAGCAGCCTTGTCGCTTGCCTTGTCTGACTTGGGAGTTTCCCATATGCCCATACTTGTCATACAGTCAAGGGTGTAAATCGACGGGTCGGTAGGGTCTACCTTACCTAGCTTTGATTTAGCACCACCCGAAGCGTTCTTAGCAGGTGTGCCCCTGCCACCGCCGCCTGTACAGGCGAGCATACTGAACGACAAAACAACAACCATTAAAATTGCTAATATTTTCCTCATAATAATTCTCCTTTAACGAAGTATACACTTATTCTAACCTCTAAAGCTTAAAAAGTAAATAGTTAATTCGCTTGTTTTATATTATTTGCTACAAAAGTCCTTAACGGAACCGTTTTGGCAATGCCTTAAAATATTTGCTGAAAGACTTGCGCTCACCGGGCGTAATCTGTATGCACACACCGATGTTTTTAAGGGTGTCGCCAAAATACTTTTTACCCTCTTCGCAGTCTGTATAACAAAGAGAAGAATCTGCACAGTCAAGCTTAACAAACACGTCACCGCTATTGGGGCCGCCCTCGAGCTGAACATAAAAGAACAGCATTTCTTTTTTGTCGGAGGATGCGAAACACCACGCCGCATGTCTGCCGTCAACATGCGCTAAGCGGTAGTAATCGCCGTTGTTGATAAGGTCGTAATGCTTTTTATAGAAGGCGGTCTGGGCCATTATCATCTCACTCTCTTCATCGGTCAGCTTGTTTATGTCAAGCTCATAACCGAAGGTGCCGCTATACGCCACATTGGCACGGGTATTCATATCAACTACCCTGCCCGTCTGATGATTGGGAACGGCCGATACGTGCGAGCCCATACTCGTAATGGGGAAGCCAAAGGAGGTACCGTGCTGAATTTCGATGCGCTCAACGGCATCGGTATCGTCACTTGTCCATATCTGTGGCGAATAGTAAAGCATACCCGTATCAAATCTTCCGCCGCCGCCCGAGCAATGCTCAATAAGCAGCTTGGGGAATTTAGTTGTAATTTGATCGAGTATATCGTAGACCGCCAGAACATAACGGTGGTATGCTTCACCCTGAGAATCTGCGCTGAGTGTTGCCGAATAGACCTCGGTCAGATAGCGGTTCATATCCCACTTGAGATACTCAATATTTGCGCTCGAAAGCACATCGCTTATAGCGTTTACCACGTGCTCCTTAACTTCGTCATTAATAAGGTTAAGCATGTGCTGATTTCTACCTATAGAACGGCTTCTGTCGGGGATTGACAGCACCCAATCGGGATGCGCTCTGTACAGGTCACTGTCCTTTGAAATCATTTCGGGCTCCATCCAAATGCCAAATTTAAGGCCCACTTTGTTTACACCCTCTGCCAAGGGCTTAAGACCTGCCGGCAAACGTTTTTTGTAGGGCACCCAATCGCCCAGCGAGCTTGTTTCATTCTCGCGGTGACCAAACCAACCGTCATCCATAACAAGCAGCTCTATGCCGAGCTTACCTGCAGTGGCGGCGAGGTCTATCAGCTTTTGCTGGTCAAAATCAAAGTAGGTTGCTTCCCAGTTATTTATAAGAAGCGGTCTGCGCACATTTTTCCACTTTGGTCTGAAAATATGATTACGTATAAATGTGTGGAAGTTGCGTGACATCTGTCCGATACCCTCACCCGAATAGGTCATGAGCACCTGCGGTGTTGTGAATTTATCGCCCGACTTGGTTTTCCAACAAAATCCCTCGTCGTTAATGCCCATAAGCACACGTGGATTATCAAACTGAGCAACCTCAACTTCGGTACGGTGGTTACCGCTGTAAACGAGGTGGAAGCCGTATGCACCGCCCTGCGTTTCGTTGGCATCATTGTCGCACAGGCCGAAGAAGGGACTGTGCTGATGGCTTGATGTACCCTTGCGGCTTGCAAAACCCTGTGTGCCGCAACCAAGCGGTCTTCTTTGAGCATGGCGCTCTCTCGCCCAGCCGCCGTCAAACTGAATAAAATCATAATTTTTGCGAAACAAATCAAGCTGAAGGCTTGCCGCCTTTTCTATGTAAATCGGGGTGTCGTTTTTGTTAACAATTTCATTAAAGCGGGTTATTACATCGGTGTTTTCATAAACGGTGTAATACATATTAACAAAGACTGATGTTGCGCTATCCTTCAAGGTTATTTTGAGCGTCTGAATACCCTCTTCGCCGTTTTCGGTAGCGCAGGGAAGCTTTTCGGGGCGCACCGCACCCTCTATAATTTCGTAGGATTGAAATCTTAGGTCGGCGGCACGACTGCCGTTATTGTGTCTTATCCTCAGCGCAGTGGTGCGAAAGTCGCCGATACCGTAGCCCGAATATTCCTGCGGAACGTCATAAAGCTGGAACACCATATCAACATCTTCTTCAATAGCGTTTATAAAGGAGCGTGAGCGGTCAAACGTATATACATATGACAAATCAATATCCGAAACCCTTGCGCCATAATGTGTATGCATCAAAAAACCGAATCTTGACACATGGAAAGCGTAGGTAGTGTTTTTGGTGTCGAGTTTAAAGCACCCGTCCTTATGAATAATCGACATAACCATTCCTCCTCTTTAAATATAATTTTTCGGTTGTCGGGCGTTATGGCAACCTGCACTCCGTCGTCCTGCATTGCCCTCACTACCTTACATTTCTTCCACATTATAGCAGATTTGCACGATAG
Organism: Acutalibacteraceae bacterium; assembly: GCA_045540055.1. GTDB lineage: Bacteria > Bacillota > Clostridia > Oscillospirales > Acutalibacteraceae > SIG565. Next base: position 4,917 of record JAZQGO010000029.1, read on the forward strand.
AATAAAGTACTATCCTGTAATTTATTCTATTTCAAAGTCGACCTCGCTCCAGCCCTTTTCTGTGCGGTAGTTATTCAGCGCCTCGCCGACCAGCTTCATTGTGCGGTTGTAGGATTTCTTGGCATTATTAAGATTTTCAACGCCTATGTCCTTCCAGTTATCGACCGAGGTATCAAGTGCAACGATTCGGTAAATGCGCTTGCCCGTCGCACTGTTCATATCTACCCAAAGCGGCTGAATATTAACATCTGATATAACGACCTTACCGTCGCTGTATTTATCAAAGGTAACGCCGAAAATCATACCATCCTCGGTGTGACCGCTGTAGTTGTCGCTATCCATAAGATTGGCACGCTGATTAGAGATAAGATTACCCGTAGAGTAAACGCAAAGCGTTTCGTTTCCATTCTCGCCCGTAAGGAGTGCGAAGGGCTGAATTACATGAGGATGACCACCGACAATAACATCATAGCCCATATTGCATATTTCCTGCGCCATATTGGACTGATGGCTATTGGGGGTGCGCTGATATTCGTTGCCCCAATGAATGTAAATGAAGGTAGCGTCAGCGCCCGCAGCCTCCATAGCCTGCACGGCGGCACGGGCGTCCTCATAAAAGCCGTCAAGATTGCCGTATGTGAATGTATTCACAAGTGGGCCTGCCTCACTTCTCATAACATTACCGTTAAGCGCCTTGTTGCCCGATGAGGTCTTGGTCGAATAGGTGTAACAGGTGATGCCTATTTTAATTCCGTTTACTTCCTTTATCTGCCAAAAAGCCTCGTCCTCGCTCTCTCTGACGCCAACAAAGGGTATTTGCTTTTCGGCGAGCACCTTCATTGTACGCAGCATACCTGCATATCCCGTATCGTAGGTGTGGTTATTGGCAAACAACACTGTGTCAATGCCCGAATATTTAACGGCATCTGCCATACTGTCAGGGGTATTGAACATAGGGTAGCCTGTATATGCGCCAAACTCACTACCACCGAAGGTGACCTCAAGGTTGGCTACCATTAAATCGTATTTCTCAAAATAGGGCTTTACATACTCGAAGCAGTCTTCAAAATAATAACTTCCGTCGCTTTTTTTAGCGTGTGTGAGTTGGGTGCTGTGACACATAATGTCCCCCGCCGAGCCAATCGATGCACTTGCCACAACATACGGCTCTTTGGGCTCAGACACCGTGCTTGAGTTTTCGCCGCTACTGCCGCTGTCGCCGTCATCCTTTTTACATTCTTTCACCGCAAATATTACACCTGCGATAATGGTAAGCAACAGTAAAACCGCCGCTATTCTGCGCCAAATATATACGCTTCTTTTTTTCTTTTTATAACGCTTGCTTGTTCCCATTATATTCACCTTGCTGTTACGATTTCTCTGCGTCATTCTTGACTTTTTGTTATTATAATAATTAACGAATGTCGAAACTTATCAGTTTCGACTTCCTTTAACTATTATAACAAATTAAAATAAAAAAGTCTACCTCACTTATGAAGCGAAGTAGACCTTCTTCTTATATTTTTATTGTGGGTTCATATATCGTGGGGGTAATATCACTTAAATAAACCTCATTGTCTTTAAGATAACCCGCCTGTGTCATAACATCAATATTTTCCTGCGTTGCCTCGATGAAAGCACCGTATTTCTTATCGAAAAGATTGTCGGCGTGCTTGACTATGTATGTGCCCTCGTGCATTACTATTGTGTTGTTCTTAATCTGCATTTGGTTACCGTCCATAAACACACCGCCATGGAAAACTGCACCGCGGCCGCCCGCAAATATATTATCGTGGAAAACAACATTCTCGACCTTGCACAGATTATCCCTGCTTGAGAAATTGCACAGCGCCATCGACATAACATCGGGACGCTGATGGCTCCAACCACTGCCGCAGTTAAGAATAATATTACCCGAAATATCGGCGTTTTTCATTTCAACCTTTACACCCTCGGCGGCACTTCTGACGCTTAGCCACAGCTCAAACGCATAGTGGTTCATATCAAAAAGGTTGTTTCGCCATTTAATATTGTTCATTACAATATCACTGTTGCGGTGTCCCATATACTGAGCCGTAACGGCGCAGTCATAGTTCTGATAAATATAGCAGTTTTCAATAACATAGTTGTTACAGCCGCCGTAAACCTCAATGCCGTTGCCAAGTCTTACGACATCCTGATGATTAAAGGCGTGGTTTTTCATAAAATGAAGATTCTCGGTAAACTGAGATGAGCCGCCTATCCAGCCTATCTCACAGTTTTTGAAGGTTACATTCTGACCGCTGTGGCCGATACCGTGAATACCGACATATTTAAGGCAAAGATTATCTACCGTCACATCCTTGCCGCCCATAAAAATATTTCTGCGGATACTCAGCTCTATAGAATCAAATACCTCACCGGGATTACCATCAGCGCAGTATAAATAAAGCTGTTCGTCGCCGTAATTCTGATAAAATTCAAGGTCGCCCTTTAAATCACGGTAGTCCTTAAACTCGGTTCTTGCGCGTGAAAGGGTGGTTCTGCCGTTAAATGCATCGTGCGTGCCATCACAGCGCACACTTTCTTTGTTGTTGCGACAGACCTTTATTCCCCAGAGTCTACCCTCGTCGAAAACAATTGCGCCTACATCCTTTACATAAGAGCATTCGGGTTTAAATCTCCACACATTTTTAACCTGTGTTTCTATCCAGTCATCGGGATTAGACGCATCTATCGAACCATATATTTTCGGCTTTTCGCCCTCGCCATATGCCGAATAACAAACACCCTTAACGAGCACCAAGCTACCTCGCCAGAGTCCGCCACGGCGGAAGAGTACAACATCATCGCTTTGTAAGTCAGAGCAGCCGACCTTTTCTATGGTCCTCCAAGCACTCTCAGGTGAGAGACCGTCGTTTGTATCCTTACCGCATTTATCATCGACATAAAATGTTCTACGGTTTTTCGGATAGTCTGATTCGGTATTTAAAATTTCCTGCTTCCGCTTACGGGCGAGCAGTTCTATTTCCTTTAATTTTTCATTAGCAGTTACAGTCATTTGCATGCTCTCCTAAATTTTGATGTATGGCTCGTCAACCGATTCGTCTTTTTCGAATTTGTAGAATTTACAGTCTTCCCAATACTTGCCGTCAATGAGCAAATTAACATCCTCGTCTGTCGCCATATAATATCTAAAGCCGTCCCAGCCGCCCGTACAACCCTCAAGGTCTTTGCAGTGATGGGCGATTTTATCACCTGCGTGATAAATTTCGTTTCTTAAAAAGTGCATACCGTTACCCTTGCGGAACATACGACCACTTGAAACAACATTACGGCTATTTGCAAACAGGTTATCCCTGAACTCAACATTGCTGAACTGACATACCGTTTGCTGAGGATCGCCGTAAAAGAAGGTGTATGCCTCATCGGGGCGCTGATGGCTCCAGCCGTAGCCGTTGTTTATACATATATTGTCGTAAATATCGACATCCTTCATCTCGACCTTGTGACCCTGCGTAACCTTTTGTATTGCCAGCCAAAGCTCGAAGGAATAGTGACAGCAGTCGGTCAAATTGCCGTGCCAATCAATATTTTGCATAACAATGTCACGATCTAATTCTGCGCTCATATACTGTGCGGTTATAGCCGCATCATATATTTGCGAGAAGTAGCAGCCCTTAACCACATAATTATCGCAGCCGCCGTACACCTCAATGCCGTTGCCGAGACGGGTGGTGTCATCGCCGAAAGGCTTATTCCAATTCATCATTTCGTGTTCGGGGAACTGGTTTGAGCCGCCTATCCACGAAATTTCACAATTCTGTATAGTTATATCGTGGCCTCGGTGTGCTATTGCGTGAATGCCTGTATATTTAAGGCAAAGATTGTCAATTACAACGCCACGACCTTCACCGGTGACAATAAAATGTCTGAGCACTAATTCTATGCCGTCAAACACGGCGCCGGGGTTGCCGTCTTCACAATAAAGGTAAAGATGCTCGTCGTCATAGTTATGATAAAACTCGAGGTCACCCTTTAAATCACGGTGGTTAGTAAAGGGAGTTCTGCCGCGTGAAACTACCGTTCTGCCGTTGAATACATCGTGCTTACCGTCACAGCGCACACCCTCTTTTTTGTTTTTACAGACCTTTATACCCCACAATTGGCCGTCATTGATAACCACACAACCTACATCACGCACATAAGGGAGTAGCGGGCGATACATCCACACGTTTTTATACTGTGTTTCAACCCAGTCATCCTCATTTGCAGCATCAACCGAGCCGTAAATCTTTGGCTTTTCTCCCTCGCCGTATGCAGAATAATAAACCCCGTCCTGTATATTTATGGTGCCACGCCACAGTCCACCACGGCGGAACAGCACAACATCCCCCGCCTCATAGTCATGAAACTTGGTCTTTTCGACACTTTTCCAAGCGGTTTCGGGCGTTAAGCCGTCAAGTGTATCGTCACCGTTTATACTGTCTATATAATAATATCTTTTTGCATCCTTCGGATAATCCGACTCTGCATTCAATATCTTTTCTTTTCTCTCTTTTGCTTTCGCTCGAACTGTTTCGAGCTTACTTTTATCAGCTATTTGCATACTTTTCCTCCGAGTACAGTCTGTCGGGCGTGTTAAAACCACACCTAATAAATTTATACCATACAAAGACTGTTATAGCAAGTGATTTCGTCATATTTTTTTAACTTTTTAAGTGTGCAGTCATTAGTCAAAGACTTCTTTGCTTGTAAAAAAACACCGGCCACAGCCGGTGTTTTTTATTCGCCTTTGTATTTTCTTTTGGTTGCCATTCCACCGCGTATGTGGCGCTCGCTTTTGTTTTTGTCAAGCACCGTTTTTACCCTCGCATAAAGTTGTGGGTCACTACGCGCCAGACGCTCGGTAACATCCTTATGTACGGTAGATTTGCTGATCCCGTACTTCTTACCCGCGGCGCGTACAGTCGCGCCCGTTGCGGCAATAAATTCGCCTAATTGCACCGCCCTATCCTGTGCTAATTCTCTCATACACTCAACTCCTAAAAGGACTACTAAATTGTATGATAGAATTTGCTTTTTTATGTCAAAGGGCTGGTACAATATATTTATCTTGTCGCCAAACAGCGAGGAGACACCGTCAATAGTTTGGCAACACGCTTATTTTATGCATTTTAGTGTATTTTTTGTTTTTCTTAAGGGTTATAATACCTTCTTTTTCGCTTATCTCTCCACTACAGCCGTGCCCGTCGGGCAAGCCAGCCCATGGCTCTAAACAGATATACTCTGCCCCCGGCTTATGCGTTATAACAAAACATCCGACACTCGGAAATTTAAGAGCGATTCGCTGACCGTTTATTCGGTTTCGCAAAATAAGGCTGCGAGAACTCAGGTCGCTAAAAATAAGTGGATTATTTTCAAAATGTTTTTCATAAATCGGCAGTTGTCTTGAAGACTTGATTATAGGCTGAGTTTCGCCACTTAAAAGCCCGTCGGCAATTAGTTCGTTATTAAGTGTTTCTTTTCTTGGGAAAAGTATATCGTAATTTTCGACTGTACCTTCACAGGCATACGCCTCGTGCGAACCGATAGAAAAATACATATCACTCTGACCCAGATTTTTAACCGTATATCTTACTATGAGTTGCCTTTTAAGCAATGTAAAGGTTACGGTCAGTTCAAAATCAAACGGATACACCTTTAAGGTTTCCTCATCTGATACAAGGCTTAGTGTTACCGACGATCTGCTAAGCAGCTTAACCTCAAACTCCTTATCCTTAGCGAAGCCGTGCTTTGCCATCTCATAGGTCTGGCCGTTATAGGTATATTTACCGTCCTTAAGACCACCGCAAATTGGGAAAAGAACGGCGCCGTGACTGTCCCAGGTGCTTTCATTCTTCTGCCAGATAAGCTCCCTTTCACCTTCCTTAAGACTCGCAATCTGGGCGCCGTTTTCGTCAATCCTTGCGGTTAGGTATTTATTTCTGAGTTTTATCATATCAAAGCCGCTCCTACCTTGTTTTATAAAATGATATCATACTTTCGTGCTTTGCACAACAAAAGCGCTAATCCTCGTATTTTCATATGCCATTCTCCTTTAGTAAAGCGCTTAAACGCTTTTCTGTCTAAAAAACACCGGTCACAAGGTAACCGGTGTTTTTTGTTAGTCAATTATTTTTCAAGCTTGGTTAATGCACTGTTAAGCTGAGTAACAGCATCGTTGATGATGTACTCACGCTCCTGCAGCCAGATTGTAAGCTGAGCAGGATCGACATTTCTGTAGATACTGACGTTTGAATAACCGCCTGTAGAGCCCATCAAATGACAAGAGTTGTTGAATGAGCGTTTGGGCATGGTCATAAGGTCCATATACATCTCTTTAACCTGTTCGCTAAAGAAAAAGTTTGTACCTGTTGTATCGTAGTTAGAGAAGTCGAGATAGTAAGCCAAGAAGTAGGGAACAGCCTTCGGGTTGGGTGCATCAATCGGCACACCGAACGCAAGGTCTTCAATCAGCGGTACATAATAATCGTCCTTGGAACCGAAGGTCGGTGCCGGAACACCTGCTAACTGACCGCGACGGCGAGTCTTGCTGTAATAACCTGAAGAGGTCTGAACAGCAGTAGCATCCATAGCCGCGAACAAGGTCTTCTGGTTTGCTGTATCAAATTTATCCTGAGCTTCTGTGAATACGCGGCTCTTCTTGTTTTCAAGTGAGAACTGCCATTTTTCGAGAATTTTGGCATCTGTAAGGTCAACAGAATACTGCTTGCCATCGTACTTCATCCAGTCAAGACCGGCTGTCATAGCGGGAAGATCGCCGTAGGGAAGCATAGCGAAGCCTGTGTATTCAGGATCGGTCTTAACCCACTCTTCGCACATTTCTACCATCTTATCCCAGGTCCACTCGCCTTTTTTCCAAAGCTCGTAAGGATCGTCATAGCCGTATTCTTCCATAGTATCGGTGTTATAGAATATAATTGCCGGCAGGAAGAAGGGTGAATACTTGAGGTTAACACCGTAACATGTACCGTCTACAGAATATCTTGCTTCTGTTTCCTTATCCCAAGCCTTATCGCTGAAATCAAAGCCTGTAGTTGAAATCGGCTGTAATGACTTGAGGTTAGCGGGTGTAGGTGCCTTCATACGAATAACATCAGGTGAATCACCTGTGGCTATGTATGAAGCGAGCGCAGAATTGTACTCAGCACCGTAATTTTTAACGATGATTTGAACATCAATGCCTGTTTTCTCTTCAAAGTCCTCGATTACGGCCTTCTCTTCACGCTGCATCGGGTCATACCAATTAAGAAACTTTATTGTTGTACCCTTAAGCTCTTCAGGCATTGAAGCGAGCAGTGCATCTGAGTCTAAGTCGTACTCGTCAAGCTGAATGGACGAAGCGCCTTTGTTACCGTCGCCTTTGTTACCGTCGCCTTTGTCACATGCTGCAAAAGAGAACACCATAGCAAGAACGAGCAAAACGGCAAACGACTTTTTAATAAAGTTAAACATTAAATTTACCTCCTAACCAAAAACATATGTTAATTTTAATATGTTTGGCTAAAAATATTTTAACCGACAATACCAACTCTGTCAATACTTTTAATAAATTGCTTTTGTAGGATACAATACATAAGCAGCATCGGCAGAATAACGAGGAAACACGCAGCCATTACTATACCGATGGTCGCGCGGTTGTACTTACCGTATTTAACACCCTCAACGCCCGATTCAAGTATCGTGAATATTCGAGATAACTGAACCGACAGAGGATAGTTATCTGACATAAATAAGCTCGAAAGATATGTATCGTTCCAGTGCCAGATAACGCTGAATATTGTAACGGTAAGGAAAATTGTACCGGAAGAAGGGACAACGATGGTGAGGAAGGTTTTAAGCGGACCTGCACCGTCGATTGAGGCTGCCTCTTCAAGCTCTTTCGGAAGTCCCTTAAAGAACTGAACATACATATATGTAAAGAGACCTGCCTTAAGGCCGACCGCAAATATACTCGGCAGATAAAACGCCCACGGCGTATTGAGCAGATTGGGTCTGAGCTCTGCGCCGACCAGATCGCCTATAAAGCCTAAAATCCCGAAAACGTCGAGATATCTCATATCAACCATAAGCGGAACCATTATCATCTGTGTAGGAATAAGAATGGTAACAATGAGCATACCCATAAGGAGCTTCTTTTCTTTAAACTCAAAACGGGCAAGACCGTATGCCGTAATTGAACACATAACAATCTCGATAAATGCGCTTATTATTTCTATCTTAAAGGTAGTCCAGAAGGTGTTGAGATAGTCAAGCGCCTTAAATGCAACAACAAAGTTGTTAAGTGAGAAGTTTTTCGGGACCCATATAACAGTAGGGTCAACGAAGTCCTGTGCACCGCGTATTGCCGAGCTTATCATATAAAGCATCGGGTAAAGCAGAATGTAACTTATAGACAGCAGGAACACCCAACGAATAATGGATGTTACAAACTTAAAAGCCTTTTCCTTCGCTTTACGGGAGGTAAGTTTTGTTTTTGGTGTTTTCATTTTAACCTCTCCTCCCTTAATTCCATTTCTTCAGGCAAAGTTTATTGTAAACTGCCAAGACTATCGACATTATTATAACAACAATTACGAAGTAGAACCACAGCATTGCCGATGATTTATCGTAAACAAGCTGATCCTCCATAAGATTAAATGCCGAGCTCATAATACCCTGCTTTCTGGTAAAAATATCTATCATGGTATAAACCATAACAAGCAATATCGTATTACCCAGCATCGGTATTGTAATGTACCAGAATTCCTCCCACTTAGAAGCGCCTTCAACCTTAGACACCTCATAAAGCTGGTCCGGAATAGTCTGAAGACCTGCGATAAAGAGAACTATCTGAATACCGCAGTTCCAAAGCAGGTTAAATATACTGCCGATATAGCCGCCGACAATGTTGGTAATATCCTCAGGCAGACCTAAGTTACCCAGAATTTCATCGAAGTCGATCATCGATGAACCATAGTTACCCGCACCCGAAGAATTGGCCGAAGAGGTAACAAGACTTACATCGATATACTCTGATGTGAGCAGGCTAAGTATAACACCCGTTGCGATAATTACAGGCAGGAAGAATATTGCACGAGCCACCATTCTGCCTGCGAATTTCTGGTTAAGAATGATTGCAAGAATCAAACTCAGCGCAACTATAATAGGCAACTGAACCATAAAATTCGAAATAGCGCTTTTAAGATTATTAAGGTAATTCGGGTCTTTGTTGATAATGTAATCGTACCATTCAAGGCCGACCCACTGAGTAGAAAGACCGCCCGATCCCAACGCCACATTCGAGAAGGAATATATAATAGAGGTAATGAGCGGAACTATAAAGAACAGTACAAGACCTATCTCCCATGGGAGAACGAACAGTCTGCCGTAACGGCTTTTGAGTTGCTCAACGCCTTTTTTCTTTTTTATCTTTTTAATTTTTTCAGCCACACTGTTCACCCCCCTACTTTACTTCTAAATAACCCGTTGCGGTAACAATACCGTCGGCTGTCTTATAATCGGTGTCAGAATAGTTAACATATACCTTAACACCGTTTGAATATGTTGTAACCCTTACGTCCTTGGTCAGTATTTTGTGGTCGGTAATGGTCTGACCGCTGATGTCGGCATATAATCCCTTATACTCCCTAGCGTATGCAAGAATTACATCCTTATTGTCAGAGTACTGTGAACCGTAGATTCCCTTGAAGGGTGAATAGGTCATTACACTGTCATAGGTGTTGCAGATGTTGTAGAGCATTGACGAGCCTGTTTCAAGACACTGTAACAGCTTCTTATCTATCATATCGCCCGCATTTATAGCTTCGCTTGTGATTTCCCTTTTACCCTTGAATACCAATTGATAGAAGGGTACATCTATATCAAACAAATCACTCTCTGCCGAATTAAGCGGTGTTTCAAAGATGCAGTCGGCAGCCAATGCTGCGTACAGGTTAGCACCGTTTGCAGCCACCTTTTTACCGCTCTGCTTATAAGTGTTATAGATAGCCGTAACATCTGAAGCCATATTTTTCTTTACATAGTATTCTTGTAAGGTGTAGTCAGAATAGGCTGTGTCGCCCAGAACGCCGAAAGAAACGCCTGCGATATTATACTTATCTATTTTCTTCATAAGCTTATCTGACGCCGTCATAAGTTTATCTCTTCTTATAAGCTTGAAGGCGTCGTAATTTATTGAATCGTGTGTCTGAACACTCTTATTAATGTAGTACTGTAAAGCACTTCTTGAGTTGGCAGTCTTTGCGGCATCGAAGGTGTATGAATAGCCTACGCCGCCCTTTCCAAACTGAGCGAGATCAAAATCAACGAAAGAATCGATGCCGTTCTCATTACAGTAATTGGTAAGTGCCGAGAGCTCATCCTTGCTGCCAAAAGCACTGCCAAGCTTCATACCGCCTGCAAGCTTGCCTACATCAAGTCCTGTCTGGCCAAAGCCCTTCAACTGAACATTAGGCTGTACGCCCGAGGCAGAGAGCTCTTTGAGTATGCTTGCCACCTGATTGTAATCGGTAGCAACATAAAGCTCTTTATACGGGAAGCCGAGGAAGTTCTTCTGCTCCATCATACCGCCGAGGAACTTGATGGAATATGCCGCATCGGTAAGATTCTCGGTCGGCTCATTGTCGCCGAAAAGCTTTTTCTGATAAAGCTTTGCCATACCCACATAATCGGCATCCTCACCTGTCAGCGGATAAAAATCAACCGCAAAGGTTACATCGGTAATCACATCAGGATTATAGATGGTGGTTTCAGATGAGGTTATGTTACCCTTAACCTCGTTATAGTCATAACCTCTTAGCATAAACTCGGCCGATACAGCAGAGTATTTATGGTTTGTATGATTAACCACCAGTTCAAGACCTGCCTGCTCGGCGCCCGAAGTAATAACGCCTAAAACAGCATCATTGCCCTTCTTAACACCGTAAACAGGAAGATATATATTCTTCTGATTGGTCTGTTCGTCCTTGGTTTTTCTTGCGGCATCGTTGCCGTAAACCTCGGCAGAATATGTACCTGTGGTGAGGTTTGCTTTTGTTGTATCTATCAATGCACCCGAGCCCGACGGATAGAAAAGGTAACTGTCGGGTGTGCCGGTCTTAACAGAACAGAAGAAGGGCGCTAATGAAATTGTATAGATAGGATTTTGTCCCTCAACAATCTTGTTTGCATCAATTGAAACACGGATTCCGTCTTCAAGCAAGGTATAATCTACCGGTATTATTGCATTAAGGTCTTCCATATAATACTCAACCGAAATTACGTTTTCCTTAATAGAAGCCGAGAATTTACCCTTATTAGTAGACTTAAGTGTTGATCTTAAATCCTCAACCTTCTCACCGAACTCTTCGTCGTAATAATAAACCATTATTGCCGACTCAACCCAGTTAGAAACAGGCTTAACCTTCTGGTCTTGGGGTGTGTCTAACTGTTCGGCAGGAATTGTAGACCACTTAACACCCGTCTGCTTGTTAACAAGAATTACGCTGTTAACAGACGCATCCCAATACATCTTATATGTATCGTTTTCGGTAGCTGTACCGTCACCGAGCTTACCCGACGAAAGCTTTGCTTCAATATCGGGTGCTTCGATTTCTTCGGTCGTTATACCGCAAGCCGTCAAGGAGAAGAGCATAGATACACAGATAACGAATGCTAAAATTCTGAATAAATGGTTTTTCATTCTATCTCCTCCTTCATCATCGGTACAGAACTTCCATAACGGCGGTCTTTACAAAGTCGCCTGCCTGCTGAACAAGAATTCCTACAAGGAATAAGAGGAATATGATAAGTACCATTGCCAACAGGGTTACTACGGTTGTTAAAATAAATTTACCTAAATTAAATTCCTGAATATTGATAATACCCATTACCAGATATACTGCTGTAAGTAGTATACAAGCGTAATTGAGTATATTAATAACATTTTGCTCGTTTAGGGTTAAAACATTGGCCAATATATCATAGCCTATCGCCTGAATTACCATAGGAATAAGCGAGTAGCAGGTAACGATATAAATCTCTTTTAACTTTGCCTTACCCTCAAACAGAACGCAAACCAACCAGTTTGCAATAACAAAGAGCGCTACGAGTCCGAAGGTCTGGGCTAAAGCGTACCACGCATTAACGTCATTGATATCGCTATCGTTAAATATGAAGCCGCTTGTCATGCCGATAATCTTAAAGACATACCATAAAATTAAAATTACCGAAGCGATGACCACCGAGCCGTTATTGTTACGCTTAATCTCATAGAAGGTGTCAGCAGGATGTGTAAGTGTGCCGAGCGCAACCTTAAGCTTTTTATTTTTAATGAAAACAATGTTCTTCTTCTTCTTGAAATGAAGAAGTATTACCAAACCAACAACCAGAACTATCGCACCGACGAAAATAAGTGTGAAATGTCTTTCGGTAAAGTCCTGACGGACATATTCGTAGGCCGAAGAATAGGTTGCTCTGTCAAAGCCGAGCTGTGCATATTCCATAGCCTTTTCATATTCGCTTTCAAGCAAATATGCCTTCGCAAGACCACGGTAAGCAATCATACTGTTGCGGTCAACCTTAAGCACCTGTTCCCACAACGGCGTTGCGTCGGCGTAGTCACCTGCCATTGTCATGGTCTGTGCCTTCTGAACCAGCTTGCCGTAATCGTTAATTGTAAAGGAAACTATACCGGCCTTGATTTCATCAATGGCGTAAATATTGCCATTCATATTTGTTATGGCAACCGCCTTTTTAAATGTACCTGCCTGAGTGCCGTTGTTAATACCGCCACCAAGCGTGTTAAGCATATTACATTCAAGGTCGTAAACGTAAATTCTGCCGTAAGCGCTGTCAAGTACATATATGTAATCGTTTTCGTCAACCGTTACCGATGTCATATCGTGTGCCAGGGGAACACCGCTTTGTTTGGCGAGGTCCCCAGTACCAAATACCATATCTGCCGAATCAACTGCCGCACCTGTTGACTTGTCTATGAGAATGTTTGCACCGGTCGGGTTAAGACGCCTGACCGCACCTTTTGCCTGTTTCTCGTAGCCCTTTACACCCGTACAGGTATAAATGAAGCCGTCATAACCTAATTCCATATCTACAAAGGAATACGGTAAGACTTTAGCACTCTTTGAAAGTTTTTCAGTGTTTGTGAAAAGTATATTCCAAATATTGTTTACGGCTTCAAGAAGGTTTGTTGTAGTAACGTTTGCGCCGAAGAAGCCCTTGAACTGATATTCGGGCGCAGGTGTGTACATCGCCGCACCGTAGAAAGAACCGTTACATAAAACATACAGATAACCCATTTCATCCTTAATCACCTTAACAGGATTAAAGTTAAGGTCGCTCGGCCAAGATTCGTCCTCAGGCTTTGTGAGCTCTGCTACAATCTTGCCGTTCTGATTCATAATAAGAATTCGTGTATGGTCGTGGTCGGAGATATAAACAAGACCATCCTCGTCAACCATAACACCACGCGCACCTATAAAATCGGTAGCCGAGCCGTCGAGGGCTGTGGCACCATTTATTTCGCCGAGCACCGTGTAGGTCTCGTCTAAAATAACAACACGTCCCGCGCCGCCGTCAAGCAGATATATCTTGCCGTCTAAAGCGAAAATATCTGTAAGCTTGGTAAACGGCTCAATCGACCTGCCGTCAGCATACTTCATATCGGCAGCTTCGATGAGAGGGTTTGTGTCATACATGGGTTTTGAATACACCATCTCTTTTGTAGCGGTGGAGTTAACCCACATAGTTGTTGCGTCATTAGGCGAATCGGTATAATCCGCCGCACTTGCCGTCACAGCGAAGGTGAAAAGGCAAGCAATTACAAGAACGAGAGCCGTTAAGCGTTTAAATTTTCTCATATTACCCTACCTTTCAACTAGTCCTTCATACCGGCGTTACTCATTGTCTGCATAACGCTGCTTTGTGAAATCAAATAAACGAGTATCGGCGGAATCATCATAATAACCGAAACCGCCATTGCACTACCCTGTCTTGCGATACCTGCGTTGGTAATCTGTCCCATAGCGGCAGGTAAGGTCTTGAACGACTCGGTAAATATCATACTACCCGACTGCATAGACCACATATCGCGGAACGCAAACAGAAGAAGTGTAAGCCAAGCGGGTTTTACCATCGGCATTACGATTTTCCAGAATATCATCGGATAACCCGCACCGTCGATTCTGGCCGCCTCAAGCAACGCCTCCGGAACCGAACCATCCATATACTGCTTCATAAGGAATACACCCGTTGCACTCGGAATGTGTGGTAGGATATATGCCCAATATGTATCAATAATACCCATTCTTGAGAAAATGATGTACTGCGGAACACCAAGTGTTGTACCGTTATAGAGCAGTGAAAACTGAACTATAAGGAACACTACGCCAACCCACTTGCTCTTGCTCTTTGAGAAGAAGAAGGCCGCCATAGCCGCAGCGAGAATATGCAAAACGGTACCTACAATAGTAATAAAGAAGGTGTTGAACACATAACGCGAAAGCGGAACCTGTAGCTTTGAAAGCAGGGACGGAATAAGCGTATAGTTCGCTATAGTCGGTCTTTGCACAAAGAATCTCGGCGGGAATATAAGAATTTCATCAAGGGGTTTAAGCGAGGTCGCAATACTGTATACAAGAGGGAGAATACAAACTGTACCGAACAAAAGAAGTACAAAAACAAAGAATCCTGTAACAATTTTTGAACGTGTGTAGCGCTTATACTGTATTTCACCACCACCGAACAACTGGAAGGTTTTGATATTATGCCATAATTTTTTCATACTCTCGCCCCCCTACTTGCCCGTAGAATTGAGTAGCTTACCAACAACCACTCTGAATATAGCCATCATCAAGAACAGAACAATGGATATCGCCGCCGCGTAGCCCATTTCCATTCGTATATTGGCAATATCGCCAAGATACAGCACTATCGTATCCGCACTGTTGTTAACTGTCGGATAGCCGCACATTGCCGAAATAACGCCACCGATTGAGAAGGAAGATGCTATCTGCATAACGGCACCGAAAAGGAGAATATCCTTCATCGAGGGCAGTGTGATATACCAGAGCTCTTGCCAACGGTTGCGTATACCGTCTATAGCACCTGCTTCAAACAGCGATGTGTTGATGCTCTGAAGACCTGCGATATCGGCAAGGAAGGATATACCCATACTTGACCAGAGTGTGATAGCGATAATAATCGGCATAATATACTCAGGGTTCTTAAGCCATTGAACAGGCTCATTTAAAAGACCGGCGCTGAGTAATAGACTGTTAACATAACCGTAAGAGTCACCTGAGAATGCGGTCTGCCAGATAAAGTAACCGTTACCTACCAGAGCCGGCGCATAGAACAGGAATGACAAAAAGCTTCTAACAACGGGGTTGAATTCGTTGATAAACCATGCAAGAACAAACGAAAGCAGGAAGCCTGCCGGAGCTGTTATAACAGCCAACACAAGCGTATTACCCGCAACGGTGCCGAACATATCATCGGTTACGAACATTCTTAAGAAGTTGTCAAGACCGATAAACTTAGGTGCATTAAGCATGTCATAAGAACAGAAGCTTAAAACAAGCGAAGTTATAATTGGAAGAATTGCAAAAAGGAAAAATAAAATCAAAAACGGTAACGCCAACGCAACCATTGAAAGTTCACTGCCGCCAAAGGATGATTTTTGTCTTTTTCTCTTAATTGTAGTGCTTTGCGAGCTCATCTGCATATTCCTCCCTCTTTCTTGTAATTTCTTGGTCTGCTATTTTACCCCATTTAACAATCATATCCTTGGGGTTTTCGTTAAGGTTTACTGCGTTCCAGAACGCCTGATAAATAGAACGCGCAACATAGTAACCACCG
Source organism: Acutalibacteraceae bacterium (assembly GCA_045540055.1). Lineage (GTDB taxonomy): Bacteria > Bacillota > Clostridia > Oscillospirales > Acutalibacteraceae > SIG565. The sequence continues at coordinate 20,817 of JAZQGO010000029.1, forward strand.
GGCACCTGCTCAAGTGCGTCTACATCGTCCCAAGCGTCAAGCAATATATCAAGGTCGCCCGATTCCCAAGGCAAGCGCTTGAGTGCTTCAACGTTGGCGGTGTTAACACGGCCAACCTCACCGAGAATTGCCTCAACCATTGTTGAGTATCTGTATTGGATATTATCCGAAGTCCACCATTTAAGGAACTCCCATGCCAACTCCTTGTCGCGTGAAATTTTAGGAATTACACACGAAGTACCCGAGTCGGCCTGTGTATAGTTGATTGTACCGTCCTCCTGCAAGGTGCCGGGCGCCTTGGCTATAGCCCATTTGCCCGTAATTTCAGGCGCCGCCTGACTGAAGAGAACGTATTGACCGTAGCCGCTGATACCGATCGGCATTGTACCCGAACGAAAACGGTTATAAAGGTCAAAGGATTTTTCATAACCAAGCTCTGTAAAGAACTCTGTCCAATAAACAAAGCGCTCGATTGCCGCACCCTCTGAAATGGCGGTTGCGGTAAGGTCGTCGTTATAAAGCTGAGCGCCCGACTGCTTTAAGAAGGTTGCGTAGCCGTCAAGAACACCCATATCGGATGAGACCGGTGCACCAAAGCCTGCCTGCAGGTTTTGTCTTTGCAGAAGTGCCGTTACATTTCGGAATTCGTCCCAGGTTCTCGGCACCTCAAGCTCCATCTGCTCAAAAATATCGGTTCGATAGAACATAATGCTAAAGGTCTGTGTATCGGGGATGCCGTAAACGGCGTTGCCTAACGTGTAAGGCACGGTAGCACTCGGCTGGAAACGCTTAATAACCTCTTCGTAATCATCAAATTCGCTTAAATCAACCAGTGCGTTACGCATACCGTAATTTACAGGCTCTGTTCTCGCTTGACCGAGCAACAGGTCGGGGCCTTCCCCGAGAAGAATAGCCTGAATAAGTGAAGCGCCAACTATCTGAACATTTACTTTTACGTCTGGATGCTCTGCTTCAAACGAATCCTTAACGAGGGACGTCAGAATCTGTGTCTGATCACGACCCCAGGTTATCCAAAGGGTGAGCGTCTTTCTGCCGTCGTCACTTTCGGTTGTATATCTGTAGTCGTCCATAAACGAGGTTATAAGACGCTCACAAGAAAATACAAACTTTTTCCAACCGCCTGCCATCTCCTGCTCGTAGTCCTTTTCGGGAGCAGCGAGAACAATCTGGTCAAGGTCGAGCGGCATTTCAGCCAAATCGCTTACCAATGCGGCAAGTGAACAATACTGTGAATAATATTCGTTTACATATCTTTGCGCTCTGTACTGGTCGTCAAGCATATCCTGTATAACACGCGCCATATTTTTCATGGTTGCGGTGTATGTGTTGCTTTCTTCACCCGTTATTTCAACAACCTTTTCGCACGCAGCGTCCAGCCTGTCGATATTTCTTTGTAGCGTATCGTTGAATCCCTTTATCTGTTCGAAGAACTCATAGCTTCGGTTGGCGTCGATTCTTTCACCTGTAATCATCTTCATCTTGAGATAAAGATCACCGATTTCGTATGTAATATCGTTTACCATCTGACTGACTTCGCCCATCTCTCCGAGCGTTACAGTAAGGCTTAACTCATGCTTGCCTTTGGTAAGATAAATATATGTGGGGGCCTGTATTTCCTTACCCTTTTTATCCTTCTCACCTGTATCGCGCGATAACTCGCCAAACTGCCAGTTACCGTCATAGGTAAACGCCACTTCCTTAGCCTCGATGAAGGGGGACACGCCATCTATTTTAAGCGAACGATAGGAGTTACCGTTGATAACGACATTCTGCCTGTATCTAAAGCCTACCTTGTAAAGTCCGTCCTCAGGAACATCGATTTCCCAAGTGAGTGTCTCACCCGGTGTCTGCCAGCCTGTAGAACCGATGTAGTTAATAAGTTCTTTAAACGGAGCGGTGGGATTAACGCTGGGGTCACTGTTACCGATAAGAGGATTGAGTGATGCGGTGCTCTTATATTTAGCGTTCTCGCCCTCGATTTTGATTTCTTTGCCATTATAATAATCGCCCTTGTTGTACTGTGCGATATAATCAGCATAAGACAAAACCTTATCAGGCGCAGTAAGGGTTAAGCCTTCCAGATAAAACTCACCTGAGTTTACGGAAATTTTAATGGTATGAACGCCTGCGTCAAGCGCAACCTTCAAGGCGTCTGCATACTGTCCCGTACGGTCGGTAGCCTTTCGGTCAATGAATATGAATTTTTCCACCTGTTCAGAGGAATAGAGGTTTCCGTTACCGTCCGAAACACCTTCAGGCTTTGAGTCAACCCAGGTTCTCTCAAAGTTAACCGAATCAAGCAACTCATAAGGATGCTCACCGTCTATCTCAAAAGACAAAGCAATCGGAAGCCCGCGGCCGACAATCGGCAGATATGACAGCTGTATCTCATAAAAGCCTGCTTCAGCAACCCCGAAGGAATAGGTAAGAGAGCCTGCCTCCCCTGTCCACTTCAAAACATTGTTTTTCTTAACGCCGTTATCGTCCTCGATTTCCTTTACGAGTTCAACCTTGGCGTCGGCCTTTTTGTATGAATTTACAGCAATGTTTATATCGTTTGCTGCATCGCTATAGTCTGAATTTGCATCCAGATAGCTTCCGTATGTGTCGTTTGCAGCGTTATATTTATTTTCTACGCTTGTTTCGACATCAGGTTTGCCTACGGCCGCATCCGCGTTTTCGGCAAAACCAACAATCTGAAACGCAGAAACCAACATCAAAAGCGCCAAAACAACCGCTAAACACTTTTTCATACGTTTTCAATCCTCCAAATATCAATATTATCAGCAATTTTGACAAATCAAAAAACACAATTCGCCAATCCTACTGTTTTACTGTATAATAGTACCAAAAACAACGTAATATGTCAAGTTATTTTGAACAATTAAAAGCCCTTTTTTTAACCGTAATTTTTCGATTTTTTCGGCAACTCTTTAAGGTTTTGTCGAAATCAAACAAACCGTGTACAGAAATTGTGATTTTGCGATTTTTCAAACCCAAAATATTGTATGGTGGATAACTTTTTGTGTAAAATGACGAAAATAAAACAACGGCCGTAGAAACTTGTCTACAGCCGTTATTTTATTCAACCATAAGCTTGGCAGTAATGCTCTGACCTGCGTTTAAGAAGGTGTCGTACGGTATGACTTCAACGATGTATTCACCCTTTTCAAGTGGCTCTACATATACATCAAATCTTTTCATTGCTTCCTCTTTAGACCTGTCGCCAAACAGACGTGACGAGACCGCAAACACTTTGTAGGGTTGTTGGCTGCCCTCGGCAAAGACCTCCACCTTGTAATAATAAACATAGTCCTCACAAACAGCGGCATCAAAGCCCACCTGAAGTGTGTAAGTGCTTTGTTTTAACAGAAGATGGGCGCCCTCTTTAAAATAGGGCTTTTGCGCCTTTTCAGCGCGTGCAAGTGTATAATTAAGCTCTCTCTTGCCGTCCTTTGACACGGGAATTATCCAATCATCCGCACATATTGTGCCTGTCTTAAAGTTGATTCGACGCACGCGAATATCGCCCTCGCGGTCTATTTCCACCAAATAACCACCATAGAACTGTTCAACATAATTTTTGTTTACGTTAACGCAATCTAAGTCAGGACTTGCCCATTTTTCACGGAAGTAGTTAGCTGAACCGCAATTAAGAGTTATGTAACCGCTTTCATCCTGCATTATAGCGGTTTCCTTTTGAATATAATCGTGGTTGTGACCGTAAAAAGTTATAACCTGCGGATAGGCCTTCAAAAACTCCTTGAGCGAATCCTCACCCTCGGCATTAAAGGTTTCGGCAAACTCAGGGCCGTAGTGTGCAGCTAAGAATATATTTGCGTTTTTATCCTCTTTTAATATTTTATCAAACTCCACCCTTAGCCAATCGTATGCAGCCTGTGGGTAGGGGTGCGACGACAAATCAATGCCGAAAAAGTGCTGACCGCCAATTACGCAATGTCGGCGTCCCTCGGCCGTTCCACTCATATCAACGTCATAAGCGAAATATCTGTCATAGGTACCGTCAGCAGAAAATTCCGATATGAATTCTGCGGTATGATTCCCGTTAACGCTGTCGTGATTGCCAAGACAGTAGAACAGCGGTATTTCATCAGGCAAAGCGTCGGCGACCGCCTTTTTAAAGTTGTCCCTCTCGGCCTTAGCCTGTTTCAGATAGTTTTCTTCCTTTGTGCCGGGATACTTCTCGCTGCCCGCAAAAACATTGGCCATAGAGTTCGTGCAGTTGACAAGGTCGCCCGCAATAAGCACCGCGTCAAGCTTACCCGTTGTGGTTAATTTCTGTAGAGTTTTAAAGGCTGTGGTCGATTTATTATAGCTGCTTTCAGCCATATAGCCACCGTCAAGATGAATATCACTAAGCGCGCCAAAGGTGAAAACTATATTTTCTTCATCAAATATAGCTGCTAATTCTTGCTCTCTTTTTTGCAATTCGGTTAGTTCCTGCGACTTGCCATCACCTTTGTCTGCAGAGTCCTTCTTTTGACATGCTGATAATGTAATCAGCATAGCTGCCGCTAAAACAAATGCTATAATTCTCTTCATAAAATATCCCCCTTGTCACTTGTATATTGACAAAGATTTACCATACACACTATAATAACTATATACTAAATTTTTAATTTTGTCTATATTTGAGGCGGTTTTGTGAAAAAGTTTTTTTGCTTTACAATTATTTTAGTTGTTATTTTGTTGCTATTTTGTCTGCCCGCGCAGGCAACAGCAACCGAATTCAGTTGGAAAGAATACGACAAGGGCTATGTCACAATAGTCTTTGATGACGGTCGAGATTGCACCACAACCCTTGCCAATATATTTAAAAAGCATAATATGCCGCTTTCTTGTGCAATTCCGAGTAAGAAGATAGAAAATAACCCGACCCTCGTATCTATTCTTAAAGGCATACAAAACCGAGGCGGTGAAATTCTTTCGCACACCCACACACATTCCGCTTTTCACAAGGATACAACCCTTGCCGAAATAGAATCGGAGTTTTCAAAATCATACGACGCACTTACAAAAGCCGGCTTTGTTGTAAACGGTATAATCGAGGCAGGCTCGGGCGGTGCCGAAAAACAGGTTGACTATATTTTGGTCGAGCAGATTGCTCAAAAATATTATAAGTATTCCGACCGCTACGGCACCTCACTTCAATATAAATCGGCGCGAACACACATGGGAGGTCAGTCGCTTTCTCAATTAAAGGCAAAGGTTTCGCGCGCTGCCAAGAAAAAGGAGTGGCTTATCCTTTTTGCTCACGACTTCTCCGAAGTTTCGATGAGCGACCTTGAGGCTCTGCTTAAGCACATTGGCGAAACCGAAAATATGAAGTGCGTCACCTATAAATATATGTACGAAAATTTCGGTGCATATTCCAAACCTCAAGATTTTGGCGACACCTACTACACCGTAAGCTATGCCGACAAGGATGGTAAGGTGTTTGAGGAAAAGGTTGTAAAGGCCGGTACCGTCGTTTCGGGTTGCCCCGACAATGCACCTGAAGGCACCGAGTGGAGTGAAATCACATATACCGTAACCGATAATATGACCATAACCCCGCTCGCCCACAAATCATGGAGCAATGTGTCACAGGGCGGTGATACAATCAATAACCCTATTCAGTTATGGATAGTAATTGCCATTAGTGCCGCAGCGCTTATAATTCTTTTTGTAATTATTTTGGTTTTTATCAGAAAAAGATAAAGCAAAATACAAGCTACAAATAAGAAGGACACGAGTATAAACTCGTGTCCTTCTTATCTTTACAAATTGTTGCACCAACATCAAAAAACGCCCTAAACTCCGCACATTTAGCCTGATTCCACTTAGCTAACCGATAAATATTGCGCACAGATAAAATCGCCCTGTACCGTGGTATTCAAGCGTAACCTTGTGAACGCCCTCGGCAAGATTGTCATAAATCAGTTTTTCTACCGTTCCCTCGGTGTCAGGGTTGGTGACATACTTGATTTCTTCCCCGTCTATTGTAACCTTTACATTGCTGACGCGCTCGGCCTGAGCGAGAATACCAAAGCTGACTCCCTCAAACTCAAAGGTGAGCGTGGCGCCCTTCTCAATGGGCCTGAGAATTTTTGTATAGCCGTTTGTTCTGCGGCTGCCCAGCTCCCACTTATCATTATGTTCTATCTCGTCGGCCGTCAGGGTTTTATATTCCATATTTATCCCCGATTCGACGTATGTTTTTTCGGGTATGGTGTGTTTTGTAAGCCCAGCCGACCTGCTCGGCAACAGTTTTTTCAGTCCTGCCACAACCGCATTGCCATATACCTTGTATCCGTCGTTGTTGGGGTGAGAATAGTCTATAGCATAATCCGACCACTGCTTGCCCGTTTTTTCGATTTCTTCGGCCAAGGCTTCGCCGGCGTCTATACAGGGTATACCGTAGTGAGCAGCCACCGCTCTGTGCGCCGATTTCTCTTCAAACTCCTGCCCTAATTTGCCCTTATCTGTAGTTAAAACAAGCACTATATCGGCCTCGGGCAACTGCGTGTTTATGGTTTTTATAAGGGTTTCCATTAAATATACGCTCTGCGCATAATACAGGCCACCATATGAATCGTTAACAGCGAACTCAACAAATATGAGGTCAGGCTTATATGGTAAAAGGTCTCGCTCGGCGCGGAACAGACCCCAATATGTGCTGGTGCCGCCGATGGCGGAGTTTGTAACATTTATTTGGGCTTCCTTATATGTATCCCTGAACCACTGCTCTGTTATCGACGCCCAGGATTTACCCTCACCGCTACTGCCTGTGCCTACCGTAACCGAGCCCCCGTAATAAAGTATATTAAGTTTTTTATCGTTTTGCAGTTTATATACCGTATTACTCAAATCACGCTTGGCGACGCCGCCTACGGTGGCGTATGTGCGCGCATCGGCATATATTTTCTCGGCGTATTTTACTTGTTCTTGTTTCTTATCATCATTAGAGGTTGGCTTGTTTTCGGCACAACCGCAAATCGCCAAAACCATAACTATAATCAGAAACAATGCTAAAAATCTTTTCATGTATTCACCCTAAAAAATTCTTTTAATAGATAATAACATACTTCGGCTGTCTTTTCAATCAAAAACAAAAAACAGCCGTAGAAACTACGACTGTTAATCATTTTGTTTTTCGCACCCTAAAAACTGAACAAAGGGTTAATGCAAGGAGAATCGAAGAAATGTAGGTCAAGCCCTCGGTCTATTAGTACTGCCAAGCACAGACGTCACCGCCTTTACACACGCAGCCTATCAACCCGGTAGTCTACCGGGGACCTTACTAGCTTATGCTATGGGATATCTAATCTTGAGGTTGGCTTCACGCTTAGATGCTTTCAGCGTTTATCCAATCCGCACGTAGCTGCCCAGCTATGCCCTTGGCAGAACAACTGGTGCACCAGAGGTGCGTCCATCCCGGTCCTCTCGTACTAGGGACAGCTCCTCTCAAAT
>JAZQGO010000030.1:0-6540 GCA_045540055.1 Acutalibacteraceae bacterium
GTCTTTTTGCTTCGCAAAAATCCACCTCCCTCATCAGATGGAGGCGGACTGCCGTATATGCGGCAGTGGGGCACACTTGCAAGTGGCAGATTATTCGATGGACTTTCAGTCCAGCCAGTAACAGCGGCTTATAGCCGCAGAGCAAACTACCGGCTTAGCCGGTAGTCATGATTCATTCAATAACTGTGGGATCGGATTGTTGTGTGTCAGGGGGCCGATTCTGTTTGTTGTGTTGTTTCATCTTCTATAACTGTTTTATTTTTTATGTCTGCTTCGCCTTGTTTGCTTGTTTCAGATGTTTGGTTAATCTCCTGCTTTTTTTCGGATTTTGATTTCTCTTTTTTCTTGTCTATTGTTTTAACTGTATTAAACTTATGTTTCTTTAAAACTGTGTCCTGGCAGGAAATTGTTTTTTGTTCTGTTAAATCAATTGTTATTTTATTGCCGTCTATGGTAGCTTTCTTTAATACCAAGAATTCACTGTTATTATAAATGACAGCATATTGTGTGTTATCTTGCTCTACAATGCTAAATTCGGTTTGATGCTTTGCGGAGGAAAAACCAGACTCCGTAAAAAGAAATATTATAAAAAATAGTATAAATAAAAATGATAGAGGTAGTTTTTTTAGGTTGCTGTCAGATAAAAATTGCTTGATCCCTCCATTTATTACCTTTTCTAAGGGGAAGGGAGGCAATTTTGTTTCTATTTCAGAATCGATATCTAATTCTGGGGATTCAATTTTTTTATTTATGGATATTGCTAATAAAATGTGGTTAATCAAACCGTACATTAGCATATAGGATAATGTTTGGGCAACTGCGATAATTGCTGCATATAAAATTATTTTAAAGCTTAAGGGTTCGGACAGTAAGCATAAAACAAGAAAACCTATAAAGGTAATAAAAAAGCATATTATATAGCTGAAGACTAAATAAGGAAGACTTTTGTGCAAAAGATTTTTGCTTGAAACGCGTGCGTTGTCAGTACTTTGTTGATAAGATTTTAACTTTGCTTCAAACTGACTTATGTCTTTCGAAATACTATCTATTTCATTCTTATTATCGTTTGTTTCATAAATTTTTGAAAGGCGAACTTTGGTTTTTGTTATCTGTTTTCTTCGCTGCTTTATTCGTTTGTTTACTTTTTTTGTGAGAATATTTGAATACAAAATATATTTTTTTCGCGGTTGATATGCACTATATGTATTGCTGATAAAACTGGTCTCAAACAAAATAGCAACGGCATAGATAATTGCCGCTAAAACATAGTATATTTGGTTTGATGTATTTATAGAGATGTGAGTTATATCAACCGACCAATAGTTAAGGTACGAGTTTGTTTGTAAATAAACAGCCATATTCAACACAAAGGAAATAACGGCTACGGTTGCCGATACACATGCTATTAAAAAACCGGTATGCTCTTTAAAATATTCATAAATGTGGTATTTATTTTTTTCTGTTCTTGCATTAGTAGTCTCGGATTGAGCGGGATCTGTAACAACATCAACATTTTCTTTCAATTCTTCTGGCATTTTACTTGTTCCCCTTACATTATTGTCATAGTACATTATATCATTTTTGTAAAAATTTGCAATAAATCTCGAATAATATCCAATTTAATAAGACAGTTTAAATTTCGTTGTAGGTTTGTCAATGATGTGTTACAAAATTAGAAAACTTCGCCGTTAATAAGAAAAGCCTTTAAATAATCAGCAGGAGATTTCCAATTAAGAGGACGCATAGGAAAATTATTGTATCTTCTGTTGTGAACAGAAAGTTGCTTTTTAAAATCTTCAAATGAATAAAAAGAATGTGTGGCATAAAAATATTAGTTATCTTTACGATGAGAACGTTCAACCTTTCCGTTGTGTCTTGGTGTGTACGGAGCAATAAGCTTATGTCTTATGCCACACTGTTCGAGCGTACGCTCGAACAGTGTGGGCGTCGGCTTTTGTGTGTTGCCTAATCGCTTTGTAAATTCCATACCATTATCTGTTTGAACACATTCTATCTTGAAGGGAAATTTCTCTATTAAATGCTTTAAAAACTGTGCTGATGAGTATGAACTATGCTCCTCAAATGCCTCTAAATAGCGAAATCTTGAGTACTCATCAATAGCGGTGTATTGGTAAAACTTTTGTCCTTTTGCTTCGCCCACTATACAAGATTCGGGCACAAATTTTACATCTATTTGCACTCTTTGACCGGGATACTGCATTTGCTCATAAGGCTTTGGTATATATTTGGGATTAGGCGGTTTTACCGCCATTTGACCTTGTTTTCGTAAAAGTCGGTATAATCCCGTTACAGAGCGTGTATATCCTCTTTGACGGAGTTTTACCCAAAACACTACTAATCCAGCATTCATATTGCGTTTTCGCATATCTGCTATTAGTTTTAATTCTTCGGATGTATGCTCGTTAGGATGGTGATGTGGTCGGTGTGACTTATCTGCTAATGATTGCAAGGTTCCGTCATATCTTTTCCGCCAACGGTAAACATATTGCCGGTTGGTTTTGTATCTGATTGCAGCTTTTGTTACACCATATTTCAAAGAATATTTAATTAAGGCTTGACGATACAGCATTGTTTGTGTTACAGTTTTCATGGCGAATGGTTAATCCTCCTGTCTGTTTTGTCTCAGCAACTTAACTGTAACACAGGATTTTCCATTCGTCACTTATTTTTTATTGCCAACTGTAACATATCTATTGTAAACCTACAATTTAATAAGACAGTTTAAATTTCGTTTTATTGACAAAAAATGGTGATTATTATATAATAGTTATGTATGTATTTTTACTTTAAAAGGAAGTTTTACTAATGGAATGGATGTCACTTAATACATTAAGAGAAAAATATCTGTCATTCTTTGAGTCAAAGGGTCATTTGCGCCTCGGCAGCTTTTCACTTGTGCCGCAGGGTGATAAGTCACTCTTACTTATAAACTCGGGCATGGCACCGATGAAAAAATATTTTACGGGTGAAGTAACACCCCCTTCAAAAAGGGTTACCACCTGCCAGAAGTGTATCAGAACGCCCGACCTTGAGCGTGTTGGTCATACCGCACGTCACGGCACATATTTTGAGATGCTGGGTAACTTCTCATTCGGTGACTACTTTAAAAACGAGGCTATTGAATGGGCTTGGGAGTTTTTGACTAAAACTCTCGAAATACCGAGCGAGCTTCTTTGGCCCTCTATTTACGAAGAGGACGACGAGGCGTATGCTATCTGGCGTGATAAAATCGGCGTACCTGAAGAGCATATCGTAAGACTTGGCAAGGCCGATAATTTCTGGGAGCATGGCACAGGCCCCTGTGGCCCGTGTAGTGAGATTTATTTTGACCGCGGCATAAAGTACGGCTGTGGCTCACCCGACTGTAAGCCTGGCTGTGACTGTGACAGATATATGGAAATCTGGAACAACGTTTTCTCACAATTTAATAATATGGGTGATGGCACCTATACCGAGCTTGAGCATAAGAATATTGATACGGGCATGGGTCTTGAGCGTCTTGCCTGTGTAATGCAGGATGTTGACAATATGTTCGAGGTTGACACCATTCGTAAAATTCTTGATAAGGTTTGCGAAATTTCGAGCAAAACCTACGGAAGCGATAAGGCGACCGATATTTCAATTCGTGCCATTACCGACCACGCGCGTGCCGCAACCTTTATGATAAGCGACGGTATTATTCCATCAAACGAGGGCAGAGGCTACGTTCTTCGCAGAATTATTCGTCGTGCCGTTCGTCACGGTAAGCTTATCGGCATTAACCGTTCATTCTTTATGGAGCTTTGCAACACCGTAATTGAGGAAAATAAGACGGGTTACCCCGAGCTTATTGAAAAAAAGGAACTTATTACCAAGGTTATAACAAATGAAGAGGCGGCATTCAATAAGACCATTGATCAGGGACTTAGTATGCTTGAGGGTCTGACCGCAAACGGCAAAACCCTTTCGGGTGAGGATGCCTTTAAGCTTTATGACACATACGGCTTCCCGATAGATTTAACCAAGGATATTCTTGCCGAAAAGGGTATGACACTCGACGAGGATAGATTTAAGGAGCTTATGAATGAGCAACGCCAAAAGGCAAGAAATGCCCGTAAATCGTCCGACGGTGAAAGCTGGAAGAGTGATGGCGTTGCATTTGAAAACGTGGCTGTAACCGAATTTTTGGGTTATTCAGAGAATAGTGCTACCGCTACTGTTATTGATATCGTAAACGAGGGCGAACACGTTGCCGTTGCAAACGAGGGCGACAGTGTAATTATCGTGCTTGACAAGACACCCTTCTATGCCGAGTCGGGTGGTCAGGTTGGCGATACGGGTTGTATTTGTACCGACTCTTCAAAATCAGAGGTTGTTGATACCAAGAAGACAACAGACGGTATTTTCACACACTACGCAAAGGTTGTAAGCGGCAGTATCTCGGTTGGTGATACCGTTACCGCTTCTATTGATATCGGCAGACGCTCGGCTATTCGCAGAAATCACACTGCGGCGCATCTTTTGCAAGCGGCACTTCGCGAGACACTGGGCAACCATGTAGAGCAGGCGGGTAGTATGGTGAACGACAGCGTTGTACGTTTCGACTTCACACACTTTTCATCACTTACTGCCGAGGAAATAGAAAAGGTTGAAAATATAGTTAACACCAATATCTTTGATGCAATAATTGTTGAAAACAAAGAAATGCCCATTGAAGAGGCTAAAAAGCTTGGCGCAATGGCATTGTTTGGCGAAAAATACGGTGATACCGTACGCGTTGTTAAGGCGGCCGACAAATCGGTTGAATTCTGCGGCGGTACACACGTAGATAACACCGGCAAGATAGGTATGTTTAAGATTGTATCCGAGTCGAGTGTTGCGGCAGGTGTTCGTCGTATTGAGGCGGTTACCGGATTTAATGTATTAAAGCTAATTAATGAAAAGCAGGCGCTCATTAACGAAACAGCGGCTACTCTTAAGGTTGGCAACGCTAACGAAATCGCTACCCGAGCCGCCGCAGTTATGGGTGAACTTAAGGACACTCAAAAGGCTGCCCAAGCCCTTGAGGCAAAAATTGCATCGGGCAAATTGACCGATATTTTAAACAGCGCTGAAAATATAGGCGACATCACAGTTATCAGCACAGTGGTAGAAAATTCCTCGGCTGATGAAATACGCTCTATGTGTGAGAATTTAAAGGCACAAAACGACAATATGGTTGTTGTTTTAGCGGCTGTGGGCGAAAAGATTACCTTCTGTGCGGCGGCAGGCAAAAAGGCTATAGCCGCAGGTATACACGCCGGTAATCTTGTGCGCGAGGTTGCAAAGATGGCAGGCGGTAACGGTGGCGGTAAGCCCGATATGGCTATGGCAGGCGGCAAGGACGCTTCACAGGTAAGCGCCGCTATTGCTAAGACACCCGAGCTTGTTAAGGCACAGTTAGGAGAATAATTATGGATTGTTTGTTTTGTAAAATAGCGGCAGGTGAGATACCCTCAACCAAAATATATGAGGATGAGTATGTTTACGCCTTTGCCGATATTGACCCTCAAGCACCTTTTCACGCTATAGTTATACCGAGAGAGCATATAACTTCAGCCGATATGATAAATGAAGGCAACAGTATTTTAATTGCCAAGGTTTTCAAAGCGATTGCCAAAATATCAAAACAGGAAAACCTGAAAGATGGATATCGTGTGGTTAATAACTGCGGAAAAGACGGCGGACAGACGGTTGGCCACATTCATTTTCATCTGCTTGCACGTCGTAATCTGCAGTGGCCACCCGGTTAATAATAGGAGGAATAGATATGTCTGAATTTTATACAATGAAAATCGCAGGACTTGAGCGTTCTCTTAGAAAATTCCCCGTTAGTGATAGGTTAGATATTGCGGCATTCATTTTATTCGGTGATACCGAAATTACCGTTGCCGCTGCCGGCGAGCTTTTGAAAAAGGTACCCGAGTTTGATATAATACTCACCCCCGAAGCCAAAAGCATACCGCTCGCTTACGAGATGTCACGTCAGTCGGGCAGGCCTTATGTTGTTGCCCGTAAGGGTATGAAGGTTTATATGGGTAATCCGCTACACGTAAGTGTGCGCTCAATAACTACAAATAAGGTGCAGGATTTATATTTGGGCGATAATGACGTCGAGATGCTTTCGGGCAAAAAGGTGCTCATAGTGGATGACGTTATAAGTACAGGTGAATCGCTTATTGCTGTGCGCAAATTGGTAGATCAGGCGGGCGGTATCGAGGCAGCAGCCTGTGCCGTTTTAGCCGAGGGTGATGCAGCCGAGCGTGACGATATTGTATTTTTAGAGCCGTTACCCTTATTTTTTAAATAATTGAATATAAAAACAAAACGGCGATTTGCTTTAAGCAAATCTGGGTTTTATATTCGTATAAGAACCACTGGCTATGCCAGTGGGAAAAAGAGCTTTAGCTATGGACATAATAAAAACTCCTTGGTATATTGAAGTTGAGGTTCGCCAACCCAACAAAATATACCAAGGAGGTCCTAGCCATGAAAGAGAAG
>JAZQGO010000031.1:0-20552 GCA_045540055.1 Acutalibacteraceae bacterium
GTAAATGCGCGTTATTCCCAAAAGCAGTTAGCCGAGCTGTGTGAGACAACACAAGCAACCATAGGTCGCTATGAGATGGGTGTTGCCGAGCCACCGTTCCAAAAACTATTGTGGTATGCAGACTTCTTTAATGTATCTTTGGATTATATCTTTGGAAGAACGGATAACCCACAAGGTATGCAAAAATACCCGGCAATTAAATCAACACTTGAAAAGGATGGCGGTCTGGAAGCCCTAATGACAATGTGTTTTACTCCCGGGACTGTGTTCAATGAAAAGCTGAAAGAGGTTATTTCTCAGATGCTTCGGGAGGTGAAGGAAGAATGATTGGAGTTATTTACGCAAGATATTCTTCGGACAGCCAACGCGAAGAAAGTATTGACGGTCAGCTTCGTGAATGCTACGCTTTTGCCGAAAAGCAAGGAATTTCAGTTATTGATACCTATATTGACCGAGCGTTATCGGCAAAGACTGACAATCGACCGGCGTTCCAACAGATGATAAAGGACAGCGAAAAGCAGAAATTCAATGTGGTTATCGTTTGGAAACTTGACCGATTTGCCCGTAACCGTTACGATTCGGCTCGTTATAAAAACACATTAAAAAAGAATAATGTTAAAGTGGTTTCTGCGACGGAAACAATATCCCAAAACGCTGAAGGCATATTGCTCGAATCAATGTTGGAGGGTTATGCAGAATACTATTCGGTTGAACTTTCCGAAAAAGTTACACGAGGTATGACCGAGAATGCGCTAAAATGTAAATTTAATGGTGGTACAGTCCCTATCGGCTATGTTATTAACAAGGACCAAATGTTTGAGGTGGATCCTGTTAAAGCGCCGTATGTGGTTGCTGCTTTCCAAGCATACGCGGATGGTAAAACAATAAAAGAGATTGTGGAAATGTTAAATGCAAAAGGTGTTACTACTTCTCACGGAACTAAAATAACCATTAATATTGTAACGGATATGCTGAAAAACCGAAGGTATGTTGGTGAATACAAGTTCCGAGATATTGTTAATAAAGACGGTATACCGAGGATAGTCCCACAATCATTATTTGACAAGGTGCAGCGCGAGCGTGCGAAGAATAAGAGAGCAACAGCAAGACATAAAGCCGAAGACGATTACTTACTGACAACAAAGCTGTTTTGCGGTAAATGCGGAGTCTATATGACCGGTGAAAGCGGAACCGCACGAAACGGTACAGTTCACCGATATTACAAATGCAACAACGCTAAATACAAACACACTTGTGATAAAAAGACGGTTAAAAAAGAATGGATTGAAGACATTGTTGTTAAGCACACTCATAAGATGATGATTGATGATAATGTAATTGAGGATATTGCAGGTATTGTGTTTAGGAATGCAAAGAAAGAAAATCCCGCAATAGAACTACTTAAACAACGGCTTAGTGAAACAGAGAACGCACTGAACAATCTACTCAGAGCAATAGAAGAAGGAATTATTACTCCAACCACAAAACAAAGAATGATTGAGTTGGAGCAGACAAGAGATGAGATTAAATTGAAGCTCATCAAGGAAGAAATGAAGAAGCCCACCATCACGAAAGAGGGCTTAGTATTATGGCTCAAGCACATTCAGACTATGAGCATAGAAACGAAGGAACACAAACAGAGACTGATTGACATTTTTGTAAACGCCGTATATCTCTACGACGACAAATTGGTCATAACATTTAATTATAAGGAAGCAAGTAAAACCGTAACCTTAAAAGAGGTAAACGGTTCGATTATAGAATGCTCAGGTGCACCAAAAAATCTCGTTCTTCGGAACGAGATTTTTTTTACCCATTGCGAAAGCGGATGGTATATCATCACACGCCTGTGTGTATGTCATCATTAACTTTTTATAGACTTTTTGGTGAAAAACGGATATAATTAAACTATGTTTAGCATAATACATACAGAAACGGAGAAAATCTATGAAGTTAAATGTTAAGCGCACCATACTTGTCGGCTTTGCCTTTCTTGCCATCAGCGCATTCTGGCAGATGTACGACAACAAAATCCCGCTCATTTTGCAGTACACATTTGGTCTTAATGAGACTGTTACGGGTATGATTATGGCTTCTGATAACATACTTGCGTTATTTCTGCTACCATTCTTTGGCGGACTTTCCGACCGATGCAACTCAAAAATCGGCAAACGCAAGCCCTTTATACTGATCGGCACCTTATTGGCTGTCGGCTTCATGATATGCCTACCGATTATTGACAACAGTTTTGCCGCTATACCCACATCTGCAAAGCTTTTAAGCTTTATTGTAATTTTGTGTCTAACGCTGATTTCAATGGGTATTTTCCGCTCGCCTGCCGTAGCATTAATGCCCGATGTTACACCCAAGCCATTGCGCAGTAAGGGTAACGCAGTAATCAACCTGATGGGCGCTATAGGCGGCGTACTTTTTCTTATCGTCAACACCGTTCTTTACTCGGGCAGTAAGCCTGCCGAAGAGCATCTTAATTACCTGCCGATATTCATGATTGTTGCAGGTATAATGCTTATAGCACTCTTTGTCGTTATGTTCTTTGTAAATGAGCCCAAGCTTGCCGCCGAACAGGCAGCCTATGAAACCGCTCATCCTGAACAGCAACTTACCCAAATTGACAAAACTAAGAAAAAGGCGGTAATGCCGAAGCCGGTTAAGAAGAGTCTTATCTTCCTGCTTTTATCGGTAGCCTTCTGGTATATCGGCTATAACGCCGTTACCACATGGTTCTCGGTTTATGCGACAAGTCAGTGGGATATGAGCGACGGAGGCGCTTCGCTCTGCCTCACAATTGCAACCGTAGGCGCTATTGCATCATATATACCTGCCGGTGCTATCGCAGGCAAAATTGGTCGTGCGCGCACCATAAAAATAGGTGCCGCTATGTTAGCCGCTTCATTCGGTGTTGCCTTTATTTATACCCTCTTTGCTTCAAAATTCAGCCCTGCATTATATGCGGTATTTATTCTTGTTGGTATATCCTGGGCGCTCATCAATGTTAACAGTCTGCCGATGGTGGTTGAGATGTGCTCGGGCGGTGATATCGGTAAATTCACCGGTTACTACTACGCCTTTAGTATGTCGGCACAGGTTATCACGCCTATTCTCTCGGGTACATTGTATGGCCTAAACCCCAAAACCTTATTTATCTATGCCGCTGTGGCGGTGCTTATATCCTTCACAACTATGCTGTTTGTTAAGCACGGCGATAGTAAATTTGAGGCCAAAAAGGGTCTTGAAGCATTCGATATTGACGATTAGGATGATTAATTAATGTGGCTTTTAATTCTTTTAGTAATTTTAATAGTTTTGACAGGGCTTTATCTGCTCGCCCTTAAGGGACGCAATAATACCGATATGTCAAAATTCAAAAATTACCACTATGCCCATCGTGGACTCTTTAAAACGGGTGTTATACCCGAAAACAGTATGGCGGCATTTGCTCTCGCAAAGGAGCATAACCTTGGTGTTGAGCTTGATGTGCATCTGCTGTCTGACGGCGGTCTTGCCGTAACACACGATAACACCTTAAACCGTGTGGCAGGTGCCGACAGAACGGTTGAGGAGCTTACTGTAGATGAGCTGGGTATGTATTACCTCGAAAACACAAGCGAAACAATACCCAATTTTATTGATGTTTTAAAGCTTTTTGACGGCGCGGTTCCGCTAATTATCGAGCTTAAAACAAACAATAAAAACCACGCCGAATTATGTAAGACTGTGTGCGATGTGCTTGATGATTACAAGGGTGACTACTGTATCGAGAGCTTTGACCCACGCTGTATATTGTGGCTAAAACAAAATCGTCCTGATATTATACGCGGTCAACTCGCTTTCAACTATTTTAAGAGTTCTAAAATTAAAAGCTTTTTTACAAGATTATTTTTAACCTCGCTTGTAGGCAATTTCATAAACAAGCCCGATTTTGTTGCCTACCGCTACTCTGACCGTGGTGATTTGCACTATACCATCTGTAAAAAATTATGGAATATGCAGGGTGTCAGTTGGACGATTCGCTCTCAGCAAGACTTGGATACTGCGTCGGCAGACGGCGAAATTGTTATCTTCGAAGGCTTTATTCCCCAATAATTTAAAAGAGTATCTCGTCGAGATACTCTTTTTTTGTTGAACAAATTAGAAAATTGTGTTAAATTATATATATAACATTTTAAGGGGATAGAATTATGAAATTCAGCGTAAACCATCCCATACTTTATATTTTGGTTGGGATACTTATTGCGACGGTTTTAGCGCAGTCGATTTACTTTCTTATTCGTGCGCTTCGTCGCGCAAAGGAAAAAGGCATTGACCCAAAAACAATCAAGGCTACCATTTCATCTGCCGCTATATTTACGGTAGCGCCTGCCATCGCTATTCTAGTAGGTGTTGTGGCACTCTCAAAAAGTCTGGGCGTTGCTCTGCCTTGGCTGCGGCTTTCGGTTATCGGCTCGATTACATACGAAACGGTTGCCGCCAATAATGCACTTACCGCATTGGGACTTGGTGCGGGTGAGACCATTACCGACCCATCGGTATTTGTGACGGTTTTGTGGGTTATGACACTTGGTATTTCTATCGGTCTTATTTTAGTACCCTTTGTAACAAAAAAAATTCAGGGTGGTATGAACAAGATTGGTATGAAGGATAAAAAATGGGGCGAAATCTTTAATAACGCTATGTTCCTCGGTATGATTTCTGCGTTCTTAGGTTATGTTTTCTGTGATGTCGGTCTTGTATTCAAGGGTGACACCTCGGGACTCGTACCCGTTTGTGTTATGGCAGTTTCGGCAGTTATTATGGCAGTCTGCGGTCTGTTATCATCCAAGCTTAAGGCACGTTGGCTTACCGACTATGCCCTGCCGCTAAGTCTTGTCGGCGGTATGGCAGTTGCCATTCCGTTTACCAATTGGTTAGCGTAAGGAGGGGTGAAAAATGAGTAACAAAAAAGAACTAAGTTATCTTGAAAGTGTTCATCGTGACGGTCGCGTGTGGGGTATTATAATCTGTATACTGCTTCTCGCCTTCCCGCTTATTGTAGGTATCATCTTTAATGCGCTACCTGAATGGACAGCACTTGCAAAGGGACTTTTCGCTACACTGCCTATGTATTGGGCGGTTGGTATTATTGAAATTTTTACCTATGTGCCTATGCTTGGTGCAGGCGGTACATACTTGTCGTTTATCACAGGTAATATTTCAAACCTGAAACTTCCCTGCGCAGTTGACGCTATGGAGCGTGCGAACGTTAAGCCCTCAAGCGAGGAGGGCGAAATAATTTCGACCATCTCCATCGCCGTTTCAAGTATTGTGACAACCTTTATTATAATCTTGGGTGTCATTCTTATAATTCCCATTACCCCTATTTTAGAGTCACCCGTATTAAAACCTGCCTTCGATATGATTTTACCGGCACTCTTTGGTGGGTTGGCGGTAGTATTTATTTCAAAGAATGCAAAGTTATCTATCGCCCCGATAATTCTTATGCTGGTACTCTTTATATTTATACCTGCACTCAACGCCGGAACCGTCGGCATTATGGTACCCGTAGGCGTGCTCTTCACGGTTGGCGTGGCAAGATTTATGTACAAGAAAGGAATGCTTTAATAAACTATGTGGTGGATAATATTAGGTATTATTATTCTCTTTCTTTTAATGCTGTTTGTAAGAGCCTTGACCTTTAAACCCCTGAATGACTTTAAGGCAATCGAAAAAGAGGAATGCTTTGACGCTGGTAAAGCAACCGAAAATCTGCAAAAGCTTTTACAGTGCGCCACGGTATCCTACAAGGATTCTGCCTTAGAGGATGAAAAGGAATTTAAAAAACTTATCGACCTTTTACCCGAGCTTTATAAAAATGTTTATAAGAACTGCTCGCTGACTACACTTCCCGACCGCGCTCTGCTCTTTAAATGGGAGGGTAAGAATCACAATAGGGCTGCCGTTATGATGGCGCACTACGACGTAGTGCCCGTAAACGCAGATGACTGGGATAAGCCAGCATTCAGCGGCATTATTGAGGACGGTGTTTTATGGGGACGCGGTGCGCTTGACACCAAATCTACATTTAACGGTGTGCTTAGTGCAGCAGACCATTTAATTGGTGAAGGCTTTGTACCCGAAAATGATATATACTTCGCCTTTTCGGGCGGCGAAGAAATTAACGGACAGGGTGCTGTTAATATCGTAAATTATTTTGAAGAGAACGGCATTAAATTATCCTTTGTTATCGACGAGGGCGGCGCCGTAGTTGAAAATGTATTCCCCGGGGTTAAGGCCCCCTGCGGACTCATAGGTATTGCCGAAAAAGGTATGATGGATGTTCGTTATACAGCAAAATCGGGTGGCGGCCACGCCTCTGCCCCAAAGCCCGGCTCACCGCTGGTAAGACTTTCGAATGCCTGCTGTAATATTGAGCATTATCCTACCAAGTCACATTTAACCGAGCCGGTTGCCCTTATGTTTGATACATTGGGCAGACATTCAAGCTTCGTTTATAAAATGATATTCTCAAACCTCTGGCTCTTCTCCCCCGTGCTTGATATGATATGCAAAAAATCGGGTGGCGAAATCAACGCCATGATGCGAACAACCGTTGCCTTTACTCAAAGTTCAGGCAGCTCGGCGACTAATGTTATTCCACCCGAGGCTTCGCTCGTTTCGAACATACGAATAAATCCTCACGATACCGTATCGAGCGTGCTTGATTATATAAAAAAGACGGTGGATGATAAGGATATTGACATCTCGGTCATTCACTCAATTGAGCCGAGCCGCATATCGAAGGTAGACTGTGATGAGTTTGATAAAATAGCCATAGCGCTCGCTTCTACCTGGAAGGGCACCATCGTATCGCCCTATTTAATGGTGCAGTGCTCAGACTCACGCCATTATGGTAAATTGAGTGACAAGGTTTACCGCTTCTCTGCGATGGATTTGACAAGCGAAGAGCGTACAACAATTCACGGTAACAACGAGCGTATTCGTGTTGAAACAATAGCCAAAACGGTTGAATTCTATATAAGACTTATGAGGCAGTGTTAAAAACGGGCGAACAATGTTCGCCCCTACTCCCTCTGCAATCCTAAATCCTAAAAATAAAAGAGTGACCGGTGGTCACTCTTTTATTTTTTTATAAGCTCTTTTTGCCTGAATTTATATATTTCTTCGGTAGCGAGCGAAAGTTTTGTAACCACATTTTGCTTTGTTGGGTAACAGTAGAAAGAATCCTTTTCGGTTGAAATATCTATGCAGTCAAATGGCTTTATATAGCAATAATCATACTCAATATGCACGCCGTACATAGTCCTCGGTTTGCGCACAATCTCATAATCCTCGCCGTTATAATGACCCTTTAGTACAAAACCGTTTTCGGCATCGTGTGTGAGTGTTGCTTTACCTAAATTTTCAAACTTCATACATCTCGGCAGAGAATAAACCTCGACCTCATTGCTAAAGGAATATTCACCATTTTCAATTTGACGTCGTACTTCGCTTCTTTGCCACTCATACCAGTCGGGTATGTGAGAAAACTCGGTCTCACCTGACAACGCTTCTAATTCGCCAAGCTCGGTCATGGTCCAGCGCTTGCCACACTCTTCACAGTAAATTTCAGTGCCTTGAGACGCCATTTTATGCTCACTCTTACAAGCAGGGCACTGATATAAAACCTTGTGCAGCCCCTCGGCACGAAACGGCTCGTCGATTATGATGTTTTGCTCACGCTGCCACTTGTATTCATCGTACTGCATAGCGTTTTTTATAGCCTCATTTATCTGCTCTACCGACATTTTTTCTACGTCTTCGGCAGTTAAAATCTGTGTAAGGGTTGTATATAGCGGCACCTTGCGGGGCTTGCGATAGTTCCAAAACGGCGTATAAAGATAGTTGCCGTGGTGAAGCATAACCACCACAGGCACCTTATTCATCTTAATAAGCTTACCGAGGGCGTCGGGCAAAATCGCAGTAGTGCCTACGGGCGAATATCTTGCCTCTGGATACATACACAGCACATCGCCACACTTTAACACTTTGCGTATCGACTTAATCAAATGCAAATCATTTGTGAATTTTCGCTTGCAGATACAGCCAAGCAATTCCATAAGCCACGGGCGACGATAATACCCGTCAATTGTGGCAACATTGTTTACTCTGTGGGGGTAGGTCGCGATTGCACTCAACTCAAAGTCGACAAAATACATATGATTGCTAAGCAAAATATAGGGCGGCTTTAAGCCCTCCATATTAAATTTTTCAATTTTATATTTTAGTCCCATAGTGGCAATTTTACTGACTACATATAAAAGGAATGTCATAATCTTAGGCTGACGAATGGGATATTTTGCGGTATTATAATATTTTTTGCTTTTATAATTTACTTCCATATTTTTCTCCTCTCATTCCCCTTAAATTAAGTATACATTGCCTACGCATATTTGACAAGTTATAATTTTTATGAAAATTTCTTGATATTTCCAATAGGCCATATTAATTAAAGGGTTAGCGAAGAATATCGCTAACCCTTTTTACTATTGCTTTAACAGTCGTTTACTCAATCTCTTTTGTACAATCAAATAACATATAAAATGCCCTAATATACAGGCAATCCACGAGGCAGGGTATGATAGGTAAAGATTTTGTGGCGTGTGAAATTGAGGTGTCGCAAAAACGGTGAATATCCACATAATACGAACGCCGCAAACACCGAGAACGGATATAATCATCGGAGCAAGTGAAACACCCATTCCTCTTACTGCACCAACCAGAATTTCCATAACACCGCAGAGGAAATACGGCAGGCCAAGCCAAAGAAGTCTTATTGTACCAAATTCAATGGCCGCCGCATCATCGGTTATATATATACTGAGTAGCTTCTGTGATAACAAGCATACCGCCCCACTCATTGATATGGCAACAACAAACATTGTAAGCATACCTGTTCGCATTATTTTGCCTAACCTCTTAATATTACCTGCGCCGACATTCTGCCCTGTAAAGTTGAGTGACATCTGGTAAAACGCATTCATGGTAACATATATAAAACCGTCAATATTAGCCCCTGCCGCATTACCCGCAACGGCAGATGCGCCAAAAGAGTTGACCGACGACTGAATAATAACATTCGAGAGTGCAAAAACCGAGCCCTGAATACCTGTAGGCAGACCGAGTCGCAAAATCTTTTTGAGCGACTTAAATTCTATTTTGATTCTTTTAAGCTCAAACCGCCATACGCCATCGGTACGCATCAGGCGGATAATAACCAAAATAGCCGATATAGCTTGTGATACAACCGTTGCAATGGCTACACCCTCAATATCCATATTAAATGCCGTAACAAAGAAAACATTCAGTATTACGTTAGCGGCGCCACCCAGCGACAGAAACATTAAAGGACTTTTGGTGTCACCCGTAGCGCGCAATATGGCGGCCGAAAAATTATAAACGAGGCTGAAAACAACACCGCAAAAATATATCTTCATATAAATAGACGATTTCGGTAAAATAGCTTCGGGGGTATCCATCATACGCAGTAATGGTTCTGAAAATGAAACACCTGCCACCGACAGTATAACGCCGCATATAACCGCTAAAGGAATGGCTGTATGTACCGTTTTGCGCACATTATCATCATCCTTTGCACCAATCGCATTGGCAACGACAACGCCGACACCGGTTGATATACCGATAAACAGATTTACAAACAAATTAGTAAGTGAGCCCGTAGCACCCACTGCGCCTACCGACTCACTACCTCTGAAATGACTGATAACAATCAAATCGGCCGCATTAAAAAGCAACTGTAAAATACCGGTTAAAATAATCGGTATTGTATAACGAATGATGTTGCTGAGTAATGGGCCGTTAATCATATCAATATTAAGTTTACCTCTGTGCGCTGACATACCGTCATCTCCTGTACTGAGCACATTTTCATACTATTGTTATACCCCCAACACCCATTTTAAGTCAACCTATTTTAAGCGTTTTTTTAAACTTTGTTGACATTAAATAAAAATTATATTAAGATTTAAATGTAATGCTAACAAAATAAAAAAGGTGTCTAAAATGTCTAAGGAATTTTATGTAAAAATACTAAATTTTATGAACTCACATCATAATTTGAAACGGGCAACTGTGCTTATTGCGAAGGCTATAACATACTTTACCTATGTTTACGCTATTTTGCTTGTAGCTTATTCCTTTTTCTTTGCCTATGATAAATTTATTTATGTGCTTTTAGTGCCGAGTATTGCCTTTTTGGCCGTCAGCATTATAAGATATTTTATCAATGCGCCACGGCCGTATGAAAAATACAATATTACCCCACTTTATAATAAAAAAACCAAGGGTAAATCATTTCCTTCACGTCACACCTTTTCGATATTTATAATCGCTTTTACAAGCTTTCTTATAAACATACCGCTTGGTATAATATTTACTGTTTTGGGTATAATTCTTGCCGTCAGTCGTATACTTTGCGGTGTTCATTTTATTAAAGATGTATTAGCAGGCTTTGTTTGCGCCTGCATTTCAGCACTGTTTTTCTTGTTATGATTTAATCTTATTTTTTCCAAAATAAAAAATGTTTTTGCACTTCTTTTATGTGCATACTAATGATAAAAGGAGGCGAAAAAATGAAAAAAGTCATAATATCTGTTATTACCGTACTCAGTGTTCTCAGCGTATTTACAGGCTGTAGCGCGCGTGAAATGGATAACGCAGGAAGTCGAGTTGAATCGTCTTTTGACTCGGTCGAAGATAAGGTTGAAAGCGGTATAAACGGCATTACCGGCAACGACAGCAGCAACAATAATAATAATAACAATAATAACAATAGCAACACCTCATCTACAGCAAAAATTACGGCAGATGAGGCCAAGAAAATTGCGCTTAAGCACGCAAATCTTTCAGAAGCCGATGTGTCGGATGTTGACATTGAACTTGAAAGAGATAATGGCGTTTTAAATTATGAAATCACATTTGATACAAAGACTACCGAATATGATTATCATATCGACGCTAACACCGGTGATATAATTTCATCATCAAAAGAAAAAAGAGATTAAAAAAAGCCTCGTAAGAGGCTTTTTATTTTATAGAGTTGCCGCCATTACAGCTTTGATTGTATGCATACGGTTTTCGGCTTCATCAAATACAATAGAGCGTTCGCTCTCAAACACCTCGTCGGTAACCTCCATTGAGCTTCGACCGAATTTAGCGCCCATCTCGGCACCAACACCTGTTTTTAGGTCGTGGTAAGACGGTAGACAGTGCATAAACTTAGTATGCTCGCCTGCCATATTCATAAGCTCCATATTAACCTGATAGGGTGAAAGTTCTTTAATTCTTTCTTCCCAAACCTCAATAGGCTCGCCCATAGAAACCCAAACGTCAGTGCAGATAACGTCGGCACCCTTTACACATGATATATCGGTGCTGAGGTTAATCGTAGCGCCCGTCGTCTTGGCAATTTCTCGACATTTTTCGACAAGAGCGGCATCGGGAAAATATTTTTCGGGTGCGCAGGCAGTAAAGTTAAGTCCCATAAGCGCCGCACCAACCATTAAGGAGTTTCCCATATTATAACGGGCATCGCCCATATAGACAAAGTTGATACCTTTAAGGCGTCCGAAATGCTCCTTAATTGTAAGGAAATCGGCAAGAATTTGTGTTGGGTGAAACTCATTAGTAAGTCCGTTCCATACAGGAACTGACGAATAGAGCGCCAATTCCTCAACAATTTCTTGACCAAAACCGCGATACTCAATACCGTCATAAATACGGGAAAGCACACGTGCCGTATCGGCGATACTCTCTTTTTTACCTATTTGCGAGCCCGACGGGTCAAGATAGGTAACGCCCATACCGAGGTCATACGCCGCAACCTCAAAGCTGCAACGTGTACGGGTGCTTGTCTTTTCAAATATAAGCGCAATATTCTTACCCTCGCACATTTTATGCGGTATGCCGTTTTTCTTTTTTAGTTTAAGCTCTGCCGAGAGGTCGAGCAAATACTCTATTTCCTCCGGTGTAAAGTCTAAAAGCTTTAAAAAATCTCTACCTTTAAGATTCATTTTACTTCTCCTTATTTACAAGCGTCTACTATAATATCAACTGCCGTCTGTAAAAGCTCCCATGGAATATTAAGCGGTGGAAGTAATCTTACCTTGCTTTTTGCGGTTATAACTATAACGCCATTTTCGCGGCACTTTTCTACTATTTCAGCGGCAGACTTTTGAGTTTCAATACCAAGCATAAGTCCGAGTCCGCTAACCGATTTAATGCCCTGCTTACCCTGCAAGGTCTCTTTAATATAGTTACCCTTTTTAGTAACCTCACAAAGTAACTCATCATCAATTCTATCGACTACGTTCAGCGCCGCCGCACAGCATACAGGGTTGCCGCCAAAGGTTGAGCCGTGACTCGAGGGTGCGAGAACTTCCTTTGTCTTTTCGCCAAACAAAGTCGCACCTATTGGCAAGCCTCCGCCGAGTCCCTTAGCGGTTGTAACGATATCAGGGTTTATGCCATACTGCTCGTATGCAAAATATGTACCGCAGCGTCCGTTACCACACTGCACCTCGTCACAAATAAGCAGTATATCATTTTGTTTTGCAATATCGGCAAGCTGCTTAACATAAGCCTTATCAAGCGGCATAACACCGCCCTCACCCTGCACGATTTCAAACATAATGGCAGCTACATCGCCCTTTGCAATGTACTGCTGAATTTCATCAATTTCCCCTGCTGCCGCGTAATAAAAGCCGTCAAGCATGGGGGTAAAATCCTTATGGAAAACCTCCTGACCCGTAGCGGTCAGTGTTGCCATAGTTCTGCCGTGAAAGCTGTTTACAAGGGTAATTATTTTATATCGGTCTTTTGTGTATTTATCCTGTGAATATTTACGCGCGGTTTTTATTGCGCACTCATTTGCCTCGGCACCCGAGTTGCAGAAAAACGCCCGTTTCATATCCACCTTTTTGCAAAGCTTTTCGGCAAGCTGTGCCACAGGCTCGGTATAAAAAAGATTTGACATATGCTGAATTTTGCCAAGCTGTGCATTAACCACCCTTATCCACTCGTCATCAGCAATGCCAAAGGTATTAACGGCAATACCTGCCGATAAATCAATATACTCCTTGTCATTTTCGTCATACACAAGTGTGCCCTTACCGCTTTTTATGACAAGCGGCTGGCGAGCATAAGTCTTGGCGTGAAAGGTATCGTCCTGCTTAACAGTTGTTAAATTCTTGTTCATTAAATATCCCTAATTTCCGTAAATCATAGAACCGGCGCCCTCGTCGGTAAGCATCTCAATAAGAATAGAGTGCGGCACACGGCCATCCATAATAATTACCGTCTTTACACCCTTTTCAATGGCCTCAATACAGCCCTCAACCTTGGGTATCATACCGCCGCTTATGGTGCCGTCTTTAAGCAATTCTCTTGCCTCATCAACCGAAATGTTGGTCATTCGGCTGGTCGGGTCGTGCTTATCCTTTAAAATACCCTCAATATCGGTAAGCTCTAAAAGACGTTCGGCAGACAGAGCCGCCGCTATGGCAGACGCCGCAGTATCAGCATTGATGTTATATACATTTCCCTCGGCATCGCAACCAACGGTTGAAACAACAGGTATATAGTTATGCTCAAGCAGTGTCACAATAGGCTCTATATCAACATCGGTAATCTCACCTACAAAGCCGATTTCGGGGTTTTTCATTTTAGCGTAAATCATACCGCCGTCAATACCTGAAAGACCGATGGCTCTGCCACCCTTGACCTGCAAAAGATTGGCAAGGTTTTTATTGACCTTACCTGCTAAGACCATCTGCGCGATTTCGGCGCTTTCCTTATCGGTAACACGCAAGCCGTTAACAAACTGTGTCTGTTTGCCGAGCTTGGTCATTGTATTGGTGATTTCGGGACCACCGCCGTGCACCAGCACAACCTTAACACCAACGAGCTGCAGAAGAACTATATCCTCCATAACCTGCTGCTTAAGATCCTCGTTTATCATAGCGTTGCCGCCATATTTTACTACAACAACCTTATTGTAATATTTTTGTATGTAGGGCAGTGCCTGTGTAAGAATTTCTGCACGCTGAAAATTTGTAATTTCCTGTGACATAATTAACTCCTTAGGTTCTATAATCTCCATTGATTTTTACATAATCGTATGTTAGGTCGCATCCCCAAGCGGTAGAATTGAATTCACCGCTTTTAAGGTCTACAAGTATTTCAATTTCTTTTTCGAGCAGTATTTCTTTTGCTCTTTCTTCTGAAAAGTCGACGCCTGCACCGTCGCGGCAAACCGAAATTTTACCTGCCGCCGATTTAAAGGAAACGTCAATTTTATTTACGTCGACCTGCGCACCCGAATAACCGATAGCGCAAAGCACTCTGCCCCAGTTGGCATCGGCACCAAACATTGCCGCTTTGGTAAGTGACGAGCATATAACACTCTTGGCAACCGTTTTTGCAAGCTCTAATGTGGCGGCACCGCTAACCTTACACTCGAGTAATTTGGTTGCGCCCTCACCATCACCCGCAAGCATTCTGCAAAGAGCAACCGTAACGGTGTTCAGTGCCTTCATAAAGGTTTTAAAGTCGTCATTATCTGACGTAATTTCTGTATTTCCTGCCATACCGTTGGCAAGCACAGCAACCATATCGTTTGTTGAGGTATCCCCATCAACACTAACCATATTAAAGGTGTTTTGAATATCGCTTGACAGTGCTCTAGTAAGCATTTCACTCGATATTGCAACGTCGGTGGTTATGAATACAAGCATTGTTGCCATATTGGGATGAATCATACCTGAGCCCTTAGCGATACCGCCAAGGTGACAGGTTTTGCCGTCTATTGTAAACTGGGTCGCAATTTCCTTTTTTATGGTATCGGTAGTCATAATAGCCTCGGCGGCTGAAGTGCTGTCAAGTGATAATCCGCCTACCAGAGAGTCCATTCCTTTTTCAATCGGGGTAATATCTAAAACCTGACCGATAACACCGGTTGATGCAACCACTATATCGTCAGGCGCAATGCCGAGCTTTTCTGCCAATAAATCACTCATCATTTCGGCCTTTTCTATGCCGTCGGCATTACAGGTGTTGGCGTTACCGCTATTGCAGATTACCGCCTGCGCTTTACCGTCAGAAATGTGCGCCTTTGTAACGGTAAGCGGCGCACCCTTAACAAGATTTGTAGTATAAACCGCCGCCGCATTGGCAGGGGTGTCACTTACTATAAGCGCTAAATCCTTTTTTAATTTGTTCTTTCTGATTCCGCAATGAATACCGTTTGCTCGAAATCCCTTGGCGGCGCAAACACCGCCGTCTATTATTTTTATCATTTAAAAAATCCTTTCAAGCTATAAATCAAGTCCTGTAGTTTCGTCGGCACCAAGTATTATATTAAGACACTCTACCGCCGCACCCGAAGCGCCCTTGCCTAAATTATCATAGCGGGCGTTTAAGGTTATTCTGTCGTCATTGCCTAAAACTGCAATTTCCATACCATCCTTGAAGCTGAGTTTTGCGGCAGATACAAAGCCGTTTTCGTCAAACTGCTCTTTAAAGCTGACTATAGGGCCGTTGTAGGTCTTGGCATAAGCCTTTTCTATATCCTTAATGCTACCCTTTATCTGTGAAGAAAACAAGGGGACGCTGACATGCATACCGCTATAAAAATCATCGACAATAGGTACAAAAATCGGCTCGTTTTCAAGACCTGTTATCGCCTTCATTTCCTTTAAATGCTTGTGATTTTGTGTAAGCGCATAGGTACGGGGCGAACAAAGTAATTTATCCTTATCGTCAGCCTCATATTCGGCAATCATCTTTTTACCGCCGCCACTATAGCCCGTAATTGAATAACAGCAAAGCTTGGCACTACTATCTAAAATGCCTGCTTTTATAAGCGGATACACAAGTGCTATAAAGCCACTTGCGTGGCAACCCGGGACGGCAATTCTCTTACCCTTTTTAATGTTTTCGTTAAACTCGTCCGACAGCTCCGGAAAGCCATACGCCCAGCCCTCAAGCGTGCGATGTGCGGTTGAGGTATCAATAACGACCGTGTTATCGTTTTCTATCATGGCTACCGCCTGTCTTGCCGCATCATCGGGCAGGCATAAAAATACGATATCGGCCCTATTTATAATTTTTTTTCTTGCATTTTCGTCCTTACGAAGCTCATCGGGCAGGGTGATAATTTCGATGTCCTTACGCTTGCCGAGCCGCTCTCTAATGCGTAGTCCTGTAGTGCCTGCACTACCGTCAATAAAAACCTTTTTTACCATAAAAACAAATATCCTTTTACCACGAATATCCCACCGCGCAAACGGTAGGATATTCGGCTACTTTTATTATTTTATGCCCTTTTCGGCATTCTTTTTGTTAACTGCCGCCTGTACAGAAATCGGGAGTCCCCAAAGGTTAATGAAGCCTGCCGAATCCTTCTGGTCGTAAACATTATCCTCGCCAAAGGTAGCAATCTCCTCTGAATAAAGCGACCAGTCACTCCAAGCGCCCGCCTTAATCATATTGCCCTTGTAAAGCTTAATTCTTACCTTACCTGTAACGTGCTCTTGAGTCTTAGCAACAAATGCCGACAGACACTCTCTGAGGGTTGTATACCACTGACCATTGTAAAGAAGCTCGCCGAAGGTAATTGAAAGCTCTTCTTTTTTATGCATTGTCATTTTATCAAGACAAAGTGATTCAAGGTACTTATGTGCAAAGTAAAGAATTGCACCACCGGGAGTTTCGTAAACACCACGGCACTTCATACCAACAAGACGGTTCTCAACAATATCGAGTAGACCAATACCATTTTTACCACCAAGCTCGTTAAGCTTTAAGATAATGTTTTTTGCGCTCATTTTTTCGCCGTCGATAGCAACCGGTCTGCCCTGCTCAAACTCAAGCTCAACGTAGGTCGGCTCATCGGGTGCAGCAAAGGGAGAAACACCCATCTCTAAGAAGCCTTCCTTATCATATAAAGGCTCGTTGCCTGTATCCTCAAGGTCAAGACCCTCGTGGGACAAATGCCACAGGTTCTTATCCTTAGAATAGTTGGTCTCGCGGTTAATCTTAAGCGGAACATTATGAGCCTCGGCGTACTCAATCTCCTCTTCACGAGATTTTATATCCCACTCTCTCCAAGGAGCTATAATCTTAATTCCGGGAGCGAATGCCTTAACAGCCAATTCAAAACGAACCTGGTCGTTACCCTTACCTGTACAGCCGTGGCAGATAGCATCGGCACCCTCAGCAATAGCAATTTCGGCTAAACGCTTACCGATAATCGGACGAGCAAGCGCAGTACCCATAAGATACTCCTCATATTTTGCGCCTGCCTGAACAGACGGGATAATCATTTCCTCAACAAATTCTTCGGTTAAATCCTCTATGTATATTTTAGATGCGCCCGTCTTGATTGCCTTCTCTTCGAGGCCCTCCAATTCGTCTGCCTGACCCACATTACCTGAAACGGCAATAATTTCGGGATTATTATAATTCTCTTTCAGCCACGGGATGATGATTGATGTATCAAGACCGCCCGAGTAGGCCAAAACAACCTTTTTGATTTCTTTCTTTTCCATTTTTATTACTCCTTAAACGCATAACACGAATTATTATGCACACATAATAGCATATTTTGAATAATTATGCAATAGTGTTTTATAACTTTGTACACTTTTTCAATAATTTTAACAAGTATTCATCCCTATTTGTGCAATTTATTACCAAAATATGCGAATATGCAGTTTTATGCAAATTTTATGCATAATTTTATCTGCAAAACATACGTTATATATTTTACTACTAAATATAATAAAAAGCAATAAAAAATTTTTGTGTTTTAATATTGACATTTTTTTACAGAGGTAGTATAATACCATATGGTTAGCGGCGGCTAACTCTTTTAAAGTCTTATTAGTTAGCATATGCTAACTACTTTTGATAATTTAGGTGGGATGAATTATGAAAACCTTAAAGGATACGAGAATCGGCGAAACGGTCACCGTAGTAAAACTACACGGTGTCGGCGCAGTTAAAAGACGAATTATGGATATGGGCATCACAAAGGGCACGCGCATATATGTCAGAAAAATGGCGCCCCTCGGTGACCCTATGGAGCTTCACGTAAGAGGCTATGCGCTATCCATCAGAAAGGCTGACGCCGAAATGGTTGAAGTAGAGTAGAAAGGACTATTATATATTATGAGTATAAAAATTGCGCTTGCAGGTAATCCAAACAGTGGCAAGACAACGCTGTTCAATGCACTTACGGGCTCTAACCAATATGTCGGCAACTGGCCGGGTGTAACGGTTGAGAAAAAGGAAGGCAGTCTTAAAAGCAACAATGACGTAATTCTCACCGACCTGCCGGGTATATATTCCCTCTCGCCCTACACACCCGAGGAAGTTGTGGCACGCGACTACCTTATAAATGAGCGCCCTGACGCCATTCTTAATATAGTTGACGGCACAAATCTTGAGCGTAATCTTTATTTGTCAACACAGCTTATGGAGTTAGGTATTCCCGTTGTTATTGCCATTAATATGATGGATATCGTGCGTAAAAACGGCGATAAAATAAACCTCGACGAATTAGGGCGACTGTTTAGATGCGACGTAGTCGAGATATCTGCACTAAAGGGCGAAGGTATCGATAAAGCGGCAGCAGCCGCAATAAAGGCGGCAAAAAGAGGTGCAGTGATGCCGTTACACATCTTTTCGGGTACCGTCGAGCACGCCATAGCGCACATTGAGGAGGCCGCTATTCACAATATGCCCGAAGAACAGCAGCGTTGGTACGCCATCAAGATATTTGAACGTGACGAAATTGTAAAAAACACCCTAAAGCTTGATAGAAAAACACTCGAGCATATCGAAAAAGATATAAAGGCTGTCGAAAAATATTTTGATGATGATGCCGAAAGTATTATAACCAACGAAAGATATCTATACATTGAGTCAAAGCTTAAAAGCTGCTATAAAAAGACCAGCTTTAAGCGTCAGACACTATCGGACAGAATCGACAACGTCGTAACCCATAAATTTTTGGCAATACCCATATTTATTGCGGCGATGCTGATCGTTTATACCTTGGCAATGGGTACGGTCGGCAGCAGTAGTGTCGACTTTATGAATAATACCCTATTCGGCGGCATAATCATCCCGTCGGTTTCAAATTGGCTTACCTCAATCGGTTGTTGGGAGTGGCTTGTGTCACTCGTATCAAACGGCATTATAGGCGGTGTGGGTGCCGTTCTCGGCTTTGTTCCGCAGATGCTAATACTTTTCCTTATGCTATCATTACTCGAAGATTGCGGTTATATGTCGCGTGTCGCATTTATTATGGATAGGGTTTTCCGCAAATTCGGTTTGTCGGGCAAATCCTTTATACCAATGCTTGTAGCCTCGGGTTGTGGTGTCCCGGGCATTATGGCTTCCCGCACCATCGACCAAGAGCGTGACCGCAGAATGACCATAATCACTACAGGCTTTATACCCTGCGGTGCTAAAATGCCAATAGTTGGTCTGGTTGCTGGCGCACTGTTCGGTGGCAACCCAATTATAGCTACTTCGGCATATTTTATAGGCATCGGCGCTGTAATTATTTCGGGACTCATCCTTAAAAAAACAAAGGCGTTTCGGGGCAAACCCGCACCCTTTGTTATGGAATTGCCCTCTTACCACGCCCCCCTTGCAAGCAACGTTTTAAGAACGGTTTGGGAGCGCGGTTGGTCATTTGTAAAGCGTGCAGGCACCGTAATCCTTGCTGCGAGTGTCATTATATGGGTGCTTAATAATCTTACATTTGATGGTGGTTTTCATTACATTGGCGACGGTGATGAAAATTCAATTCTTAACGTTATCGGTTCTGCCATCGCTGTTGTATTTAAGCCTTTGGGCTTTGGCAACTGGCAGGCTGCGGTAGCAACCGTTTTGGGACTTATGGCAAAGGAAGAGGTCGTCGGTGTTTTTGGCGCGCTATCGCAAACGGGTAGCGCCGAGCAGTCCTTCGCAGCCATTATGGGAAGTGGACTATCGGGATATTCCTTTATGGTATTTAACCTTTTGTGTGCCCCCTGCTTTGCGGCGATGGGCGCCATCAGACGAGAAATGAACAACTGGAAATGGACCGCCTTTGCAATTACATATATGTGTGTATTCGCTTATGCCGTTTGCTTTTGTATATATCAGTTGGGTCTATTGTTTATGGGTGCAGGCAATATTTTGTTATCTGCACTTGCCTTCGGCATAATAGCCTTTGTATTGTTTATGGTAATAAGACCGACAAAAATAAATTAGTGTAGGAAAAAGCTATGTTGGAATGGATATTACAAAACTTAACAAGCCTTGCTGTATTGTTGGTGGTCATTATAATAATCGCCTTAGTTGTAATTAAAATGATTACCGATAAAAAACGAGGTAAATCCTCATGTGGTGGCCACTGTGGTGGCTGCCCAATGAAAGAAAACTGCCATATTAAAAAATAAATCAAAAATCCCGTAAGGAAATTT
>JAZQGO010000032.1:0-41335 GCA_045540055.1 Acutalibacteraceae bacterium
TTTTTAAGGTGCGCGTGCAGTTTTGTAAGAATAAATTTGCTACTATTTCGAAGATATGAAAACACAGTAATACTTTGTGTCTTACAAGTTTTCATAGCAAGAAAAAGTGCAAATTTATCTGAAAAACCAATTAATCCCTAAGCGCAACACCCGAAGCAAGGTTGGGCAATTCTATTTTTAGTTTATGGACTGTTGGCGCTGAATAACGCGTTGAAGAATTCGTGCTTTTGTTTTGGCGAAAACAAAGTTTACAATTATAAATGCCATAGCAATTGTATTAAAAAAGTAGCTGAAAATAATCATACCTATACTATTGCAGCGCAACACTACGGGGCGCGCATCCTTGTATATTACGTTCATATAATACTCTGCCTTGCCAACCATTTTGAGACTAATTATTGCAATTGGTAAAAATATAAGACCGTATATACTGCAAGCAAGGACTCCTGCCAGTGCCGCAATATCCTCAATAGCTATCAGCAAACAAATCAAGGCTAACGCAAAAAACAAGCACGTACAAACGGTAACTACAATACCCGATATTTTCCATGCTAAGCGTTCGTATTTAAAGAAGCGATAAAATTTATCGAGGCACTCCTTTTCTTCAAGCATAAGTGTTTTGTCGATATCTACAGGCTCTGTATTTGCGTCACTAAACTCGAAACCGCATTTATCGCAAAAACGTGCTTCGTCACTTAATTGCTGACCGCATTTGATACAATATTTCATACGATTATCCCCTTTATAAAAATTTTATTTAAGTAATTTTGAATATCCCTTACCATACTGAACGCAGGTGGAAATTCGGCTGAGTGTTGCCGAGGATATGTCGGTTTCCTTAATAACCTCGGTATATGTTTTACCGTTCATAAGCAGACGTGCCGCATAAATGCGGTCGGCCATTTTGTCAATCTCCTTATTGGTGCAAAGATCGGCTAAAAAATCCCTGCACTCGTCCACGCTCTTGATGTTTACTAATATTTCAAATAGCTCTTGATTTTTTTGTTCTCTTGATTTTAAACACATTTCCCTTTACTCCTTTAAAAATTTTCTAAAGAACTTTGTAGGAATGCCTTGGTTTTTTCACTTTGCGGATTTTCAAAAATCTGCTCGGGTGTGCCCATTTCTTCGATTATACCGTCTGCCATAAATATTACCTTGTCGGCAACGCTCTTAGCAAACTCCATTTCGTGAGTAACGACAATCATTGTGCTGTCCTCACTTTTGAGCCCCTTAATAACTCTTAACACCTCGCCCGTGAGTTCAGGGTCGAGTGCACTTGTCGGCTCGTCAAAGCAGAGAATCTCGGGCTCCATAGCGAGCGCTCGCGCAATAGCAACACGCTGCTGCTGACCACCCGAAAGCTCACAAGGATATGCCTTTAGCTTATCGCTAAGACCTACCTGCTCAATAAGCTGTTTAGCCTTTTCCTCAATCTCGGCAGGTGTACCCTTTTTGAGAAGCGTAGGGGCTAAGGTTATGTTTTTAAGCACACTGTATTGCGGAAATAAATTAAAATTTTGGAAAACAAGACCGAAGTGCAATCTTTTCTCTCTTATCTCCGACTCGAGCAAGGTGTTTTCGTCCTCTGTATCATACAACACCTTATCACTTACGGTGATTTTGCCCTTATCGGGACGCTCAAGGAAATTAAGGCAACGAAGCAGGGTTGTCTTACCGCTTCCTGACGAGCCGATAATTGCTAAAACCTCGCCCTTTTCGAGCGAAAAGCTTATGCCCTTTAAAACTTCGGTTTTGCCGAATTTTTTATATATGTTTTCAACCTGTAACACTGCCATAGCTTAACCTCTGTAATAGTTTAATTTCTTTTCAATATAACCGAAAAGCAACGTCAATACGCCACTGAACACAAGGTAGAATACGCCTGTATAGAACAATGGCCACAAAAGACCTGCGTTGCGTATGTAATCCTGTGCCGCCCAAATAATCTCATAAACCGTAATGGTACGCGCAAGCGAGGTATCCTTAACCAACGTAATAATTTCGTTAGACATTGGCGGAACGATACGCTTAACAACCTGCATCAATACTACTCTAAAGAATATTTGTGTTTTTGTCATACCGAGTACATAGCCCGCCTCGTACTGACCTGCCGATATGCTTTCAATGCCGCCTCTGTATATTTCGGAAAAATAGCAGGAATAGTTAATAACAAATGCTATAATTGCCGTAACAAGCGGGTCTGACATATTAAGCGTTCTCATAAGTTCGACAAACCAGTTGTTTGTGCCTGCCGTCTCAAACATTGATACGAGCAGTCCCGGACCGAAATAAAACACAATTAACTGAAGCATAAGCGGTGTGCCGCGAATTATCCAAACAAAAACCTTAACCAAATAGCTAAGCGGTTTGAATTTACTCATCGAGCCAAAGCTTATTATAAGTCCTATCGGTAACGAAAACAGAAGTGTGAGCCCGAAAAGCTTCAAGGTAACTAAAAAGTTCTGTAGCAAATCGAGTGTAACCTGTATAAA
Organism: Acutalibacteraceae bacterium; assembly: GCA_045540055.1. Taxonomy (GTDB): domain Bacteria; phylum Bacillota; class Clostridia; order Oscillospirales; family Acutalibacteraceae; genus SIG565. The sequence goes on from JAZQGO010000032.1 coordinate 2,496, forward strand.
CATAAAAATATACCTTTCAAAATGACACAAGTAGAGACCCGTATTTGCGGGCCTCTACCAAAATATATGGGTCAAATAAATTATTTTGTTAATGTAACGTTGTACTTGTCAGCGAGCTTCTGGAGGCTGCCGTCAGCCTTCATTGCGGCCATAAGCTCATTGATCTTAGCCGTGAGGTCTGAACCCTTGCGGCAAGCTATTGCATACTCTTCTTCGGTGAGTGAGATGCCAACGCCGAGGTCTGCATAGTTGGTGCCTTCACCTGTCATAGCATTAGCCATTGTGATATCGATGATACAAGCATCAGCCTTGCCGGTCTTTACAGCAGACATAGCATCAGCCTGTGAGCCGTACTCTTTGAATTTGTAACCATTTTCGTTTGCGATGTCCTTACCTGTTGAGCCTGCTTCTACTGCGAAGTTTAAGCCCTTAACAGAATCTGCTGTGGTGTAAGAAGCAAGCTTGTCGTTCTTCATAACGATTACCTGAGCGTTGATTACGTAGGTGTCGGTGCAGCTTGCATTTGTCTTAGCTTCATCAGAAAGTGTCATACCGTTCCAAACAACGTCGATTTTCTTAGAGTTTAAGGTTGCCCACTTGTTATCCCAGTCGATTACAACAAACTCAGCTTCAACGCCAAGCTCTTTTGCAACAGCTTGAGCAAACTCAGTATCAAAACCGGTCCACTCGCCCTTGTCATCCTTGAAATTCATCGGTGCGTACTCTGTCATACCAACAACGAGCTTGCCATTATCCTTAATATAGTCAAGGTCGGTTGCGGGTGCGTTGTTGTCGGGTGCTTTTGTCTGACAGCCTGCAAAGCAAGCTACAATCATAAGTGCTGATAAAAGAATTGCTAATAGTTTTTTCATTTTTGTTTTTCTCCTTTTTTGAGGGTCGTGCCCTTAGTTGATGGTATTATTATACTTCACCAAGATGAAGTTGTAAAGTATTTTTTTGGAAATTTTTTAAGTTTGTGCAATGCGCACAAAAAGAGGTTCGCTTTATTGCTTTATTTTGATAAAGTGATGAAGTGTTCGGGTGTTTTTACCTTTTATTATTGTAAATATACGGTTTTTGTGATATTATTTGTGTATTGAATTTTGGGCGCGTTTTATAATTCCAGAAAAATTTTATAAATTTCTTAAGTAAAATTATGCGCCGTTAAACGAAATGAATTAGAGGTGTATTTACATAAAAACGCAAAAAAGTGAAATATGGGGCAGTATAGCCGCCCTCATACCTAATATAATATTTGGTTTTAGTTTTCTTTTCTCAAAAATTGCCCTCGACTATGCGCATCCGCTAATAATTTTAGCAGTGCGCTTTAACGTTGCCTTTGCATTTCTTAATTTGCTGTGGTTGTTCGGCATAGTAAAATTAAACTTTAAGGGCAAAAACCTTAAAAAGATAATAATTATGGCATTTATGCAGCCGCTTTTGTATTTTATATTTGAGCTTTACGGCATTGGTGCCACCTCAAGTGCAATATCGGGTGTTATAATATCCCTCGTGCCCGTTGCGGTAATTTTACTGTCGGCAACCTTTTTAAAGGAAAAGCCTACCATACAGCAAATTATTTGTTCGGTAATCTCACTCGCGGCGGTTGTTACCATAAGCGTACTGTCTAACGACGGCAAGCAGAGTAATCTAATTGGTGTTTTACTGCTTCTCGGTGCGGTGGTTTGTGCCGCCTTCTTTAACATTTTAAGCCGCAGCGAGTCGGCAAAGTTCACCCCGTTTGAGCGCACCTATATGATGTTTTTAGTAGGTTCGGTTGGCTTTAATATTATCGCCGCCGTATCACTTAGAGGACAGGTGTTGCCCGAATTTGCGCGAGCCTGTATATCCCCTGAGTTTTGGGGTGCTATAGGCTATCTTGCAATAGCATCAAGTATCGTGGCATTTATGTTGTATAATTATGCTACAACCAAAATAAGCGCCGTCAGAGCCGCGTCCTTTTCAAATTTAATAACCGTTGTTTCGGTTTTGGCAGGACTATTTATAATGCACGAGCATTTGTCGGTGCCGCAGCTTATATGCTGTGCCGTAATAATACTTGGCGTATGGGGCGTAAATAAACAGTAACTCACAACAAAAAAGAAGGCTACACATTGTGTAGCCTTCTTTTTTGTTTGTTTACTTAAATTACTTAAGTTCAACAGTAGCGCCAACCTCAGCGAGCTTGTTCTTGATTTCTTCAGCTTCGTCTTTGCTTACAGCTTCCTTAATTGTCTTAGGTGCGCCGTCAACAAGAGCCTTAGCTTCAGCAAGGCCAAGACCTGTGATTTCACGAACAGCCTTAATAACCTTAATCTTCTCTGCGCCGGCATTTGCGAGAATAACGTCAAATTCGCTCTTCTCCTCAGCTGCTGCTGCGCCGCCTGCTGCGGGAGCTGCAACTGCAACTGCTGCTGCTGCAGATACGCCAAATTCTTCTTCTACTGCCTTTACAAGCTCAGAAAGCTCGAGAACTGTAAGAGTCTTTAACTCTTCAATGATAGCTGTGATTTTCTCTGATGCCATTTTATTTTCCTCCAAAATGTTTTTAATATTTTTAAAAATTATTCTGCATCGCCTTTATCAACGATGGCCTGCACTGCACGAGCAAATGCTGCGATAGGTGCTTGGAAAGCTCCCAAAACTGTTGCGAGAAGAACCTCTCTTGATGGGAGTTTTGCGAGTGAATTGATGGTTTCTACGTCGATTGGTGCGCCGTCAAGATAACCTGCTTTAACCTTGAAATTCTCGTGAGAATCGGCAAACTTGCAAAGGATTCTTGCAGCTGCAACGTGGTCGTCCTTAGAAATTGCAATAGCTGTTGTACCCTCGAGTACAGAATTGATGCTCTCAAGTGCGCTGCCTTCGATAGCACGTGAAAGAAGAGTGTTCTTTACAACGCGATACTCAATACCGGCCTCGCGAAGCTCTTTACGTAAAACGGTGTCATCAGCAACCGAAATACCCTTGTAGTCTACGATTACGCCTGCAACCGAGCCTTCAATATCGCTCTTTAGAGAAGCAACTATTTGTTGTTTTTGTTCTAAAACTACTGCGTTTGGCAATTGTTTCACCTCCGAATAGTAAATAAAAAGCCTATCCTCAGACATCGAGGATAGGCATAAAAATACTAAGATTTTTGTACGCTACACCTCGGTAGGCGGCTTAGCCGTTAGCTCTTTTTAAGAGACCTACTGTCTGCGGAGTTTTGCAACATTGATATAATATCACACACGTGTGATTTTGTCAACAATTAAATTATGCGCCGAATTTAGCAACATTGAGCTTAATTCCGGGGCCCATAGTTGTAGCTATTGTGCAAGACTTAATGTACTGGCCCTTTGTAGCAGCCGGCTTAGCCTTAACAATAGCACCCATTAAGGTATCAAAGTTTTCCTGGAGCTTCTGCTCACCGAAGGAAACCTTGCCTATCGGGCAGTGAATAATGTTTGTCTTATCAAGACGGTACTCGATTTTACCTGCCTTTGCCTCGGTAACAGCCTTAGCAACGTCAGGTGTAACGGTACCTGCTTTAGGTGTAGGCATAAGACCACGCGGTCCTAAAATCTTACCTAAACGACCAACCATGCCCATCATATCAGGTGTTGCAATAACAACATCGAAGTCGAGCCAGTTTTCATTCTGGATTTTTGCAACAAGCTCGTCGCCGCCAACAAAATCTGCACCTGCAGCCTCAGCGTCCTTAACCTTGTCGCCCTTTGTAAGAACGAGGGTTCTTACAGTTTTACCCGTACCGTTGGGAAGAACTACAGCGCCGCGAACCTGTTGGTCTGCGTGACGTGAGTCAACACCCAAACGAACGTGGATTTCGACAGTTTCGTCAAATTTAGCTGTGCCTGTCTTAATTGCAATAGCAACAGCCTCTTCTACATCGTAAAACTTACCTTTTTCGATAAGATTTACGCTTTCATTATACTTTTTACCGTGTTTCACTTTCTCTTACCTCCCAATAAGTGGTTAAATCGGAAATTTCCTCCCACGAGAGAGTATTAATCGACAACTTCAATACCCATGCTGCGTGCTGTACCTGCTATCATAGACATAGCAGACTCAACGTTTGCTGCGTTTAAGTCGGGCATCTTCTGTTCGGCGATTTTTCTAATCTGCTCGCTGGTAATCTTGGCAACCTTATTTTTGTTCGGAACGCCCGAACCGCTCTCAATGCCGCAAGCCTTCTTGATAAGAACTGCTGCAGGCGGAGTCTTGGTGATGAAGCTGAATGAACGGTCAGCATAAACGGTGATAACAACCGGTATGATAAGACCTGCGTCATTCTTTGTGCGTTCATTAAACTCCTTGGTGAAAGCCATAATGTTTACGCCGTGCTGACCCAGCGCCGGACCAACAGGGGGAGCCGGAGTGGCTTTACCTGCCGGAATTTGCAATTTGATGTAACCTGTAATTTTTTGAGCCATTGTTTGCACCTCCATTATTCGTGGTAACTAGTGTTTTTTACACCTGGCGGAACAGTACTTTTTCCTGTCCCTCCCACCGTGACACCTCTCGGTGTCGGCGGCAAAATAGCCGCTTAATAACAGTTTTTAACTGTTTATTAACATTTTTAATCAACCAGGGCTATCTGGTCTAAATCCATCTCAACAGGTGTTTGTCTGCCAAAGACGGTAACGAGAACACGTACACTGTTCTTGGGAATGTCGATTTCCTCAACAACACCTTCCATACTCTCAAACGGTCCGTAAACAACCTTTACGTTGTCGCCAACCTTGTACGCAACCTCGACCGTGTGCTTTTCAACGCCGAGTGCTTCTGCCTCTTTATCGGTAAGAGGAACAGGCTTTGAGGCTGGACCTACAAATCCTGTTACGCCGTGGGTATTTCTTACGACATACCAGCTATCATCCGTAACAATCATTTTAATAAGAACGTATCCGGGGAAAATCTTACGCTCAACCTCGCGCACCTTATCATTTTTGATTTCGGTAACGGTTTCGGTCGGAATCTTCATATCAAATATGAGATCCTGCATTTTACGATTTTCTACAATTTTTTCAAGGTCACTTTTAACCTTGTTTTCATAGCCCGAATAGGTATGAATTACATACCATTTTGCATCATTTATATCTGCCATTTACTGTACCTCCACTATCTTAGGCTTTTGTTCCTAAAACCAAATCAAGGAGTTCGGCGAGACCGAAGTCTACAGCCCAGATAAATATACCGATAATAACGCAAATAACCAAAACTATCGATGTGTTTTTAACAACATCGTTAAGGCTCGGCCAAACAATCTTCTTAACCTCGCTCTTATAGTCGCGGAAGAACTGAATCACACGCTTGATTATCGTGGGCTTCTTTTCCTTCTGGCACATAATGTAATCATTTATAAATAAATGAGCAATTGCGGCTATAGCTGCGACAAAGAGAACGGCGGTTATGATGTAGACGATATTCGTATAGGTTATCGAAACGCTCTTTGAAACCAGACGAATGGGGTCTGCATCAACAAACTTCGCAGGACGGCTTAAAGCAACAACAAGCATATAAATCGCTGTGAACAGACCAAAGCCTGACGACGCATATTTAACATTCTTTGCTTTAGGGCTTAAACCAAACGCACTGCAAGCAAGAGTTATAACACTCATCAAAAATACGAAAAGAAGCTTTGATGATTTAGCCATAACAACCGTCGGATTTGTTAGATCAAGACCGAAGGCCAACTGACCACCCGATACAGATAGCGTACCGAGTTTATCGGAAACGATTACTGCAAAGTCCACAAAAAAGAGGACAATTACAGACAAGGAAGCGATTGCTGCCAGATACTGACAAATCTTATTTACAGTTTTCATTTACTGCTGCCTCCTTACTTTGTTTCCTTGTGTACGGTGTGCTTCTTACAGAACCTGCAGTACTTATTCATTTCAAGTCTGTCGGGGTCATTTTTCTTGTTTTTCATTGTGTTGTAATTGCGTTGCTTACACTCTGTGCAAGCCAAAGTAACTTTAACTCTCATGACGGCACCTCCCGTTTTACGGAATTTATTTTTGTCTTTTAAAGACAAACAGCCTCCCTCAGCGAAGCACATACATCGACCTTGTCGCAACATAAAGTATAAGCAAGGTAAAGCACACACAACATATGCAAAAATCGCTTAAAATCCTTTTTTTACGCAAAAAAAAAGACCTTCAGAGGTAAAGTCATTATATCACAACTACCCCTAAAGGTCAAGCGTGTTTATTAATTTTTATTTGCATTTACTTATGATATGCCGAGCCTTCGCTGATTTTAAAGGCTCGGTATAGCTGCTCGCAAAGCATTACCCGTGCCAGCTGATGCGGAAAGGTCATCGGTGACATTGAAAGCTTAAGGCCGCCAAGACGTTTTATGTCGCTGTGAAGTCCGTGCGAACTACCTATTATAAATGTAAGGGTGTTCTGCCCCATCAGTATCGTTTTGTCAATATAGCGGCTCAAAGCTTCACTATCAATCTGCTTACCTTCTATGCAAAGCGGCACCACCGCACTACCTTTAGGTATTATTTTAATTATCTGCTCAGCTTCTTTTTTAAGCGCCGCCTCAATAAGCGCTTCACTCGGGCTTTCGGGCAGCTTTTGCGGTGCGAGTTCAATTATCTCAAAATCGCTGTAGCCCGAAATTCGCTTTGAATATTCCTCTACCGCATCACGCCAATATTTCTCTTTTAATTTGCCGAGCGCAATAACCCTAATTTTAATCATAATATCATCATCTTATCCCCGCTGACCGACGCAACGGTTAATATGTAATCTTCATTTTCCTTTGCCGCTATATCTGCAAAGGCATTTTTTGCGGCCGATTTTACGAGATTCGGCATATTGTTGTGACGGCTCAGGTGACCGAGCACAAACCTCTTTGTACCGCTGTTCAGAAGACCCGGCAGCTCTGCCGCACACGCGTTGTTTGACAAATGGCCGAGGTCACTCATTATTCTAATCTTGAGCTCGGGCGGATAAGGCCCGTTTTTAAGCATTCTTAAATCGTGATTGGACTCAATAAGGCACAAATCACTGCCCCTTAAATTAGCCCTTATCTCATCGGTAATGATGCCCGTATCGGTGCATACCGCAATTTTTGTGTCATCGGTCAGAAATAAGGTGTAACCACTCGCTCCCGCACAGTCATGACTTATCGGGAAGCGGTTAATTTTAATATCGGCTATCTGGAGTGAATTATCGGTTATCTCAATAACCGAAGCGCCTGCAGGTATCTTGTCCCTTTGCTCGAGCGCTTTAATGGTGTCGGGCGAAGCAATAAGCGGCACCTTTAATTTTCTAAGTATCGGACTTAAGCCTTTTATGTGGTCGATATGCTCGTGGGTTATCAAGACCGCCGATATGCTTTGCTCGCTTACCCCCTGTTGTGCGATGGCAGAAAGAATGGCCGAGCCCGAGGCGCCCACATCAACAAGTACGCCTCTTTTAGCGGTACCGATATAGGTGCTGTTACCTGTGCTACCGCTGAAAAGTGTGCAAAATCTTGCCATGTTACCGTCGCCTCCTGTTCTTCTTTTTTAAAAAGCGGCTGTTTTCACAGCCGCTAATTTTATTCTGCCACCAAAACTGTATCGTCATTATCCGACTCTCTGTAAATATCGGCACCGAGTGAAGTAAACTTCTCAACAACCTTCTCGTAGCCGCGGTCAATATGTCCGCTATCCTCAACCACGGTAGTGCCCTCAGCCATAAGGCCTGCTATAAGCATAGCCGCGCCGGCTCTAAGGTCCACCGCCTTAACGGGCGCAGGTCTTAGCCTGTCAACACCTGTGATTACCGCCATCTTACCGTCAACCTGAACACTGGCACCCATAAGGGTTAGCTGGTCAACATATCTGAATCGGCTATCCCACACGCCTTCTGTGACGATGCTTGTCCCATTGGCGACAGTCAGCACCGTAGCCATCTGAGGTTGCATATCGGTCGGGAAGCCCGGATGGGGCATGGTTTTAACATTACATTTTTTAGGACGGGAGGGCATGTTCACCCTGACCGCCTCATCAAACTCTTCAATTTCAGCACCCGTTTCGGCAAGCTTGGCGATGATGGACTCAAGATGCTTAGGGATTACATTTGTTATTGTAACGTCACCCTGTGTAGCAACCGCCGCCGCCATATATGTTCCTGCTTCTATCTGGTCGGGTATAATGCTGTAGGTTGTACCGTGAAGGCTCTCAACACCGCGTATCTTAATAACATTGGTGCCCGCGCCCATAATATTGGCACCCATCGAATTCAAGAAGTTGGCAAGGTCAACAATGTGTGGTTCGCGCGCGGCATTTTCAATAACGGTGGTGCCTCTTGCCTTAACCGCCGCCAACATAATATTTACGGTGGCGCCAACCGACACGACGTCAAGATAAATAGAGCAACCGCCAAGTCTTTGCGAGCGTGCATCCACCATACCGTTTTCTATGGTAACCTTGGCACCGAGTGCCTCGAAGCCCTTTATGTGCTGGTCAATCGGTCGCACACCAAAATCACAGCCACCGGGAGGCGCCACACGTGCACGGTTAAATCTGCCGAGCAGCGCGCCGAGGAAATAGCTTGACGCACGCATACCCTGTGTCATTTCTTTTGAAACATAAAAGGAGTTAACATTTGTGGGGTCAATCTCAATCGTTGAAGAATCAATAAATCTTACAGACGCGCCTAATTCACGCAAAGCTGTACATATAGCGGTGACATCCGATATTTCGGGAAGGTTCTCGATTATACAGGGGCCATCCGCCAACAAAACACCGGGAAGAATCGCAACGGCAGCATTTTTAGCGCCGCTTATCTTCACACAGCCTTTTAAGGGACGTCCGCCGGATATAACAAACTTTACCACAAAAGGCACTCCTTATCTTTAAATTCACTCACAACAAAACAAACGTGTAAAAATATACACCCTCTGTATTATATACGAGAGTGGCTATATTGTCAATTTTAATTTTTAAATCACAATTTATTGTGTATTTTATATTTTTTAAAATTTATTCTTCTATTTTCAGTCAACATTTGGTATAATATTTAAATGGTATAGAATTTTGCGAGGTCTATAATATGAATGTGAACGTAAAAGGCTTGAATATAAGCTACGAAGAGGTAGGCTCGGGCGACGGTATTTTACTGCTTCACGGCTGGGGCTCTTCCAATCAGGTCTATAAAGGCATTATGAATTTAATGAAGGATAAGTACCGACTGGTGGCGCCCGACTTTCCCGGTTGCGGCAGTTCTGAAATTATGAAAAGCGCCTGGACACTTGATGACTATGTCGATTTTGTTCTTGAGTTTATGGATGCCGTCGGTCTTGAAAATCCAATTCTTGTGGGCCATTCACACGGCGGTCGTGTGTCATTAAAGCTTGCGGCCGATAAAAAGGTTTTGTCGCCCAAAATTATTCTTTTAGATTCGGCAGGACTTATTCCTGTAAAAACATTCAAGCAAAAGTTCCGTGCAAAAAGCTTTAAATTTATTAAATTGGTATTATCGTTACCCGTCATTAAAAATTTTTCGGGCCAACTGCTTGAGAAGGCTCGCAACCACTACGGCTCAGCAGACTATAATGCTGCTCCGCCGGTACTCAGACAAACGCTTGTAAGTCTTGTTAATACAGACCTTCGTGATATTCTTCATAATATCAAATGCCCGACACTTCTTATCTGGGGCGAAAACGATACCGCAACACCGCTGAGTGATGCCAAAATCATAGAAAGCCGTATTGCTGATGCAGGGCTTTGCGTAATTAAGGGCGCAGGTCACTTCGCCTTTTGCGAACAGCCCTATCAGACAAATGCAATTATCAAAAGTTTTTTAGGATAGAGAGGTAAACGACTTTATGAACACCGAAAAAATATATCTTGCAATCTGTATTGTTGCGGCGATCATACCGTTCTTTTCGTCATACCGCCAGATACAGATGCTTCAGCAGAACTCCTACTTCCCGACGCGTTACATTAAATGGGCGTACGATTCGTATTTTACCCAGTTCACAGGTCTTACTGTCGTATTCTGTGCGTTGTCGATAATTATCCGTTTCAACTTCCTTATCGACCTTATAATAATATGCTCATTGCTAGCTTTGCAGATTGCAGATGTAGTTAAGGCATATAAAAAATCAATTAAAAAACTTGTGTTTACCGCAAGGGTTAAGAGAATATATATTGTCCAGACCCTACTTATGCTTATTGCACTTTTACTTGCCGTAAACACAACCAATATTGCTAAGGGCGTGTTTTTCTCTGTTCTGCTGCTGCTCAGCGTATTCTCACCCCTTCTCACCCTTGCAGACTGGGCTATCACCTGGCCGATAGAAAAACTTTTTAACCTCTACTACATTAAAAGCGCCGCCGAAAAGGTCGAGGGTTGCAAAAACCTTACCGTTATCGGTGTTACGGGCAGCTACGGTAAAACAAGCACTAAATTTATTCTTGCACGACTTCTCAGTGAAAAGTATAACGTGCTTGCCACCCCCTTAAGCTACAACACAACCTTGGGTGTTGTTAAGACGGTACGTGAGAATCTTCGGGCGCATCACGATATTTTTATCTGCGAAATGGGCGCTAAAAATATAGGTGACATTAAGGAAATCTGCGACATAGTAAAGCCCAATATGGGGATTATCACCTCGGTTGGACCCCAACACCTCGAAACCTTTAAAACTACAGAAAATGTTTTTAACACAAAATTTGAGCTTTATGATTCGGTAAAGCAAAAACGGGGGGACATTTTTGTAAATATCGACAGTGAGCTTATTTCGGCAAATATAGAGCATAAGGACTGTATAACCTATGGAGCACTTGGCGGCGAGTATTTTGCAGAGAACATAACCTACTCAAAAAGCGGTTCGACCTTTACCCTCGTGCTCGAAGCCGACAGAATTGAGGTTTCAACCCGACTTCTAGGTCGTCACAACGTCACCAACATTGTCGGCGCCGCTGCTATAGCCTATAAGCTGGGCGTTACCCCCGAGCAGCTTAAGTTTGCGATAAGCCGACTCGAAGCTACCGAGCATCGCCTTGAAATCAAGAACAGCGTCGCAGGCTCTGTTATGATTGACGATGCATACAACGCCAACCCCGAGGGTTGTATCGAGGCCGTGAATGTGCTTTCTCACTTTGAGGATATGAAAAAGGTCATCATCACCCCCGGACTTGTTGAACTTGGCGATAAGGAATACGACTTCAACTACAAATTAGGTCTTGCCGCAGCAAGCGTTTGTGATATAATAATTCTTGTGGGACAAAAGCGCTCGGCACCCTTTACCGACGCCATCGCCACAACAGATTTTGACGGTGAAAAGGTATTTGTTGCTTCAAGCTTTGCTGATGCGATGAATATTTATTCACGCTTTGCCGATTCAAAAACCGTCGTTTTGGTTGAAAACGATTTACCCGATAACTACTTAAACTAACGGAGAGATTTTTATGAAAACTAATTTAGCTGTTATATTCGGTTGCCGTTCGGTTGAACACGAGGTCGCCATAATATCTGCAGTTCAGGCGATGCGGGCGGTCAATAAGGAAAAATATGAAATCATACCCTTGTATGTAACAAAAACAGGTGAATTGTATACCGGTCAGGCTCTTACAGAAATCGAAGAGTTCCGCGATATGCCGACACTCCTTTCAAAGCTATCCCCCGTTAGTCTTGTCCGTCAGGACGGCGGCGTTTATATAAAGTATTTGGGCGGTTCAATTTTTAAAAAGAAGGACGTACTTATTGATGTTGCATTCCCGATAGTTCACGGCACCAACTGTGAGGACGGCACCATTGCCGGCTATCTTGAATTTTTAGGGTTACCTTACGTCGGTTGCGATATTCTGTCGGCCGCTGTCGGTATGGATAAAGCTGTATTTAAAGATGTTCTTAAGTCTGCGGGATTACCCGTTCTGCCATGCCTGAGATTTTCGGCACGCGAATATAATGACGGCGCCGACCAAATCATTAAAAAAATAGAAGCAAAGCTCGGCTTCCCCGTTATAGTAAAGCCTGTAAACTTAGGCTCAAGCGTCGGTATCACCAAGGCGCACGACAAAGAAGGACTTATAGATGCTATCAACCTTGCCATCTCCTTCTCGGATAAGGTTTTGGTAGAGCATGCCGTTAACAATTTGCGTGAGATTAACTGCTCGGTGCTCGGTGACGCAGATGAATGTGAAGCATCGGTTTGCGAAGAGCCGTTTATGAACGACGAGATATTGTCGTATGAGGATAAATATCTTGGCGGCGGCAAGCAAAAGGGCATGGCCTCTCTCGGCAGAAAACTGCCTGCCGACATCCCCGAGGATGCCGCAAATGCAATCAGAGAGCTTTCCTGTAAAATCTTTAAAACACTGGGCTGTAACGGCGTTGTTCGTATAGATTATCTTGTAGATAATGACACAGGTAAGGTTTACGCCAACGAAATCAACACAATACCCGGTTCTTTATCCTTCTATTTGTGGGAGGCTACGGGACTTAGCTACACCGATATGATAGATAAACTCGTATCACTTGCCTTCCGCAGACAGAGAAACCGCGATAATCTCACCTTTACTATCGACACCAACATTCTTTCGGGTGTTTCTTTCGGTACTAAGGGTTCAAAGGGAAGTAAAATGTAATGACAGAACTTTTAATACGCTTATTTGTTAAAAACGCAGGCGATATTAAAAACACGAAAACAAGAAATGCCTACGGCACCCTCGGCGGTGTGGTAGGCATTGTCTGTAACCTGATATTGTGCTGTGTGAAAATAACGGCAGGAATACTTGCAAACAGTATTTCCATAATCGCCGACGGCTTTAACAATCTTTCGGATATGGGCTCGTCGGTCATAACCATGATAGGCTTCCGCTTGGCCTCAAAGCCTGCCGACCGTGACCACCCTTATGGCCATGGCAGAATTGAGTATATGTCGGCATTTATAGTCGCATTGCTTATTGTTCTTGTTGGTGTTGAGCTTATGAAGGAGTCGGTCACAGCGTTAGTATCCTCTGAGGCTCAACCGATTTACAGCACCGCTACCATAATGATTCTTGCCTTTTCGGTTGCCGTTAAATTCTGGCTTTTCCTGTTCAACCGCAAATTAAGCAGAAAAATAGACTCAGGCTCACTTAAGGCCACCGCGCAGGACTGTATCAATGACTGCCTTGCAACGCTGGCTGTGCTCGTCTGCGTTGTCATTTCGAAAATCTTTGTTCTGCCCTTTAATCTTGATGCCGTTTTGGGTATCGCCGTAGCGGTGTTTATAATAATTTCGGGATTTTCTTCGGCCAAGGAAACGCTTGGTAGTATTCTCGGCTCACCGCCCGAGCCACAGCTTATTGAGGATATTAAGGACTGTGTGCTGTCCTTTGAAGATTTTATCGGCATACACGACCTTATTGTTCACAACTACGGCCCGGGCAGACAGTTCGCCTCGGTTCATGTTGAGGTGCCGCACGACGTCGATATCGTTGCCTGTCACGAGCGTATAGACATATGTGAAAAGCTGGTGCTTGAAAAACTCGGCACCGAGCTTGTAATACATATGGACCCCGTCGAGACCGACAACGCCCAGATAAACGAGACAAAGGCCGCAATAAGCGAACAGTTAAAGCTTATTCATCCTTCACTAACACTTCACGACTTTCGTATGACACCCAAAGCCAAAAATCGCACCAACTTTATTTTTGACGTTGTAATACCAAACGAATGTGATTTAACCGAGGACTATATAAGAAAAAAAATAGACGTTGCCGCCAAAAAAATTGATGCAGGCTATTACTGCGTTATAACCTTCGATAAAGACTACACGGGTGCATAAACGCCCCGCATCATAGGTATGAAAAAATCCGACAGATTCAACCTGTCGGATTTTATTATTATTTCAAAACACCATTTTTACTAGGCCCGTTAATTTTTAAAATTTCGTTGCCGTTATTATCCGTAATAAATTCCGCCGAATCGATGCAAACCATACGCGGATGTACCTTAACTATACTGTTATGACAATGATAAACGCATATTAGCGAGCCTGTATCCTTATTTCTGGTAAATGAATGGTGACCCGTGCCAAAAAATTCTCCGCACTTTGAAAGAATAGGGTTGCCGCTACACTTCTCAAACGGGCCCATCGGACTATCGGACACGGCACATCCCACCGAATAATCCTGATTTTGATAATCGTTGGCAGAATAGGTTAAATAATATTTGGCGTTGTTTTTTAATACGAACGGCCCTTCTGAGATACCGCACAAAACATTGTCCTTCAAATACCATCTATTCTTGGTCTCCCATTCTTCGCTTGAGCGTAGCAAAAATTTTTCGGTCTGAGGTTTAATTTCGGTCATATCGTCCGACATTTCTGCGACATATATACCGTACTCATCACCGAATTTTACATAATACAAATACATTTTGCCGTCATCATCTAAAAAGAAATGACCGTCAATGGCCTCAAACTCGGCCGCCCACTTCTTTTCGTGTTGCACAAACGGTCCCATAGGTGAGTCTGACACCGCTACTCCAATGTGGGTTTCGGCGGTATAAATCATATAAAACTTACCGCCGTAAAAAATGACCTCGGGCGCCCAAAAATCTTTTTCGCCCATAACATTATCCTTGTGCAGCACTACGCTTTCGTTTGACCAATGGGTAAGATTATCAGATTCAAGCGCCTTATATCCCTCACTGTAATTAGTGGAATACAAATAATATTTGCCCTCGTGCATAAGAACAAACGGGTCAGCACCTTTTATAATTGGATTCGTATACTTCATTCCTATCTCTCCTTTATCGTCTTTTTGTTGTGGAACATCGGTGCATGCCGCCATAACAGATGCCAATACGGCAACCGACAAAAATTTTATTAGGCGTCTCTTAAATACAACATTCGGTCGTTGCGGTGGTTGTAAACACTCAGCACCAGTCCCACCGATAAATACAAGCAGCAAAGCGACGCGCCGCCTGCCGAAAAGAACGGCAAGGTAATACCGATTACGGGTAAAATAGAGGTGCACATACCGATATTTATTATTATGTGTGTAAGCAACATTGCGAAAACGCCAATACAAATAAATCTACCCGTATCTTTACGGCACATTTTGGCGACCTGCAAGCATCGCAAGGCTATAGCACCCAAAACCAATATCACTACAAGACAGCCCGCAAAGCCCCATTCCTCACCTATCAGGGTAAAGATAAAATCGTTATGCCCTTCGGGCACGCCGGCTGACTGTGTAAGGCTACCCTTTAAATAGCCTTGTCCGAACCAACCGCCGTTTGCAAGCGCTACACGTCCTCGGTATTGCTGATAGCCTGCTCCCTTTATGTCGGCTTCAATATTAAATATACTCCAGATTCGTGTGCGCTGGTCGTCATTCAAAACAAAGAAATATATAAACGGCGAAGCAACAAGCACACCACACACAGCAATCAGGAAGTACCTGAGCCGCACACCCGCAGCATACATCATACCGAGCGCCATAACGATAAACACAAGCGCCGTACCATCGTCACCCTGAAAGTGTATAAGCACTGCGGGTAAAAAACCGTGAGCGCAAACTAAAAGCAGGTGCTTAATTTCATTTATATGTTCCTTAACAGCCGTTAAATGCGCCGAAAAGGTGATTAAAAACATAACCTTAAGCAGCTCTGACGGCTGAAAAGAAATACCGAGAATATAAAGCCACGCCTTATCGTCGGTGCCGGGTGGGGCGTAACCGATAAAAAAGGTTAATATTACGGGAATTATACCGATTGCCGCCGCCAACGGCCAAAACTTTGTAATGGTAGAAAAATTAAACAACGATATTATTACGGCCGCCGTGAGTCCCAAAAGCATTGCCGCAACCTGCGTGATGAAATCGCTCATTGTGCCTGTATGGCGTGTGGCAGAAAGCACCGAAATACAACCGTAGCTCGTCGCAAAAATGCAAAGAATAAACATAATCTTATCGCATTCTCTGATATAGTCGGCAACTCGTCCGAAAAATTTCATTGTGCTCCCTCCTTCTTCAAAAATATTATATTTTATATCGCATATATTTGCAAGTAAATGTTTGCTATTTCCAAAAAATATGATATAATATTGTTAAATATTATACTGAGGGAAGTTGATACTATGTTGACAGATATCGAAATTGCTCAAAGCGCTGCTATGAAGCCCATCAATGAAATTGCCGAAGGACTCGGCATAGATGCCGATAGTCTTGAAAACTATGGTAAATATAAGGCTAAAATTTCGGAAGAATTTATTGAAAAAACCAAGAATAATAAGGACGGTAAGCTAATTCTCGTTACCGCCATTAACCCCACACCTGCGGGTGAAGGCAAAACCACCACCTCGGTAGGTCTGGGACAGGCTATGAAGCATATCGGCAAAAAGGCAGTAATTGCCCTGCGCGAGCCCTCTTTAGGCCCCGTTTTCGGTATTAAGGGCGGCGCCGCAGGCGGCGGATATTCACAGGTTGTACCTATGGAGGATATCAACCTGCACTTCACAGGCGATATGCACGCTATTACCTCGGCTAACAACCTTCTTTGCGCTTTGATTGACAATCATTTACAGCAAGGTAACGCACTCGGAATCGACCAGCGCCGAATTGTAATTAAGCGTTGCCTTGATATGAACGACCGCGCACTTCGTTTTGTCAATGTAGGTCTGGGCGGTAAAATCAATGGTGTACCACGTGAGGACGGCTTTATTATCACCGTTGCAAGTGAAGTTATGGCAATTCTTTGCCTTTGCAGAGATGCCGCCGACCTAAAAGAGCGACTTGGCAAAATTTTAGTCGGTTATACATATTCGGGCGAGCCCGTTTTTGCAAAGGACTTAAAGGCTGAGGGCGCTATGGCGGCACTTTTAAAGGATGCCATTAAGCCCAACCTCGTACAAACGCTTGAAAATACACCTGCAATTATGCACGGTGGTCCCTTTGCTAATATTGCCCACGGTTGTAACTCGGTGCGTGCTACAAAGCTCGCATTAAAGCTTGCCGACTACTGCATAACAGAGGCCGGCTTCGGCAGCGACTTAGGTGCAGAAAAGTTCCTCGATATTAAATGCCGCACCGCAGGTCTTAAGCCCTCGTGTATCGTAATCGTTGCCACCGTTCGTGCGCTTAAATACAACGGCGGCGCGGCTAAGGCAGAACTTACAAATGAAAATCTTGATGCGCTTAAAAAGGGTATAGTAAACCTTGGCGCACATATTGATAATATGCAGAAATACGGCGTGCCCGTTGTTGTTGCTATCAACCGCTTCCTGTCCGACAGTAAGGCAGAGCTTGATTACATTGCCGACTACTGCCGTCAGCGTGGCGCCGACTTTGCGTTGTCGGACGTATTTGCAAACGGTGGTGAAGGTGGTATTGAGCTCGCAAAGGCGGTTGTTGAGGCTTGCGAAAAGGATGCCGACTTTAAACCTATTTATGACCTTGAATTATCCATTCAAGATAAGATTACTGCCATCGCCACCAAAATTTACGGTGCGAGCGGCGTTAACTTTACAGCTTCGGCACTCAAAAACATAGCCGAAATTGACAAAATAGCAACCGATATCCCGGTTTGTATCGCTAAAACACAGTACTCTCTTTCTGACAACCCTGCCCTGCTTGGCCGTCCCGAAGGCTTTGAAATAACTGTTCGTGAGGTTAAGCTCTCTAACGGCGCAGGCTTTGCCGTAGCGCTTACTGGCGACATTATGACTATGCCGGGACTTCCCAAAGCTCCTGCCGCCAACAATATCGACCTTACAAGCGACGGCAAAATAGTAGGTTTGTTCTAATGAAAACCTTTACAACAAATTCACCAATCGAGACCGAGGCGGTCGCCGCCGAGCTTGCCCGTCACCTTAAAGGCAACGAGGTTATTGCCTTTAGGGGAGATTTGGGCGCAGGTAAAACCTGCTTTACACGGGGTCTCGCCCGTGAGCTTGGCTATAAAGGCACAGTTTCTTCACCCACCTTTGCCATAATAAACGAATATTTAGGCGGCAAATTCGATATTTACCACTATGATATGTATCGTGTAACAGGCTGGGAGGATTTATATTCGACGGGTTACTTCGATTATAAGGATAAGGGCGGCATTATCGTAACAGAGTGGAGTGAGAATATCGAGGGTGCCCTCGATGATAATACCATTTATGTTGAAATTGAAAAGCTTGACGAAACAAAACGGAAAATAACAATCCGAGGAGTAGAATAAATTGAAAATTTTATCTGCCGAATGCTCGGCAATCTCGGCGTCGAGTGCAATTATTTGTGACGGTAAAATTATTGCATCGTCATTTGTAAATCAGCGCTTGACCCACTCACAAACCCTGCTACCGATGATTAAGGCTATGCTTGAAAGCTCGGCGCTAGATATAAAGGATATTGACGGCTTTTGCATATCGGCAGGCCCGGGCTCGTTTACGGGTGTCAGAATCGGCATAAGCGCAATAAAAGGTCTGGCGACACCCGAAAAAAAGCCGTGTGTAGCAGTATCAACCCTGCTTGCTATAGCGCATAACTATATCGACACCGACTGCGTTGCGTGTTGTGTGATGGACGCCAGATGCAGTCAGGTATATAATGCACTGTTTCGCATCAATGCCGGCAAAATAACCCGCCTTTGTGATGACCGCGCACTGCTTTGCGAGGAATTAGCGCTGGAACTCAAAGAAAAATACCAAAACGAAAAAATAATTGTTATAGGCGACGGCACCGATGTGTTTGCACCATTTGTCAGTGATTTAGACATCACCCTTTCGCACCCATCACGTCGCTTTCAAACGGCCCAGGGTGTAGCCCAAGCGGCATATGCCGAATTTTTAAACGGTAACACCTTGTTGCCCGAACAACTTTTACCAACATATCTCAGACTGCCTCAGGCGGAACGAGAGTTAAAAGCTAAAAAAGGGGAATAAAAAATGAAAATTGCAATCGGTTGTGACCACGGCGGTCTTGAGCATAAGAACGCCATCGTCGAGCATCTTAAGGAGCGTGGCTTTGAGGTTACCGACTTCGGTATCTACGAGCAGAAGTCGGTAGATTATCCCGAAATCGCCTATAAGGTAGCCACCTGTATTGCCTCGGGTGAGGCCCAGCGCGGCATTTTGGTTTGCGGCACAGGTATAGGTATGTCGCTTGCCGCTAATAAGGTAAAGGGTATTCGTGCCGCCGCCTGCAGTGAGCATTTTTCAGCTAAATATACCCGTCTGCATAACGATTCAAACATCTTGTGCTTGGGCGGCAGAGTTATCGGCGTGGGAACTGCACTTGAGCTTGTGGACATCTTTGTCGACACAGAGTTTGAGGGTGGCAGACACCAGCGCCGAGTTGATATGATTACCGACATAGAAAATAAATAAAAATATGGAGGATATTTTTATGAATAAAAATGTATTTATTATGAACCACCCGCTTATTCAGCACAAGCTCACAATTTTGCGTGACGAGCGCACAGGCTCTAAGCAGTTCAGAGAGCTTGTAAGCGAAATATCCGCCCTTATGTGCTTTGAGGCAACACGCGACCTGCCCTTAAAAGAGGTTATAACAAAGACCCCTCTCACCACAGCAACAACAAAGGTGCTTGCAGGTAAAAAGATGGCATTTGTGCCGATTTTGCGTGCAGGTCTCGGTATGGTTGACGGCGTTCTTAACCTTATCCCGTCGGCTAAGGTTGGTCATATCGGTATGTACCGTGACCCCGAAACACACACACCGGTTGACTATTACTGCAAATTACCTGCCGACCTTAATGAGCGTGATGTTTTCGTGCTTGACCCGATGCTCGCAACGGGCGGTAGCGCTATCGATGCCGTAACACGCATTAAGGAGTTCTCACCTAAGAGAATCAAGTTTATGTGCATAATCGCCGCACCCGAGGGCATTCAAGCCTTTACAAAGGCGCACCCGGATGTTGATGTTTACTGCGCAGGTCTTGATGAAAAATTAAACGACCATTGCTATATCCTGCCCGGTCTTGGTGACGCAGGGGACCGTATTTTTGGAACTAAATAAGGAGTTATTTATGAATATTTGGCACAACATTAACCCAAAAAGAATTCATCCTAAAGATTTTATTGCCGTTGTTGAAATAGAAAAAGGCAGTAAATGCAAATATGAACTCGACAAGGAAACGGGCATACTTATTCTTGACCGAATTTTGCACACGTCTACCCACTACCCTGCCAGCTACGGCTTTATACCCAGAACCTATGCCGACGACCTCGACCCACTTGATGTATTGGTGCTGTGCTCTGAACAGTTGAAGCCAATGACGTCGGTTCGTTGTTACCCCGTGGGCGTAATTTCAATGATGGATAACGGGCGTTGTGATGAGAAAATAATCGCAATACCTTATAACGACCCCACCTACAACTGTTATAAGGATATTAATGAGCTACCGCGACATATTTTTGATGAAATGAAGCACTTTTTTACCGTCTATAAAGAACTTGAAGGCAAGGAAACCGCCGTTAACGAGGTTAGCGGTAGTGCAGCAGCCGAAAGGATAATTGCAAATGCTATTGACGGCTATATTGAAAACTACTGTAAATAAGGCGGTAATAAAATGGGCTTGAATTTAAAATTTAATCCCGACGAGGTTGTTTTGACCTTAAGTGTTATGAGCGACATTCACGCAAGCGGCAGTTGGGGTGTTGAGCGTAGTGAAGAATCCATCAGAAACGCCTTAAAATATGCAAACGAGGTTGCTGATAACAAAATCGACGCATTTTTGTTCACCGGTGACTTTACCGACTGTATGAACTCTAAAGCCAATGTTATTATGGGTCACGGCTGGCCGACCGAATATGACGAGGCTAAGGCATATCAGTCAAAAATAGAGTTTGAAATTTTAAGACGCTGTTTTTCTGAAGAAATAGACCCCGACGCTGAGATAATTTATTGTCTTGGCAACCACGACAGCGCTAACTGTAACAACACCGAGCGTTTTATTACCGAGTTTGCCTCACGCGACGAGGTCGGTGACAATAAGAACTTTGACCGTATGTATCGCACCGATACCGATTTAGAGGCTCTTCATCAGGGTATGCGCCACTGCGTGTATAAGGATTACCACTTCCTTTGTGTCGATATGAATTCAGACCGAGAGACCACCAACGCATTTTTAAAGAAAAATCTTGACGAAATCGTAGCAGTCGACCCCGACAGATATATATTTGTTCTTCATCACTGCAAGGTGCCGAATATGACCTATGCCTCAAATCTCTGGGGCACCAATCAAGAGCTTCACGAGCTGCTTAAAAATTATCCGCAGGTAGTTTTGCTTGCAGGTCACACCCACTCACCGCTTCACAACGAGCGTAGCATCATACAGCGTGATTATACCGCACTCGAGGTATCATCGGTTAGCTGCATTACCGAAAACTGTGTTAATAAGCCGATTAACGTAACCCACGCAATGACCTACACAAGCTCACAAGGCCTACTTCTCGAGCTTGACAAAACAGGTAATATGCGTATAACACGCCTTGACTATTCACTTCACTGTAAGATTAAAGAGCCTTGGGAAATATGCAGACCTTGCGGCAATAAGGTTCAGCTTCGTCGCTACACCGAGGGCCGCCGTTTCGCATTTGACCCACCGCAGTTTGACGAGAACTTCCAGATGCAGATTTCTCCCGTGACCGAAGGGACCTTTATTTCCTTCTCACAGGCAAAACACGATGATATGGTGTTCCGTTATGAAATTCAGATTACCGATTTTAACGGCAAAATTGACACCTATTATATGTCATCACTCTTCTGCTATTATCCGTCACTTGACCAAATACCACGTAGTGTTTCGGCAAAAATAGAGCACGATTATTCAAAAATCTACACCCTGTCGATAACTCCACAGGATGTCTGGTTTAACAGCGGTAAAACTTTTACACAATATTTTTAAATTGATATAACCGGCCGAGATATTATAAGAAAATTACGTAAACTTGAAGCACTTATAAAACTACCTGTGAGGAAAGGCGATTCATCACAGGTGTGTAGTCTACTTCATATCATTTATGATTAGTTGAATATGCGCAATCTTCAACGGATCCAAGCCTGTTATCTCTAAATATTGGCGGTTATCCAAACCCAGTAAATAATCGGTGCTTACAGAAAAAAACTTTGATATTTTAATAAGAATTTCAATTGAAGGTTGAATATTATCATTTTCCCAATTAGATACACTTTGTTTAGTGACGCCCAGCCTTTGCGCGAGGCTCACCTGACTTATATTATGCAATAGCCTGAGTTCCCGAAGACGTTCGTTAAGCATGATGTTATCTCCTTTAATTCGGACAAAATTTACAATACTATTGTAAAAACTTAACTTGACACACATTAAATACTTTGGTATATTTATATTGTACTTTTTTAAATTTTATTGGCGAAATACCTAAAAATTTTTGAAAAAACTGTATTGTTTGTCAAAATTTTTAGAAATAAATATATTATTCTAGAAGCATTGACAAAATGAAAGAAATTTGTTATAGTTAACATGCATTTAATATGTATATCAAATGTAACTATACACACCTTGTTTATCAACAGGGTATTATAATTAATTTAGGGTGTTATGCTTTGGTTGATGAAGTTTTAAAATGCGAATATACTTTTACCGAAAAGCCTGTTTATAGCTTTTTTAAAAGGACTATAGATATTATTCTTTCCTTTTTCCTCATTATATTACTTTCCCCACTATTAATAATTGTCGCGTTAATTGTAAAGTTGCACGATGGCGGAAATATTATTTATAAGTCTCCCAGAATCGGACAAGGAGATAAAACTATCAATGTTTATAAGTTCCGTACAATGAAAATGGGTGCCGACAGGTTGGAGGATACCTTATCTGAGGAGGAGCTTAAAAAATTCAAGCTTGATTTTAAGCTTGAAAAAGATAACCGAATCACGAAGGTTGGAAAAGTGCTTCGCAAAACCAGTATTGATGAATTACCACAACTGTTTAATGTGCTTATAGGTAATATGTCTTTGGTGGGTCCGCGTCCTGTTTCTGAAGAAGAAACCTATCTTTATGGTGAAAACAGGGACTTGCTTTTAAAGGTTAAACCCGGCATTACGGGTTTATGGCAGGCATGTGGAAGAAATAAAATTTCATATGTGGATTACAAGCGCCAGCATATTGAACTTAAATATGTTACCGAGCGTTCATTTTGGCTTGATATTAAAATTATGTTTATGACTGTATCGGCGGTTTTAAAAATGGACGGTGCTAATTAGCTTGTTCGGTTCAATATCATTTTAGGTTTGCAAAAAATCAAATAATCGACTATAAAATTTCGAGGATGTGAGAAACGGGAAATACTATAGTTTTTCCCGTTTTTTCGCTATAATATACAATAAATGAGGAATGTTTCTTAATGGATATAAAGGTTATCGTGGCTGCACATAAGTCTTATGAAATGCCAAATGATGATATGTATTTACCTATACATGTCGGTAAATACGGAAAAGAGAATATTGGTTTTACAGGAGATAACACAGGGGACAATATATCCGAACAAAATCCCTACTTCTGCGAACTTACGGGCGTTTATTGGGCTTGGAAAAATCTTAGGGCCGATTATATAGGAATTGCTCATTACAGGAGACATTTTACCTGTGCAAAAAAAATCCCCAAGGCGGAGCAGGACAAGTTCAAGGTGCTATTAAGTCGTCGACAGGCCGAGGACATTCTCAAAAGCAAAGGTATAATACTTCCGAAAATCAGAAAATATTATATTGAAAATCTGTATGACCATTACAAACATACGATGTATATTGAGCCGTTAGACGAGGCTGGCAAGGTTATAGCCGAAAAATACCCCGAATATCTGGCTGAGTTTGAAGCGCTTCATAAGCGTACTTCGGCGCATATGTTTAATATGTTTATTATGAAAAAAGAGTATTTTGACGAATACTGCGAGTGGCTTTTTGATATACTTTTCGAAGTTAAAAACAGAATCGACCCCGAGCAGTACGATTCCTTCCATGCAAGATATCCCGGCAGAATTTCGGAGCTACTGCTTGATGTGTGGATTAGAACTAAGGGATATTCTTTTGCCGAGGTTCCTGTTATTGATATGGAAAATATTAATTGGGTTAAAAAAGCAGGCTCCTTTTTGCTGGCAAAATTTACAGGTAAAAGGTACGAGGGGAGTTTTAAATAATGCAGGACTTGATTTCAATAATAATACCTGTGTATAACGTTGAGCAATATATTGATGATTGTATGAAAAGCCTTCTTGGCCAGACATATAAAAACCTAGAAATTATTTTGGTCGATGATGGCTCTCCAGATAATTCAGGAAGAATTTGCGATGAGTATGCACAAAAGGACAGTCGGATAAGGGTAATCCATAAAGAAAACGGCGGTCTATCAGATGCAAGAAACTGGGGTTTAAATATTGCTACCGGTAAGTATATAACATTTTTAGATTCGGATGACGCAATAACAGATGACTGTATTGAGTATTTGTATAATCTTTTGGTTGATAACAAACATGCTGATATGTCTATTTGCGGTATTAAGCGAATTCAGATTGGTGAAACACGTGAAGGCAATGATCATACTAAAACCGAAATATATACTCCGGAGCAGGCCTTAGAAGTAATGCTGTATGATAAGGGAATAGATGTTGCTAGTTATGCCAAATTATATAAAAAAGAAGTTTTTTCGGAACTAAGATTTCCCGTGGGCGAAGTTTACGAGGATACTGCGACAACTTATAAAGTTATAGAGAAATGTGATTTCATTGTATATGGAGATAAGCAGTGTTATTTTTATTACACCAGACCGGGCTCGATTTCAAAGCAAGGGCGATTTAACAAAAAAGAGTATGATTACATCAAACACACGGAAGAAATGTTATCATATATTGAAAATAAATATCCTAAATTACAAAAAGCGATTGATAGGTTTTTTTTGTACTCTAAATTCAGAATACTTAGGCTGTTGGTGTTTACTTATCCACGCAACAAAGAATTTGAGAAAGCAATATTAAAAGACATTAAGAAGATAAGAATTAGCGTATTGTTGGATAAAAATGTTCCTAAAAGAGATAAGGCTGCGATTTTAACATCATTTTTGGGGATTGGTTTTTATAAATTTTCTTGGTTCGTTTATTCGAAATTGACAAAGAGGATATTATGAGGTTGTAAAATATGAAAGTTTTAGAGGTTTTTGGAGAACCTTTTTCTGTAGGCGGACAAGAAGCTTTTATTATGAATGTTTTGCAGCATATTGATATGAAGGATTTACAGATTGACTTTTTGACCCCTTATTATTGCGATAATCAATATTACACAAGTATCGTTGAAGAAAAGGGCGGCAAGGTTTTTGCTTTTGATCTGCCCTTTAATCCTGGTGGCTTGAGAAGTTCAATAATAAAACCGTTGGATGCTTTTTTTAAGAATAATAAATACGACGTTATTCATATTCATTCGGGCAGTATTTCAGCGCTGATGATATGTGCTGCCATTGCTAAAAAGAATCATATAAAAAAAATTATTGTTCATTCGCATGCTACAGCAGAGAAAAAGACTCTTAAATATAGGGTTATAAAGCTAATTTCTATGCCGTTTATGGCAGTATGCCCTACCGACTATTGTGCATGTTCTGTGCCCGCGGGTGAATGGAAATTTTCAAAACGAATAGTCAAGAATAAACTCGTTGTTTTAAATAACGGCATAGATTTAAAAAAGTTTTCTATTAGTCCTGAAAATCGCCGTAAAATACGCAAACAATTGGGCATTTCCGATGATACGTTTGTTGTAGGAAACGCAGGCAGATTCTCATATGAAAAAAATCAGCAATTTACAGTATCTGTTTTTAAAGAAATTAAAAAGTTGCGCAAAAACAGTAAATTGATACTTGTCGGCGATGGTGACGATAAGGAAAAAATTATTTCTTTGGTAGAAGAGTTAGGGCTTAGTGACGATGTAATCTTTACCGGTGTTGTCAATAATGTTAATGAATATATGCAGGCTATGGATGTGTTTCTGTTCCCGTCTGTCTTTGAAGGCTTGGGTATGGTTGCAATAGAGGCACAGGCGGTAGGACTACCTGTAGTTGCTTCTGATACTGTACCGACCGATGTGGGTATAATGGATAACGTTAAATTTATATCCCTTAAAGAGAGCCACAAGGTTTGGGCGCAAACAGTATGCAATATTCAAAGGCTCACAGATTCAAATCCCGAAGATGTTTTATCAAAAAATGGATATAACATTGATTCTACGGCAAATATGGTTAGAGAAA
The DNA here is from genome assembly GCA_045540055.1 of Acutalibacteraceae bacterium. Classification (GTDB taxonomy): domain Bacteria; phylum Bacillota; class Clostridia; order Oscillospirales; family Acutalibacteraceae; genus SIG565. Next base: position 28,712 of record JAZQGO010000032.1, read on the forward strand.
TATATGTAAAATAGATATGCACTGATGTTTAAGGAGTTGTTATTGTGCAAAAATTGCTCACTTTTTCTGTGGCATCATATAATATAGAAAAATATATTGATAAGCTGATGCACTCTGTTTTAAAGCCGGAGGTTTTAGATAAAATAGAGGTGCTTGTGGTTAACGACGGCTCTAAGGATAAAACTGCTAAAATTGCTAAGGAATATGAAGAAAAATATCCCGATACTGTTCGCCTTATAGATAAACCAAACGGCGGACACGGTTCTACTATTAATCGAGGTATTTTAGAGGCTACAGGCAAGTATTTCAGAGCTCTTGACGGTGACGATTGGGTTGATTCCGAAGCACTTATAAAGCTGGTGGCTAAGCTGCCCGATATTGAATCAGATATAATATTGATGGATTTTAAATACTGTTATGAGATCGGCAAAACAGAATTGGCATCTGTCACAGCACTTGAAGACGGTGCTACATATATCTTTGATGATATTTCCGACAAAATAGACTATATGCTTTACCACTCGGTTGTTTATAGAACTGAGTTTTTGCGCCAGCATAATATAAAACTGCAAGAGCATTGTTTCTATGTCGATACTGAGTTTATGTTGTATCCTATTCCGTATGTAAACACTCTTACTTATTTAGCCTTACCTCTATATTGTTATCGTATCGGAATTGGTGAGCAATCAGTGAGCATCGATAGCCGTAAGAAACATGTAAACGACTTTGAAAAGGTAGCACATAATTTACTTTCTTTTTACAAGTCGTTACCTGATAATATTTCTGAAAATAAAAGAAGCTATATTAGTACTGGCGTTGCAAATCATTGTATACATTACATTGGCTCTTTATTGCTTTTTAAACCAAATATAAAGCATAAAAATAAAATAAAAGATTTTGACGGGGAAGTCTTGGGTGTTTCAAAATCTATATTTGATAAAATGTTTGAAGGCGCCAAAACGGTCAAGATGTTGCGCGCTTCAAATTATTTGATGTATAGGCCTATGCATATATATAAAATATTTCATGAAAGTTAATGTTAAGAATTTTGGTGAAGGAGGAAAATTATATGGGAGCAAACCGGTATAATTTATTAAAAAAAGTCAACTCTTTTTACCAAAAAGGTTATCTATTTGAATGCGCCTTGATATCCTATCTTATAGGAGCAGCATTAATGCTTACTGCATGGTATGCATTTAATGATGAGGGCATATTTGCAATTTGTTTGCAATTCTTACGCTATTTCGGATACGGAATTTGCTGTATTGTTATATTACTAAATGTACTCAATCGTAAATATTCAGATCAGGCGCTTCTTTTTTACCTTGTTACAGGAATTATTATGCTACTGACCATGTTTGCTACAAAGCAAACAACATTATTTCTGTATTTTTTGATTCTTGCGGCAGCGTATGGTCATGACATCAACCGTTGCGCAAAAATCGCCTGTTTAATACAAGGCTCTGTTCTATTGGTTACAGTAATTTTGTCTTTTTTAGGTCTTGCACCGGATGTTGTTATAGATGTGACCACTCGAACGAGGCATACCGTTGGCTTTGGTTGGGTTTCGATAGCTCCGAATTTTTACGTGTTTTTTATTCTCGCATATGTATATTTAAGAAAAGAAAAAATAACCTGGTGGGAAATAATCGGTTTAGAAGCAGTAAATACCGTTTTGTTTGTGCTTACAGATACCAAGATGCCGTTTTTCTTGGTAACAGCAATCTTGTTGTTGATTGTTGCTATCAAGGTGTCACATAATAATTGGGCTTGGTTTAAATGTATAAAGAAGATCGGTTCTAAACTTGTAATCATCTTTTTTATTCTTTCGTTTGCTATTTTGTATTATAAACCATATAGTAAGATTTGGCACACCCTAAATATTTTTCTCTCATATAGATTGAGTTTAGGAAAAATGGCCGTCGATACTTATGGGTGGACCTTCTTTGGAAGAGAACTTGAGATGGACGGTGCAAGCGTCGCCGTGCCCGGTTGGGAAACACAGGAGTATACCTATGTTGATAGTTCATATGTACAGATTTTTGTGCTTAACGGTATTTTTGTAACGCTAATAGCTATTTTAATTTATACCTTGGCGATTAAAAAGTCGCTAAAAGCAAATGATAATTATCTCACAATAATTCTTATTCTCATTTGTGCTTTCAGCGTAATAGCTCCATTTTTGTTGGATATTAGATATAATATATTTTTGCTTGCCCTCTTCTGCGGCAAAGATGTTTTTGTTGATATAAAATTTTTAAATCAGATGGTTGCAATATTGCCATTTAAGCAATATAATGCTTTTATGGATAAAATAAACAATAAATTATTTTCTAAAAAACAAATATAATCGTAAAGAACAGGTCGTGATATAATTGGGTAAAAACAGTGTAGTTAAAAACTATATCTACAATCTTGTCTACCAAATTCTCACACTTATACTTCCACTTGTCACGACGCCTTACGTTTCAAGAGTTTTAGGTGCCGACGGTGTTGGCACCTATAGTTTTACAATATCTGTAGTAACTTATTTTATTTTATTCGGCTCTTTGGGAATGTCTTTGTACGGACAACGACAGGTAGCTTTTGTTCAAGAGGATATTGAAAAACGCAGTGCTGTTTTTTTTGAAACACTTATTCTGCGCTTTATTACCCTCGGTATATCTATCGCTCTTTTTGTTTTAGCATTTGCTGTAAAAGGAGAATATTCCTTATACTACCGCATTTTGCTGTTGCACATTATTGCAAGCGCTTTCGATATTTCTTATTTCTTCCAAGGCCTTGAAGAATTTAAAAAGGTAGTTATACGCAACATTGCAATTAAATTAATAAGTATCGTTTGTATCTTTATTTTTGTTAAAGGTCAAAACGACATAGGTGTTTATCTCTTTATTTACTCGCTTTCTAATCTCATAGGCAATGCTTCGTTGTGGTTATATCTACCACGTTATATTAAACTACCTAATATCAAAAAACTTAATATTTTTTCGCATATTCGTCCGGTGCTTGCCGTATTTATCCCGCAGATAGCTACACAAATATACACTGTTTTAGATAAGGTAATGCTTGGCTCACTCTTAACCGATAAATCTGCTGTTGGATATTATGAACAGTCTCAGAAAATAATATTAGTAATACTAACCATTGTTACCTCGCTCGGTACCGTAATGATGCCCAATATGGCGAATAAATTTGCAAACAATAACAGTTCGCAAATAACTAAAGCGCTGTATACATCCTTCCGTTTTGTATTCTTTTTGGCACTACCAATGGTTTTTGGTATGTTGGCGATATCTGCAGACCTGTTACCCGCATTTTTGGGCGAGGGCTTTGAAGGAGCAATATATGTTACATATGTTATAAGCCCCATTATTTTATTGGTAGGCCTTAGCAATGTAATAGGCATACAGTATTTATTGCCCACAATGCGCCAGACTCAGTATACCGTGTCTGTTACTGTCGGCGCGATTGTTAATTTGATTTGCAACTTTATCTTTATTCCGCATTTGCAATCGGTTGGTGCCGCATTAGGAACACTTATTGCCGAAACTGCCGTTACGGCAATACAATTTATATTCGTCAGAAAAGATTTTTCTATTAAAAAGATTTTGCTGATGGGTATAAAGTATCTGATCGGATCGGCACTTATGCTGGTTGCGGTAATGATATTGAATTCTATGGTGCTTTCACAAACATCGGTCATTGTTAGAATTATAATTGATATAGTTGTAGGAATGCTGGTGTATTTATTATATTTAGCTGTTATCAAGGATGAATTCCTATATAATATTTTTAAAAGAGTGCGAGGTATTATAAAATGAAAAAATATGATTATTTGGTTGTAGGTGCCGGCCTTTTTGGTGCTGTATTTGCGCAGCAGGCCCATGCCAAGGGCAAAAGTGTTCTAGTTATTGATAAACGCCCGCACATCGCCGGTAATATATATACTGAAAATGTTAAAGGCATCAATGTTCATCGCTACGGCGCGCACATTTTCCACACAAGCAGCAAAAAAGCGTGGGACTATGTTAATATGTTTGTTGATTTTAATCGTTATACAAACTCTCCCGTAGCCATCTATAAGGACGAGCTTTATAATATGCCTTTTAATATGAACACCTTCAATAAACTCTGGAATGTGTTTACTCCCGAGCAGGCGAAGGCTAAAATCGACCAAGAAATCAAGGAAGCCGGTATTACCGAGCCTAAGAATCTTGAAGAACAGGCGATAAGCCTCGTTGGTAAAACCATATATGAAAAGCTAGTCAAGGGCTACACCGAAAAGCAGTGGGGTAAAAGAGCAACAGAGCTGCCATCTTTCATTATTAAACGTCTTCCGGTCAGATTTGTATATGACAATAACTATTTTAACGATTTGTATCAGGGCATACCGATAGGCGGATATACTCTTTTAGTGGAAACCATGCTTAGCGGTGTTGAGGTTCGTCTTAACTGTGACTTTTTTGAAAACAAAGAAGAACTCTGCAATATTGCCGATAAAATTATTTTCACTGGTCCTATTGATAAATATTATGATTACTGCTATGGTGAACTTGAATATAGAAGCTTGAGATTCGAAACCGAGACACTTGAATGTGAAAACTATCAAGGCAATGCGGTAGTGAATTATACCGAGTATGAAGTGCCTTACACGAGAATTATCGAGCATAAACATTTTGAATATGGAAAAACGCTAGGCACAGAGGCTTGCGGTGATGCAGCTAAATATACCGTCATAACAAAGGAATACCCTGATCAGTGGTCAAGAGATAAGGAACCCTACTACACCGTTAACGACACCCGTAATGCCGAGCTTTATCAGAAATATAAAGAGTTGTCTGCAAAGGATGATAAGGTTATATTCGGCGGCAGACTGGGCGAGTACAGTTATTTTGATATGGATAAGGTTATTCTGTCTGCCCTATCGCTTGCAGAAAAAGAACTATGATTTAGGCTGTCCTCAGATAAATAAGAACGACCCGTTTGATGATCAATTTTAAATTTCAAACAGTAAAAATAAATATCCACCCGCATAGCGGGTGGTTTTTCATTTTCGGGCATAGCCCTAACCAATACTGGCTACGCACAAGTGCGTTTTTAAGTTGGCCTGCCAGCCATGCAAGTTTTACTTACTACCCATAAATGGGTCCCGCGGGTCGAACATACTTAATTGGTCACTTTCTTTATCGTGCTTTAATTGATTTGAAATATATTCCTTTATTGCTTTCGTATTTTTACCCGCGGTATCTACGTAATATCCCTTACACCAAAATTCGCGATTTCGGTATGCAAACTTCATATTGCCCCACTTTTGAAATATTAAAAGTGCGCTCTTTCCTTTTAAATATCCCATAAACCCTGAAATGCTCATTTTGGGCGGGATACTTACCAGCATATGTATATGGTCTGGGCATACCTCTCCCTCAACTATTTCTACTCCTTTCCATTCACAAAGTTTTCTTAATATTTCTCTTATCTCTAACCTTTTATCTTCGTAAAAAACTTTTCGTCTGTACTTCGGAGCAAAAACTATATGGTACTTGCAATTCCATTTTGTGTGTGCTAAACTATTTGTATCGATTTGTTCTTTTTTCATTTATAAATCCTCCATCTGTGTTTTGTATGACTGGCAGGTCATTGCTATTTTAACACAAATGGAGGATTTTGTTTTGTTCATCGGTTAACCTCTTTTGAACCACGCGACTATCGCGTGGTTTTCGTTATACAATAAACGCCGCTAAACCAAAAAGGTTTAGCGGCGTTTATTAGTCTTCGTCTTTTCCGCAACAGCGTTTGTATTTTTTACCCGAGCCGCAGGGACACAGTGCATTCTTGCTAACAACACCTTTACCACGAACGGTGTTACCCTTATTTTCGCCCGTAGACACCTCTTCGGCTACCTTTTCGCGTTTTATGGGCTGCTTTTCACGTATAACCATCGACAAAACATACTTTGCGGTCTGCTCTCGTATATTGTCGGTCATACTTGAGAACATATCATAGCCCTCATTTCTGTAGGCGACGATGGGGTCATGCTGCCCGTATGCGCGAAGTCCTATACCGCGGCGCATTTCATCCATAGCGTCAATATGCTCCATCCAGTTGGTATCAACCGCACGCAGAAGCACATATCTTTCCATATCACGAACAACAGCCTCGCCGTACTGCGCCTCTTTGGCCGCATAAATATCAAGCGCCTTTTGCTTGAGCATATCGCCCACATCTACAATTGATGTGTTGGCAAGTGTCTGTGTGTCAAAGTTAAGGTCGGCATCGGTGGTCAGCCAACCGTTTGTATATCGCTTGAGTCCATCAAGATTCCAGTTATCATGAATCTGCTCGTCGTTAAGGAAGTTAGCGATAGCGCCGTCAATAGTGCTGTTAATCATAGAAATAACATTTTCCTTAACGTCCTCGCCGTCAAGCACCTTGTTTCGTTGCGCATAGATAAGCTCACGCTGTTTGTTCATAACATCATCGTACTCAAGAACATTTTTACGTGATGCAAAGTTGCGGCTTTCAACCTTCTGTTGTGCATTCTCAATGGCATTTGTCAGCATCTTGAATTCAAGCGGCAGATTTTCGTCCATCTTAAGCGCTTCCATAGTGTTGTAAATTCTCTCTCCACCGAAGATTCTCATGAGGTCATCCTCAAGGCTTATAAAGAACTGCGTGCAACCGGGGTCGCCCTGTCGTCCTGCACGACCACGAAGCTGATTATCAATACGGCGTGATTCGTGGCGCTCTGTACCGATAATCTTAAGTCCGCCCGCCTGCCTTACCTTTTCGGTCTCGGGCGCAATCTCGTTTTTAAACTGCTCATAAAGGCGCTTAAAATCTTCACGAGCCTTTATAATATCGGCGTCTTCGGTCTCACCAAAGCCGGTTGCCTCTAATATCATCTCTTCGCTGAGTCCCATATGTCGAAGCTCTGCTTTTGCTAAGTATTCGGCATTACCGCCAAGCATAATATCGGTACCACGACCCGCCATATTGGTGGCGATGGTGACGGCACCTAGCTTGCCTGCCTGAGCAATAATTTCGGCTTCCTTTTCGTGATGCTTAGCGTTAAGCACATTATGCTTTATTCCGCGTCGCTTGAGCATTGCGCTTAAAAGCTCTGATTTTTCAATGGTAACAGTACCGACAAGCACCGGCTGCCCCTTCTCGTGAGCCCCGAGTATCGACTCAATAACTGCGCCGAATTTTGCCTTCTCGGTTTTGTATACCACATCGCCAAGGTCCTGTCTTAAAAGCGGCTTGTTAGTAGGAATTTCAATAACGTCGAGCTTATAAATCTCTCTGAATTCCACCTCTTCGGTCATGGCGGTACCCGTCATACCCGACAGCTTGTTATATAATCTGAAGAAGTTCTGGAAAGTAATGGTAGCCAGAGTCTTGGACTCGTGCGCAACCTTTACGCCCTCTTTAGCCTCAATTGCCTGATGAAGTCCCTCATTATATCGACGACCGTACATAAGTCGACCCGTAAACTCGTCGACTATTATAACCTCGCCGTCCTTAACAACATAATCAACATCACGCTTCATAATGCCGTAGGCGCGTATAGCTTGATTTACATGGTGAGAGATGGTCATATTTTCGGTATCGTTAAGGTTTTCAATACCAAAATACTGTTCTGCCTTCTTAACACCCGATGCCGTAAGGGTACAGCTTTTTGCCTTTTCGTCAACAACATAATCGCCGTCAAAATTTTGCTCTTCATCGGTCGCCTTTGTGTTGGTTTCAACCACCTTATTCATCTTAAGCGTTTTTGCGAAGGCGTTTGCCTTAACATATAAATCGGTTGATTTATCTCCCCTGCCCGAAATAATAAGCGGTGTTCTAGCTTCGTCAATTAAAATCGAGTCAACCTCGTCGACTATAACGAAGTTGTGACCCCTCTGAACACGCATTTCTTTATATACCGCCATATTATCACGTAGATAATCAAAGCCCAATTCGTTGTTGGTGCAATAGGTAATATCGGCGTCATATGCCGCCTTTTTTTCTTCGTGCGACATACCATGAATGATGAGACCCACACTAAGCCCTAAAAATCTGTAAAGCTTGCCCATCCACTCAGAGTCACGCTTGGCAAGATAATCATTGACCGTTACTATGTGAACGCCCTTACCTGTAAGAGCATTAAGATAGGCAGGAAGTGTCGCAACGAGTGTTTTACCCTCACCCGTTTTCATCTCGCTAATACGGCCCTGATGCAGCACTATACCGCCCAAAATCTGCACCGGAAAGTGACGCATACCGAGAACTCGACCGCCCGCCTCACGACAAACGGCAAATGCCTCGGGCAGAATATCATCAAGCGTTTCACCCTCGGCTAAGCGCCTTTTAAACTCGTCGGTCTTACCCCTCAGCTGTTCGTCGGTAAGCTCTGCGCAATATTCATCGTATGATAATACCCTTTGCTGTATCGGATAAATTCTTTTTAATTCTTTTTCACTATAATTTCCGAATAGTTTTTGAAATAAACCCATTTTTATACCTCATTAAATAAACTGCTTTATATTATACAATAAATTTTTGGAAAAATAAAGCACTTATAGTCGATAATATCCGTCCTCAGCGTATATGCCGCTTGAAAAATGAAGCTCGCCGTCAAGTGTTATAAATACCGCCTCGACACCCTCGGTTTTGTTAATCAGCTCTCTCGCTTTATCGAGTCCCAATACCAAACAGCAGGTTGAGAGCGCATCGGCATCGGTCGGGTCTTCACATATTATGGTGGCTGACACAATATCACTCTCTACCGGATAGCCCGTTTTTGTATCTATTATATGGTGATATTTTTTGCCGTCAACCATTATATATCGTTCGTATGTGCCGCTTGTAACAACGGCGGTATTTTTTACCTTCAATGTCGCACTGATGCCCGATGCAAACGGGTTTTTAACGCCGACATTATAATAGTCGTCACCCATTACAACAACATTACCGCCGAAATTGATAACCGCCTGCTTTACGCCCTGCTGTTTTAAATACTCGGTCGCCTTGCCCGATATATAGCCCTTGGCAATGGCGCCCAAATCAATCTGTGTGCCGCCAAGGTCAACCGAATTACCGTCGATTTTGATTTTTTTATAACCGACCGAGGAAAGTGCCGACTTTATCGCCTTATCATCGGGCAGTGTGTCGCCCTTAAAATCCCACAATAACGATACTGGGCATACCGTTATATCAAACTTGCCGTCACTAATTTCAGAATATTCGAGTGACTTTTTTATAATAAGAGAGAGGTCGTCGCTGACACTGCCCTTACCTGCAGAATTGAGGGCATAAACATTCGACTCTGTATCGGTGCGAGACAGCATCTTTTCATACGTGCGACAGTAGTTAAGGGTATCGTCAAGTATGCCCTTTTCGCACACTGCCTCTATATTAACTACCGTATCCATCATAAATGCGGTAGCGGTTGTTGTTTTCTGCACGCAGCCACTAAGAAATATCAGCGAGCATACAGTGCTTAAAATTAAAATTTTTCTCATAATTAAAGTATAACATTATTTTATTGCCTTGTAAAGAAATTAAAATTGTGGTAATATTGTAATTGGTGGATTATATGATTAAAAAAAATGATATAATTATTTGCGTTTTTGTTGCGCTTTTCTGCATATGTGCGTTTGTGGGTGTTTTGGCACTGCACCGCACGCCTGCCAGAGTTGTTATATCGCAGGATAATGACGTGGTATACAACGTTTCGCTCTATGAAAACCGTGAAATTGTGCTCCCGCATAATACCGTAGTAATTAAAAATGGCAGGGTATATATGAAAAACGCCGATTGCAAAAACCAGATATGCGTAAACACACCCGAGATATCTTCATTCGGTCAGCAGATTATTTGTTTGCCAAATCGCGTTATTGTTGAGGTGAGCGAATGAAAGCAAAAAAGCTCGCTAAATATGCAATGCTTGTCTGTGTCGGGCTTGCGTTCTCGTATTTTGAATCGTTTATACCCATATCGGCCATTCTGCCTGGTCTTAAATTAGGCCTTGCCAATTTGGTGGTTTTGCTACTGCTTTGTGCAAATGATATAAAGGGTACCTTTGCCGTTAATATAGTGAGAATCTGTATATCATCTCTGCTTTTCGGCACGCCGCTCTCATTTATGTTTTCCCTTTTCGGAGGTCTTTTATCTACGGCGGTAATGGCTTTAGCCAAAAAAATAAAAAATGTTTCGGCATTTGGAATAGGTGTTTTAGGTGGTGCGGCGCATAATATTGGTCAGCTTGCCGCCGCGGCACTGACCTTTAAGACCTTGACGGTATTTACGCTTTTGCCGTGGCTTACACTTTTGGGTGGCGTCTGCGGTGCCCTGACGGGCTTTACCACCCTACTACTGATAAAAAACAAACATGTAAATAAACTTTTCATTAGGTAAGGAGTTGCTAATATGTGCGGATTTGTAGGCTTTACAAATCACATAAAGGATGACGGTACTGTCTTAAGTCAAATGATGGATAAAATTGTTCATCGCGGTCCCGATTCACACGGTAAATTTATCGATAACACTATGTGTATGGGCTTCAGGCGCCTCAGCATTGTGGACCTTCACGACGGCGATCAGCCCATGTTTAATGAGGACGATTCGCTCGTACTAACCTTTAACGGCGAAATTTACAACCATATGGAAATTCGCGAGAAGCTACTCGAGGCCGGTCACACCTTTAAGACCAACCATTCCGACAGTGAGGTTTTACTGCACGGTTATGAGGAATACGGCGCCGATTTGGTGCCAATGCTTCGCGGTATGTTTGCCTTTATTATTTACAACCGTAAGGACGGCAGTATTTTCGGTGCGCGCGATATGTTTGGTATCAAGCCACTGTATTATACCACAATGGGCGACACAACTATGTTCGGCAGTGAGATTAAGTCCTTTATCCTTCATCCCGATTTTAAAAAGGAGCTTAACGAGGACGCTCTTGCGCATTATTTATCCTTCCAGTATTCTCCCACCGAAGAAACCTTCTTTAAGAATGTGTTTAAATTACCGCCTGCGCATTACTTCACCTTTAAAGACGGTAAAATCGATAAAACACGCTATTTCCGTCCTAACTTCTGCGAAGAGGACGGCTCGCTTGATTACTATTCCGATAAGATTGACGAGGCTATCCGCGAGAGTGTTGCGGCGCATAAAATCGCCGACGTCGAGGTTGGCTCATTCCTTTCAAGCGGTATCGACTCAAGCTATATATCCGAAGCCGCCAAGGTTGACAAGACCTTTACGGTGGGCTTTGAAAGTCCCGACGGCAATCGCTATAACGAAATTGAATTTGCCAAAAAATTTGCCGATACCATTGGTGTTGAAAACATCAGCAAGGTTATCACCCCCGAAGAATATTGGGGCGCCTTTGCGCAGATTCAGTACCATATGGACGAGCCCTTGGCCGACCCTGCCGCTATCGCACTTTATTTTGTATCAAAGCTTGCTCGCGAGCACGTAAAGGTAGTTATGTCGGGCGAGGGCGCTGACGAGCTGTTTGGCGGCTACAGAATTTATCAGGAGCCTATCACACTTACTGCATACGATAAACTACCCTTCTTTATTCGCCGAGCTGTAAGTAAGGTGTGTGAGGCTCTGCCCATACCGAAAAAGTACGGTGTGAATTATCTTATCCGCCGAGGTAAAACTATTGAAGAACGCTTTATCGGTAACGCAAGCATTTTCACCAACAAGGAGCGCAACAAAATATTGCTGGTCGGCAAGGATGCTGTCGAGCCGAAAATTCTGTGTAAAAAATTCTATGACGAGGTTCAAGATAAGGATACCGTCACAAAAATGCAGTATCTTGACATAAATATGTGGCTTATGGGGGATATACTGCTTAAGGCTGACAAAACAAGCATGGCGAATTCACTTGAATTGCGTGTGCCCTTCCTTGATAAAAAGGTTATGGAATTGGCAGAAAAAATACCTGTTAATTGCCGTGTGAACACCAAAACCACCAAGCTTGCCCTGCGCAAGGCCGCCGAAAAAACTCTGCCAAAGCTTACCGCCGAAAAGGACAAGCTTGGCTTCCCTGTGCCGATTCGCGTATGGCTGAAGCAAGACGAATACTACGCAATGGTTAAAGACGCTTTCACAAGCGATAATGCTAAAAAATTCTTCGATACCCAAAGACTTATAGCACTTCTTGACCGTCACAAATCGGGCAAAGAGGATGTCAGCCGTAAAATCTGGACGATTTACACCTTCCTTGTTTGGTATAATCAGTATTTTTAAATTATAAAATAAATTCATCCCTTTTTGCTAATAATAGTTGTAAAAGGGGGATGAATTATGAATAAGAACACTGTTTCAAGTTTTGCCAAAGGTGCGCTTACAGGTATGATTGCCGGTGTAGCACTTTTAGGTGTGGGTAAAATGGCTATGGATAGCAATAAAAATCTTTCTAAAGGTTCAACCAAAGCCATGAAGGCTGTCGGCGATTTTGTTGACGGCATACAAACAATGTTTCATTAGTCACAACCTCCGGCTAAGCCGGAGGCTTGATTAAGCCCTAGAAGGGCATTTTTCAGGCCACACCCCTAAAGGGGCTCCGAAAGGTTCTGCCACCCGCATTACTTCTTCGGGCAACCCCTAAAGGGGTGTTTCATTTAG
>JAZQGO010000033.1:0-25979 GCA_045540055.1 Acutalibacteraceae bacterium
CTATAAAGGAATATATATCGAACCAATTAAAGCACGACCAAGAAAGCGACCAATTAAGTCTTTTCGACCCGCGGGACCCATTTAATGGGTAGTAAATAAATGTTGCATGGCTGGCAGGCCAACCTTAAAACGCACTTGTGCCGAGGCCCTGTCGTTCAGGGCTATACCCGAAAATGAAATACCACCCGCTATGCGGGTGGATATTTATTTATATTTATTCAACACATCGGTAATATAAACCGCGCGTGTATTCTCCCGCCGTCTTACCGCCTTTTTTGTAGCTGCAAATAGTTTCTGTTACCTCATCTGTTGTTTCGTCGGTAAAGTAAAGCGTTATAAAATCGAGTCCGTTTAGCTCATCGAGGCGGTCGGCAAGGTAGATGGGTCGGGAATTAAGCAGCTCGCTATAGCCGTCACGACAACGCACAGGGAAAAGTATACCCTTGCGGTCGGTCAGGCACTGCTTGCGGCCGCAATCCTTGCAACTCATACCGTTTTTAATAGGGCAGTTAACCGTCACCATAAGCGGCAGATGTCCGTAAGCGATAATACCCTTGCGGGCAGCAGTTTTTATTCTTTTTGCACCGCCGAGCTGTATTTCGGGGGACAACAATAGCCATTCACAGCCCATTTCTTCAAGGCAGGCGGCGGTTTGAGAGTTATAAATATTAAGTGAAAAGTTAGCGGCAATACGCATACCTGCTCTATGAGCGATATCAAACTGCGCCACATTTGAGCATATGGCGCCAACAAAGCCGTTTTCTTTAAAATGCTCAAGGCGGCGTGCAAGTAAAGCCTCGCTTTTTATCCAGCGTGGCAGTTCGACCCATTTATCTATGTTTTTAGGCAGGTCGGCCGTTGCAATATCACAGTCGTCAGGCAGAGAAAATCGGGTGATGCCCTGACAGTTTTCGGGTATTTGCTCTATAGTGTCAAATCGGCAGAAAATATCAGGTGTAACATCACGAATTTCACCCTTTTCTATATTGGGTAAGGTGCTCTCTGCGTGATTTTTCGACTTGGTTCTGAGCTTGCATAGACGCTCTACACACTCGCGTCTTAAATTATTAAGCACCGACATACTGACCGAGAGCCCGGCATCGAGGTCGCATTCGGCATTTTGGAGTCTAAAGGGCGTGCCGCCAAGCTTTGAAAGTGACTTGATTACAGTATCGGTATCGGTACTGCGGTTTATTGCTTTCTCGGGTACGGGACCCGACACCAAAGCGGTGTTTGTGCCGTCAGAAAGTGTCAGCTCTATCGGTTTGCCACTTTTTATTATAATTTTACCACTAAGACAAATGCTCTGTCGTTCGTTTCGGTATAGCTCGTGAATTTTCGGCAGCACGTCGGCGACGGTCATGACATCGTCTTTGGTGCGAATACCGAACATATCCCTGCCCGTCTCACCCGTAAAATAGCCGTCGGTAAAGCCCGAGCGAGAGAAAACACCGCCAAGCATCGCTTCAAGCGGCATATCGGTAGCTGTGCCGCTAAGAGCCTGACGGAGTGCGGCAGTAGCGGCGGCTACATACTCGGGGCGCTTCATTCGTCCCTCTATTTTAAAGGAATCGACACCCATTTCGTGAAGCTCGGTCAGATGACTTACAAGGCTTAAATCTTTAAGGCTTAAATCATAGCCGTTGCCGCCCGTAGCGGCGAAGGGCAGTCGGCAGGGACCTGCACAAAGACCTCGGTTACCGCTGCGCCCACCAAGCATTGAGCTTAAAAGACACTGGCCTGACACCGACATACAAAGTGCGCCATGCACAAAGACCTCAACCTCGATATTCTCTTTATGTGCAGTGTCGCATATTTCTTTTATTTTCCCTCTGCAAAGCTCACGAGCCAAAACAACCCTTTTAACACCCAGTTTTTTAATGAATGGTATGGCCGAGGGGCTGTGCACCGTCATCTGAGTTGAGGCGTGAAGGGGCAGGTGTGGCAGATGTTGCTTCAGCAGTCGCATAAGACCGATATCTGCGGTAATCACGGCATCAACGCCGAAAAGATATGCCTTTTTTGCCGTTTCAAAGGCGCCTTGCAGCTCATCGTCCGACAAAATGATATTAAGGGTTAAGAAAACCTTAACCCCTCTTATATGACAATATTCAATTGCTTGCTTTAAATCAAACTCGCCGAAGTTGTCGGCATTTCTTCTTGCATTAAAATTCTTAGCGCCTAAATAGACGGCATCTGCGCCACTGCGGACGGCGGCGATGAGCATCTCTTTGTTGCCTACAGGCGAAAGAATTTCGGGCAAACGCTCAATATTCATCACATTTCTCCGTTTGGTTAAAATGGTAAATCGCCGTTCTCATCAAAGGGGATATTTTCCTGCTCTTCGAAAAAATCATCCTCCTGCGACTCGTCCTCATCTTCGCTCTCGGCAAAAATATCGTCTGTAGGTGCGGGGGAGATGGGTTCTATACGCTCGGGCACAGGTGTAGCTGCGCCTTCGGTATACTGCTTAAGTAAACGGCGGGAGACCTCGGCATCCATTTTAGCGCAGGCCGTTTCTTCTAAAAGTCTTTTAATTTCAAGGCGCAGCTTTTCGCTCTCAAGCTCTGCCTTTTTTGCTTCATCAAGTGTTTCAAGCGCCGTCATAACGGCCGCCATTGTGGTGGATAAAAAGGGGCTGCGCGCCTGAACGGTATTCATTCTGCGCTCAAGCTCACCAGCAATGCGGCGGATATAAGCCTCATCGTCCTCGCTTGAAATGGAATATTCAATACCGCCAATTTTTAAACGTATATTGTTTGCCACTGCCCTATACCTCCATACAAACCTTTCTAAATAATATTTTATAATAAAATGAGCTAAAATTAAAGAGTTTTTTTAAAATTTTGTCGTAAAATGTTTGTGACAGCAATTTTTCCTTTACACGAAGGCGTCAGAGTAATATAATTAAGGTGTAAATAATTCTCGTTATAGGAGTCGATATAAATGAAATATTTAGTTATACTTTGCGACGGTATGGCAGATAGTAGGGACGCTAACTTCCTCGGCGGCAAGACGCCTATGGAAATAGCCAAAAAGCCTAACATGGACGCTCTGGCACGTGACGGCGAGGTTGGTATCTGCAAAACGGTTGCCGACGGTTTAAAGCCGGGCAGTGACGTTGCAAACCTTTCGGTTATGGGCTACGACCCTGCGGTTTGTTATACAGGTCGTTCACCGCTTGAGGCAGCAAGCATCGGTGTAGAGCTAAAGGATACCGACGTCGCACTCCGCTGCAATATTGTGACCCTTTCGGACGAGGAAAATTACGGCGACAAAACAATGGTTGATTACTGTGCCGGCGATATCTCAACTGAGGAAGCACGCGAAATTATAAAAACCGTAGAGCAGCATTTTGGCAACGATATTTATAAATTTTACCCCGGTGTTGCCTACCGCCACTGCTTAATTGTTGACGGTGGCACTACCGAGCTTGGCAACATGACACCGCCGCACGATATAAGTGGCAGGATTATAGGTGAGTATTTAAGCGATAACGAAAACGCTAAGCCGCTTATAGAGCTTATGAAAGAGAGTTATGACCTATTAAAAGACCACCCCGTTAATCTTGAGAGAATTAAGAAGGGCGAGCGCCCTGCTAATTCCATTTGGCTTTGGGGTGAGGGCAAAAAACCGAGCCTTGAAAGCTTTAAAGAGAAGTTTGGAATTAGCGGCACCGTTATTTCGGCGGTTGACCTATTAAAAGGCATTGGCATTTGTGCCGAAATGAATGTGCCCGAGGTAAAAGGCGTAACTGGTTATATAGATACTGATTTTGATGCCAAGGTTAAGGCGGCAAAAGAGGCGTTCCAAAATGGTAGCGATTTAGTATACCTGCATTTTGAGGCGCCTGACGAGTGCGGCCATCGCGGTGAAGCTGAAAACAAGGTAAAATCTATTGAAATAATAGACCAAAAGGTTGTCGGCGAGATGGTAAAATATCTTGATACAAAGGGCGACTACCGCATACTCATTATGCCCGACCACCCGACACCGCTAAACACCAAAACCCACTCGGCAAAGCCGGTGCCGTATTTAATATACGACAGCACCAAAAAGCAAAACGGTGTATCGGTATTTACCGAAGAAACTGCCGAGGGTACGGGTGTGTTTGTTGAGCACGGTCCCGACATTATGAAAAAGCTTATTGGGGTGTTATAAAATGGCGCGCAGAGATTACGAAAAAGCCGAGAGAGAAAAGACGAAAATCACAGAGCACTTTAAAAAGCAAAGAAGACGCTTGGCACTTATATTTTGGCCCTGTGACATAGCGGCGGTTGTTTTGTCGGCTATTATTATTGATGCCGTGACCGCCGGTGCAGATTTTGTGCAGTGGTTTATTATTGCGCTCTTGTTTGTACTGGTTTTTCCGATAACAATGTACTCAAAAAAGATGGCGTCACTAAAACGCACCGAGCAAACACAAATAAACTTAGCACAACAGGATTTATAAAAGTTAAATAATACCAAAATTCGACAAAATTTCCGGAACAGAGACGCTATAATTTTAATAGCGTCTTTATTTTTTTGCCTAAAAATAAGATAAACAGAGAGGGAGATGACAGAGCGGTTTAATTTACAATAATAATTTGTGCAAAAGATATAGTTTTAAAAACAGGAGGTAAAATATGAAAAAAAGAATTTTATCTATTATATTGGTACTTGCCATGTTTATGAGCGCTTTTCCGTTGGAAACACTTGTTGCAGCGCAAGAAGCAATAATGGATGCGTTTTCATCTAAAACGGAAGCCGTTTTGGAGGAGAGCATTACAGAAGAAGTACATATCATAGGCGAGGATGAAAGTCGCCGCGATGAAACAACAAAGCACTATATTTTGAGCAACGGCAACAGAAAAGCCGTCAAATATGCACAACCTGTTCATTACAAAAACAACGGCAAATGGGTGGATATTGATAATTCACTCGAATTTGACGAAACAACTAACGAGTATACAAACAAAGCAAATTCGTTTAAGGTTAATTTCAATAAAAATTCAGGCAGCCAAAAGCTGTTTACCATTGAGAATAACGGATACATAATGTCTTGGAAATATAAGTCAAATTCAAGCAAAAGGTCGGCAGTTAACGGTAAACCGCAGGCGAAGGAGACCGAAAATCTTAACGGTTTTGATAAATATACCCAAAATGTCAACAGTAAGATAAAATACGAGGGCTTTGAAGATAAAAGCACGCTTGAATACGTTGTAACCGCCACAGGTGTTAAAGAAAATATAATTTTACAGTCGGCTGACTGTAGAAATGAATTTACATTTGAGGTTAAAGCGGATGGTTTAACACTAACAAAAAATGAAGACGGCAGCATTTCGGTCACCTCTAAAGAAACAAATGAAGAGGTGTTCTATATTCCTGCACCATTTATGTATGATTCAAACGACGAAATATCATACGACGTAGAGTATAACATTACTTCAAAAAACAAAAAATACACACTGACTTTGTTGGCAGACCGCGAGTGGCTTAACAGTGCCGACAGAGCTTATCCTGTCACCATTGACCCTGTTGTTGAAACACAACAGAAAAAATCGACAATTGCGTCAACCTTCGTTTCAAGCAAGCAGCCAAGCACCAATTTTGGCAATGCAGGAGACTCCTATGTTGGTGTTGAAACAGCTAACTATGGCGTTTGCCGTTCGCTTTTTAAAATTACGTTACCAAGCTTAAACAAGGGCGATATGGTCGTCGGTGCATATATGGGGCTCTATTTACATAATAACAGTTTTTACACAACCAGTATGCCCGACAAGCAAATCAATGCGCACGCTATAACTAAATCTTGGAACGAAACATCGGTAACCTGGAACTCCAATGTTACATACGATAGCATTGTATTGGACTATAATTACATAAAGCAAAGCGAAAGCAACGGTGCGCTTTGGTTAAAACAGTTTGATATAACAAGAGTGGTTAAAAGCTGGTACGAAGGCACGTCAACCAACTATGGTATTATGATTAAGGCGGCTGCAGAGACGGGCGACAATGCAGACGTTGCGGCGCGCTCATGCTTCTGGACCGAAAACCAAAATGGAGCATCAGATTTATACCCCTATATTGCTATTGAATACCGCAACAACAAGGGCTTAGAGGATTATTGGAGTTATACAACTGCAGGCGCCGAGGATGCAGGAACAGCCTATGTAAATGATTTTACAGGCAACCTAGTGTTTGCTAATACTATTGCAGGAAGCAGTAGTGAATTGGGTGCTTTATCAATACAATTAGTATATAACGGATATGCGGCGGGCACAAAGTATGTTGCGGCAAAGGGCAATAATATGACAACTACAGTGGGACAAGGTTGGAGCCTTAACGTATTGCAAACCGTCAGACCGTCAAGTGTTTATGGTTTGAGCGGCACTTCCGCTTCTGCCTACCCGTATGTATATGCCGATAGTGACGGTACAGAACACTATATTTATAAAGATACCTCGTCGGGAACGACCAAATACGTAGACGAGGACGGCTTGGGTCTTACCCTTGTTTTAGGAACAAGCTCTGTAAATTGGAAATACCGTATTACAGATAAAGCAGATAATAAATATTATTTCAATTCGGTGGGCAACCTTTATGTTATAAAGGATGCCAACGGCAACGAACAACTCAGGGCAACCTACGATTCAACAAATAAAAAGATACAAACTGTAAAAGATGCGGCAGGTCACCTTTATACCTTTACCTATAATGGCGATTTTATTACTAAAATTACAGACCCTGCCATGCGTGAAACCACGCTTAATTACGACAGTGAGGAAAAAATCGCAACAATCACATTCCATGACGGAACCTACGTTCAATACGAATATGATAGTGATAAATGCTTATCAAAAGCAATCGCAAGTAGTGGATATACGATTGAATTCTCTTACACTTCAGGTGCCAAAGGAAAAAGAGTAAGTAGCATTTGCGAAAAGGCGGGAACACCCGAAGCACCCGGCACACAAGCGGGTCAAACCGTTACCTTTGACAGAACTCAGTACAATGCCACAGTTATTCGCACTGCCGGTTTGGATGGTATACACAATACCGAGGATACAAATTGCGGTGCAGATGATATCATAACAGTTTTGCAGTTTGATAATGCAGGTCGCACCGTATCACAACAACTGCGTTATGGCGACGGCAAAGAAATAGGTGCAGGTGCATACTCATATACCTCTGCGAGTGACGATACCTCAACCTTAGGCTCTAAAAACAAAATTTCGTCGAGTGCCTCGCTTGGTAAGAATGTTGTAAACCTCTTAACAGGAGGTAACGGTGAGGACGCAAGCCTTTGGGAAGGCAGTATTTCAGCTACCGTTACGGGCACTAAAACGGCTGTAAGCACGCAGTATTATATGGGCAAAAAAGCCTTGGAGGTTAAAAACACCGCACTGACAGACAACGGTGTTAACTATTTCAGGCAAAGACTTAATAATGTTAAAGTGAGCACAAAATACACCCTTTCGGCATATGTTAAAACTGTTTCACTTTCGGATGCTGAGGCAGTAGAGGTACCGGGGATACATAAGGGCGCCTATCTTCAGATAAATGCCTGTGACTCATCGGGAGCCGAGTTAAAAACTGTCTATTCCGAATTTTTAACTGAAGATACAGATACAAACATAAATAACGGCTTTAGACGGTTATCTACAACCATAGAAACACCCGAAAACACAGCACAAATAAGAGTATATCTCTGTTTCAGAGATATGATAGGCTCTGCGTACTTTGACTGCATTCAGCTTGAAGAGGGCGAGCTTGCAAGCACGTATAATATGCTTGAAAATGCAAGCTTTGAAACGGCATCAAGCGGCTTGCCAACAAAATGGACAGTAAAAAATATAACCTACAGTGTGTCGGACGGCACCATTACTCAGGGTGTTAATGGAAGATCCAAGAAGGAAGGCGCAAGCTCAATGCGTATTCTCGGCTCGGCAAGCACACAAAAGCACGCTTACCAAAGAGTACCTGTTGAGGCAAATGTGAACGATACATATATTGTAAGTGGTTGGGCAAATGCATACGCAGTCAGCGACGCGCTTCATTCGTCATATTTCGATATTTGCCCAGAGGTTAAATATACAAAAACCGATGCAAGCGGTGCCAAGACTACGGTTTATCAGAAAAAGCCTGCGGCAAAGTTCAACCCTGCGATAACAGGCTGGCAGTATACAGCCACTTCATTCTCACTCGCATATACGGGTGCTGAATCGGGCTGCACCTATACGCCCGAATTGGTTACCGTAATAGTAAGATATTACAATCAGGCAAACAGAGGTTACTTTGACCATATTATGCTTTGCAAGGAGCCTGCGCCCACCTACACCTATGATAAAGAGGGCAACCTCGTTTCTGTAGCGGCAAACGGCGAGCAGAGCACAAATGCAGTATATGATGATAATAACGACCTTGTTTCATATACCGATACGGTAGGTAATAAAACCACTATGGTATATAACGACTATCATCAGTTGTTGCGTTCAAAATCTCCAAAGGGCGTATATACCGCCAACGGCTATAACGATAACGGCACATTTGGGGCAAGCGAAAAGCGAAACAAAGAGACCACCTCCACATCTACAGTAGTTGTAAGAACACATCAGGATTATTACGCCGATGATGCCGATAGCGCCATTAAAGAGAATGCCTATGTAAAATCGGTATATGACGAGCACGGCAGAGCGGCGGCAACCTATACCTACGATTATGCCACAGGTGCGGTAACCACGGTTACTGATGCAAAAGGCACCGTGACAACCAATAATTACAACAGTGATTTCACAAAGCTAAATTCCGTAGAGACGGGCGGTAGTAAGGTAACCTACAGCTACAAAGAGGCTACCAATATAATCTCCTCAATTCTATTCGGCTCGGCGACTAAAAACGAACAGTATGGCTTCGAGTATGACGATTTTGGTCGTGTAACGGCTACCAAGGTGGGTAGTACTGCACTGTCAACCAATACATACGCCGCGCGTAGCGGTCTGTTAAACTTGACAACCTACGGTAACGGTGATACAATTAATTACAGATACAATCTGTTAGGTCTTGTTGACCAAACCGTACGTACCGACGGCGATAATACAAGAACATTTAATTGGGCATATTCGTCGGCAGGCGTGCTGTTAAACCATACTGACAGCGTAAATAACCGCAGATTTAATTACGATTATGATTCCTTAGGCAGACTTGTGCGTTATGAAATGCGCACACAGGATAATGCCAAGAATATCGGCTTTGTTGAGCAGGGCTATGATTTACGCAACAACGTAAACCGTCTTGTGTTCAACATTGGCGACACAACCATTAAGCAGATTTTCAGTTATTCGACGTATAGCAAAAAAGATGCCGATGGCAATGCCATTGCCAACAGCTCGGCAAGCTACGCTAAGGATAATCTGCCGACGCTTTATCAGATATCCGGCACAAGATATGCTACGTATAATTATGACTCAATAAATCGACTTAACAAGCGTACACTTTCTACCAACAGACCAATATACAATAACTACGTATACTGGTTGTCTGATAGAAATGCTACCAGCACCGCCGATACCGTTGACCTTTACAGAACGCATCAGCTGTTAAGAGAAATTGTAGATAACACCGCGTATGACTACACCTATGACGTATCGGGTAATATAACGGCTATATCAAAGGCGCAAAGAGCCGAAGCAAATACCGATGCAATAGGTATTACCAATTCGGCAGAATACCGTTCATACGCTTATGATAACCTAAATCAGCTAATTCGTGAGAATAATGCTACCAATAACAAAACAACGGCATTCTCGTATGACGAGTTGGGTAATATTACTTCAAAAACCGAGTATGCTTATACTACAGGCGATTTAGGTACTGCAAATAAGACTGTACTTTACGGCTACTCAAACGACGGCAAACAGGGTTGGAATAACCTATTAACCTCGGTTGACCTTGACGGCGACGGCGTTATTACCGCTAACGAGCAGATAAGCTATGACGAAATAGGCAATCCTACAAGCTATCTTGGTAACTCACTTGCTTGGGACGGCAGACAGCTTACAAGCTATAACGGTATTAGCTACAGCTATGATGCCGACGGTATAAGGGCAAGCAAGACTGTAGGCAACACCAAGACCGAATATTATTACGTCGGCGGTATGATACGCTACCAGCAAACCTTAAATACCGAAACCGGTGAGGTTACAGACGGTCTATTCTTTTATTACGATAGCTATAACCACCTAACCGCAATACGTCACGCAACAAGCGAATTTACAAACTACTACTACGTAACCACCAATATGCAGGGCGACGTACTGGGAATCTATACCTCAGGCGGCGATTTAATAACCGCTTATGATTACGATGCTTGGGGTAACTGCACCGAAACACATTATATAACCCAGTATAATATTGGTACCATCAACCCCATACGATACAGAGGCTATTATTACGATATTGAGACAGGGCTCTATTATGTATCCAGCCGTTATTACGATCCTGAGATCGGTCGGTGGATTAATACAGATGCTTTGGTTGATCAGAGTTCTGTATTAGGGTATAACTTATTTGCATATTGTCGCAATAATCCGGTCAATATGACCGACACAACCGGTAACCTTCCATTCTTTGCTATTACTGCGGCCATCGGTGCTGTGGTTGGAGCAGTTGTCGGCGGTGTCGTTGCCGCTAAGAATGGTGGTAACGTTTGGGCTGGAGTCGGCATTGGTGCTGCAGCTGGTGCACTAATAGGCACAGGGGCGGGTATGGCTGCCGGTGCCGCATTGGCTGGTAGTATAACAGCAACAACAGGAGCCGTTATGGCTGGCGGAAGCACCTTGGTAGCTACTGTCGGCACAGGAGGTCTTGGCGCTGGAGCAACCTATATAGCGAATAATCTGTCTCAAGCTGCTAATAATTTAGCCCCTGCAGCTCAAACTGCGGCAAGCAAAATGCAAGAGGTTGCAACCAAAGGTAAAGCCGGAGAAGCGTTGTCAGGATTAGCCAAAAACACATCTCACATTCCATCCTTGACAGGTACAGCCTCTTATCGAATCCCAGACGGACTTGATGCAGGTATGAGAATTCTAAGTGAAGTGAAGAATTACTCGGGTACTTTGTCGTATACAAATCAACTTAAGGACTTCGTGATGTGGTCACAAGCTAACGGTTACCAAATGCACCTTTACACAAACGCTACATTAACCGGTCCATTGCAGCAGGTTGTTGATAGCGGCATAATTCAGTTGTTCCCGTTAGGATGAGGTGTGGAATAATATGAGCATTGAAGATATTAACAACAATCCGAATATGATTAAGATGTGGCTAGATAATGAAAAGGCAGCAGAAGAACAATATTACAAAGACAACACTGATTCTTTGATTCCTCTTTTTGAAAAAGAATTGAGAGATTTGGGGTTTGAATTTGAAACTTCTAATCAGGCTGTTGGTTTCATCCCGAAACACAAAAAAGTGATATTGCCCATTGCTACCAAATATTATCAACTAGCAAAAGAACTTGGAAAACCAAACGAGCAAAACTATTTTATGCGTTTTCTTTGTATCAAAGGCTTTGACGATGTTATTCCTATGTTACTTGAGGACTATTGTTTTGAGGAAACAGCGGATTTAACTCGTTGGTTTATATCTGACTGTATTTATCAAATACGATCTAAGAGTTTTGTAAAAGAATACTTGGATATTGTTTCAAATAGGGTCTTCGGTCGAAATAGGCAAATGATTGTTTTGCTACTTGGAAAACTAAAGGAAGAAAGTGCAGTTCCAACTTTGATTGATTTGTTGGAAGACGAAGAAGTTCGCTTGCATGCTATTAGCGCATTAGGTGAATTTAAGCGTGAAGAGTTTCGTCGTTATTTTGAGCGATTTCAAAATTCAACACATCCTGGTTGGCGCAAGCATGCTAAAGCTGCCATAAAAAAACTTAATGGCTAACTTTGTTCTTCTAGAGTTCTTACGTTTTTAGCAAAGATGAATTATACCAGCAAGCATCGCCTTTTGGGGACAAAAGGCAGTTTGTTGGGATAATCCCAAGCCCTTAAAGGTTTCGGGAATATTCCTGACAAGTGCCAATGGTCACCCATTGGCGATGCTTGCTGGTACATAACAACTCTGTTCCCCTATCAGTAGATTTTTTGTGAAGATTAAGCCTTAACGGGTTACAAAATTGCCTTTAAGTGAGGAAACAGTTGGAGGGTATTTATCCTCTAACTGTTACTCTCACGAAGAAGGAGGCAATAATGCGTAAGGTGAAACTCATCGTTCACGAAACCTACCAAGGCAAACGCAAAAGCGAGGATGTCTTTGCGGCAGTGTTTCTGTCAAATGCTGTCGCATTGACTCCGAACACACATTCTGGTATAATAAAAGACACCGAACGATCTCAGGATTCACTTTGTTCCGAGAAAGGAGTAACTTATGGAACAAGTGAGGAATGAGCAAACCATTTACAGCGCAGCAGTCTATTGCAGACTCAGCAAAGCCACCAAGCGACTGACTGTGCTGAAAAGAATCATCAAAAAACCGTATGAGGATTTTGCCTCCGACCTCTTAGATTCGGAAAGCTACCATTCGATGCTGACCGAGTACACCAATGAGCAAAAGCAAATCACCGCAAGACTTGCGGTGATCGAAACAGATTTAGGTGTTGAGGGCAATGACGAGCAGAACGTACAGGAACTAAAAGCCGTGCTGGATGAGTATTTGAATATTGAAGCTTTGACAGCGAATATGCTCAATCAGTTAATTGAGCGAATAGAGATCGGGCATACCGTTAAGGTGGACGGATGCCGACAACAGGAAATCACCATTGTTTACCGCTTTATCGGAACGGCAGATGAAATTTGAAACAGGAATAAAAGTGAGAATAACGACCGTGCAATCGCCATTTGCGGTTGCCGGGTACATATATAAGTCCAGCCGATACAGGTCTTTACTACTGTAACAGTCGGTATTATGATGCGAATACAGGTAGGTTTATCAACGGTGATTCACAGCTTAATACTTCTCTTGGCGTTTTGGGTTGCAATATGTATGCTTATTGCTTAAACAATCCAGTAAGAAAAGCTGATTATGACGGTAAAAAGCCCGGAGATTTATTCGATACTATAGATGAGGCTGCAATTGATTTTGCTATGAATTATAATGGACTTTCTATTGAATTGAATATAGAATATGCCACATCAATTTATTCTGTTACAGAACGTGTAAAGATTGGTGAGACAAAAAAGGAATTTAAATTATTTGGCATTAAAATATTTTCTTACAAGAAAAATATTTATAAGAATGTAACTAAGTATACATATACGACACCAAAATACGGTGATGCTGAAAATGTAGCTCCGAGAAAAGTACCGTTGGGTAAAACGACTTTGGCTACTGCACACACACATGCAGCGTACAGTCCTGACCCTGGCGTGTCCAATGAAGAATTTACGCCTGCCGACAGAGAATTTACATATCAGTTTGATGCATTAAGATGTTCGTATTTGGTTACACCAAATGGTTTAGTAAAAAAAGTTGCCATTTGGAAGCAGGAAAAGTGATATAATCTTTTATTATGCTCCTTATGACCCGCATCATCCAGCAAGGAGGAGAGGATAATTAAGAACAAAACAATCATAAATATTTTTGCTGTGGCTTTAATTATTGCCCTTTCTTTTGGTGCTGGTGTGTTAGTAAAGCGTTCAAACGCAAATGCCGAAACAGTAGGTGTTTTTAAATTAGAATATTGCGAAGAAGTTTTAGAATACGGCGATGCCGGCTTAGAAGCATACGGACCGATTGATACCCCCGATGACGCAAAGGCGGCCGCAAAGTATTATTTTGAAAAACGGGGTAAGTTTCGCGATCCGTTGGCAGTAGCTTACGATGCCGAAAATAAAACGTGGTATATTAGAAATATAACTCCCAAAAATCAGCTTGGCGGAGGAAAGAACTTGATAATTACCGCCGACGAAGGCAAAGTGCTGTCGATTTGGTTTGAAAAGTAAGGGGTGGCGCAATGAAAAAAACAACAATTCAGCTTTTGGCACTTGTTCTAATTATTGCAGTTTCCTTTGCTGGAGGAATGCTACTCACTAAAAGGACATATATTACCGAAGAAGTAGGCACCTTCGATTTAGAGGAATATAGCCATCAAATAAAAGAAAACTTGGAAGAAAACGACCTAGCACCAGCCGTGTACGATTCACGCCTGATTAAAATGTGGGCAAATTTTGATTTTTCAATTAAATTAGATGTTGAAACAAAAGAGTTAGAAGTGTTTTCGGATGATGAAAATAACGCGTGGTACGTTTGTGCGGAGATTCGCAATCAACCCGATAAAAAAGCACATGTAATATATCGCATTGAGGACGCTAAAGTTCTTGCGATATGGTGCGAATAAACAAAACACACAAGGGTACGGTTCTCTTGTGTCGATGCAAAATTGAATTAGGTAACATTATTTTAAGGGTAGTTAAGCGAACTTAACTACCCTTAATTTTTATGGTTACTCAATTTCTATTGCTGAGTGGATATCAAGGCGGGGAACGGTGATGGTGTAGACGTCGCCGTTATTTATATAATCAAGAACCTTTCCCTCAGGCAAAAGTGTTATTTTGTTTGGCGCTTTATCGAGATTCAGTTCAACCTCGATATTATAAAGTGGTGGAATTTCATCAAAGTTAGCGTCCTTATCGTCACTATGTACGCCTGCGGTGTTTACAAGGTGGATATAAAGTTTGCTGTCCTTTTCGGCTACGTTTATATCGGTAAGCCTTGTGTTTTTAACACGGGCAATAGGGGCATACATATCGAGTAGCTTTTCGGCAATATGTCTGGAAGTGACGGTGCGGCGTTTATTATAATATTCGCCGATATTAGCACCGATTATCACCATTTTACCCTTGCCGAGTGTAAATTCTGCCATTAAGGTGTCAAGATTTCCGCCTGCATCCTCGGTAAGACTTGCAAACGCCAAGGTTTTGCCGCCGTTTACCGCGCGGTAGGGCACCTGAATTGCCGACCAGAAGTAGCCGTCAACCGAAATATTAGAATTTTTAGGCTTCGTAACCTCGCTGATTTTGGCATTCACGTACTTAGCGAAGGTTTCGCTGTTCTTAACGCCTGTAACGACGAGTATGCCGCCGTTTCTTGCGTAGTCGACCAGTTTTTCAACCGTTTCGGCTTCAAAATAGGTCTGCGCCTCGGGCACAACAACCATTTTAAAACTGTCAATAATGGGAAACAGGTTATGCTCCTGCCGAATATCAAAGGAATGACCTGCACGGCAGAGCAGCTTCGACCAACCCTTAACCGACTCATAAGCGTTGCCGTTAGAGAATATATAGGGGCTGGCGCGGTAGTGGTCTTTGGTGGAGTTAAAGAGTGCCGTTTGCGGTATGCTCTTAATACCCTTGCAAAAGCTCTCGCGCTCGCGGCAGAACCCGGAAAGCGGCTTTAGCTGTAAAATACAGTTCATTTTGGGTGAGGTGTCGCGACGCTGCATAATATAGGTCTGATAAGAGCCGCCGAGAGATATAACCCCTGCCGCTTCCTGCATAAGCTGAATTGCCGTCTTATTGGTATGTGTGCCAAACTCATCCCACTCTTGACGGAAGCCCCACGACATTAAATCCCAAGGCATACCTTGTGACTCGAAAATACGTGCGCTAAACTCGGAGCTGTAAAACGAATCATAGGGTGCATAGTCACCCGATAAAAAGTCAACGGGAGTGGTTACTGCCTCGGGCATCTGCTCTGAATATGCCCAGTTGGAAGCAAATTGGAAGTTTGGATATTTTTCGTGCACCGCCGTCGTGTATTTAGTAAGATATTCGCGATATTTGTCGCGACAAAAATCGCGGTACTCATCATAATAAGGGTGTGTGGCAGTATAGGGTGGGTTATCGGATAAATCTATGCCTGTTTTTTCTTTAAATTCGGCAAGCGCTTTGTCGCAAAAGTCTACCTTGGTTGCCCAACACTCGCCGTCTATCCAAGCACCGTCAACGCCGTATGATGCAATCTCTAAAAGCTGCGGGATAAGCAGGTCGTCAGCATAACTGCCAAAGGTGCTCGTGTCGGTATCGCTATAGGTGCCATCGGCCTTTTTAACGCCCTCGGTCACGTGCTCGGCAAGATATTTTGCGTCAAAAACGCCCGAATAATGCACGTAGAGTGCAACACCCTCCTCGGCGGTTACCTTACGCCAAAGGGCAAGCGTATCCTGCGCAAAATCGGGCATGGCATTGCCAAGCTTTGAGGGGTATGATGCATAACCCGGATGCCCCTTGCAGTCAATCTGTATAAAATCGGGCTTTATTTCGGTACATATTTTTCTTATGTCCTCTTCCTTAAGGTTTTCGCCCATAATATGATTTTTGCACTTTTTCGGCTCTGCGTGAAAGTCAAAATGCAGACCGAAAAAACTGTCTTGCCTTTTCTTTATGTTCATAAAAAGCACCTCGCCAAGTTTGATAAGCATAATTTAACATAAAAGAGTGTATATTTCAAGAGTTAATTTCACTTTAATACTTGACAAAACACGGTACAATCTATATAATAAAAATGTGTTCCAAATGGAACAGTTTTTACAAAGGAGCAACCCTATGTTCTTAACCGAAAACATATTTTTGTTTGAGGGTCTGAGTAATGATGAAAAAGGGGCGATTATGAATTTGTTGCCCGAGATCCGCACCTTTTTAAAGGGCGAGACCATCTACTCAACCGACAGATACGAAAAGGCGATGGGCGTACTACTTGAGGGTAGTGCTACTGCCACAAAGAACAATATAATAAAACGCACCTTTGCTTCGGGCGACGTTTTCGGTGTTGCGGCAATGTTCGGTAATAATGACGACTATATAAGTCTGATTACCGCTGCGAGTGGCTGTTCGGTGCAGTTTATCCCCGAAAAGCTGTTAAGGGATATTTTTGATAAGTACCCTAAAACAGCCCTCAACTACATAACCTTTTTATCCGACAGGGTGCGGTTTTTAAACAAGAAAATCGAGCAGTTATCGGGGCCGGACACCCCAAGCAAGCTTTTAAGCTTTCTTAAAAGCAGCGCGGGCGAGGACGGTATGGTTGAGGTCAAAAATATGTCAAGCCTTTGCAAAATGGTGGGCATTGGCAGAACAAGTCTTTACCGAAGCCTTGACGAGCTTGAAAAAAAGGGTTTTATCACAAAACAAAATAATATTATAAGGGTGATGTAAGATGAAAAAGATTTTAAGTTTAATTTTAGTGGCGGCTTTTATGCTGACAATGACCGCCTGTGTAGGCAAAGAGCCCGAAAGAAATGTCGAGTATGCCGACACCAACGTTTACGTTTTATCGGGTCCGACAGGTATCGGCGCCGCTAATTTAAAGGACAATGCCGAAAAGGGCGAAACAGCCGTTAAATATAACGTAACAGTAGCCCTCAAGCCCGACGAGGTTGTCGCAAAGATTTCTAACAAAGAGGCAGATATTGCTGCAATTGCCACCAACCTTGCCGCAAAGCTTTACAACAAAACGAACGGCGGCATCACTATTCTTGCGGTAAACACACTCGGCGTGCTCAACGTTGTAACACCTGCGGGTGTTGAGGTAAAGACGCTCGAAGACCTTAAGGGCAAGAAGATATACACAACGGGTCAGGGCTCTAACCCCGAGTTTGTTATTAACTATCTTTTCGAGAAAAACGGTATTGACAAAGAAAAAGACCTCGATATCGAATTTAAGGCAGAGGGTACAGAGCTGCTCACAGTATGGGCTACCGACCCCGACGCAGTAATCATCGCACCTCAGCCCGTTGCAACCTCACTTACGGTAGCCAACAAAGGCGCTAATATCGCAATCGACCTTACAAACGAGTGGGAAAAGGTTGGCGACGGCTCGGCGCTAATGATGGGCTGTATCGTTGTAAGAAACGAGTTTTTAAAAGAGAATCCCGAAACTGTTAAAAAGTTTTTAGAGGAATATAAGGCATCGGTTGAGGCGGCTAACACCGACCTTGATACCACCGCCGCACTTTGCGAGAAATACGGAATTGTAGCTAAGGCCGCCATCGCAAAGAAGGCTATACCCAACTGCAATTTGTGTTGTGTAATGGGTAAAGAAATGAAGGAAAAGTTAGCGGGCTACTTAGAGGTGCTCTACAATGCAGATAAAACTTCGGTAGGCGGTAAGCTCCCCGACGATAACTTCTATTATGAAAAATAATCTAAAGAAAACTTTTTTAGCAGCAGGGTCCATTCTTTTTTGGGTCCTGCTGTGGCATATAGCGGCCTCTTATGCCAACAAAAATTTGTTAATAAAAATACCCCTGCCGCTTGATACCGTGAAAGAGTTTTTGGTTTGCGCCAAATTGTCGGAATTTTGGGTAAATGTAGGCAACTCATTGCTACACGTTGTCGGTGGATTTTTAGCGGCTGTGATACTCGGACTTATTTGCGGTATGCTGTCGGGCAACAGTCCGTTTTTCAAGGCGCTTACCTCACCGATTACCCATCTTATAAGGGCGGTGCCGGTTGCGGCGTTTATAATACTTGCGTGGTTATGGATACCCTCGGGACTTATCCCTACCTTTATTGCGTTTCTAATGGTGTTTCCAATAGTGTGGATGCAGGTCGAGACGGCGCTTTTGTCGGTCGATAAAAGACTTGTTGAGATGGCAAAAGTAATGGGTATGGATAAAAGGGGGATAATTAAAAACATTAAAATTCCTACAGTTGCCCCCGCTTTTCGTAATGCCTGCATTACGGGACTTGGTTTTGCATGGAAGTCGGGCGTGGCGGCAGAGGTTATCTGCAATCCGACGGGTAGCATCGGCGCAATGCTGGCGCACGCTAAAAGCAACGTTGAATACAACCGGGTATTTGCAGTTGTTTTAACGGTGGTGCTTTTAAGCCTTGTGCTTGAAAATATTATTAAGCTTGTCTGGAGGGAGCCGAAGTATGATTAGTTTTAAAAACGTTAATTTCAGCTACGGCGACCGTCAGATTTTAAATGGCTTTAATTTAGATATACCTCGTGGCGACAGGGTCTGCTTTTTTGCGCCGTCAGGTAGCGGCAAAACCACTGTTTTAAGACTTATAATGGGGCTTGAAAGGGCAAATAGCGGTACACTCGAGGGAGTAAAGGATAAAAAGATATCGACGGTATTTCAAGAGGACCGACTTCTCCCGCACAAAACCGTGAGGCAAAACATAGAATTATTTGCCGACAGCGAGGACATTGATTTGATACTTGACGAGCTATCGCTCAGTGATGCCGCCAATATGTATCCGAAAGAGCTGAGCGGAGGTATGGCGCGCCGCACCGCTATTGCGAGGGCGCTTTGCCGAAACGCCGATATTTATATTTTTGACGAGCCGTTTAATGGGATTGACTCTGCGAACATTTTAAAAACGGCAGAATGCATTCGCCGTGTCACCGACGGTAAAACGGTATTGCTCGTAAGTCATGACAAGCAGGAAGCCGAAATTTTGGGCGCTGAGGTTATTGACTTATAGAAAGCAAGGTGCTACTATATATTTGTCGAATAAAAGCCATACAGTTTCGGACGTAATATCCGAATTAAAAAGGAATGCAGTGTGAATCTGCAACGAACTCGTCGCCGTGATGGACGAGCGGTGCCTTAAAATGCCACTGAAAATTTTTTGGGAAGGCAAGGCAACGCGCCCGAGTCCTCAGTCGGAAGACTTGCTGTAGGGTGACAAGCAAAACCGTAACAGGCTCGACACTTGTCACCCAGGGTATCAATACAAGGTGCCACGAGTAATTGGCGGCTGTACGGTTTATATCCTTTTAGGGTATGAAAATGGTATAATAAAGTAAAGTCCCCCTTGTTTTGATGTTTTTCGATGATACCAAAACAAAGGGGATTTCTTTATGAAAATCACAAAAATCACAGCACTATTATTAGCATTACTTTTGGTTGTCGTATGTTTTGCGGGCTGTGCCGTTAAAAACAAGGACGACAATGCCGACGGCTCATCAGCAGTCGAAACGGTTAGCGTATCAATTATGGTTGACATTGTGAAGGATGGCAAAACAAAAACCCTTATTATTGAAACCGATGAGAAGTATCTCGCAAATGCCTTGGCAGACGGGGGTGTAATTGAGTACACAAAGGACGGATTATATACCACCGTTGACGGCATCACAGCTGATTATAACAAGGATGGCGCCTGGTGGTGCGTAACCAAGTCGGGCGAAATGACTATGGTTGGCATGAACGAGTTAGAGCTTAAAGACGGCGATAAATACGAGATAACCTATACAAAATAATGGAAAAGAAAAATACATCACTTCACACACTGGCGGCAACCTTGGCGCTTATAATGTTAGGCGCCGTGCTAAACGTATTTGATTGGTTGCTTATGTGGTTGCCCAATATAGAGCTCGTTACGCCACTGCTTATAGTATATACGTATAAGTTTGGCGTTAAAGCGCTCATTCCATCTTACGTTTATGCCTTTTTAGAAATCGCCACACACGGCTTTAATGTGTGGAACACAATGTATTTGTATGTTTGGGCGGTGCTGGTGCTGCTTGTATTGCCGCTTACAAAAATTAAAAATAAAAAGGTTGCTACACCTGTTATAGCGGTGTTTGCGGGTCTTTACGGGCTTGTCTTCGGCTCGCTTTGCAGTATACCGTATTGGTTCTTAGATGGGCCGACCTTTGCGCTCGCCTGGATAGCAAGTGGCTTTTCCTTTGATGTAATTCATGCCGTTTCAAATTTTGTTACAACAATTATACTCTACATACCCTTGTGTAAAGTTATGGACAAAGTTAAAATTTAACTGTTTGTAAATTTTTACCCAAAAAGAGAACACCACCCTTGCAAACAAACGCAAGGGTGGTATAATTATATTATAAATTTTTTGAAAGGAAATGATTATGGCTAAAAAACAGTTTAAGGCAGAATCAAAAAGACTGCTTGATTTAATGATCAATTCAATTTATACAAACAAAGAGATTTTTCTGCGTGAGATTATCTCAAATGCGAGCGACGCCCTTGACAAGCTGCGCTATATCGCTTTAACAGATGAGTCGGCACGCGCCGCTATGGCGGATGAGCTTTTTATTGAGATTAAGGCCGATAAGGACGCACGCACCGTCACCGTTAAGGATAATGGTATCGGTATGTCCAAGGAAGAGCTTGAAACAAACCTCGGCACAATTTGTAAAAGCGGCTCGCTGGCGTTTAAGGACGGAATACCCGAGTCTGACGAGGCGGCGACCAGTATCATCGGTCAGTTCGGTGTCGGTTTTTATTCGGCATTTATGGTGGCGCAGAGGGTTGAGGTCATCACCAAAAGGTATGACAGCGACACAGCTTTTAAATGGACAAGCTCGGGTGCCGAAGGCTACAGCATAACAGAAACCGAAAAGACTGCAACCGGTACCGATATTATAATGTATATTAAAGAAGATACCGAGGCGGATAAATACAGCGATTATCTCGAGAGCTACCGTCTGCAGAGCCTTGTTCGCACATATTCTGATTATATCCCATATCCGATAAGGATGGAGCTTGAGAAGTATCGCACCGAGGGCGAGGGTGACTCAGCACAGCAGGTAAAATATTTTGAAACAGAAACACTTAACAGTATGACACCTATCTGGAAGCGCTCAAAAAGTGAGATTACCAAAGAGCAGACCGATAAATTTTATAAGGACACCTTCTTTGACTATAACGCACCTGCCGCTACGATTCAGATAAGCACCGAAGGACTTATATCCTATAAGGCACTTTTGTTTGTGCCGTCAAGCGTTCCCTACGATTATTTCACAAAAGACTATAAAAAGGGACTGAAGCTTTATTCAAACGGCGTGCTTATAATGGATGCTTGCGAGGATTTACTGCCCGACCACTTCCGTTTTGTAAAGGGTGTTATTGAGTCGGACGATTTATCCCTCAATATTTCACGTGAAATGCTTCAGCAGGACCGCCAGCTTAAAACAATAGCGGCAAATATCGAAAAGAAAATTAAAGCGGAGCTTAAAAAGCTGCTCGAAAAAGAGCGAGAGACCTACGAAAAGTTTTATACCGCCTTTGGAATTCAGCTCAAGTATGGCATCACCGCCGATTATGGCGTCCACAAGGATACATTAAAAGACCTGCTTATGTTTTGGTCTATGGAGCAGGAAAAGTTTATAACGCTGTCAGAATATGTTTCACGTATGCCTGAGGGACAGTCTAAGATTTATTACGCCTGCGGTGAGACGGCGCAAAAGATAGCGGCATTACCGCAGACCGAGCTTGTAAAGGCGCGAGGCTTCGATATGCTCTGTCTTACCGATGAGGTCGACGAATTTGTTGTTCAACTTCTCGCCAATTTTGAAGAGAAGGAATTTTGCTCTATCAATTCCGAGAATGCCGATTTGCAGGGCGAGGACGCCGCTGAAACCGCAAAAAAGGCGGCGCAGGACAACAAAGGCCTTTTAGATTTTCTAAAAGGTAAAATCGACGGTCTCAGCGATGTTGTGATTTCTAAAAAGCTTAAGAGCCACGCTGTATGTCTGTCGTCAACGGGTGCCGTTACGATAGAGATGGAAAAATACTTCGCCGAAATGCCGGGCGACGGTCCAAAACCGAAGGCCGATCGTGTCTTAGAGCTTAACGCCGAGCATCCGTCCTTTGAGGCGCTGACCGAAGCCTTTAAGAATGACAAGGAAAAGGCGGCTGTATTGGGTGAGATTCTTTATAATCAGGCACTGCTCATTGCCGATTTGCCCTTGCCCGACCCTACACGCTATACCGAGCTTGTCTGTAAGCTCATGAAATAAAGGGTGTTTTTGTAGTTATATAATGTATATTTTAAAAGCAAGGATAAATAACAATATATAGTTGAGAACCCAAAACCAACAACAACAAATAGTACTTTACTTTTTAAGCCTCTTGTGATATAATATCAAGGCTACCGTTTACTAGGCGTTCGGTGACTGCCGATTTTTCGGAACACTCACGACCTAATGCTTGGTTTACGGCCGACAAATATTTGAAAAGGAGTGAAAGTAATGCTTAAAGAACAAAAGCAGCAGGTTATTGAAACCTACGCTACTCACGAAGGTGACACAGGTTCTCCTGAAGTTCAGATTGCTCTGCTTACAACCAGAATCAATGAGCTCAACGCTCACTTAAAGGTTCACACTAAGGATCATCATTCCCGTCGCGGCCTTATGAAGATGGTTGGTCACAGACGTAACCTTCTCGCATATTTGCAGAAGAACGATATCGAAAGATACCGCGCAATCGTTAAGAAGCTTGGTCTTCGTAAGTAATTTAAAAATAAAGCAGACCACTCTTTGTGGTCTGCTTTGTTGCAATTAAAACAAAGAGGTTTTTCGTGGTTTAGCGGTAAATTGATGGTCGGAAGCTCCGATTATGAATTTATTGCTAAACGGAAACACCTCGAAAAAATGGAGGTAAAAATTATGTTCGAAAACTACAAGGTTTACGAAACCACACTTGCCGGCAGACCCTTAAAGCTCGAAACCGGCAAAATGGCACAGCTCGCTAACGGCGCTGTGCTTGCAACCTACGGTGAAACACAGGTCTTGTGTACCGTAACTGCTTCGGCAAAACCCAGAGAAGGCGTTGACTTCTTCCCGCTTTCTGTAGACTATGAGGAGAAAATGTATTCGGTAGGTCGTATCCCGGGCTCATTCACACGCCGTGAGGGTAAGGCAAGCGACAAGGCAGTTCTAGCTTCTCGCTGTATCGACCGTCCCATCCGTCCGCTTTTCCCGAAGGATATGCGCAACGACTGTACCGTTGTTGCAACCGTTATGTCGGTTGACCCCGACTGCAGTCCTGAGGTTGCTGCCGCCATCGGCGTATCTACCGCTATCGCTATTTCGGATATTCCGTGGGCAGGTCCTATTTCCAGCGTTGACGTTGGTCTTGTTGATGGCGAAATTGTTATCAACCCGACGCTTGAGCAGCGCGCAGTTTCTACGCTCGATTTAACCGTTTCTTCAACTGCTGACCTCGTTGCTATGATTGAGGCAGGCGGTGAAGAAATCCCCGATGACCTTATGTTTGATGCTATTATGGCAGGTCACGAGGTCAACAAAGAGGTTGTTGCCTTCATCAACTCAATAGTTGCCGAAATCGGCAAGCCGAAGTTTGAGTTTGAATCTAACGATCCCGATCCCGCTATTATGGAAGAGATTGAGAACTTCTGTATCGAGGATGTTAAAAAGGCTCTCGATACCGACGATAAGCTGGTGCGTGACGCAGCACTCTTGCCTATATACAATGCCGTTCACGAAAAGTTCGACGAGCGTTTTGAGGGTAAAGAAGCAAAGCTCGACGAGATTATGTACCTTGTTCAGAAGCATGTAGTTCGTGCTTGGCTTAAGGATGAGAAAAAGCGAGTTGATGGACGTGGTATCGACGATATCCGTCCCTTAAACGCACAGGTTGACCTTCTTTCTCGTGTTCACGGCTCGGGTATGTTTACCCGTGGTCAGACACAGGTGCTTTCGGTTGCAACCCTTGCTTCTGTAAGTGAAGCTCAGAAGCTTGACGGACTTGATGAAGAAAAGGAAAAGAGGTATATCCACCATTACAACTTCCCCTCATATTCTGTAGGTGAAACCAAGCCCTCTCGTGGCCCCGGCAGACGCGAAATCGGTCACGGTGCATTGGCTGAGCGTGCGCTAGTTCCCGTAATTCCGTCGGTTGACGAGTTCCCCTATGCTATCCGCGTGGTATCTGAGGTTCTTTCCTCTAACGGTTCAACCTCACAGGCTTCTATATGCGGTTCCACCTTGGCTCTTATGGCAGCCGGTGTTCCGATTAAGGCTCCCGTTGCGGGTATCTCTTGTGGTCTTATCACAGGCGACGACGGCGTTTACGGCGACTTTATGACTATGGTTGATATTCAGGGACTTGAAGACTTCTACGGCGATATGGACTTTAAGGTTGCAGGTACCAAGAAGGGCATCACCGCAATTCAGATGGACTTAAAGGTTCACGGTCTTACACCCGCAATTATTAAAGAGGCTTTTGCTAAAACAAATAAAGCCCGTAATTATATCCTTGATGAAATTATGCTTCCCGTTATTTCTGAGCCGAGAGCCGAGCTTTCCAAATACGCTCCCAAGATGCTCTCAACCCAGATTAATCCCGAGAAGATTGGTGACGTTATCGGTAAGCAGGGCAAGGTTATTCAGTCTATACAAGAGCAGTGCGAATGTACTATCAATATCGAAGAAGACGGTAGAGTATATATCGCTGCTATTGATATTGACAAGGCTAAGCAGGCGCTTATGATTGTTGAGACCATCGCTAATGACCCCGAAATCGGCGCTATCTACAGCGGTAAGGTTACAAGAATTATGAACTTTGGCGCATTTGTAGAAATCGCACCCGGCAAGGAAGGTCTTGTTCACATCAGCAAGCTTGATGTGAAAAGAGTTGAGAAGGTAGAGGATGTTGTTGCTGTAGGCGATCAGGTTATCGTTAAGGTCACCGAGATTGACGATCAGGGCAGACTTAACCTTTCCCGCCGCGACGCTTTGGTTGAAGTAAACGGTGCCGTTGTTGAGGACGATGCCGACGAGGCTCCTGCCAGAAAGCAGAACGACCGTTCGCGCAGAGGCTTCCGCAATAAGAAACGCGACTAGTATACATTATATATAATAAAAATGGCCGCCTTGTGATGAGGCGGTCATTTTTATTAGGTTTAAGGGGTTAGGATTAAGGGATTAGGGATTTTAAAAGCACAACATATAGTGGTTGTAAAGGCGGACGAAAACTATTCGAAAAAAATATCAAAAAAAGTTAAAAAAAGGCTTGACAAAAGGGTTTTCTTTTGGTATTATATTCTGGCACCGCAAAAAGCGGGGCGCAAACGGACCTTGAAAATTAAACAACGACGAACTAATAAGGACCCGACGATTCTTAAGAGAAATCAAGAGAAATCAAGGACAAAGAAATGCGTCAGCATTTAAAAAAATGAGCTAAAGAGCTTATCTAAAAGATTTTAACA
>JAZQGO010000034.1:0-26503 GCA_045540055.1 Acutalibacteraceae bacterium
GGCATAAATAAAACCCCTTGAGGGGTAGCCCGAAAAAGTAATGCAGTCGGCAAACCTTTCGGCGCCCCTTTAGGGGTTTCGTCTGTAAAATGCCCTTGAAGGGCTATTCAAGCCTCCGGCTTAGCCGGAGGTCCTGACTTAAAGCTTAAATATTGTTTGCAACGTTCAGGTTATAGGCTATGCTTGAATCGATTATATTATAGCCGTAGGCGGTCTGTGCGTTTGGAACGAGAATGGTTGTGGCAACTCCTGTGTCGCAACCGCCGTCGTGATAATATACGGTAACATTAGATATAACCAAAATGTAATCGGTGCTTTCGGTGACAGACACTATCGAGTGGCTGTATTTTGTGAAGCCGCGCGGTATCAGATAAACATAGCCGTCTTTTTTGGGCATATCTGCGTTTATATTATCGGTTATAAATAAGTCAATGTCGTAAAGGTCTTTGACATAAGAGGTTATAATTGATTCCTCAATAAAACCGTTTTGGTCGGCGTAAGAACGAAGCGAGACAGCCGCTAAGTTTACCAACTTTTCGTTATTTAAAAAATCTTCACCGTAAACATTGTTGTTGTTAAGCAGATTTTCAATTCGCGCATTTTCAACAAGTGCCGCATTGGGTGTGACACTTGATACGACGGTGTTGTCGGTTTTTGCGGGTTGTGTAATAAAACCGTTCATACAAAGACAACTTGCAAGGAACAGACATACAGCAATTAAACGTTTCATAAATTACACCAACCTTTCTATAATCATTATATCAATAATGTTTTAAAAAGTCGTTTCTTTTTAGTTACAGTTTAATATCAAATTTATTACAAAAAGAGCGAAAATGGTTTCAAATTTGTTACAGTTGGTCGTTGTCGGGACAAGTTTTGTATATTTTGTATATTTTAAATGAAATATTTTTCGAAATTAAATAAAAATTAGTTGAAAGGCACAAAAACATATGCTATAATACATTCATACCAATTTAAATGAGGGGTGCATCCTAATGAAACAATATACGGGTAGGCAAATTAAGAACATTGCTTTTCTGGGCCATGGCGGTTCGGGTAAAACCACGCTGGTCGATTCAATCCTTTATTATGGTAAGGCAGTTGAACGTATAGGTAAGATTGCGGACGGCACCACGGTTATGGATTTTGACACCGAAGAGAAGAAGAGAAAAACCTCTGTTCAGTTATCATGTTATCCGCTTGAGATAAACGACGGCAAGTGGAATATACTTGACGCACCGGGTCTGTTTGATTTTGAGGCGGGTGCTGCCGAGGCGCTTTCAGCCGCCGACAGCGCACTTATAGTGCTTTCGGGTAAATCGGGTATGACAGTAGGTGCTCAGCAAAGCTACCAAAAGTCAAAATCACTTGGAAAACCTACAGCCTTCTTTATTGGCAAGCTTGACTCAACCCATGCGCATTTCTACCGTGTTATTTCTATTCTTACGGGTCTTTACGGTGCCGTAATTTGTCCCGTAGTCGTACCCTATGTTGAGGGTGAGGCGGTTAAATGCTATGTTGACCTTATACATGAAAAAGCATACACCTTTGACGGCGTTAAAATGACCGAGTGCTATATGCCGAATTCTGATGAGGTTAATCAGATGCGTGACATCTTGCTTGAGGCCGTCGCTTCGATGGATGAAGCATTGATGGAGAAATATTTTGAGGGCGAGCCCTTTACCTATGATGAAAAGATAACGGCTATAGCCAAGGGCATAAAGACGGGCGAAATATCACCTGTGTTTGCCGGTATTCAGCAGACGGGTGACGGTATTCCGTTGATGGTCGAGCTGCTTGATAAGTTGTTGCCGAACGCTTGCGAGTGCGAGACAACCGTAATCAAGGGCGACGAGGAAATAAAGGTTATCCCTGATGAGTCGGGCAAGACGGCCGCTTATGTCTTTAAAACTATCGCTGACCCGTTTGTCGGCAAGCTCTCATACTTCAAGGTTATCAGCGGTAAAATAGCGGGCGACACCCGTCTCAAAATTAAACGCAGTGATGAGGATGTGCGACCGGGTAAGGTTATGTACATAAAGGCAGGCAAGCAGGAGGATGCGGCTTATATTAGCGCCGGTGACATTGGTTGTGCCGCTAAAATGGGTGCCGTACTTACGGGCGACACATTGGGTGACGCCGATTATACAGTTAAACCGGCGGTATTCCCCGTGGCTAATCTGTCGATGGCGGTTTTCCCTGCAAACAAGGGCGATGAGGAAAAGATTGCCAATGGTCTTGCACGTCTTGCCGAAGAGGATCTTACCATTAAGGTTAAATATAATACCGAGACCAAAGAACAGATTTTATCGGGACTGGGTGAGCAGCACATAGATGTTATTATTTCACGTCTTAAGCAGAAGTTCGGTGTAAATATTGTTCTTAAAGCACCCTCGGTTGCATACCGTGAAACCATCAGAAGGTCTGTAAAGGTTCAGGGTAAATATAAGAAGCAGTCGGGCGGTCACGGTCAGTACGGTGATGTATGGATTGAGTTTCAGCCGACTGACAGCGAAGAGCTTGTGTTTGAAGAAAAGGTATTTGGCGGTGCTGTTCCCAAAAACTTCTTCCCCGCAGTTGAGAAGGGCCTCAGAGACAGCGTAAAGCAGGGTGTGCTGGCAGGCTACCCAATGGTTGGTGTCAAGGCGACATTGCTTGACGGCTCATATCACCCCGTTGACTCAAGCGAAATGGCGTTTAAGACCGCCGCTTCACTTGCCTTTAAGGAGGGTATACCTCAGTGTG
The DNA here is from genome assembly GCA_045540055.1 of Acutalibacteraceae bacterium. Lineage (GTDB taxonomy): Bacteria > Bacillota > Clostridia > Oscillospirales > Acutalibacteraceae > SIG565. The sequence goes on from JAZQGO010000034.1 coordinate 2,746, forward strand.
CACCGACACTCTTAGAGCCGATAGGCACACTCGAAGTAATAACGGCTGACGACTGCCTTGGTGATGTTATAGGCGAAATCAATAAACGCCGCGGCAGAGTAGTTGGTATGGAGCCGTGTGAGAACAAAAACCAAAAGGTTACGTCAGAAATACCCATTTCCGAGACCTCTGATTTTGCAACCTCGATGCGTTCAATCACACAGGGCAGAGCAACCTTTACACTTGAATTCAAGTGCTACGAAGAAATGCCTGATATGCTAGCTAAAGAGGTTGTAGCCAAAGCAGGGCAGTAAAAAGGAAAGAGGGTGGTGTGAACCGCCCTCTTAAATAATTAATATTGACACATAAAGTAAGAATAAAAAATGCAATTTATTATCACTATAAAATAAATTGCATTTTTTGTCGTTATATAGTAATATATAGACATAATCTTTTTAAAAGGGGAATTTTATGAGAGCAGATGGAAAGAAGGTAAAAAACGCCGACCCGATGTATACTGTCGCACCTTTTATTATGGATAAAAGGTACGATTCGATGAATATGATCGAGTTGGATATTCCTGTGGCACCCATTCAGAAGTACATAAACGACAAGCGTAAAGAGGGAATTAACGTGAGTCATATGGCGGTCATACTAGCGGCGTATGTTCGCACTATGGGACAGTTTCCGTCGCTTAACCGTTTTATTGTAAACAAAAGAATCTATGCCAGAAACGAAATTGCGGTTGGTATGGTTGTTTTACAAAACGGTAAGATGGATAACGGCACCATGTCAAAGATGTATTTTGACTATGAAAACACCATTATGGATGTTAATAACATAATTAACGATTATGTTAATGAAAACCGTGTGAATGCCGAAAACAACGGCACCGAAAAGCTCATTAAATTTTTATTGAGTGTTCCGGGAATTTTGCCGGTAGGTGTGGCGCTATTCAAATGGCTTGATAAGCACGGCTTGTTGCCAAAGGCTATAATTGATGCGAGTCCCTTCCATACAAGTCTTGTTATTTCAAATCTTGCATCGATAAGAACAAACCATATTTATCATCACGTGTATGAGTTTGGTACAACCGGCATAATTATTACTATGGGTAACTCGCGCGAGGTTGCCAAGACCAGAAACGGTGAGGTTACGCTTGAAAAGTGTATGCCGCTGGGTATCGTTATGGACGAAAGAATTTGCTCGGGCAGTTATTTTGCTATGGCGTTCAGAACAATGAAAAAGTATTTAAAGGACCCTTCACTACTTGAAGAACGTCCCGAAAACCTGAATATTGAAGTATCGCAGAAGAAAAAGAGTAAATATGCCGTAACGCTCTAAAATTAAGCCGATTTTACTTGATTTATAATCGATATTGGTATACAATATAACTGTAAAAAACTTTAGGAGGAATTTTAAAATGTTAGTTTCTGCAAAAGAAATGCTTGACAAGGCAAAGGCAGGCAAATATGCCGTAGGCCAGTTCAACATCAACAACCTTGAATGGACAAAGGCTATTCTGCTTACTGCTCAGGAATTAAATTCACCGGTAATTCTCGGTGTAAGTGAGGGCGCAGGTAAGTATATGTGCGGCTACAAGACCGTTGTAGGTATGGTTAACGGTATGCTTGAGGAGCTTGGCATCACAGTTCCCGTTGCACTTCACCTTGACCACGGCTCATACGAGGGCGCAAAGGCTTGTATCGAAGCAGGCTTTTCGTCTGTAATGTTCGACGGCTCGCACTATCCGATTGAGGAAAACATCGCTAAAACTAAGGAATTAGTTGCTACCTGTGATAAGCTCGGTCTCTCACTTGAGGCAGAGGTTGGCTCTATCGGTGGTGAGGAAGACGGCGTTATCGGTGCAGGTGAGGTTGCCGATCCGAAAGAATGTAAAATGATTGCAGACCTCGGCGTAACGATGCTCGCCGCCGGTATCGGTAATATTCACGGTAAATATCCTGAAAACTGGGCGGGCTTAAGCTTTGATACACTCGATGAAATTCAGAAGCTTACAGGCACTATGCCGCTCGTTCTTCACGGAGGTACAGGCATTCCTGCCGATATGATTCAGAAGGCTATTTCGCTCGGCGTTTCAAAAATCAATGTTAACACCGAGTGCCAGTTGGCTTTTGCCGCAGCTACACGCGAGTATGTTGAGGCCGGCAAGGACCTTCAGGGCAAGGGCTTCGACCCGAGAAAGCTTTTAGCACCCGGCTTTGAGGCTATCAAGGCTACCGTTAAAGAGAAGATGGAATTGTTTGGTTCTGTCGGAAAGGCCTAAAATTTATAATGCCGAGCATTCGGGTGTTGCGGTTAGGGATTAATTGGTTTTTCAGATAAATTTTCACACTTTTTTGCTGTAAAAACTTGTAAGACACAAAGTATTACTGCGTTTTCACACCTTCGAAATAGTAGTAAATTTATTTTTTAAGGCGTTTCATCCTTAACCGCAACACCCGGCTCGGCATTATTTGTAAATACATATTAAGGGGTAAATATTATGATTTGTGCTAATTGTGGAAGTGAAATCAACGCAGGTGCAAAGTTTTGCACTATTTGCGGCGCAGCGGCAACCGAGCAGCCCGTAGTAGAGGATGTAGTTCAGGCAGCAGAGCCTGTAGCAGAAGCATCCGTAGTAGCGGCACCTGTATATCAGGAGCCCGTTTATACAGCGCCCACTCAGCAGCAGGCCAAGCAGAAGAATAAAATTCCTGCAGAATACAGTCCCTTAAGCCCTTGGGCATATTTTGGACTCCAGATTTTATTTTCTGTGCCGATTGTAGGCTTTGTTTTCCTTATAGTTTTCAGCTTTAACAAGTCAAACCTCAACCGTCGCAATTTTGCCCGTTCTTACTGGTGCGGTCTTATTATTGCGCTTGCCATAATCATCGTAGCGGTCGTAATCGCTCTGGTTTTCGGTCTGTCTCTCGGCAGTATCAGAGGCTTTGGCGGTATGGGTGATATGGGTGCCCAGATGTATTCTATGTAAATTTAATTTTTAGATGCGCAGACACAAAAGTGTCTGCGTTTTTGTTTGCTTTTGGTAAATTGGCATATAAACGGGCGTAGAGTTCTATCAAAATGGTTCAACGCGGGTTGCTTTTGTAATCAGAATCAACGGAAATATTACCATATAAATGTGGAAGGTATAAAAAACAAGGCTGGATATCCAGCCTTGTTTTTTGTTTACAGTTTAATTATATTTGCGTTTAATTGTTTTGCGGTATCGGTACAGCTGTTATGACAGGTGAAGAACAGTATTTGATTATCTTTAGAATAATTTTTAAGGAATTCAAATGCTGCAACTTGTCGCTTGTCGTCATATTGCGAGAAGATGTCGTCAAGCAAAATGGGTAGTTTTCCTGCTTGTTCTCCGATAAGCTCTGATAAGGCAAGACGAAGGGCAAAATACGCTTGGTCATTGGCCCCACGACTAAGATTGCTTAGCTTCTGTGTGCCGTGACTGCTGTCAGACGAAACCGAAATATCAAGCTCTTTTGAAATCATCAAGGAGTCGTATTTATTGTCGGTAATCTGTTTGAATATAGCCAGCGCCTTTTCATCAAGAAGATGACTAAAGCTGCGACGATGCTCAGTATCGGCGTCATTCAGAGCCTCTTGAGCGATTCGCAGTATATCAAGATATTCCTCTTTTTGACTAATCTGATTTTTGAGAAGCTCTATATCATTTTCAATCTGCGCGGGGGACTTAATGTTGGCGTATTCTTTTGCCGCTTCGGCCTTAAGACCTGCGAGCTCTTGCGTGATTAGTGAATGCTCGTTTGTAAGTCGCTCAAGCTCGGCCTTTAACTGCTCTATATCAGCCGAAACGCCGTCGCCCTGCGACCTTTCAAGCAACACCAAATACTCCTTTGCTTGCGTGAGATTGTGGCAACCCGTACCCTTTGCGGCATATTCGGCCTTGGCACGCAGTTGCTCAAGCGAAACAAGTAGGTTTTCGGTTTCTTCAAGAACATTCTGCGCCGAATCAATATCTGCCACCGATTTTAACCGAGCGCAAAATGACAGGGTGTCGTGAAGGCTGTCGCCAAGCGCTAACTGCATGCTTGATACCTCGGTCATTACACGGGTGGCGTCTGCACGCTTAGAGGTGATAAGATTTTGGTCGGTGCTTTTATTTACGAGTAAAAGATTGTATTGGTCGTTGGCTGTTTGCACCGAGGTCTTTAGGTCTTCAAGCTCTGTTATAAGCTGTGATTTCTTAGTATTCAGGTCTTGCAGCTTAACCTCAAACGGTTTGATGTCAGGCTTGGTCTTTAATGTCAATCCAAGCACCAGTAAAATTATGCCGACCGCCGCAAAGCTTAAAAGATATAATAAATTCGTAATGAACGGTACGACGGCAAAAGCAACGGTCAGTACCGCGCCTATTATAATGAGTGGTATATTTTGGTGGCCCTTGAGTGCCAACTGCTGCTTCTCGGTTTCGGCTATATCGTTTGACACCCTGTTTAAAAGGGTCTGCCTATTTTCAAGCTCGGCACTTAATTTTTCTTTTCTGTTAAGTGCGTCGGACAGTATATTAACATTATCATCTGCCACGCTCTTTTCAAGCAGTGAAATCTCATCTAAAATGCGGTCTGACTCCTGTCTTTTGGCGTCAAGCGCGGTCTGCTTGATTTTAATATCTGTGATTTTCTGCCTGAGAGTATCACAAAAAGCCTTGTCGGCTACCGAACCGTCGCTCAAAAGCAATTTGGTCTCACACCGCTCGTATTCCTCAGCCGTCTGCACAAATTCTTTAAGTTTAAGATATTTTGCCGCTTTCTCGGCGCCCTTAATATCATTAAAGGCTTGAGATTTTTTTGTGCTTAACGCCGCGGCATCCATTTCTTTCTGAGCGATAAGCTCTGCCTTGGCTATACGCAGGCGGTCGATATTTTTCGCCTCAGCCAACTTGTCCTCGAGTAACTGCAGTAGCTGCTCGTCCTTGTGTATGCTGCCGCCTCGATTAGAAGCAGAGCGCAGGTCGTATATTGCGTCGGTCACTCGTTTTATGACCGATGCTGACGATACCGTTTCATCGCCCGTGCCCTCGATATTGGCAAGTCGCGAGTTTATCTCACCCGCACCTTCGGTGTCGCTAAAGATTACTCTGTTATCAATAAAAACGCTCTTCTCAAATGCCGAGAGTGTCAGTCCCAAAAAGCTTTCACCCGGTGAGTCATCACCCGAAATATTAGTAAGAGTGCCGTCATCCAAACTAATTAGTGTAATTTTATCGCTTGAGTTTCGGCCCCTGAAGGCACGCTCAAGGCGGTAATTTTTATTTTCGTGGCTAAATTCTATGCTTCCCGACATAGCCGAGCCATCCCACGGCGCATATCTCTTTCGTGGATTAACATAACCTGCTTTATTGGCGTTTTTACTGCCGTAAAACATCATACGTATAAAATCCATAATGGTGGTTTTACCGTTTTCATTCTCACCGTAAATGAGATTAAAGCCGTCACAAACATCGAGCGAATAGTTTTTAAATTTGCCGAAAGAAGTAATGTTTATTTTACTAATCTTCATTGTATTTCACCTCCGAATCAAATGCCTTCAGTCCTAAATACAATGCCTTTTCTATTTTCCACTTATTACCCTGCTCGGCCTGCTCTAACCTTAAAAGCATATTTTTAATAAATTTGCCCTTAAAGCTGTTTTCCTTAGCGGCGAGAGAAAGGTTAATTTTAATCTCGGTGTTATCTTTGATTTTTGCGAAGAACAGACCGTCTTTTATACGGCGCAGTATTTGATTCTTATTTACCTTGTAGTCCTCGCTCACCTGACCGCAAAGTATGATTTTATATAGATTTTCGCCATATTTTTTACCGAAATTATCCTTTAAAATGGCTTCAACCTGCTCGGCGGCAGATACATTATCGGTACACTCAGAAACGTCAACCTGCACTTCCTCGTGGCGTCTGATAGCGGTAGGCACAAAGCGGTATTCAAAGGTGTCTTTACCTATATTGGCGCAGATAACACCCTTACTGCCCGTTTCGTCAAAGCCGTGCGGCTCGGGACAACCCGAGTATGCGTAGCGGGTTTTACCCACCGTCTGCACACCCGAAAACTCGTGAATGTGGCCGAGTGCGATATAGTCCATATTGCTGTTTTTAATAAATTCTTTGGTGATGGTATTATAGCCTGAGGACATATCTGTGCCAGTGTCCCCATGTAAAACCATTATGTTAATTCTGCCGTCATCGGCTACCGGCAGAGAAAAGGCCTCAGAGCCGGTCATATATGTGCTTGAAAAGGATTTACCGTATATATTGACGCCCTTTTCTTCAAAGGGTATAAATTGGTCGCAGGTGTCAATAACTGTTAAATTTTCGGGTAGGTTACCCCTTAAAAATGGCGAGTTGGCAGTAAGTGGGTCGTGATTGCCTGCCGCAAAAATCACCTGCGTGTCGACCGCTAGTTTAAAGCAGGCGAAAAACGCACCAATGGTGTCCTCATCGACATTATTGCTTTCGAAAACATCGCCCGATAAGAGCAAAAAGTCTATCGAGTTTGCGTGACAGATTTTAAAAATATTCTCGCAACATATAATCAGCTCTGCTTTTCTTTTTGCACGCTCACTCTGCGATAAAAAGGCAAATTCACAGCCAAGATGTAAATCGGCAGTATGTAAAATTCTAACCGTATTTCCCAAAATAAAATCCCCTCAAATAATTATTATATTAATTATACTATTTATTTTTAATTATATCAAGAAATTATTGCCTTTAAGTGTCTTTTAGGCTATAATAATATAGAATATAATATTGGGGTGACAGCAATGGATATCAACATCGGTGATAAGCTGCTTATGAAGAAAAAGCATCCGTGCGGTGCTGATACATTTACGGTGACGAGAATCGGTATGGATTTTAAAATTAGGTGTGACGGCTGTTCTCATGAAATTATGCTACCCAGAGTTAAGTGTGAAAAGAACATAAAGAAAATAATTAAGGGAGAGTAATCTATGTTTGATAAATTAAAAGCGGTTGAAGAGCGTTTTGAAGAGATAGGCAACGAGCTTATGAAGCCCGAGGTCGTCTCAGATAATGAGACCTTCAAAAAATTGATGAAAGAGCATAAGCAGTTGACACCTATCGTCGAAAAATTCAGAGAGTACCGTGCCGCAAAGGATGCCGAGGCCGAGGCTAAGGAGCTGCTTGATGCAGGCGGACTTGATAAGGATTTTAAAGAGCTTGTTGAAGAGGAATATAACGAGGCAAAGGCCAAGATTGAAGTAACGAGTGAAGAGCTTAAAATTCTGCTTTTACCGCGCGACCCTAATGACGATAAAAATGTTATTGTTGAAATTCGCGGGGGTGCAGGCGGTGAGGAGGCGGCTCTCTTTGCGGGAAGTCTTATGCGTATGTACTCAATGTATGCCGAGTCACGCCGTTGGAAGATAGAGGTGCTAAGCGCTAACGAAACCGAGCTTGGCGGCTTTAAGGAAGTCAGTTTTATGATTGAGGGCGAGGGCGCATATTCCCGCCTTAAATACGAAAGCGGTGTTCACCGTGTACAGCGTGTGCCCGAAACCGAAACGCAGGGTCGTATTCACACCTCGACCGTTACGGTTGCGGTATTGCCCGAGGCTGAGGAGGTTGAGGTCGACATCAACCCCGCCGATTTGCAAATAGACACCTACCGTTCAGGCGGTGCCGGTGGTCAGCACGTTAATAAAACCGAGTCGGCTATACGTATTACCCATTTGCCGACGGGATTGGTTGTTGAGTGTCAGGATGAACGCAGTCAGCACAAAAATAAGGATAAGGCTATGAAGGTTTTGCGCTCACGTCTTTATGAAATGATGCAGCAGCAGCAGAACGACGCAATAGCCTCTGACCGTAAGGCACAGGTAGGTACGGGAGACAGAAGTGAGAGAATACGCACCTACAACTATCCGCAAGGACGTGTTACCGACCACAGAATCGGTCTGACTCTATATAGAATAGAACAGATATTAAACGGTGATATAGACGAGATTATTGATGCACTCATAACCTTCTATCGCACCGAAATGTTAAAGGCTGATGAGCAGTAAATGAAAACCCTAAAGCTTGATTTGAATTTTGGCGCCCCCGAAGAAAAAATATCTAAGGCGGCAGAGATTTTAAAAAACGACGGCATTGTGGCTATACCTACCGAGACGGTTTATGGTTTGGCGGCATCCGCCTATTCTGATGCCGCCGTTGCTAAGGTTTTCAAGGCCAAGGGCAGACCACAGGATAACCCCTTAATAGTTCATATATCGAACATAGATATGTTAAATGATGTTGCCTGTGATATACCAGACAGTGCATACGAATGTGCAAAAAGGTTTTGGCCGGGTCCCTTTACAATGGTTTTAAAAAAGAGGGATAAGGTGTGCGATAGCGTCAGTCGTGGTCTTGATACCGTGGCGGTGCGTATGCCGTCACATCCTACGGCTGTGGCTTTGATTGAGAGTGCAGGTATACCCTTAGCGGCACCGTCGGCAAATCTTTCGGGTTGTCCGAGTCCCACCACCGCTAACCATGTTATTAACGATTTAGATGGCAAAATTGATGCCGTAATAATTGGCGACGACTGTCAGGTCGGTGTTGAATCAACCGTTATCACCCTTGCAGGTGATACACCGCGACTTCTCAGGCCCGGTGCTGTAACGGTAGAGCAACTGCGTGAGCTTTTACCCGATATAGTTGTTGATGCCGCAGTATTTGCTGAGCCTGAAAGTGATGTTGTCGCATCTCCCGGTATGAAATACAAGCACTACTCACCAAAAACGGCGGTTTATTTAGTTGAGGGGGAAAGTGACAGCTTCGTACAGTTTGTTAATGAAAAAAAGGGGAGCGCCGCTATCTGCTTTGATGAGGATATAGGTATAGATATTCCTTTTGTTGTCTATGGCAGTGCTTTAGATGAGGGAAGTCTTGCTCACAACATATTTAGCGTACTAAGAGAAATAGATAAAGATAATTACAATGAAGTGTATGTTCACGCGCCGTCAAAAACGGGCGTGGGTTTGGCGGTATACAACCGACTCATTCGTGCCGCCGCATTTAAGGTGATAACATTATGAAATTTGTTGTAGGTCTTACGGGACAAACGGGTGCAGGTAAAAGCAGTCTTAAAGGAGTTGCTACAGCCTGCGGATTTTATGTTATTGATTGCGACAGTGTAGCACATAAGGTGCAACAAAGAGATGAGGTCAAGGCCGCCCTCTGCGCCGCCTTCGGCAGTGATATATTGAGTATTGACGGTATGCTTGACCGAAAGGCACTCGCAAAAAAGGCATTCGAAACGGGTGAGAAAACCGAGCTTTTAAATAAAACGGTACTACCTTTCATTGTTGCCGATATAGAAAAGCAAATAAAAAATTCAAAAGTAGATTATATTTTACTTGATGCGCCAACATTGTTTGAAAGCGGTGCTGACAGGCTGTGCAACAAAACAATCGGTGTTATTGCCGACCGTGAGAAAAGATACAACCGTATTGTCAGCCGTGATAAGCTTACTGCCGCACAGGCCGAAAGTCGCATATCTGCGGGTAAACCCGATGAATTTTATAAAGAAAAATGTGATTATGTGCTGACTAATAATGGTGAAGTCGGCGAGTTTATAAATAATTTTGATATTTTGATAAAAGATATTTTAGGAGGTAAGCAAAATGGCTGATAAAACACAGGCGCAACTACTAAAGGATAAACTCTTTTTAAACCGTAAAAACGGAAGACTTATAAGCGATGAAGCCGTTTTAGCGGCGGCAGAAGAATTTTGTGAGGGCTATAAAGCCTTTTTAGACAATGCCAAAACCGAGAGAGAAGCGGTTAAATCCGCCATCAAATTAGCCGAGGCGGCAGGTTTTAGCGAATATATTTCGGGTAAAGAATATAAGGCGGGCGACCGTTATTATATCAATAATCGTGGCAAGGCATTAGCACTTGTTAATGTCGGTAAGCAGTCGGCTGAAGCAGGCGTAAACATAACCGCCGCACATATTGATTCGCCCCGACTTGACCTGAAGCCCAACCCGCTTTATGAAGAAATAGAATTAGCCCTGTTTAAGACCCATTATTATGGTGGTATACGCAAATATCAGTGGCCGACCGTGCCGTTGGCTTTGCACGGCGTATTTGCCAAGACCGATGGTAGTGTGGTTGAGGTTAATATCGGTGAGGATGAAGGTGACCCCAGATTTGTTGTTAATGATTTATTACCCCATTTAGCCACCGAGCAGGCAAAACGTGTGTTGGCCGAGGCTATTAAAGGTGAAGAGCTTAATGTTCTTGTTGGCAGTCACCCCTTTAAAGATGATGAAGCGAGCGAAAGGGTAAAGCTTAACATCCTTAAAATACTCAATGAAAAATACGGCATTACCGAGGCAGACTTTTTGTCGGCTGAGCTTGAATGTGTGCCTGCAATAAAGGCCTGCGATATCGGTTTTGACCGCTCTATGATAGGCTCGTATGGTCAGGATGACCGAGTCTGCGCATATCCTGCCTTAATGGCGGCAATAAACACAGAAATGCCGAGCAAATCTTTAATTACCGTTTTGGCAGACAAAGAAGAAATTGGCTCTGACGGTAATACGGGACTTAACTCAGCATTCCTTAAATATGTAGTTTATGACCTTGCTAAAATGCAGGGTGTCGACGGCACCGTTACGCTTCGCGCCTCAAAATGCCTTTCGGCAGATGTTAACGCAGGCACCGACCCGACATTTCAGGATGTTATGGAGCGCAGGAATGCAGCATTCTTAAATTACGGTGTCGTTATAACCAAATACACAGGTTCACGCGGTAAAAGCTCAACAAGTGATGCGTCGGCAGAGTATGTCGGTGAAATTCGCGCTATGTTAGACCGTGCAGGCATTGTTTGGCAGACAGGTGAGCTCGGCAGGGTTGACCTTGGCGGCGGCGGTACGGTAGCTATGTACATCGCCAACCTCGGTGTTGATGTTGTTGACCTTGGTGTACCCGTACTTTCGATGCACGCGCCGTTTGAAACAACTGCCAAGTTCGATATTTTTATGGCCTATAAGGCTATGAGCGAATTCGCCAAGTAACAACCCGTCCACGTTTTGCATAAATTGTATTAGCCGATTATATCGGTAAATACAATTTGGATGTGAACAAAGTATGTGTAACGGTTGCAGAAACTTTTTCGGTAGATGCTGCTGCCTTAATATCGTACTTGCAGTTGTGGCAGGCTTATTTGCCACATTGCTTGGCGTAATTCTCGGCGCAGTATTTTCTGGGGCTATTCTCGGTGCACTTGCCGCTGTGATAGTGCTTGGTGTGGTATTGCTCGTTATGTTCGTAGTAACGCTTATCTACCGCGCCTGCACCTGTAATAGGGCCTATGAAGATGAATAATCAAGTTAAATAGGACGTCGTTCTTAAAAAAGCTGCCTTAATTTAAGTAAGGCGGCTTTTTCTATTCGGGATACATATGAGCGAGAAATACCCAGCCGCCGTGCAATTTCGTGCTGTGTCAGTTCCTTACAGCCGCCCACACCGTATCGGTAGCAAATGATTGTTTTTTCGCGGTCGTCAAGTGCGTGATTTATTATTTTTCGAAGCTTTTCAAGCTTTAGCTTTATGTCGATTTCCTCAGTTATGTCGGTGCTGTCGGCAATTATATCTATAAGTGTCAAGGTGTTGCCGTCCTTGTCGGTGTCAATCGGGTCGCTGATATATACGTCCTGCGCCGACTTTTTAAGTGATCGAAAGTGCATAAGTATCTCATTATCAATACATCTTGCGGCATAGGTGGCAAGGCGAATGCCCTTATCTGCCTTAAATGAGGTAATACCCTTTATAAGACCTATTGTGCCTATCGAAATCAAATCCTCCTGCTCGCTTGTGGCGCTGTAGTATTTTTTAACTATGTGGGCGACCAATCTTAAATTATGCTCAATCAGCTTGTTTTTCGCCCCGATATCACCGTTTTTCATCCTTTCAAGCAGTGCGGTTTCCTCTTTGGCTTTAAGCGGCGGTGGAAACGAGCCTGCAGGTGTCACATGCAATGCAAAATAAAAAAGTGACGATGCAATTTTTATTAAAAGCTGCCAAATCATAAAATCCCTTCCTTCACAAAAATATATGTAAGTAGGGGGATGTCTTATTATTTAGGATTCAGGATTTAGGATTTAGGGGTTAGGACTGTAGGGACGGGCGCCCTCGACCGTCCGTTAGGATTTAGAAAATTAAGGTTGAATTTAGTGAAAAAGTATGATAAGATATATGAGATAAATAAAAGGCGATGAAAAAGACAGTAACCGTGTATGAAAGCTTAAAGCGAGTCGGGGAGGGTGCAAGCCCGATGCAAGTAGTATGCGTGCGAAAATCACTTTGGAGCTGTCGGCTGAAAACAGTAGGCTGAACCGGTTGTTCACCGTTAAGAGAACCGCAGATGTCAGTCTGCCGTAATAGGTGGTTAACGAAAGTGGGTTTTCGTCCTGTTATGGACGAAAACTCTGTTTTTTTAGGAGGATTTTTATGTACAACAGTATTTCACCTAACCTTAATTTCGTTGAGGAAGAGAAGAAAATAGGAAAATTCTGGGTCGACGAAAAAATATTCGAAAAGAGTATTGAAGAACGCAAGGACGGTGACCCTTATGTTTTCTACGACGGCCCGCCGACCGCTAACGGTAAGCCGCATATCGGTCATGTGCTGACCCGTGTTATCAAGGATATGATTCCGCGTTACCGCACCATGAAAGGCTGTATGGTGCCGCGTAAAGCAGGCTGGGATACACACGGTCTGCCCGTTGAGCTTGAGGTTGAAAAGCTGCTCGGCCTTGACGGTAAAGAGCAGATTGAACAGTACGGTCTTGAACCCTTTATCGACCATTGTAAAGAAAGCGTCTGGAAATACAAGGGCATGTGGGAAGATTTTTCGCATACAGTTGGCTTCTGGGCAGATATGGAAAATCCGTATGTTACCTATCATAATGACTTTATTGAGTCGGAATGGTGGGCACTCAAAAAGATTTTTGAGAAAAAGCTTCTTTACAAGGGTTTTAAAATTGTACCCTATTGTCCCCGTTGCGGAACACCGCTTTCGTCCCATGAGGTAGCGCAGGGCTATAAGAACGTTAAGGAGCGCAGTGCCGTTGTTCGCTTTAAGGTAGTGGGTGAGGATGCATACTTCCTTGCGTGGACAACTACACCTTGGACGTTGCCGTCCAACGTGGCACTCTGTGTAAACCCCGATGACACATACTGCAAGGTTAAGGCGGCTGACGGCTATACCTACTATATGGCCGAGGCTCTGCTTGATAAGGTGCTAGGCAAATTAGCCACCGAAGAAGCACCTGCCTACAGCGTGCTTGAAAGCTTTAAGGGTAGTGACCTTGAACATAAGGAATATGTGCCGCTGTTTGACTTTGTAACACCCGTTTGTCAAAAGCAGAATAAGAAGGGTCACTATATCGTTTGCGACAGCTATGTTACAATGAGTGACGGTACAGGTATTGTTCATATTGCACCCGCCTTTGGTGAGGACGACGCTAAGGTTGGCAGAAAGTACGACCTTCCCTTTGTGCAGTTTGTTGACGGCAAGGGTGAGCTTACCGAAGAAACACCCTATGCCGGTAAGTTTGTTAAGGATGCCGATCCGCTGGTGCTTGTTGACCTCGATAAAGCAGGTCTGCTTTTTGATGCGCCGAAATTCGAACACGACTATCCGTTCTGCTGGCGTTGTGACACACCGCTTATTTACTATGCACGTGAATCGTGGTTTATTAAGATGACCGAAGTTCGCGATGATTTAATCAAAAACAACAACACAATAAACTGGATACCCGAGAGCATTGGTAAGGGACGCTTCGGCGACTGGCTTGAAAACGTTCAGGACTGGGGCATCTCACGTAACAGATATTGGGGAACACCGCTTAATATCTGGCAGTGCGAATGCGGTCACATCCATTCTATCGGCTCTATTGCTGAGCTTAAAGAGTTGTCGGATAACTGTCCCGATGATATTGAATTGCACCGTCCCTATGTTGACGCAGTGACCATTAAGTGTGCCAAGTGCGGTAAACAGATGAGCCGTGTACCTGAGGTTATCGACTGTTGGTTCGACTCGGGCGCAATGCCGTTTGCACAGCACCACTATCCCTTTGAGAACAAAGACCTGTTCGAGAGTCAGTTCCCCGCAGACTTTATTTCTGAGGCGGTTGACCAGACTCGTGGTTGGTTCTATTCATTGCTTGCAATATCAACCCTTATTTTCGATAAGGCACCCTTTAAGAATGTTATCGTTCTCGGTCACGTTCAGGATGAAAACGGTCAAAAGATGTCCAAGTCAAAGGGCAACGCCGTTGACCCGTTTGATGCGCTTGAAACCTACGGTGCCGATGCAATTCGCTGGTATTTCTACACCAACTCAGCGCCTTGGTTACCCAACCGCTTCCACGGCAAAGCCGTAACCGAGGGTCAGCGCAAGTTTATGGGCACCCTTTGGAACACCTACGCTTTCTACGTACTATATGCCAACATAGATAAGTTTGACCCGACAAAATACAAACTTGCCGACTGCAAGCTGACTGTTATGGATAAATGGCTACTTTCTCGTCTTAACTCTACCGTTAAGGCGGTTGATAATAACCTTGCTAACTACCGTATACCCGAAGCCGCACGCGCTCTGCAAGAGTTTGTTGATGAAATGAGTAACTGGTATGTTCGTCGTGGCCGTGAGAGATATTGGGTGCAGGGTATGACCGAGGATAAGATTGCGGCATATATGACACTCTACGAAGCGCTGGTTGTCACGGCTAAGACTGCCGCACCGATGGTTCCGTTTATGAGTGAGAATATCTACCGCAACTTAGTATGCAATGTAGATAAGACTGCGCCGATTAGTGTACATCTTTGCGCCTTCCCTGAAGTACAGGAAAATCGTATTGATAAGACACTTGAAGATAATATGGAAAAGGTGCTTGAAATCGTTGTTATGGGACGTGCCGCACGAAACGGCTCTAACCTTAAAAACCGTCAGCCGCTAAACAAAATGTTTGTAAAGCTTGACTGCGATTTAGATACACTCTACACCGATATTATTAAGGATGAGCTTAACATTAAGAGCGTTGAGTTTACCGATGCGGTTGATGCCTTTGTGACCTATAACTTTAAGCCACAGCTGAAAACGGTAGGCCCAAAATACGGCAAGCAGTTAAATGATATAAGACGCGTCCTGTCCGAAATTGATGGCTCGGCCGCCAAGGCGAAGTTAGATGTTGACGGCGCACTTAAATTTGACCTGCCGGGTGGTGAGGTAGTTCTAACGGCTGAGGACCTGCTTATTGAATCGGCTCAGAAGGAGGGATTCTCGGCTCTTACCGATAACGGCATTACGGTAGCTATTGATACAACACTCACAAAAGAGCTTATTGATGAGGGATATATCAGAGAGCTGGTCAGCAAAATTCAGACAATGCGTAAAGAGGCAGATTTCAATGTTTGCGACCATATTGAAATCACCGTTTCAGGAAGTGAGGTTATCTGCAATCTGTCACTTGACAAGAAGGACGATATCGTCGGCGATACACTTGCCGATTCACTGGAAGTAGGTACACCCGATGGTTTTGTTAAGGATTGGGATATCAATGGCGAAAAGGTGACTATAGGCATTAAAAGGGTAAGCAAACACGAATAATCCGCGCCTGATTTTAAAGGTAACATTTTCGTTTTTGCTTTGTTAAAATACTCGCAAATAGTATAATAGAAATAACAAAACATCCGGCAGGTAGAACCTGACCGGATGTTTTGTGTTTTGTATGTGAAATTAAAAGATGGACGGAAAATTTAAGCGCAATGCTTGTTGCAGGGCATATCCTCGTTTGACACCTTGAGGCGTCGGCGGCGCACAGCGGCCTTAATTCTGTCTTCAAAGGCGACAAGCTTCTTTTCATTAAATAGACCCCAAATAATAAAGCCAACAGCCGCAACCTCAAGAAAAGTCTGTATAAACATACCTAATGTCATAGTAATTTCTCCTTACCGAACATTTGTTCGTTTTCTGTATTTTCATTATAAACCATGTTTTTTCATTTGTCAATATCTTTTTTACATTTTTATTATAATGATTTAGTCTGTCGAACGCAAAAGCGCTACTGCAAGCTGATTTTATCGGATTGCGCAATAAAATTTTATTATTGTTTCGACTAACTATAACCATTATAATTTTTTGTGTGTCCCAAAATCTGTACTTTAAAAAAATATATTTACTTTGTTGAATTATTGGTTTTTTTGTTTTATAATTTATATGTATATATTATTTGGAGTGGCTTTATGAATATTTCTTTTTACACCTTGGGCTGTAAGGTTAATCAATATGAAACACAGTGTATGACCGAGTGCTTTACCAATAGGGGCTATACTGTGGTAGATAATAATGTGCCGGCTGATGTCTTTGTTATTAACTCCTGCACCGTTACAGCAGAAAGTGACCGCAAGTCACGTCAGATGCTAAGGCGCTTCAGAAAAATGAATCCCGAGGCAGTTATGGTGCTTACGGGTTGTATGCCGCAGGCCTTCCCGACAGACAGTGCCGCACTCGCTGAAGCCGACATCGTTTCGGGCAATACCGACCCTGCACTTTTACCGCAGCTTGTTGAGCAGTTTATGCGCGGCGGCGAAAGGATAGTTCATATCGGTCAGCATATGCGTGACGAAAAATTCAATACACCGAGCATTAAGCAGTTCAGCGAGCACACACGTGCATTTATGAAAATTCAGGACGGCTGTGACCGTTATTGCACCTATTGTATAATACCTACCGCGCGCGGCAATATTCGCTCAAGGTCGATAGAAGATATTGAGGCCGAGGCGCGCGCCCTCGCCGATGCGGGCTTTTGTGAGGTTGTCCTTGTTGGTATAAATCTGACGTCGTTTGGTCGCGATACGGGACTTAATTTGTGTGATGCCGTCGACGCAGTCGCTCGGGTAGAGGGGATAAAGCGCATCCGCTTAGGCTCGCTCGAGCCCGACCATATTAGTGATGAAATGTTAGAAAGATTATCGAATCAGGATAAATTCTGTGCGCAGTTTCATCTGTCACTTCAATCGGGATGTGATAAGACGCTCAGACGAATGAACCGTCATTACGATTCGGCGTTTTATTTTGACCTTGTCGGTCGAATCAGAAAAATTTTCAAAAATGCCGCCATTACGACAGATGTTATGGTAGGCTTCGCAGGTGAGGATGAAACAGAGTTTTCAGAAAACCTTGAGTTTGCCAAAAAGGTCGGCTTTGCCAAAACTCATGTCTTTGCCTATTCGCGCCGCGCAGGAACGGTGGCATATTCGCTGCCGAATCAGGTGACCAGAGCCGAAAAGGAGAGAAGAAGCCGTGAGATGATAGCTGTCACCAATGCGTCAGAGCAAGCCTTCTTAAAAAATCAATGCGGCAAGACCTTTAGCGTATTATTTGAAACCGAAGACAATAATATATATTCGGGTTATACCGAAAACTATACCTATGTAAAGGTGAGGTCAGAAAAGAATCTGTGTGGGCAGATAGCAGATGTTAAGTTAATATCTGCCGACAACGGCTACTGTGAAGGAGAGTTAGTTTAATTGAGAAAAAAGTATTCGATCGGCGGTATGTCGTGCAGTGCCTGTTCGGCGCGTATTGAACGGGTGCTGAGAGCTAAGACCGGTATTAGCGGGGCAGATGTCAATTTGCTTGCTAACACAATGGTTGTAGATTTTGATGAAAATATAATAACTGAAAAAGATGTTATCTCGGCGGTAGAAAAAGCGGGCTTTACGGCCAATGAGTATAATCCCGATACCAAGCGTGAAAATGAGAATTTAAAAATCTATAAAGATTTTAAGCGCCGTCTTATCGTTTCATTTGCTTTTTTAATACCGCTTATGTATCTTTCAATGCAGCATATGTTTTTATACCCCATACCCGAGATTTTTCATAATCATCTGGTAATGGCTTTGTCACAGCTTATACTGACATTACCTATAATTGCTGTAAACTTTGTTTATTTCGCCCGTGGTTTTAAAAATCTGTTTATGGGTGCACCTAATATGGATACCCTTATTGCCGTAGGCTCTTGTGCCTCGTTTATTTACGGGTTATATGCCATAGTTGTTTTTATAAGTAATTCATCTGCGCATATTGAATTATATTTTGAATCGGCGGCGATGATTTTAGCGCTTATTACCTTAGGTAAGTTTTTTGAGGCTAAGGCTAAGTCAAAGGCGGGCGACGCTATTGAGCAGCTGACAATGCTGGCGCCCGATACCGTAACGGTTATCTCACGTGGTGAGCCCAAAATCGTTAGCACCGACTGTCTTATAAAGGGCGATGTAATTGCTGTCAAGGCGGGCGAGAGAATTGTCGCCGACGGCGTTGTTATAAACGGCAATGCAAGTGTCGATGAAAGCGCAATAACGGGCGAGAATTTGCCTGCCGAAAAAGAGCAGGGCGCATCGGTTATCTCGGGCACAATATGTAAAAGTGGATATATTGAGTTTAGAGCCGACAAAACGGGCGACGACACAACACTTTCTGAAATTATACGGCTTGTAGAAGAAGCATCGTCAAGTAAAGCACCTATAGCTCGCTTGGCCGATAAAATCAGTGGTGTCTTTGTGCCCATTGTTATGTGTATTGCCCTGATTACCTTTATTATGTGGTGTATTCTGGGTGCAGGTTTTGAAGGTGCGCTGACCTTTGCTATATCGGTGTTGGTTATTTCCTGCCCCTGTGCATTAGGTCTGGCAACCCCCGTAGCCGTTATGGTAGGTACGGGTGTGGGCGCTAAAAACGGCATACTCCTTAAAAATGCCGAAGCGCTTGAAACGGCACATAAAATTGATGCAATAATTCTTGATAAAACGGGTACCATCACAAACGGAGTACTGTCGGTGAGTGAGGTGAACCCCAAAATCGATGAAAAGAAGTTTCTATCACTCGCTTTATCGATTGAATCGGTGTCTGAGCATCCTATAGCCGCTGCGGTGTGTGAATACGCAATCGCTCAGAATGTCGACAGATACGATGTTACCGAGGTTCAAACCCTGTCGGGTAGAGGTATTTCCTGTGTTATTGACGGCAAAAAATATTACTCGGGTAATGAGGCGCTGATTTCTACTGTCGGTGTTGATATAGGGGATAATAAGCAGTATTTAGACGAGGTCGCCATTAGCGGCAAAACGCCGATAATGTTTTTTGATGAGCAGCAGCTGCTCGGCATAATCAGTGTTTCTGATACGGTAAAGGCCACCTCTGCCGACGCGGTCGACAATTTCCAAAAATTAGGTATTGACGTCTATATGGTAACGGGCGATAATAAATTTACCGCACAAAATGTTGCCGATACTGTAGGTATTAAAAATGTATTCGCTTGTGCGCTTCCTGCCGATAAGGAAAGGTCGGTAAGGCAGCTCCAAAAGGGCGGTAAAACAGTGGCTATGGTAGGTGACGGTATCAACGATGCGCCAGCACTCGCCGCTGCTGATGTAGGCATAGCCATAGGCGCAGGTACCGATATTGCCATTGAGAGCGCCGATATAATTCTTGTTAAAAACGATCTTGCCGATGTGGTCAAGGCCATTAAGCTAAGCCGTAAGGTTATAAAAAATATTAAAATCAATCTGTTTTGGGCATTCTTCTACAATATAATTGGTATACCCATCGCCGCAGGTGTGTTGTCTGCTTTCGGCATAGTGCTAAGTCCTATGCTTGGCGCCGCCGCAATGTCGCTGAGTTCCGTTTGTGTTGTGACAAATGCTTTAAATCTTAGGAGGGCACTGAAAAATGAATAAAAAGATTTTTATTGAAGGTATGGCATGTATGCACTGTAAAAAGAGTGTTGAGGATGCCCTGTCGGCTATCCGCGATGTTGTCGGCGTCGAGGTAAGCCTTGAAGAAAAGTGCGCAAGTGTTACGCTTGCCGAAAATCTGTCCGACGAGCTTTTGGCGTCAATCATAACCGATATTGGCTTTGAGGTTTTAGAAATTAAGTAATTTATAGGTTTCTTGGTATGGGGATTACGGAATTTAAAATAATTTCACTTGCTTTCGCAGTTTTACTGTCGGGCTTGGCAGTTTTACTATTTTATAAAAATAAAATGGGTAAAAAGTGGATGTTTGCCACTGTTATTACGGCATTTACTATGGCTATTACCGCCGTAGTGCTTTTAACGGTTCTGATTGAGCCGCGTATTACGCTCATCGGCAGCCATGTAGTAAAGGTGCCTGTTTTCAGTGAGTATACTGAGAGCGGATATTCGGCATTTCTTGCCCATGAGGATATAAGCGACACCGTTCAGGTAAAATCAGATGTCGATACAAATACCGTCGGTAAATATAAAATAACCTATAGTGTTACATATGCCAATAAGACCTATACCAATGTAAGAACGGTGCTTGTGCAGGATACGGTATCACCCGAAATCACACTAAATGGTGGCGAAAAAATAACGGTATCCGATATGAAGTTTTATAAGGAATCGGGAGCTACCGCACTTGATAACTATGATGGTGAGCTGAACGATAATATTAAAATCACTAAAAAAAAGATAAACTCTGAAAAATATAATGTTGTTTATACTGTAGAAGACGCATCTGGTAATGCGACATCTGCCGTGAGAGAGGTTGAAATCAGAGATATAGTGGCGCCCGTTATTACCCTTGAAAGCGAATCAACGATTTATATAAACATTGGTGGTACATATACTGATTACGGTGCGACCGCAAAGGATGATATGGACGGAGACCTGACTGAAAAAATCACAGTTTCGGGAACAGTTAATACCGCTCTTGTCGGCACCTATAGGGTAAGCTATACCGTAAAGGATACATCGGGCAATAAAACGACCGTTGTCAGACGGGTTGTTGTGCGTGTCCCCGAAGACCCCACCCAAAACCGCATCTGCCTTACCTTTGATGATGGCCCGAGCAGTGATGTTACCGTAACAATACTTAATGTTTTAAAAGAGAATAATGTTAAAGCCACCTTTTTTATATGTAATTATAATGAAGAAGAGTTACCCATAATTAAACAAATGATAAATGAGGGGCACACCATCGGCATTCACGGTTATTCTCACGATTATGCGAAAATTTATAAAAGTGAGACCGCCTTTATGAATAATATAAATAAACTGCATCAGAAGCTGCTGGACGATACGGGCTATGACGCCAAGATAATGCGTTTTCCGGGTGGTAGCTCAAATACCGTTTCAAACCGCTACTGTAAAGGTATTATGAAAAAACTTAAGGTAAAGGTAGCTGATGACGGCTGGCGCTATTTTGACTGGAATGTTGATAGTGCCGATGCGTCGGGTAGCCTTTCGGCAAATAAGATTTATAAAAGTACCGTAAAATCTCTTAAAAAGAACCGAACAAATGTTGTGCTGATGCACGACCTATCAACTAAAAAAACAACGGTCGGGGCTCTGCAGAAAATCATTGACTATGCCAACGAAAACAGCTATTCCTTCTGGGCAATAGACGATACGATCCCGCAAATAACACATTAAAAAGCTCTGCAGTTTTTAAAACTGCAGAGCTTTTAGGATTTAGGGGTTAGGATATAGGATTTATAGGGGTGAACATTGTTCGCGCGCAATAAACACCTCACTGCATCCGCCATCGGCGGCGTTCAGTTATTACGAGGCAAACCCTTTCATTCTCAAAAAGGCAATTCCCCGTATTCTCCTTTTTCTCTTTTTCTTTCTTTTTTTCCTCACTCTGCCCGTACCTTTTTCCTTCTCGCTCTATCCTTTTTTCTCTCATTATCTCAGAGTCAGGGCAGAGTGCTCTGGCAGTATGAGAATGCAATAGAGTATGCGAGGGATTCTCTTTTTTTCTCTCTTTTTCCTCGTTCACGGGTTGCCAGTGCACTAGCAATTCTCAATGCACTAACACCCTGAAAAGTCCTGAAATAAAGGGAAATAAAAGGGTTTTGAAATAAAAAGAAATAGGTTGAAAGAATGAGGAATACCCAGTGCATTACGAAGTGTTATCTTCGGTTTCTCTGTTATTCTCACGAAGTGGAAAAAACAGAAAGACTGAGGGTTTGCAAGGTAAAAAAGTCAAAAGAAAACGACCTCATGTAACACGGATTTGTGTGTTACACAAGGTCGTTTATTTATTATTTTTTCTTGGGTTCTCTCAGGATATCAATTTTTACCCTTTTGGAAGAAACCCGCGATGAGAGGGTTTACCCTGAAATATTTGGTATTACTCCCATTCCGTTTTGAGTATCTTTTCACCCGTGTTTTTGGGTGTCATCCATAGCGGATATGGTAGTTAATCTCATATATCTCACTCTGATTTTTGCGTGAAAAACTTTTTTGTGTACCTGTCGTGTACCTCAAAATCAGGTGTCTCACTCGTATCAGTATTTGCAAGATAACAAGAGTAATGTAACCCATTCACAGGTTAGCGCAAATATTATACTACAAAATGTTCAGAAAATCAAGGTTTTTCAAGCAAAAGCCTGCGGTACAGATTCATTTTCGAGTCTGTACCGCTTTTTTTATTTAATAGGAGGAAATCATGTCAGAATATCAATTAGAACTGAAACAGATCGTGGATTACCCACGTTGCCGAATCTATCGGCAATTCATCGGTATGCTGATGAATGACAAAAACATACGCATCAACGGCAGCTCAGGCCTCTACTATTTCACCGTCCTGTCCTGCTATGCAAACTTTCGTACATCATATAAAAGAATTGACGGTATCAGCTACACCATCTATCCCGGCGAATGGCTCTGCCGAGTAAGTGAGCTGACCGAATGGTTCCGCACCCGCTTTCAGCATCAGGCACTCTCCATTTTGAAAGAACTGCAGGACAGACACCTTATCACCTACACTCTGCTCGGACGCGGTAAGTTGGTGAAATTCAAAATTAAAGGATGGTGTAAGTATAACCGAGTTTTAGACTATAACGCTCCTTGCCAAAAGGACACCGGCTTTTTCTTTCTGCCTATCTCGGTAGCAAACGAGTTAGTCAGCGCCGGCCGCTGTTCCGAAATGGATGCTATGCTGGATCTATGGGTCAACACCATATATAACGATACCCAGGTGCAAGGCTCTGATGTCGGTCCTGTGGTGTATATGCGTAATGGTACCGGCAGCCCGCTCGTCGGTTATGCTGAACTTGCAGAGCGTTGGGGTGTATCCAAGGCAACTGCAGGGCGTTATCTTCGCAAAATGCAGGAACTGGAATACATTTCGATGGTTGCCTTCCCCGGAACACACGGTACGGCAATCTACTTAAAGAAGTATCTTTCTACGATGTTTCAGATATCCGATGTGATGATCGACAAAGACGAAGTAGCAATGTCGCTTAACATCAACATCACCATTGACGAAGCACCGGAAGAAAACAGCGTGTCAGAAAACGAATCCGGCGTGTCAAAATCGCACACGAAAATTATCCTGCAAAAAGTGGCGAAAGTCCTTGCAGCACAAGGGTTTCCGTGCTTTTCATGTCCTCGAATCCAATGTAAGTTATTACCCTTATCCGACGATTGCAGGAAAGCTATTATTAGTACCTGTAATCTCACAGATGTTAAGGAGTATCGCTACTTGCTTGTAATGTCATGTAAGAATTCTACGGAGATATTCCAGTTTGAAATACGGCTGATACCCGTTCAATCGGAGGAGGTGTGATGAATGAAAAAGCAAACCGAACAGATACCGGAGAACCCGAAGTATCACGACACTTGGCTCCTGCTTAGAAAATACAGGGATGTGGTGTGGGGGCTTGAATTATCGGTACAGCAGGTCAAACGACGCTT
>JAZQGO010000035.1:0-43886 GCA_045540055.1 Acutalibacteraceae bacterium
TTTTTAAGGTGCGCGTGCAGTTTTGTAAGAATAAATTTGCTACTATTTCGAAGATATGAAAACACAGTAATACTTTGTGTCTTACAAGTTTTCATAGCAAGAAAAAGTGCAAATTTATCTGAAAAACCAATTAATCCCTAATCGCAACACCCGAAACGGTGCCTTTTGCTTTCTCTATTTTATTCCTCACTGGGTTCTTCCCAGTTGTGCCAGATTTCCTGAACGTCGTCGTTATCCTCTAATAATTCGATAAGCTTTTCCATCTTTGCCGCCGCATCCTCATCGTCAATAACGGTGGTGGTCTGCGGTACATAGGCCACCTCGGCAGATACAAAGCTATAACCCTTTTCCTCAAGTGCATCACGAACGGCACCCATTTCGTTGGGGTCGGTATCGACTACAAAAATATCGCCGTCAAGGTTAAAATCCTCAGCACCTGCCTCGAGTGCGTCCTCCATAACGGTATCCTCATCGAGTCCCTCGGCTTCAATGGCTATCTGACCACGACGGTCAAACATAAACATCACCGAGCCCGACTGACCAAGGTTGCCGCCGCACTTATCGAAGTAATGGCGCATCTCGCCTGCGGTACGGTTGCGGTTGTCGGTAAGTGTTTCAACTATAACGGCAACACCATTTGGACCGTAGCCCTCATAAACTAATTCCTCATAGTTTGTGGCGTCGCCTTCGCCCGCCGCCTTTTTGATAATTCTCTCAATATTATCATTCGGCACATTCGCCGCCTTAGCCTTGGCAATTGCATCCTTCAATTTGCTGTTCTCAGCAGGGTTTGGACCGCCCTGCTTTACTATAACCGCAATTTCTCTACCCATTTTGGTAAAGATTTTAGCCTTCGCGGCATCGGTTTTTTCCTTTTTACGCTTAATATTGTTCCATTTTGAATGTCCGGACATATATATACCCCTTTAAATAATATTCAACCTAATTATATTATCACAAATCCTTATTGCCTTCAAGTGCTTTTTCACATATCGCCTTTATATCATCAATACTTGATATTTCACCACACATACGCCTGAGTGCCGCCGCACCGCGCATACCCTTTAAATACCAAGCGGTATGCTTGCGTGATTCCATTATAGCATTGTGCGGGTCCTTGTATTTAAGCATAAGCTCAATTTGTTTCATCATAACTTCGAGCCTCTGCTCGACTGTGGGTGGCTCTAAAATAACTCCGTCACTCATATAGGCGTTTATCTGCTCGAAAACAAAGGGGTTACCCATTGCCGCTCTGCCGACCATAACAAAATCGGCGCCCGTCACGTCGTACATATACTTAGCGCTCGCGCCGTCACACACATCGCCATTGGCTATTACGGGTATTTTTACCGCACGCTTTACCTCGGCTATTGTTTTGTAGTCAATACCCGGTGCATACATCTGTTTACGTGTTCTACCATGCACCGTAATAGCCGCCGCACCTGCATTCTCGGCTCGCTTGGCGATTTCGACCGCATTTATACTGTCGGCATCCCACCCTGTGCGGATTTTCACCGTAACGGGAATATCGACAGCACTCACAACCGCCGCCATTATCTGCTCGGCCAGAACAGGATTTTTAAGTAATGCGCTACCGCCGCCGTTGCCTGCAACCTTTGGGGCGGGACAGCCCATATTTATATCAATAAAATCAGGTTTAAATTTAGCGGCGTGGCGCGCGGCATCTGCCATAATTTCAGGCTCTGAGCCAAAGAGCTGTGAGCAAAACGGGCGCTCAGCATCAAAGCAAGCAAGAAAAGAGCCTGACTTTCTGTCACCCAGACTCACACCCTTACTGCTTGTCAGCTCGCCTACGGTATAGGCGGCACCGTAAGCTCTACATATTTCCCGCATAGCCCTATCGGCAACACCTGCCATGGGCGCCAGTGCGGCATAACCCTTGATTTCTAAACCACCAATTTTCATAACGCTAATAATTATATACTTATCTTTATTTATTGTCAAATTTTTTACAAATAATATAGTGACAAACGATAGTGTTTTTGGTATAATTATTGTGTATGAATATATTTAATTTTAGGAGAAAAATATGAAATTACTCGCGATTGACGGAAACAGCATAATCAACCGCGCCTTTTACGGTATACGACTGCTCTCAACCAAGGACGGACAGTTTACAAACGGTATTTATGGTTTTATAAATATTTTAAACAAGCTTATAGCACTTGAAAATCCCGACGGTGTTGTTGTGGCATTCGACCTTCACGCACCCACCTTCCGTCACGAAAAATATGCCGAATATAAGGCAGGCAGAAAGGGTATGCCCGAGGAGCTGCAAAGCCAGATGCCGCTACTTAAAGAGTGGCTTAATTTAATGGGCTACCACTGCATAGAGATCGAAGGCTACGAGGCCGACGATATTTTAGGCACACTTGCCGCAGCAGCAGACAGGGGCGCTCACGAGTGTGTCATCTCAACCGGTGACCGCGACGCATTACAACTGGTATCGAGAAGCACGCGCGTGCTTCTGACCGCCACCAAGGCAGGGCACCCCGAGCTTATAAACTACGATATAGCTGCACTGTATGAGAAATACGGTGTGTCCCCCGACGGTATGATAGAGCTTAAAGCTCTGATGGGCGACTCTTCGGATAATATACCGGGTGTGGCAGGCGTCGGCGAAAAGACGGCTTCGGCACTCATACAGCAATATAAAAGCATTGATTATATCTACGAAAACATTGACTCTCTTGATATTAAGGACAACCTTAAAAACAAGTTAATTGCAGGCAAGGAAAAGGCTTATCTCAGCCGATGGCTTGGCACAATTAACCGCGAGGTACCGATAGATACCGATATTGCCCACTATCTGCCCCGTCAACAACAGACAGCCGAACTTATCTCACTTATGACAAGACTCGAGCTGTTTAAATTGATGGAGAATATGGGCCTTAGCGCCGATATGGTCGACGTCCCCAAGCAAACAGACAAGGTTCGTTTCCTGCGCTTTATCTCTGCCACAGAATTTAATGCCGAATTCTCCGCTGATATTTACGCCGATTTCGATTCTGACCGAATGGGTGTTGTATCAGGTGAGGTTATTGCCGACCTTAGCGTCACCGAGCAGAAGGACAAAATCAAGGATATACTTGAAAACGAGAATATAAGCAAGCGTGTTTACGACTACAAAACCCTTTATAAATGGGCGATTCAAAACGATATCCAACCGAAAAATGTCACCTTTGACAGTATGCTGGCAGGTTATCTTGCAAGCCCTTCGGCTTCAAGCTATGATGTGGCCAGACTCTCTCAGGAATATCACGCCGAAATGCCTAAAATCGACGGTGATTCTTACGAATTTTTAAACACCGCCGCCATACACTCTTCGGTATGTGACCGACTGTATGATGAGCTCAACAAAAATGAGCAATTATCCCTGCTTGCCGATATTGAATTGCCGCTTGCCGCAGTTCTCGGAGAGATGGAATTAAACGGCTTTTTAATTGATGCCGAAGGCGTCGCCGCATACGGTGAAGAATTAGGGGCAAGAATTGCCGACATACAAGGTCAAATCTATTCGCTTGTCGGTTACGAATTTAATCTTAACTCGCCCAAGCAGTTGGGTGTCGCCCTTTTTGAAAAATTGGGGCTTCCTGCCAAGAAGAAAACCAAGAACGGCTACAGCACCTCTGCCGAGGTGCTTGAGGAACTCAGACACGAGCATCCCGCAGTAGCTCTGCTGCTCGAATACCGCGTACTCGCCAAGCTTAAATCAACCTACTGTGACGGGCTTTGCGCCGCAGTGGCAAAGGACGGTAGAATACACTCAACCTTCAACCAGACCGAAACCAGAACCGGACGTATTTCTTCGCTTGAGCCGAACCTTCAGAACATACCTGTGCGGCGTGACGAAGGCAAAATCTTGCGCAGATTCTTTATAGCAAAAGAGGGTTATAGTCTGTGTGATGCTGACTATTCGCAGATTGAACTGCGTGTGCTGGCCGACATAGCCAACGACCAAAATATGATTGACGCATTTGAGGGCGGCACCGATATTCACACACTCACCGCCGCTACGGCGTTTGATATGCCTATTGATATGGTCACCCCCGTTATGCGCTCACGTGCAAAGGCGGTTAACTTCGGTATAGTTTACGGCATCGGCGCATTTTCACTTGCTAAGGATATTGGTGTTACTCGTGCCGAGGCCGACCAATATATCAAGGGCTACCTTGCGGCATACCCCGGCGTTGATAATTATATGAAATCGGTTATTCAACAGGCTAAGTCCGACGGCTATGTGTCTACCCTTTTCGGCCGTCGCAGATATCTGCCTGAGCTTAGCTCCTCTAACAGAATGCTGCAAAGCTTTGGTGAGCGTGTGGCAAGAAATGCGCCCATTCAGGGCACAGCCGCCGATATTATTAAGATTGCAATGATTAAGGTAACTAAGCGTCTGAAAGCAGAAAAGCTTGACGCACGCCTGATTTTGCAGGTACACGATGAGCTTATCGTAGAATGTAAAGACGATGTTTGCGATACCGTTTGCAAAATTTTAGAAGAGGAAATGCGCTCTGCCGCAAAAATGAAGGTGACCCTTAGTGTCGATGCACACTCGGGTAAAACCTGGTATGAAGCAAAGGATTAAAAATGAAAATTCTTTTTGTTTGCACAGGTAACACCTGCCGCAGTCCTATGGCGGAGGGTTATCTGAAATCGAAAAACATTAAAGGTATCGAGGTTTTAAGCGCCGGCATCTGCGCCGACCTATCCCCCATAAGCCCAAACAGTAATACCGCCTTGCTTGAA
Source organism: Acutalibacteraceae bacterium (assembly GCA_045540055.1). Lineage (GTDB taxonomy): Bacteria > Bacillota > Clostridia > Oscillospirales > Acutalibacteraceae > SIG565. The sequence goes on from JAZQGO010000035.1 coordinate 4,771, forward strand.
AAAGGCATTGATATGTCGGGACACGCCTCCCGTCAAATAACTCCCGAAATGGTTGATGACGCCGATAAAATTATCTGTATGTCGGTCTCGCACAAGCAGATGCTTTTATCCCTTGGTGTGCCTGATAAAAAGCTATTGATACTCGGCGGCGGCATAGCCGACCCATATGGTGCCGACCTTGACACCTACCGACTGTGCCGCGACGACATTTTTAATGCCGTTGACGCTATTTTTAGCACAACCACAGTGCAAAAAAGTGATATGACCGAATTGGACGCTAAAAATATAGCCGATTTAGAAAAGCAGATCTTTTCTTCACCCTGGAGTGAGGCCGCTATTAAGGAGTCCTTCGAAAACGGCACGATATTTCTGATTGCCGAAATATGCGGTGAATTTGCAGGCTACTGTGGTCTTAATACCGTTTTGGATGAAGGCTATATTACAAATATCGCGGTAAAGACCGAGCACAGACAAAAGGGTGTCGCCTCTGCCCTTTTAAAAGAGGTCGAAAGGCTGGCACAAGTTAAAAAACTTGCCTTTGTTTCGCTTGAGGTGCGCCCAAGCAACCTTGCCGCAAAAAGCCTATACTTAAAGCACGGCTACAAGGCCGTGGGCGAGCGCAAAAATTTTTACACCGCACCAAACGAAAACGCACTCATTATGACAAAGAGGTTTGAAGATGAAAATACTCAGCATTGAATCCTCCTGCGATGAAACCGCCGCCGCGGTGATTGAAGGCAGAGAGATTTTATCAAGCGTAATTAACACGCAGGTTGAAGAACATAAGAAGTACGGCGGTGTGGTGCCCGAAATAGCCTCACGCCGACACAGCGAAAATATAAGCGCCGTAGTGGAAAAGGCGGTAAATGATGCAGGCATTACATACAAGGATATTGATGCCGTCGCTGTAACCCACGCACCCGGGCTCATCGGCGCTTTGCTTGTTGGGGTAAACTTTGCTAAGGGTCTGGCGCTCTCCCTCGGTGTTCCGCTTATTCCCGTACACCATCTGCGCTCGCACATTGCGGCTAACTATTTAGCGCATAAGGATTTACAGCCGCCCTTTTTGTGCCTTACCGTATCGGGCGGTAACACCCTGCTTACCGTTGTTCGTGACTATACCGATTTTGAAATTATTGGTCAGACTCAGGACGATGCCGCAGGCGAATGTCTTGATAAAGCGGCACGAATTATGGGACTTGCCTACCCGGGTGGAGTCAATCTTGACAAAATAGCGACTATGCCCGACGAGAAAAAATACCCCCTGCCCACACCGCATACGCAGGGCAAGTATGATTTTAGCTTCTCGGGACTTAAAACCGCCGTTGTTAACACCGTGCATAACGCACAGCAGAAGGGCAATGAAATTGACGTTCCCGTTCTTGCCGCCTCAGTTCGCAAAAAGATCTGTGATATTTTAATTCACCACACCCTTGCGGCAGCCGAAGAATTAGGCTTTGATAAAATTGTTTTGGCAGGCGGTGTTTCGGCCAACAGTGAACTGAGAAATCGCCTTGAAAATGAATGTAAAAGACGCGGTTACTACCTTTATTACCCACCGCTGAGCCTTTGCGGCGACAATGCCGCTATGGTTGGTGCTCAAGGCTTTTTTGAGTATCAGGACGGCAATATTGCCGACACTTCACTCAACGCCACCGCAACCCTACCCATAAATTACAGATAATTTAAAATTTACAGTTGTTAAAACAAGATATATTTTGTATAATAATATATTATATATTTCGAAATTTTTCGGAAATGAGGATAAATATTTATGTTATTCACAAGAGACATTGGCATAGACCTTGGCACCGCAAACACCTTAATCAGCGTAAAAGGTAAAGGCATAATTATGCGCGAGCCGTCGGTCGTAGCATACGACGTCAGAAATGATGCGGTGCGAGCCGTCGGTACCGAGGCTAAAGAAATGATTGGCCGTACCCCCGGCTCTATCGTTGCGGTACGACCGCTTAAGGACGGCGTTATTGCCGACTTTGATGTTACTGCGGCTATGCTTAAGAGATTTATAAAGCAGGCGCTTAAAGGCTCGCTGTTTTCACGTGTGCGTGTTGTTATATGCATCCCCGCAGGCGTTACCGAGGTTGAAAGCCGTGCCGTTTACGATGCGGTAAAGCTTGCAGGCGCAACCGAGGTTGATTTAATTGAAGAGCCTATGGCGGCGGCGGTGGGCTCAGGCTTACCCGTAGCAGATGCCACCGGCAATATGGTTGTTGATATCGGCGGTGGTACGAGTGAGGTTGCCGTAATTTCCCTTGGAGATATTGTAACGGCTCAGTCGGTTCGTATTGCGGGCGACGACTTTGACGAAGCAATTATCGCCTACATACGCAAAAAGCATAATCTGCTTATCGGTGAGCGTACCGCAGAGCAGATTAAGATAGATTTAGGCTCGGCGCTGCCCTATGAAAATGAAACAAGCGTTGAAATTAAGGGTAGAAACCTTGTTGACGGTCTGCCGAAAAATGTTATAATCTCGTCCGCCGAGGTGCGAGAGGCTATAATTGACCCGATTATGCAGATTGTTGACGCAATACGCTTAACCCTTGAGAAGACTCCGCCCGAGCTTGCGGCAGACATTATCGACCGTGGCATCACACTTACAGGCGGTGGCGCACTGCTCAGAGGCTTTTCTCAGCTTGTGGCAGACGAAATCGGCATACCCGTTACGGTTGCCGCTAATCCGCTTGATTGCGTCGCTCTCGGCACATTGAAAAGACTTGATGATGACGAAAGCTTCGGCAATTACATCTTCCGCCGAGGCAAAAGATACAGATAATATTTAAGCAAAGCAAAGATGAAAACGTTACCTTTTAAATCAGGTTTCGATTATTCGTATTTGCTTAAGAAAGGATGATTAAGGTGCGCTTTTTCTTTCGTAGCAGAAAATTCAAGATAATTAGCGCCGTAACGGCAGTTATTCTCTCGCTTACCATCATTGCGTGGATAGCGGGCGGCGTTTTTGCGCCTCAATCAAGCCTTTCGGGCGTTATCGCCTCACCCTTTCAGAGGCTGGCAACCGCCATTTCAAACGGCTTTAGCGACCTTTCGCAGAAGTTTAAGGATAACGACACCCTTATAGTTGAAAAGTCTGAAATGCAGGAAGAGATAAACGAGCTCAACGAGAAAATTGCCGATTATGAAAAAATCAAGGCCGAAAACGAGTTCTATAAAAATTACCTCGAAATCAAGGATGCTCACCCCGATTTTCAGTTTGAAAGCGCAGTTATAATTTCGCGTGACACAAATGATGAATTCGGCGCACTTGCAATTGATGCGGGCTCGGTTGACGGCATTCAGGTGCATGACCCCGTCATCACCGACGCAGGTCTTGTGGGCTATGTATCAAGCGTGGGTCTTACAACCTCAAAGGTGACAACCGTTTTAGACCCCAATATTGCGGTCGGTGCGGTTGACAGCCGAACAAGTGACGCAGGCGTAATCGGCGGTAATTTAAGCCTTGCTTCACAGGATAAAACCCGTATGTACAACATCCGCCGCACTTCGTCGATAGCCATAGGTGACTATGTTGTAACCTCGGGTAGCGGTGTTTTCCCGAAGGGCCTGCTTATAGGCAAAATCACCAACATTGCTCAAGAGGAGTTTAAAACCTCTTTGTATGCGGAGATTGAACCCTTTGTGGATATAAAAGAAATTCGTCAGGTAATGGTAATAACCGATTTTTCAGGAAGAACGGGCGGTGCTAAATAATGACCAACCAAAAAAATCATTATCTGCACATTGTCTGTTATGTTGTTCTTTTCGCTTTGATATTTCTAATAAACTACACCGAGCTTTTACCCCTTCGCATAGCCAATGCGTCACCTATGCTGCTCGTGCCTGCAGTCGTTACCGTAGGCTTTTATTACGGCGAGTGGCGCGGATTTTGGGGTGGTCTGATTGTCGGAATTTTTGCCGATGCCGTTTCGGCACAGGCGGCAGGCTTTAACACCTTTTTACTTATGGCCATAGGCTTTGTCGCAGGACTTCTTGTAACACATGTGCTTAACCGTAACTTTTTTTCGGCAGGTGTGCTGTCTCTTTGCGCCTGCCTTATCTACTTTGGGGCAAAATGGCTTATAGAATATCTTTTTATCGGCAGTAGTGACACCGCCAACTATCTTCTTTTCTATGCTGCCCCCTCTGCCGTTTATTCGGCACTCTTTATAATTCCGTTTTATTATCTTGGAATTCTTATCAGTAAAATCAAGTACCCTGAGTAATTTCACTCTAAGCAAACACGAATAATCCAAACCTGATTTTAAAGGTGGCATTTTCGCCTTTGCTATGTTAAAATACTCGCAAATCCCCCACCCGAAAGGATGTGAAAAAATGCCGTTTAATAAAGATAAACACCCATTCATTACGGTTTTGTCTATTGTTCTGGCAATTGTTATTGCCTTTTACGCTGTCCGCATTTTTTCACTTCAGGTGATTAGCCGTGAAAAATACAGTAATCAGATTTCGGGCGTTACACAGATAACCAGCGTCTTAAAGGCGCCGCGCGGCGAAATTCTTGACTGTGACGGCAGACAGATTGCCATAAACCGTGACGGCTATGACATTGTTTTTAATAAACAGAACATTAACTTAAAAAACATCAACGCATTGATTGTCAGACTCATCGAATTGTGTGAGAAGGAGAAATGCGAATATATTGATAATCTGCCGCTTGAAAAAAAGGCGCCCTACGGCTTTACCGATGAAGTTGCCGACGACAAGATTATATCGTTTTTAAATCTTGCCGACTATGCCAGTGCCGAAAACTGCTTCGACCGTTTTGTTGAAAAATATGAGTTGGACGGTTACTCAAAGGATATGCAACGAAAAATAATGGGCGTCAGATATTCTATGGATAAAGCCGCCTTCTCAGTTTCGGCGCCCTACACCTTCGCAGAGGATATTAACGATACTCTTATGCTCACCATATCGGAATCGGGCTATAGTATGTCAGGGGTTACGGTTGAGGTCACACCCTATCGTTATTATCCCGTAACCGATTTGGCGCCCCATCTTATAGGCACCATCGGCCCGATTTACGAAGAGGAATGGGAGCAGTATAATGAGAAGGGCTACTCATATAATGACAAGGTCGGCAAAAGCGGTATTGAGCTTTACGCCGAAGAGCATCTGCACGGCATCGACGGCGAGATAACACACACGCTTGATAAGGATGGTAATATTATCAGCAGTGAGGTCACTAAGGAGCCAATACCGGGCAAAACCGTTATGCTGACCATCGATAAAAACCTGCAGAAGCAAACCCAGAAAATCCTTGAGCAAAACATTAAAAAGCTACAGGGGCAGGGAGGCTCGGTTACGGGCGGCGCAGTTGTTGTAATGAATATAAACGACGGCGGCGTTTTAGTGTCGGCGAATTACCCGTCATACGACCTCGCTACCCTATCAAAAAATTATAACAAGCTTGTTAACGACAAAAACACCCCACTTCTTGACCGCGCATTTAAGGGCATATATCCTATAGGCTCAACAATAAAGCCTGCCGTTGCCATTGCGGCGCTTGAAAACAATAAAATCACCAAGAGTGAAACAATATACTGTAAAAGAACATATACCTACTTTGCTGATTTCCAGCCCGAATGTATGCATTATCATGGAAGTATTGCACTTAAAACGGCAATCTCACGCTCGTGCAACTACTACTTCTTTGAGGTGGGCAGACGACTAGGCATCAAGAAGCTTAATCAGTATTTTAAGGATTTCGGACTCGGTGTTGCTACAGGTGTTGAGGTTAATGATTCATCGGGTCTGCTTACCGAATACGACAGCGACTCGGGTAATACAATTCAGGTCGCTATCGGTCAGTTAAACGCCTTCACACCTCTGCAGCTTGCGGTTTATACCTCGACCGTCGCTAATGGCGGCACGAGATATAAAGCCACACTCATAGATAAAATCGTTTCTCAAGACCAGAGCGAAACCTATTTTTCGGGCAATGCCAAGGTACTGGGTAAAATTGACATCAGCGAACCTACACTCAAATCTGTAAAGGAAGGTATGCTGTCGGTTACCGAGGACGGTACCGGACGTGCCGTATTTGCCTCATACCCCATCAAAATCGGTGGTAAAACGGGTACCTCACAGACCGATAATGGCGCCGACCACAGCGTTTTCGTTTCCTTTGCTCCATATGAAAACCCCGAAATAGTTGTAGCCGTTGTTCTTGAGCACGGTAGCTCAACCTTCGGCGTTACTTCGGTAGCAAAAGCGGTATTCGACCAATACTTCTTTGCCGCCAAGCAGGAGGGCGATGAAATTTTGCCCTATGTTGTTCTTGAATAATTGACAAATATCACTTTTTTATGATATTATAGTATTACTAATTTTAAGGAGAGTTGATATAAATGACCATCGCTTTAATTGCACACGACGCCAAAAAAGAACTTATGGTACAGTTTTGTATCGCTTACTGCGGCGTTTTAAGTAAACACACTCTCCTTGCGACCGGCACGACAGGCAAACTGGTATCGGAGTCTACCGGCCTTAAAATCATTAAATTTTTAGCCGGCTCGCAAGGCGGTTCACAGCAGATTTCTTCGCGAATAGGATGTGATGAAATAGACCTTTTACTGCTGTTCCGCGACCCGCTTAATCCCAAGCCTAATGAGCCTAATGAGAATGTTCTGCTTCGCCTTTGTGATGTACACAACATCCCCGTCGCAACCAATATCGCAACGGCAGAAATGCTTATTCACGGTCTTGAACGCGGCGACCTCGATTGGCGAGAGATTGTGCATAATAAATAAGAATATATAATCCAGCCCCAAAGGGCTGGATTTGTGATGTAAATTGATAGGAGATTTTTTATGGCTGAAATCATAAAAGCTATTAAGGGTACGTGTGACGTCACCCCCGATGACAGTTATAAATGGCAGTATATTGAACAGACCATGCTAAATACCGCCTCACTCTACGGCTACCGCGAAATACGCATACCCGTTTTTGAGCATACCGAGGTTTTTTCACGTGGTGTGGGAGATACCACCGATGTCGTTCAAAAGGAAATGTATACCTTTGACGACAAGGGCGGCCGTTCCATAACCCTTCGCCCCGAATTTACCGCAGGCGTGGTAAGAAGCTGTATTGAAAACGGTCTTGTTAACGGTACCTTGCCTGTAAAGGCGTGCTATATCGGCGGTTGCTACCGCTACGAAAAGCCTCAGGCGGGCAGACTTCGTGAGTTCCACCAATTCGGTATCGAGTGTATCGGTGCTAACACCCCTGCCGCCGATGCCGAGGTCATACTGCTTGCAAATCAGGTGCTGTGCGACATAGGTATTAAAAATCTTTCACTTGAAATCAACTCTATAGGTTGCCCGACCTGCAGAGCCGAATATCACAAGGCTCTAAAAGCTTATTTCTCAGACAACAGCGACTCGCTTTGCGACACCTGTAAAGACCGACTCGAGCGAAACCCCATGCGTATACTTGATTGCAAGTCCCCCGTATGTAAGGGCATTGCCGAGGGCGCACCCGTTGTGCTTGATTTCTTGTGTGATGACTGTAAGGCTCACCACGATGCCGTTAAGGCTCACCTTGATGCCGCAGGGCTTAAATACACCGTTAACCCACAAATTGTACGCGGTCTTGACTACTACACAAAAACCGTATTTGAGTTTGTCTCAGGCGATATTGGTGCTCAGTCGACCGTTTGTGGCGGCGGCAGATATGACGGACTTATTGCTCAGCTTGGCGGTCCTGCAGTACAGTCAGTAGGCTTCGCTATGGGGCTTGAAAGACTTATGATGGTGCTCGAAGCACAGAATGCCGAGTTCCCCGATAAAGCGACCTGCGATATTATCTTTGCACCTATGAGTGAGCAGGCACAGATTTACGCTACGAAGCTCTGCTGTGCGCTTCGAAACGAGGGCTTTGAGGCACTAAGCGATATAAACGGTCGCGGACTTCGTGCACAGCTTAAGTACGCCAATAAAATCGGCGCAAAATTCACCTGTGTTTTAGGTGACGATGAAATTAACTGCGGCAAACTTCGTATTAAAAATATGCAAAGCGGTGAAGAAACCGAGGTTAAATCAGAAAATATAGTCGAAGAATTTTATAAGCTTGTTAACACACTGGCTTTAGATAATCTCACAGAATCGGTGTTTTAGGAGATGTTTAAATGAAACTTGATAAAATGGACTCGTTGAGGCGCACACACTACTGCGGTGAACTGCGTAACAGCGACATAGGCGCTTTTGTCACAGTATGCGGCTGGGTACAGCGTCAGCGTGACTTAGGCTCACTCATATTCATAGATTTGAGGGACCGCACAGGTATTGTGCAGTTAGCATTTGACGATACAACAGAAAAAGAAATATTCGAAAAGGCATTTGCTATAAGAAGCGAATATGTAGTAATGGCAAGCGGTGTTGTAAGAAAGCGCTCGTCGATAAACAACGATATACCTACAGGTCATATCGAAGTTGAGGTTACCGATTTAAGACTACTTGGTCAGTCCGAAACACCGCCATTTGAAATACTAAGTGAAACCGACACTAAGGAAGATCTGCGTCTTAAATACCGTTATCTTGACCTTCGCCGTGCGCCGCTGCAGAAAAACATTATGCTGCGCCACAAGATAACCAAGGTAACACGCGACTACTTCGACGAAAACGGTTTTATTGAGATAGAAACACCCACCCTTATTAAATCAACACCCGAGGGTGCACGTGATTATCTTGTTCCGTCACGTATACACAAGGGCTCATTCTTTGCCCTGCCGCAGTCACCCCAGCTTTACAAGCAGCTGCTTATGCTTTCGGGCTTTGACCGCTATATGCAGTTAGCACGCTGTTACAGAGATGAAGACCTTCGTGCCGACCGTCAGCCCGAATTTACCCAGATTGACCTTGAGATGTCCTTTGTCGAGATGGAGGATGTTCTGTCAATCGGTGAAGGCTTTGTAAAGCGCCTGTTTAAAGAGGTGTTGGATGTTGATATCCCCTCACCTCTGCCTCGCCTTACCTATACCGAGGCTATGGAAAATTACGGCTCGGATAAGCCCGACACCCGCTTTGATATGAAGATAACCGATTTATCGGGTATCGTAGAAAATTGCGGCTTTGGTGTGTTTGCCGATACCATTAGAAATGGCGGCACAGTACGTGCAATTACCGCCAAGGGTGCGGCTAACACCTATACCCGTAAGGAAATTGACAAATTAACCGAGGAAGCCAAGGGCATTGGCGCTAAGGGTCTTGCCTTTATTCGTTGGGTTGAGGACGCACCGACCTGCTCATTCTCTAAATTTATGACTGAGGATGAAATGACGGCAATTATTGAGAGAACGGGCGCCGAAAAGGGCGACGTTGTGCTTTTCTGTGCCGACCGCAAAAAGACCGTTCTGTCGGTGCTTGGCGCACTTCGTCTTACCGTTGCGAAGCGTCTCGGCGTTATCCCCAACACCTTCAATTTCTTGTGGATAACCGAATTCCCCTTCTTTGAATATAACGAAGAAACAGGAAATTGGGATGCTATGCATCACCCCTTCACCTCACCGCTTGATGAATGTGTGCAATATCTTGAATCGGCGCCTGAAAAGGTGTTCGCCAAGGCGTACGACCTTGTGCTCAACGGCATTGAGCTATCGTCAGGCTCTATTCGTATAACCGACCCCGAGCTGCAAAAGAAAATGTTTACAGCATTGGGACTGAGCGACGAGGAGGCTCACCAGAAATTCGGCTTCTTGACCGACGCCTTCCGCTTTGGTGCACCGCCTCACGGTGGTATGGGCATCGGTCTTGACCGCCTTGTTATGATTATGTGCGGCGCCGATAACCTGCGTGATGTTATCGCCTTCCCGAAAGTTTCAAACTCAAGCGAGCTTATGTCGGGCGCACCAGGTACAGTTGATGAAATTCAACTCACCGACCTGTCAATTGCAGTGATAGAAGATAAGGAATAATTATTATTGTCTCACTTGAAAAACACCATAGATTCAGTTGTGTGAATCTATGGTGTTTTGTTTTTACTTTGTTTTTTTAATCAGGTTAACCTTGCAAGTGAGTTCCCACTTTGCCTTATTTCCCCTATATCTGCCTCTGTTTTCTCTCACTGTAACAATGGTTGATGTTTCAAAGTCGTCCTTTTAATCGACACATAGCGTACCGAAACCAACATCTGAAATTCGATCCTTCTCGTAACGGGCACATCGATTGTTACCACTTTGGTGATATTTAGCGGGATCGTCCACCGCTCACCACTATCTATGTTTGCACCACCACAGGTGTAAGCAATTTCCCATTCTTCACCAACAAAGTCATTGGTAACTATAAACGGTGTAAAAGTTACCTCATATACGGCGTGTGTATAATTGTTTTGGCATCCCGAAAAACAAAAAATTATATAAACCATGCATATAACAACTGTTTTTCTTGGCATAACTTTTTTTACCTCAATAAAAAAGCACACCCCCGAAGAGATGTGCCGAAAAAGTGTCTGCCCAGTCTTTGCTACACGAATAACCCCACACGGAATTAAAGAAAACACCTTTTACCAAAATATTTTCCCGCGTGAGATTATATTTAATTCGTTTAGCACAATTATTTTATCACATTGATATGTAAAAGTGAAGTATAAAACAGTTTTCTAAACACCTCTTTTTCTGCATAGAATAAACTTGTTGAATTAAAAGTATCTTTATAGTATAATTGTTTTAAATAACAAAACAAAGGAGTCTTTTATGGACGGTATTGTTCAATCTATTGTTGAGTGGTTTTCGAATTTTCCGATACCAAAAGAAATAGTTACATTTATTATATCAATGTTACCTGTATTAGAGCTTCGCGGCGGTATGGTTGCAGCGGCATTAATGGAAATACCTTACTTTGAGGCATTGGGTATATGTCTTGCAGGTAATATTTTGCCTATACCCTTTTTGCTCTTGCTTATAAACCCGTTGTTCGCTTGGATGAAGGGCACAAAGCTGTTCCGACCTATTGTTGAGAGACTTGAAAAACGCACTTTGGCAAAAAAAGATAAGCTTGAAAAGGGTGAGTTTTGGGGGCTTCTTATATTTGTTGGTATACCCTTGCCCGGTACTGGCGCTTGGACGGGCGCAATGTTAGCGGCTCTGCTTGGCATAAAGCTGAAGAAATCCTCGGTTGCCATCGCCTTGGGCGTAATTCTGGCGGCGGCTATTATGAGCTTCATCACCTACGCTTTGCCGTGGATTATTTCTCAGTTTTAGGGATTTTAAAATTTTAGGGAGTTTAATATGAACAAATACTCTTCGCTGGCTAAAAACACCATAATATTTGCCATTGGCACCTTTAGTTCAAAAATACTTTCGTTTATAATGGTGTTCTTCTACAGCCACGCTATGCAAACGGCAGAGTTCGGTATGCTTGATATTCTTATCAACAGTGCCGCACTTATGCTCCCGCTTGCCATGCTCGGTATTACCAACGCCATTATTCGTTTTGGCCTTGATGATGAAAATAAAAAAAGCGATGTTTTCACAACAGGACTCGTGGCTGTCGGCATCGGTTTTGGCGTTTTGCTTATTGTATCGCCCGCCATTATGCTAATCGACGACCTAAAAAAATATATTGTCCTTTTGTATTCTTACGTGCTTATGTCGGCACTGCGTCATATCTGCAGCTTCTTTGTACGCGCCAATAATCAGGCCAAGCTGTTTGCTATTGACGGTGTGTTTTCAACCTTTATGACCTGCCTTTTAACCCTTATATTCCTTATCCCGCTTAAAATGGGCATTGTAGGATATATGCTGGCAATAATTTTAGCCGATTTATCGTCTGTCATCTTTTTAAGTATTAACGGTAAGCTATGGTCGTTCGTTAATTTTAAGGGGCTTAACCGCAAATTAACAGGCACAATGATTAAATTTTCGCTGCCGCTTATGCCAACCTCTCTTTTGTGGTGGGTTGTTAACGTTTCCGACCGCTATTTTGTAAAATATATGATTGGTGACTCGGCAAACGGACTCTATGCGGCGGCATACAAGGTGCCGACTATATTAACCCTCGTCGCCACCATTTTTCTTGATGCGTGGCAGATTTCGGCGGTAACCGAGCACAAATCGAAAGAGCGTAACGCCTTTTATGCCGATATATTTAAAACCTTTCAGGGCGGTGTGTTTGTTGTAGGCTCGGTGCTTATACTTACCGCTAAGCTTGTAACCAAGCTTCTATTGGCCGAAAGCTATTACCCGTCGTGGCAATATATACCTGTTCTGATTTTTGCAACGGTGTTTATTTCGTTCGTCACATTCCTTGGCAATATTTATTTGGCGGACAAGCGTAACGTTGCAACTCTTATCACCACACTTGTCGGCGCCGCCCTCAACCTTGTGCTCAACTACTTTCTCATAGACTCTATTGGTGCACAGGGCGCGGCCGTTTCAACCTGTATAAGCTATGTTGTGGTCTTCCTTATTCGTGCGATAGATATAAAGTTGAGAAATCGGGATATTTCCTTCGCCCTCGTTACAGTAACCTTAAACAGCGTTGTAATGCTGGCGCAGGTGCTACTAATGATATTGGAACCGAAGAATTGGATCATATATCAGTTTACCTTTCTTGCACTACTAATAGCCATCAACTTTAAACAGCTCATACTTCTTGTTAAAAAGGTTCTTAAAAAATAGGTAAACGCCATAGCCTGCAGGCTATGGCGTTTCTTTATTCACCTAAAATTTTATCGGCTATTTTTATGGTGTACTGATTCATGGCTTCAAAATCCATTATATCTATATAATATTTTTCTATTTCGTCGTGTATCTGTTTAGCCTTTGCCAGACACTCGCAGGCACTCGCAAGCAACTCATTTGCCACACGGCGATTAAAGGCTATCTTCTGACGGCTTGCCGACATCTCTCTTGCGTCGACAAAGCGGCGCGAATGTATGCGTCTTTCGTCACCCGCAATTTTATTCTGCTTACTCTCACGGCAGAAGGCAAGGCTCAACTCGGGTATTATAATGTGGTCTATCATATCGCGTGGTAAAAGCTCATTCTTTATAGTTATTATTTCATACCCTTTATCGAGCGCCGCATCACGCAAAACCGACATAATAATGCTTGATACTGCACCGTACTTATCTGACACAACGACCTTGCGCTCAGCTACCCTATCTATTGTGTCAGCGTAAAAAATAATTCCGTCGGGGGTTATGCCGCCCAAAAAGCGCACCCACTCGGCCGCCTTCCTGCTCTTTTTGTTCGGTATATTATTTTTAGCAAGCTTGTTTGCGAAGGCGAACACCTTATCAATATCGGTTGCGGCAAGCTGAATACCGAAATTATATGACACCAATTTACCTGCGGCGCAGATATATTGCGCCGCCTTTTTATGATAAGTGCTGTTAAAGCCACAAAGGGACAGAATTTCCTTTTCCTTGCCGTCAAGCGCTCTGTCATCCCAAAACTGACCCATATTAACTATCTGTTCGCAAACTGCGGGGTATTTTGGCTCGACCACGTGCGGTGCAGTACCGTCAAGTATCACCTTTTTTATATCGGGAAATATTACGGCATCAAGCGACCGAGGGTCTGAACTGCAAGAGCAAACTTCGGTTTTGATACCAAGTATTAACGCCTTTTGCGCTATATATTTCATAAGTGACGATTTGCCTGTGCCGGGTCCACCCTTGATTATATATGCCTTCCAGCCGTCAAATGCATTATAGCTATCGTTAAATTTAGAATAAAAGCCGTTGGCCGAATTGGCAGCTAAAAAATATGTAGGCTGTTTTGTAATATCCATAAAATAACCTCCAAAAGTAAACACGAATAATGTTCTGCTATTTATATTTTATTCGCTTAAAACTACCTTTGACACAAAAAGTATTTTATGATACAATACAGCTATGAGTCGATTGAACGGCCGCGGGTGTAAGCAAACATTTTCGTGCTTGCGCCTGAGGAAAGTCCGAGCTCCACAGGACAGGATAACAGCTAACGGCTGCCGATGGTGACATTAGGGAAAGTGCAACAGAGATATACCGCCGCATTTTGCGGTAAGGGTGGAAAGGCGAGGTAAGAGCTCACCGGCTGTCAGGAGACTGAACAGCCCTGTAAACCCTATCCGGAGCAACACTAAGTTGGGCTATACACTTGTCCGGTGTGCCCAGAAAAGTGGCTTGAGCGCAGGGGCGACTCTGCGTCGAGATAGATGGTCGTTCACGACAGAACTCGGCTTACAGATCGACTCATATATAAAAAAGAACACCGTAAGGTGTTCTTTTTTGTTATTTAACCATTTTAACATTTTGCTCGGTAAGGTCGGTTAAGAAATGGTACATATAGTTTCTGTCGCCTCCGTTGGCATTGTTTGCCATCTGCACTATTTCAGAAAAACTGTATTTCATCAGCTCCTTTGCCGACAAGCCTTCGTTATTCTCCTCAAGCATCTTGCAGATATACACTATAGAATAGGGTACATTGTTGAGGTTTGCGGTGCGCTGAATTTCAGGGTCATACTCGGTAATGGCGATACCGTAACAATAAATCTGCTCCATCATATTTTCTGACATTATATCATTAACACCGATTATACTGTTATCATACAGCTGTGTGTTACCGCTTTCGGTGCTTACAAGCACCGAGCTGTAGATGCTGTTATCTATGTACCCTTCATCAATAGCATAACCGAAAATATGATATATGCAGGCGGTGAGATCCATTTCGGGATTTATGTCTTCAATATATTTTTCATACTTTTTCTCACACGCCGAAACGCTTTTGACGTTAAACTCATCGTCAACCTCAAAGACAACACGTATGCCGCAGTCAAGCACAAGCCTTGCGCCCGTATCAGACAATTCGGGTGTTTTGGGCGGTATGACAAACGCTACTATAGCTAGAACAATGCTGGCAACCAGTATGAGCGCCATGACCGACATCACTATAATCTTATGTTTTTTATCGAGATTTATACTAAACTTTTTCATAACATCTACCTTAAATGAAAGGCTGTCGAGCGAAGTGTTCGACAGCCTTTTTTTAATTAATACCAACCATCAATCCAACCGCTGCCGTCTTTATCAGAGGCAAAGGACTGACCTGATGATGACGGGTTATCAGACGAAGCACCGCCAGACGAAGCACCGCCAGACGAAGCACCGCCAGACGAAGCGCCGCCAGACGAAGCGCCGCCAGACGAAGCGCCACCAGACGAAGCACCGCCGGATGAAGTACCACCGGATGAAGTACTACCGGATGAAGTACCACCGGATGAAGTACCGCCGGATGAAGTACCATCAGACGAAGTACCACCGGATGAAGTACCGTCACTTGATGTCGGCTTCGAGGATGATTCATCCTTCGGCGGCTCGATTTCCTCCTGACTTGAGTTGAGGTCACTGATAACCGAGCTTACGTGAGATTCGTTTTTATCCTCTTTAGCGAGACGATAAATTTCCTTTATGGTCTTGCTTGCAAGCTCATCTGCATCAAGTCCCTTTGATTCCTTGGCAATCTTGTTACAGAAATATGCCTTACCGTAGGAGATACCGTACTTTTCTGCAAACTCGGAAATCTTGGTTTCCTTGGCTCTTATGTAGAGGGTTATTACCTTTGACTTATATTCCTTCTCGGAGATAATCTTATTGATTATCTCTAAAACCTTTTCGTAATCCTCATGCTTGATGCTTTCAATTGTAATCAGCAGAACTTCGTCCTCACTACCCTCAAGCTTTCCGTCACCCTCAAGCTTTGCAAGCAGTTGACCGAACGAAATAGAAAACGGCACCTTACCCGCAAGATTTTGCGCATAGGCCGAGTCAACAGGGTTAAGCGCTGTAGCATTTGTTACGGCATTCTCGGTATTAAGGTCCATTGTGACCGACACACCTGCGTCGAGCGTAACACTTATAGTGTCTCTCGGAACATAAACCGTCTTATCTGAACAGGAGCTGACCGAGACAGCTATTACTGCGATAATTAAAGCAACAGCCAGAACACCACCGACAACGCTGGTTATAAGCTTTTGCTTTTTTGTAAGCTTTTTCATAATAAATCCTCTCTTTGTTAAAGAAATTGACTTCACTTTAAGTATACTACATATATTTAAAACTTTCAATCTTATTTTTGTTCGTCAAGGGACAAATTGAACGACGGCATAAAATCCTTCATAAATAAATCGGCTTCGGGCAGTTTCATTTCCTTTATTGCATTTTTTATGGTCCTTTCGGCTGCAACAAATTCTCGGTTGCCCATATTAAGCTCCTCAACACATTTGATATATGCCGATAGCTTGTCAGCCGCCTTGACAAGCTGTTTAATTTCTACATCCTCATCCTTATATATTTTATCTATATCATCCTGCATATAGTCGGGCAGCATATCTGTTAGCGTCTGCTGCGCCTGCTGTTCAATCTCTTTATAAACGTTTTTAATCTGCTTGTTATAATATTTAATCGGCGTCGGCATATCGCCTGTAATTATTTCAGAGGTATCGTGAAACATTGCCGCAACCGCCACCTTTTCGGCATTGACATTACCGCCGAAGCAATTGTTTCTTATAATTGCGAGGGCGTGGGCAATATAGGCCGTTTCAAGTGAATGCTCACTTAAAGTTTCGCTCTTTGTATTTCTCATAAGCCCCCAACGGTAGATATTTTTCATTCTGGACAGCATTGCATAAAAATGATTTTTCATTCTCTTCACTTCCTTTATTGAATATTATAACATATTCTGTTATAATATCAATAAATTAAAATTAGTTTTATGGAGAAAAACTATGGTATATTCTTACAAAAAAGCCATGACACTGCGTCCACAAAAAGAAAAGTGGCTCAGCACATTTTTAATCGCGCTTGCTACCGCTACGGTAATTTTTCTACCCTTCATTATCAGCGATGATGGGTATTTTCTGTTCTACGGCGACTTTAACGTCCAGCAGATACCCTTCTATCAGCTGTGCCACGACGCCGTAAGAAACGGTAATTTCGGTTGGAATCAGTATACCGACCTCGGTGTGAATTTCATCGGCTCTTACAGCTTTTACCTGCTTGGCAGTCCGTTTTTCTGGCTGACCATACCCTTCCCGAACTGGATGGTACCGTATTTAATGGGGCCTCTGCTCATCCTTAAATTTGCCTGCGCAGCGCTTACGGCATATCTGTTTATCCGCCGCTTTACACGCACGCCCGAGGCGGCCCGTCTCGGCGGTATTCTCTATGCTTTTTGCGGTTTTTCTATCTACAATATATTCTTCAATCATTTTCACGAGGCAATTATCGTTTTCCCATTATTGCTTTTATCGCTTGAATTGTTTATAACCGAAAACCGTCGCGGCTTCTTCGCATTTTGTGTGTTTTTAAGTGCCACCGTAAACTACTTCTTTTTTTACGGTATGGTGGTTTTCACCATTATTTACTTTATAATCAGACTTTGCTCAAAGGCGATAAAAATAAGCTTCGGCAGATTTTTGACCCTCGCATTTGAAGCGATTATCGGCCTTTTAATGTCGGCAGCTATCCTTTTGCCGACCGTAATATGCGTTTTAGGAGTTGAAAGAACAAGCGAGTTCCTTACAGGATGGAATGCCATCATGTACGGCAAGGAGCAGATATACCTTAATGTCATAGAATGCTTCTTCTTCCCACCCGATTTGCCTGCCCGCCCCGTATTCTTCCCCGATGCTAATGTTAAGTGGTCATCGCTCGGCGGTTGGCTACCCGTGTTCAGTATGGTGGGTGTATTCGCCTGGTGCGGCGCCAAAAAGGGCAACTGGCTCAAACGAATTATCTGCACAAGCTTCGTTTTCGCTATGTTCCCCATTCTTAACAGCGCCTTCTCGTTCTTTAACACCGCCTACTACGCCCGTTGGTTCTTTATGCCGATACTGCTGATGGCGCTTGCCACCGTTATGGCACTTGAGGACCGTGAAGTCGAATGGAATTCGGCTTTCAGATGGGTAGGCTTTATAACACTTGCCTTCACCTTAGTAATAGGCTTCTTCCCGCATGAAACGACCGAGGGTAGTTATGCCTTTGGCATATTCAATAACAATACCTCATCCACCTTTGTAACGCGCTTCTGGGTTACCTGCGCTATAGCGATTGTGTCTCTTTTGGTTGCGTTGGCACTGGTTAAAGCCTGCCAGCGCAAAGACCGTTCATTCTTTAATGTGGCGCTCTGCTTTGTCTGCGTAGTGTCAATCATATACGGTGTTATATTTATCGGCAACGGCAAGCAGCACTCGTATGACGAGCAGTCTGTTATGATTGATTCACTGATTGAAGGTGAACTCGAGCTTGAGGGGGAAACCGACCGTATGAGAATTGACGCTTATGACTGCGTTGATAATACGGGTATGTTCCTTGGTTACTCGTCAATAAACGCCTTCCACTCTATTGTGCCGACCTCGGTTGTAGATTTTTATGAATATGTGGGTGAGGAGCGAAGCGTTGCAAGCCGCCCTACCACCGATAACTATGCACTGCGCAATCTTTTATCTGTTAAATATGTATTAAACCTTAATAATGAAGACCCCTTTGAAGAGAGTGCGGGACAGACGCTGATGCCCGGATATACCTTCTGCGGTGTGGAATCGGGTCACAAGGTTTACCAAAACAAAAATTATGTACCTATGGGCTTTACCTATGACACATATATGACCGAAGATTATTGCAACTCACATAATGAGCAGCTTCGTGCCGCACTTATGCTTAAGGCGGTACTGTTGAATACCGACCAGATAGAAAAATACGGTAACCGATTAAACCGTCTTGAAACTACCGATTATTTTGCCTTCGATGAGGCCGAGCTTGAGGCCGACTGTGCGGCACTGCGTGAGAACTGCGCCGATAGCTTCGAGTATACCGATAAGGGCTTCACCTCGGTAATAACCGCCAAGAGCGATACCCTTGCCTTCTTCTCGGTACCGTTTGAAAATGGTTGGTCTGCAACCGTAAACGGCAAAAAGGTTGATATAGAACAGGTCAATGTAGGCTTTATGGCTGTGCCGATAAGTGAGGGTGAAAACACCATAGAGTTTACCTACGTAACGCCCGGTCTTTATCAGGGTATAAACATAAGTATTGCAAGTTTCGTTATATTCATTATTTACCTTACAATCTGCATCGCCACAAGAAAGCGCCGTATGGAAAATGCAGAGCTTATCTACCCCGAGGGTGAACAGCTTATTGAAAAATGGTTAGAGTATGACATTGCGGATGCTGTTGAGGACAGCCAAGCTGACAGTGCCTTTATCATGCTTGACTCCATAGCTGAAAATCTTAACAACGCCTACCCCGTCGGTAAAAGTGAATTGGGCGACGGATTTCAGATAAATATAAATTCTGATGATAGCCTTGACAAATAAAACAGTTTAGGGTAAAATATGCTTGTTATTGGATGTGGGCCCACATTTTAATAATTATTGCAAATAAAAAGGGGAGCTTGATTGACTCAGGCTGAGAGGAAACCATTCTGTTTCGACCCATAACCTGATGCGGATAATGCCGACGTAGGATAATACGCCTTTAAAAGTTTATGCCGCAGTATTTTACTGCGGCTTTTTATTTGCACATACTATTTTTGTTAAAAGAAAGGTGTAAAAAATGAAAAAAGAAAATTTGCAAAAACTTACTGTCTCTGCCGTACTGGTCGCTCTGTCTACGGTGCTGAGCTTCGTTAAAATCTATCAGGCGCCGCTCGGCGGCTCTGTAACGCTTTTATCAATGGTGCCGGTCTGCCTTATAGGTGTTTTATACGGTACAAAATATGCCATCGCCCCCTGCCTTTTGTACGGCGCTATTCAGATGCTGCAGGGCGGTGTATTAGGCTGGGGCTTAACACCTGCCGTTTTGGTCGCCGCTATTTTGCTTGACTACATTATCGCCTTTGGCGTAATGTGTTTTTCGGGCTTGTGGCATAACAAGGGCTTTATCGGCATAGTATCGGGTACTGCATTGGCGGTTTTTGCCCGATTTATATGCCACTTTATATCGGGTGTGGTTTTATGGACATCATTTGATATATTCGCTAACCCCTACATCTACTCGCTTGTTTACAACGGCGCATATATGCTGCCCGAGCTTGTCTTTACGCTAATCGGCACATTCGCCCTTTATAAAACGACGGGTATTAAGGCAATTCATAGGCTTGTAAAATAATCTTGGCAGGGTGTGCAAAAGTACACCCTGCTTTTTTAAATTTAATATTGACAATATCGGCCACTTCGGTTATAATTCTTAAGATAGGTTATGTATAAGGGTAATTATCCCCTTAGTGTAAAGGAGGTTTAAAACATGAAAAGAACTTACCAGCCCAAGAAACTTCACAGAAAGCGTGAACATGGCTTTTTAAAGAGAATGGCTACAGCTAACGGCCGCAAGGTGCTTGCTCGCCGCAGAGCTAAGGGCAGAAAGACGCTCACTTATTAATTAAGGGCCACTTAAATGTGGCTTTTCCTTTTTTAAGGTGACAAATTTATGATTGAAAAATTAAGAGTTAACAAAGAATTTCGCCGTGTTTACGGACGCGGCAAATCCTTCGTCGACGGTGCCGTTGTAACCTATATTCTCGGTAACCGTTCAGACAAAATACGAATAGGTATTACAGTTAGCAAAAAGCTTGGCGGCGCAGTTATGCGCAACCGTGCCAAGCGGCTTCTCACTGCCGCGGTTTTTGAGTGTCTGCCAAACATAAGGGGCGGCTGTGATATTGTTTTTGTTGCACGCTCAAAAATCTTCAGAAAGAAAAGCTATGATGTCGCCGCCATCATAAAAAAACATTTTATTTCTGCCGGAATGTGGAATACAAATGATAAGTAAATTATTTATCCGATTTATCCGATTTTACCAAAAGCATATTTCTCACGCCAAAATCCCTTGTTGCCGATTTCATCCCACCTGCTCAAACTATGCTATTGAGGCCTTGCAGGTGCATGGTGCATTTAAAGGCTGTTGCCTTGCTTTTTGGCGAATACTACGATGCAACCCGTTATGTAAGGGCGGATATGATCCCGTACCCGAAAGAAAAAGAAAAAACAACCATTTGTAAAGGATGGTATAACATAATATGAATGCTATTTTTGATTTATTGAATGAATATGTGCTTTCCCCCATTCTGCGTGGTGTTATGTACATTTCGGGCAACAACTTTGCCGTTGCCATCTTTATTTTTACACTTGTAATCAACCTGCTTCTGATTCCGCTTACCATCAAGAGTCAGAAGTCATCGGTTCAGCAAACAAAAATCAAGCCCAAGCTTGATGAACTCAAGAAAAAATACGGCGACGATAAGCAGAAGTATTCTGCCGCCATGCAGGAGCTTTATCAGAAAGAAAATGTTTCTATGGCAGGCGGTTGCCTACCTATGATTTTGCGCCTTGTTATTTTGATGAGCATCTATTATCTTGTTCTCTCCCCCGTTTCTTATCTTACAACGGTTGACAGCAAGCAGATAGATGTCGCCACATCGGCAATCGTCACCGCAGAGGAAGAAAAGGCTTCAAGAAGCAAAGAGCTGGCTCTGGTTACCCAGATTACCCATGACTCTTTATCTCTTGAGGGCAAAAAAGATGCTGAAATTAAGGCTATAAATGAGGTAAAGACCGAGATTGAAAAAATCGACTTTTCCTTCTTCGGTATAGACCTTACCGAAACGCCCAAATTCCAGTTCAACCTTTCGGCAGTGAATATAAATTGGATTATACCATTCTTATCCTTTGCCGCAGCAATGCTTTCCTCACTTATTTCAATGCGTATGCAAAAATCAGTAAACCCCGATGCCCCGAATATGTCGGGTATGATGCTTACAATGCCTTTGATTTCTTTGTTTATTGCCTTTTCTGCGCCTTGCGGTCTTGGCTATTATTGGGCATGCTCAAGTATTATCTCGGGCGGCCTACAGGTAGGTGTTCAGCACTTCTACGGTCCGTACCGTATGATTGCGAGACAGCGCGCTAAGGACATTGTAAAGGCAAACGAGCTTGAACAGAAAACCATCAACTCTACCAACTCATTAGGTGAATAATTAAAGGAGGATTATCCTTGATAAAAGAACAAACCGGTTACGGTTCTACAATAGAAGAGGCTTATGAAGAAGCAAAAACCAACCTTATTTTAAGCCTTGGCGCTGAAAAATACAGCGAAGACGATATTCAGTTTGACATTATAGAAATGCCTAAGAAAAAAACCTTGGGTATTTTCGGTGGCTGTAAGGCTCAGGTAAAGGCATTTATCGAGCTGCCTGACCCTGTAAAGCCGAAGGTCAATAAACATAAAAAAGAAAAGAATGCTGAAAATAAGCCGAAGAATAACAAAGCACCTAAAGCTGACAAAAAACCTACCGAAGAAAAGCCTGTGGCAGAAGAAATTGCAACGGTTAGTGCCGACCAGATTCCTGCCGATTCGAGAGCAGGTAAGGCAATCGCCTATCTCAAAAATATTCTCAGCAATCTCGGTTGTGAAAACATCGAAATCAAGGTCGCCGAAAAAGAGAATGGCGCCGCGCTCTATCTTTCGGGCGACGGACTTGGTGTTGTTATCGGTCACAGAGGTGAAACTCTTGACGCACTACAGTATTTAACCAGCCTTTCTGCCAATTCGGCAAGCGGCTATTATAAGGTTACCATCAATATCGGTAACTACCGTGAAAGACGTGAACAGGCGCTTATCGGTCTTGCACGCCGTGTTTCAAATCAGGTTTTACGTACAGGTCGCAACCGTGCGCTTGAGCCGATGAATCCGTATGAGAGAAGAATTATCCACACCGCCGTTCAGGATATTGAGGGTGTAACCTCCAATTCCATCGGTGAAGGCAGTGGCAGACGTGTTGTTATCAGCGCTGTTGGCGGTTCTCGTCTTGCACGCAAAGGCGGTCAGGCAAACAAACCCGCCGCACCCGTAGAAGCACGCGAGCCTAAGAAGGATAGTGAAATTCCGCTTTACGGAAAAATAAACTAACTTGCAAAAATCGAATATTTATGATACAATGGCAAATGTTAAATGCTTTGACGAAGAAAAGTAGGTTTTGGCCTTTCTTTTAGAGAGGGTGTGCCATGGCTGAAAGCGCGCCTATGTTAAGACCTTTACCGAAGTTCCCTTCCGAGCAGTGACGCTGAACTACAGTAGGTGTCAACGGGTAATTCCGTTATGAATTTGAAGAGTGTTTGCTCTTGAGCAAAAATGCGGGTGGTACCGCGGAGTTTATGAAATTATTAGACTTCGTCCTGTTTTCAGGGCGAAGTCTTTTTTGTTGGAGGAAAAACTATGAAGCAACAGTTAGAAGCAATTAAAAACACCGCTGTAGCGGCTATCGGCGAGTGTGACACGCTATCTCAAATTGACGAGATTCGCGTAAAATATCTCGGTAAAAAGGGCGAGCTTACCGCACTTCTTAAGCAGATGGGTAAATTAGACGCTGCCGAGCGCCCCATTATGGGACAGCTTGTAAACGAAGCCAAGGCACAGCTTGAAGGTCTTATTGGCGAGAGAAGTGCCATTATAAAGAAAAACGAAACAGCTCTCAAGCTTAAAGAGGAAACCATAGATATAACCATGCCGGGTAAAGCCGCGAAGGTCGGCAGACTTCATCCACTTAACACAGTACTTAACGATATGATAGATATCTTCCAGTCTATGGGCTTTGATGTTGTTGACGGCCCCGAGGTTGAAACCGACCATTATAACTTTGAGGCACTTAATGTACCTGCAGACCACCCCGCCAGAGATATGCAGGACACCTTCTATTTAGGCGAAAATTTACTGCTTCGTACACAGACCTCTGCCGCACAGATTCGTACAATGGAAAACCGCAAGCCTCCAATTCGCATAATATGCCCGGGACGTGTTTTCCGTGCCGACGAGGTTGACGCAACTCATTCGCCCGTATTCCATCAAATAGAGGGCTTGGTTGTTGATAAGGGTGTTACTATGTGCGACCTTAAGGGCGTGCTTGAGCAGTTTGCCCACGAAATCTACGGTAAAGACACTCTCGTTAAATTCCGTCCCTCCTTCTTCCCCTTTACCGAACCGAGTGTTGAAGTTGATGTTTCCTGCTCGGAATGTGGCGGCAAGGGTTGCCGTGTATGTAAGGGCGGCGGTTGGATAGAAATCTTGGGTGCAGGTATGGTGCATCCCAAGGTGCTCTCTGCCTGCGGTATTGACCCCGAGATTTATTCGGGCTTTGCCTTCGGTATTGGTCTTGACCGACTCACAACCACACGTTACAAGATAAGCGACATCCGTCTTCTTTTTGAAAACGATAAGCGCTTCCTTGACCAGTTTTAAGGAGGGGTAAAAAATGAAAATATCATTAAATCAGTTAAAAACCTATGTTGATATAAATGTACCGGTCAACGAGCTTTGCGACCGTATGGTTATGGCAGGCTTTGAGGTTGAATCTATTGAGGCCGAGGGCGATAACCTCGTAAACGTAGTTGTTGCAAAAATCGAAAAAATCACACCCCACGAAAACAGTGACCATCTTCAGATTTGCCAGATGAACGTAGGCAGCGATGAGCTTGTACAAATCGTAACGGGTGCGCAAAACATCAAAGAGGGCGACTTAGTACCCGCCGCGCTTGATAACAGCATTTTACCTAACGGTATGAATATTAAGGCAGGCAAGCTTCGTGGTGTCGAGTCAAACGGTATGCTCTGCTCAGGTGAGGAGCTTTGTCTTACGGACGCCGACTACGAGGGTGCCGAGGTGCACGGAATCCTCATCCTTAAAGATGATTTAACCGTTGGTACCGATATGCGTGAGGTTTTAGGACTTGACGACTATATTATAGACTTTAAAATCACCGCCAACCGTCCCGACTGCAACTGCTTCTTAGGTGTTGCCAAGGAAATAAGTGTTGTATTAGGCACCGAGTTCCGCGCCCCCGTGCCGAGCTACAAAACCGTAGGCGAGGATATTAATATTTACGTAAAAATTGACGTTGAAAATTACGAGCTTTGCCCCCGTTATATCGGCAGAGTTGTTAAAAATCTACGAATTAAAGAATCACCCGACTGGATGAAAAAGGCGATATTGGCATCGGGTATGCGCCCCATTAACAATATCGTTGATATCACCAACTTCGTTATGCTTGAAACGGGTAACCCGATGCACGCCTTTAACTATAATGAACTGATCGGCAAGCATATAATCGTGCGCAACGCAAAGCAAGGGGAAAGCATCACAACCCTTGACGGCAAAAAATATGACCTTTCCACCGATATGTTGGTTATTGCCGATGGCGAAAACCCCTCCTGCCTTGCAGGTATTATGGGCGGCCTTGAAAGTGAAATCACCGACGATACAACCGATTTATTCCTTGAGTCAGCCAAGTTTAAAAGGGACAATATCCGCCATACAGCTCGTGCGCTCGGCATTCGCACCGAGGCTAGCGGCAGATTTGAAAAGGGTATTGACATAATAAACACCCACTACGCTATGGAGCGTGCGCTCTCACTCATATACGAGCTTGACGCAGGCGATATTATCGAGGGCGAAATTGACTGCAACGAAGGTCTGCCCGAAGAGCGCACAATAACCGTTACAACCGATAAAATTATGGAGCTTATAGGCGTTGATGTAGCAGACGAGACCATCGTCAACATTCTTAACAGTCTTGGTTTGCCCACTACTATTGACGGCAAAACCATCACCTGTAAAATCCCCTCAATTCGTGATGACATCGAAGGCAGAGCCGATTTAGCCGAAGAGGTTATGCGCATATACGGCTACGACCACATTGTAGGTACGCCCATGCGCGGCGCCGTTATCCGTGGTAAGAAGCTGCCTGAAAGAATTAAAACCGATGCACTTAAAAATCTTCTTTGTTCGCTCGGCGGTAATGAAATTACCACCTATTCGTTTATTTCAGGCAAGGCAATTGACACGCTGAATCTTGAGAACGATGACCCGCGCCGTAATGTCGTTACACTGCTTAACCCCTTGGGTGAGGAGTATTCGACAATGCGCAGTCAGTTAATCACAAGTATGCTGAGTGTAGTGGCAACAAACTTCAACCGCAAAATTACCGATGCACGATTTTTTGAAATTAATAAAAGATTCGTACCGAAGAGCCTGCCGATAACCGAGCAACCGTATGAATTACCGACACTTTGTCTTGGCTTCTACGGTAAGGATGAAGATTTCTTCACACTCAAAGGTACCGTCGAAGAAATTATGAAGCTTTTCGGCGCTCATACCGAATATGAGCGAAGTGACGAAAACTATCTGCATCCCGGCAGACAGGCGACCATTAAAGCTAATAATAAAGCTGTCGGCGTGTTGGGTGAATTACACCCAGACGTTGCCGCACTTTATGATATTTCTACTCGTGTTTATGTTGCCGAAATCAAGCTTGACGAGCTCTTCACAATAAACAAGCGCAAGACAATCTACAAGCCTCTGCCTAAATATCCTGCTGTTGAGCGTGACTTTGCATTCCTGTGCGACAAGGATATTTCTATCGGCACACTCGAGAAGGCAATAATCTCGGGTGCTTCAAGACTTTGCGAAAGGGTTGAGCTCTTTGACGTTTACTCGGGCTCACAAATACCCGAGGGTAAGAAGAGCGTCGCCTTCAGCGTTTGGCTTCGCAGTGCCGACAGCACCCTGTCAGATGAAGAGATTGAGGCTGTCACAAAAAAGATTTTAAAGAAACTTGAAGCCGCAGGCGCAGAACTGCGAAAATAAATCTTGTATTTTAGGGAAAACTGTTATACAATAAATATGAATTAAGGAAAAAGAGGTGTTAATTATGATGGATAGAACTATGACATTTTCAATAGGCAATGAGGCCGAGCAGGAGATTCGCAAAATCTTACTGGTTGTTTACGATGCGCTTAAAGAAAAGGGCTATAACCCCATAAATCAGATTGTGGGCTATATTTTGTCGGAGGACCCGACCTATATTACCACGCATAATAACGCCCGAAGCTTAATAAGAAGGGTTGACCGCGATACACTTCTGCAGACCCTTGTTAAATACTATCTTACCGATTAATTTATTACCCCAACAGAGTTTATCAAGCTCTGTTGGGGTAATTTTTTACTGTTGCACCCACATTCAAAATATAGTATAATAAACTTACGGTTATAAATAATAT
Organism: Acutalibacteraceae bacterium; assembly: GCA_045540055.1. Taxonomy (GTDB): domain Bacteria; phylum Bacillota; class Clostridia; order Oscillospirales; family Acutalibacteraceae; genus SIG565. The sequence continues at coordinate 31,834 of JAZQGO010000035.1, forward strand.
CCTAGGAGAGAATTATGAACTTTAAAGCTCTTGATAACAAAGGTACGGTTGACGGTTTTTGCCTTATAAAAACGGTCGACAAAAAGGTATCCTCTAAAGGCGACACATATCTCGATTTACTGTTATCGGATAAGGACGGCGAAATCGTTGCAAAATTGTGGAGCTACAACCCCGATTTGCACGGCGAGTATGAGGCTAACCAGATTATAAAGGTACGCGGCACAATTTCGGTTTATAACGGCAATGACCAGTTGCGAATTGACCGAATCCGCCACACCGTAGAGTCGGACGGCATAAACCCCGACGATTACGTTAAAACTGCCGATTACGACCCGCTGCAAATGTACAACGAGCTATACTTAATTGCCGAAAACTTTGCAGACAAAGATTTTTCACGCCTTGTGACCCACATGCTCTCTCAAAACAGGGAGGCTTTGCTTTATTGGCCTGCCGCATTTAAGCTTCATCACGCTATTCGTGGCGGTCTTCTTATGCACACCCTCTCAATCGTGCGTTTAGCCGAGCGAGTTTGTGAAATCTACCCCTTTGTTGATAAGGATTTACTGCTTAGCGGTGCAATTCTTCACGACATTGCTAAGCTTACCGAATTTACCGTTGCCGAAACGGGAGTGGTTACAGGCTATTCGGTGCGCGGCAACCTTCTCGGCCACCTTGCTGAAGGTGCTATCGCGGTCAGAAAGGCGAGCGAACAGCTCCAACTCCCTTTCGAAAAATCAATGCTGCTTGAACATATGATTCTCTCTCATCACGGTGAGCCTGAGTTTGGCGCAGCAGTAAGACCCGCATTTATAGAGGCAGAGTTGCTGAGTGAACTCGACCTTATGGATGCGAGAATTTACGAAATGCGCGAGGCGGTTGAGGGCTGTGAGGCAAACGGCTTCACTGGCAAGCTTTGGGCTATGGACAACCGCAAATTATATAACCATTCACGGACCGATATGAATATCGGACCTAAATTATTCTAATATAAAGGAGAAATAAAAATGAAAATTACAAAGGATATGTGTATAGGCGACGTACTCGATATGGATACCGGTTGTGCAAAATACTTTTTTGAAATTGGTATGCACTGCTTAGGTTGCCCCTCAGCCAGAGGTGAGAGCATTGAGCAGGCTTGTGCCGTTCACGGTACCGACTGCGACGAGCTCGTTGCAAAGCTAAACGAGTATTTCGGCAACTAATTTTATGTACACTTTAAGCGAAAGGCTAAAGGTTATCGCAGATAATATTACGGGTGGACGTGTTGCCGATATCGGCACCGACCACGCTTATTTACCCATATATTTAATAAAAACAAACAAGGCAAGTAAGGTGATTGCCTGCGATATCAAAGAAAAGCCACTCCAAAACGCCGCAAAAAACATACAAAAAACCAATACCGATAACATTGAGCTGCGCCTTAGCAACGGGCTACAGGGTGTTGGCGCGGATGAAGTCGATACTATAGTTATCGCAGGTATGGGCGGCGAGGTAATTTCAAGTATTCTTGAGCGTTGCAATTGGATTAAAAATGAACGCTACCTTCTTCTGCTGCAGCCGATGACCTCGGCAGATTTTTTGCGCAAATTTTTATGTGATAACGGTTTTTGTATTAAAGGCGAAACCGCCGTTTTGGATGCGGGAAAGCTATATACCGTTATGGTTTGCGGTTTTTGCGGTGAAAAGCAAATGGTTAATGATGCCTTTGTTTTTACGGGCAAATTAGACCCCGAAGAGCCTGTTGCCCGAAGGTACATAGAAAAACAATTAACAAGACTTCAAAAGTGTCAACACGACCTTAAAAATATTGAAATCGAGAATCAAAAATATTTTTACTATAAAAATATTGCAGACGAAATAACTAAACTGCTTGGAGGCGAATAGATGGCTCTCGACGGCGGATTTCTTTATAAATTATGTAAAGAACTGAATAGTGCAGTTGGCGCACACATCGAAAAAATATACCAACCCACCAAAGATGAGATGGTGTTTTTGTTGCGCGCTCCCGCCATGCACAAGCGCCTTCTTATAAGCGCACATTCGGGCAGTGCCAGAATACATTTCACCCAAGCAAAGCCCGAAAACCCCGCAACTCCCCCTGTTTTTTGTATGCTTATGCGCAAATTTTTCGGTGCATCAAGAATAACCGAAATAACTATGAACTCGCTCGAGCGTGTTATAAAAATAACCGTTTCGTCCCTTAACGAAATGGGCGACATCATTTATCCGAGCATTTATATTGAGTTAATCGGCGCCTCACCTAACATAATTGCCGTCGACCAAAACGGTAGAATTATCGATGCCATAAGACGCAGCAATATAGAAAACGGCGGACGCCTGATTCACCCGAGCGCTATTTACCAGCCCCCTGCTCATCTTGATCGCTTGAATATACTCAAAACCGATCTTGATGTGCTTTGTGAGAACATTCTCTCGCAAAACGCAAGGCTTGATAAGGCGATTTTAAACTTACTTGAGGGCTTTTCGCCGCTTGTCTGCCGTGAAATCGCCTTTAGTTTATCGGGCAACACAGAAATCACTGTAGGTGAGCTTTCAAAAATACAAAAAGAACATTTGAAATCAAAGCTTGCCTTTATTCGTGATGAGATTATCGACGGCGGAACACCTACGCTGATAATGAACGAAAAAGACGAGCCTATAGATTTTTGTTATACCGATATTTTTCAGTACGGCAAAACCTATAAAACAAAAAAGGCAGACAACTTCAGCGCACTGCTTGAGACCTTTTATACCGACCGAGCTTACAACGAAATGCTCAAAAAGGAGTCGCAAGATCTGTTAAAGCTACTGACCAACCTTGAGGCGAGAATTTTGCGCCGAAAGGCTGAGCGTGAGAAAGATTTAAAGCAATGTGAAAACCGCGAGCAAAAGCGCATTTACGGTGAACTGCTGAAGGCCAATCTGTATAATATATCGGCAGGTCAGACCTTTGCCGAGGTTCAGAACTACTATGATGAAAATTTGTCGAGCGTGCGCATCCCCTTAAACCCCGCCCTGTCGCCCGCAAATAATGCGGCCAAATATTTTAAAGATTACAAAAAACTACACACAGCCGAGCAGACCCTGATTTCTTTAATTGCCGCCGATAACCAAGAGCTTGAGTATATTTATTCGGTGCTTGAAGCCTTAAGCCGATGCCAAAACTTAAGCGATATTGCCGAGATTCGTGATGAGCTCGCCGCCGGTCTTTATATTCATCGCCCTAAAACCTATAAAAAGAAAAAAGAAAACATTTCTTTCAAGGAGTATGCTTCCCCATCGGGCTTTAAGGTGCTGATCGGTAAAAACAACCAACAAAATGACTGGCTATCATTAAGTGTTGCCGCTAAGAATGATCTATGGTTTCACACAAGGAATATCCCCGGTTCACACGTTATTCTTTGCTCCGGTGGAAAGAGTGTCACCGATGAGGATATACTCTTCGCCGCCAAATGTGCGGCAGAGCACTCAAAGGCATCTTCATCATCTAACGTAGCGGTTGACTATACCCCTGTAAAGTTTGTCAAAAAACCAAACGGTGCTAAGCCCGGTATGGTAATCTACACAACAAATAAAACTGTTTTTGTCAATCCGACACAATAATATACCATCTTAAAATTTTTTCTGCTTGATTATCTAATAAATAAGTAGTATAATATTTTGTATATAATTTATTAAAAAAGAGAGGATTATATGAACAACATCACCATTGAATATTTATTTCAGCTCTTATTAAGGAGAATATGGATAGTAATAGTATCCGCCGTTCTTTGTGCCGCAATTTCCTTTACATACTGCAATTGGTTCGCCACAGAGATTTATTCGGCAACCGCGAAGGTAATTATCGGCAACGGTGCCTTTAACTTTGGTGAGGAGGATGAAGAAAATGTTGATTTAACAAGCAGTCTTCCTTCTCTGACCGCCTACACATCATATAAAATCAGCGGCTCGGATATTCAGTCGTCAATGTACCTTGCTAATGCTTGTAAAGAGCTTTTACAGGCTCAGCCGATATATGAACAGCTCGCTGTTGCTATGGGGGCAAGCAAGGATGATTACAATGCCTTTAAGCGTAGTATCTCGGTTAATCTCGCCAGTGAAGATTCAATATTTATTACAATTACTGCGCAAAGCACCTCTCCCGCAAAGGCGGTCGAAATGGCAAACACCTTTGCGGCATTAACTCCTAAATATCTCAATGAATATATGCCACTTGCCGATGTCGGCGTTACCGACACGGCCAACAGTGCTACTATGATTTCGCCCCGCACATTCTTTATGACCGGCCTTTTAGGCTTAGCGGGTGCCATTGTTTCATATTTAATTGCTCTCATTTTTGATATGAACGATAAAACAATCAAGGGCGAAACCGACTTCACCCAGACATACAATATCCCCATTTTAGGCACCGTACCGGATTTTGATAATCCTACATCAATGAACACAGGAGGTTATGGCAATGGCGCTCAAAAATAACATAAACGAAAATAAACCCAAACGCACACCCTTTGCCGTTGTTGAGTCGTATAACACAATCAGAACCAATATCCTGTTTTCACTTTCACAAAACGGTGGTACGGTTTTCACAATTTCAAGTGCAAACGAGGGCGAAGGTAAATCTACAACAGCGGTAAACACCGCCATTGCATTTTCTCAGCTTGGCAGTAAAACCCTGCTTATAGATGCCGATATGCGTAAGCCCTCAATTCACAAAAAGGTACATATCACCAATACCAAGGGACTTTCGAATGTTTTGGTTGGCTTTTGTAGCTTTGAGGACGCGGTAAATGAAATCAACCCCAATTTTGATATTTTGACGGCAGGTCCTACCCCACCCAATCCCTCAGAGATTCTTGCCGGTCAGAATATTGACAGTTTGCTTGAAAAACTCAGACAAAAATATGATTACATCATATTTGACACACCACCGATAAACATCGTATCCGACGCCGTGGTTGTCTCACCTAAAACCGATGGTTTGGTTATCGTTATAAAGGATGCCTATACATACCATGAGGAATTCAAGAGCTGCCTTTCAAGCGTTGAATTTGCTAATATTCGTTTGCTGGGCGTTGTGCTTAATGCGGTCAATCCTAAAAACTCCACCAAGTACAAATATAAGTACAGATATAAATACAAATATATTTCCTACCGCGGATATCGCGATAGCCAATATGTAAGAAAATAAAAATATAGGAGACAATTTTTATGTTGTTTATTAGTCGCTTAAAAGGACTTTTTAAGTTTAAAAGAGTTTGCCTGATATTAGTTGACATATTAGCTCTGCTGGCGGCAGTAACCATCACCTTCTTCTTCTCTCAGTTTTTCGCCGAAAAACTCTTGCCGCCAAATGAACTATTACCGCTTTGCATGACTTTATTTGTCGTTCTGGGTATTTTGGGTCTGTTTTGTTCAGGCACCTACCGCTCTATTGCGGTTATGGATTATGTATCAGATATTGCCAGGTGTGCTATCGGCCTTTTCGGTGGCGAAATCTGTCTTTGCTTACTTATGGCAGCGCTCGATAAATCTTTTTGTCTCCCCTTTATATTTGCATCGGTAGTGGTTGCCGCTTTTGTTCTGTTTATTGAGCGTGTTTTCTATTCAATTATCATCAAAAGACTTAATTACATAATAAATCACAACAATATGCCCACCGCCCTTATTATTGGTGCAGGTGAAGCAGGTCGTACGGTACTCAGTGAAATTCGCCGTTCAAAAGACCATTGCTACCGTGTTGTAGGCTTTGTTGACGATGATCAGGATAAAATTTCACGTTATATAGACAACATCTATATTTATGGGCCGACTGTTTTAATCCCCGAGCTTTGCGCAAAATATAAGGTTGATGAGATAATTTTCGCCATACCCACATGCCCTGAAGAGCGTAAAAAACAAATTCTTAACATATGCTCTTCTACAGGCTGTGATATTAAGGTTATTCCTTCGCTTTTTGATATAAATCAAAAAACACAGTTCATTTCTCAGGCTCAGACCATAAAGGTAGAGGATTTGCTCGGCCGCGATGTTATTAACATCAACAATCCGCAGCTTGCAGATTTTGTAAATAACAAGGTTATTTTCGTTACCGGTGTCGGCTCTATTGGCAGTGAGCTTTGTCGCCAGATAGTAAAACTCGGCCCACAGCGTCTCGTTATGATAGACATCTATGAAAACAACGCTTATGACATTCAGCAGGAGCTCATCCGAAACGGCTACGGCAATCTGATTTCTACCGAAATAGCGTCGGTCAGAGATTATAAAAAGATGCAGACCCTTTTTAACCAATATAAACCGAACATTGTCTTCCATGCCGCAGCGCATAAGCACGTGCCTCTTATGGAAACCAACCCCGAAGAAGCCGTTAAGAACAATGTTTTAGGCACCTTTAATGTTGCTAAGCTATGTAACGAATACTGCGTCAATAAAATGATACTTATCTCAACCGACAAGGCTGTTAACCCGACCAATATTATGGGTGCTTCGAAGCGTTGTTGCGAGATGATTATGCAGTATATGTCGCAAAGCGGCAGTAAGACAGAATATGCCGCCGTGCGTTTTGGTAATGTTCTTGGCTCTAATGGCTCGGTTATACCGCTGTTCTCAAAGCAGATAGAGGCAGGCGGTCCCGTAACTGTTACACACCCAGATATTATCCGTTACTTTATGACCATACCTGAGGCCGTTTCTTTGGTGCTTGAAGCAGGCACTATGGCCAAGGGCGGCGAAATTTTTGTGTTGGATATGGGTGAGCCGGTCAAGATTACGACGCTTGCCGAAAACCTTATCAGACTATACGGCTATCAGCCCTATACCGAAATGCCTATAAAATTTGTGGGACTACGTCCGGGCGAAAAGCTGTTCGAAGAGCTTTTGATGTCTGAGGAGGGTCTTGTTTCGACCGACAACAAAAAAATCTTTATAGGCAAGCAGATTAAAATTGACTGTGACGTTTTTGAAAACACAATCGAGAAAATCGGCAATGCCGCTAAAAACAATAAAAAGGAGACGGTTGTCGAAATGCTGCACAGTTTAGTGCCGACATTCCACGACCAACCTGACGCCAAATTAAATGCTAAACAGTAATTCTTTAAAAGTGAACCTTAACGGTTCACTTTGTTTTATCACCTTTCCGAAATTAGAGCGATTTTCTTCGCTTAAGCACGGCTTTTCTACCCGTATGGGCGGTGTAAGTAATGGATATTTTTCATCGATGAATTTAAGCTTCACCACGGGGGATAATCGCCAGACCGTAATAGAAAATTACGAGATTTTTTCGCAGGCGCTTGGTATAAAGCCCGAAAGCATTGTACTGAGCCGTCAAACACATACCGACAACATTCGCATAGTTACAAGCGAGGATTGCGGCAAGGGTATTTATAAGGATTTTGACTATAGCGATATTGATGCCTTAATAACCAATGTATCGGGCATAACGCTTGTCACACACAGCGCCGACTGTTGCCTTCTGGCCCTATATGATAGCGATAAAAAGGTCATCGCTGCAGCCCACTCAGGCTGGCGCGGCACCGTCGCCGAAATTGGCAAAAAAACGGTGCAGAAAATGAGCCAGGAGTTCGGCTGTAACCCCGAAAATATAGTTGTAGGCATTGCTCCGTCAATCGGCAAATGCTGTTATGAGGTTGACGAGCCCGTATATAATGAGTTCGCCCGTCTTGATTATCTCGTTCTTGAGCGTATCTTTTCACAAAAGGGCGGCGGCAAGTATATGCTCGATTTATGGGAAGCCAATCGGCAGATACTACTGCATAGCGGAATAAAGCATGATAACATTGACGTTACAGACCTTTGCACCAACTGCAACCACAATGAATTTCATTCACACCGTGCCACTGCAGGAAAGCGCGGGGTCAACGCCCTGTTTATTCAGATGTGCCACTAAAAAGGAGCCTATACTATGAAAAAAACAGTACTTGTCATTTTAATTTCCGTTATGCTTGTTGCGGCGGCCTTGCTGGCTATAACATTTATACCTAAGGCGGTAGATGACCGAAGTCTTACTGTGGGTGTTGTAGATACCTCGGCAGTTATATCCTACCAAAATTCCGACGGTAAGTGGGATGGCATCAACTGCGCCGTTATAGAACAAATAGCCGCCGAAATCGGATACACCGTAGAATTCAAAGAAATTTCATGGTCACATCGTGACACGCTTCTCAAAAACGGCGACATTGATTGTTATATCGGCGACTCTGCTATATTGTCTGACAAAAATATTTCAACCGATGTCTTTGTTTATTCGATTCAGACCCTTATTTATAAGGACGTCTTTGCGGTCGATAATATCGATTCTCAAACAATTAAAAACTATCCCTGCGCGGTGCAGATAGACTCCTTTAACTATAACTATCTATTATCCTCAGGCTCAAAAAATATTAAAAAATATAATTCCCAGCCCGATATTATAACGGCAATAAAAAATGATACCTGTAGTGTAGGTATCATAGATTACGGAATTTATCTTTCAGTTATAGAGAACAATCCCGAATATAAAAATATCACTTCGGGAATTCTTACCGACAACTGCGGTTACCGCCTTATCTTTCGCAGCAAGGACTCGTCTCGCGCACAAAAAATAAACAAGGGCATATCTGGGCTTAAAACAAACGGTGTCATAAAACAAATAACCGACCGATATGATATAAATTCGCAGCAACCGTTCATCATTTATTAAAGAATAAACGCGGCAACGACCTGAGTCGTCACCGCGTTTTTGTTTATTTTTTGGATGAAAATAGCTTATTTGTAAGCATAGTTGCTAAAATAATAATGCCTATTATAACAAAAATTACCAGCATACCCTTGCCCATATAGGAAAGGCTATTTATAAACTCTTGAGGCTTAAAAAATAATTCCATATATGCTTCCTCCCATTAGCCGAATATACTTAAAATAATACCACCGGCGATTACTGATGCAATCTGTCCCGACACATTTACGCCGATTGAATGCATAAGCAGGAAGTTCTGTGGGTCCTCTTTAAGTCCCATCTTGTGAACAATTCTGCCTGACATCGGGAATGCCGAAATACCTGCCGCGCCTATCATAGGATTGATTTTTTGCTTTAAGAAAAGGTTTAAGAACTTGGCAAACAATACGCCGCCCGCGGTATCAACAATGAAGGCAATAAGGCCAAGACCTAAGATAAGCAACGTATCAAGCTTGAGGAATGCCTCGGCTTGCATCTGAAGTGAAACCGACAGACCAAGGAATATCGTAACAAGATTTGCAAGCACCTTCTGCGCTGTTTCAGACAGTGAATCAAGCACGCCGCATTCACGAATAAGGTTACCAAACATAAGGAAGCCGATAAGCGAGGTAGCGTCGGGCACGATTGCCGAAACTACAACGGTAATAATAATCGGAAACAAAATCTTTGTAACCTTAGATACAGATTTTTGCTCATAAGGCATACGAATTAGGCGTTCCTTCTTTGTTGTGAGAAGCTTGATAACTGGCGGCTGAATAATGGGCACAAGTGCCATATATGAGTAAGCCGCAACCATTATAGCGCCTTGATAGTTTGAATTAAGTGCATTTGCAACGGCGATTGATGTAGGGCCATCCGCAGCGCCTATAATGGCGATTGAAGCTGCATCGTTTGCGCCAAAGAACATTGATGCCATTGAAAGTGTAAAAAAGATACCGAACTGTGCCGCCGCACCAAACAGCATTAGCTTCGGGTTGGTAAGCAACGGTCCGAAATCTATCATTGCGCCGATACCTATAAACAACAACAACGGGAATAATTCATTAGCTATGCCCGCATTGAAAAGAGTAGTAATCGGTCCGTGCTCTGAAACGGCCGCCGACAGCGGAATGTTTGCAAGAATGGTACCAAATCCCATAGGCAAAAGCAGTGTGGGTTCCATTTCCTTCTTTATGGCAAGAAAAATGAGAATAAAACCGATTAAAATCATAACACCCTGTTGCCAGGTGAAATTCAGTAGATTTTCATACAGAATTTCCATATTTATCTCTCCTTCAAAATAAAAAAGTACAGTTCGTACCGAACTGCACCTAATAATCCTACAAGTACAGCACGGCAAAATGAGTCTCGCAATTTAAGACAAGCCAGTCTTTAAGACGGTGCTGTTGACATGCCACGCTTTTGCGCCTGCTACTCCCTCATAGAAGACTAATATTATAGTAGCATATTTTCTACTTAAAATCAACTTGATTTTTCTTTTTTTGCATTATAAAATCACTAATTATAAATGTCAGAGATATTAAGACCACGCTTGACGCAATTAGTAAGGCGCAGTTCATAAAAAAACTTTCGGGCAACACCTGTATTATTTGGTCGGTGCTCGGGTCAAACAGCCAATTATCCTTACCCGGGAAAAAGATTTTATGAAATATTACAAAGGCTGTATCAAAATCAATCGCCACCAATAATCCTAAACCCAAAGGCAATATAATTGCCGCTACACCTGAATAGAACGCCGCCGAATGTCTGCCTAACCTCAACGCATCTATTTTGCCTAAAAAGCGAAACACAAGTAAAGCCACTACACAAACAGCAGAGCCTATCAGCAAACATGTATTTAAACTAACCAAGGCCTTGACATCGGCAAAATGCTGTGCGCCGGCATTCGTATATGCCATATCCCCCGCCGAAAACTCCTTATTAGGCAGCGTCAGATAGTCAAGCACCGCATCATAAGAAGTGCGTATCTGCTGGGCGGTAAAGCCGCTGATTTCGTGCAAATCCAGCGCATCTATATGGGCGTAGTAAAAACCTCGGCAAAATATCGGGAGCGAAATCGAGAAGGTTATTATAAAAAAGAACATAGCAACCGCTAAAATTAAAGACAATAACCTGCGTGTTAGCTTGCTGTTTATAATAACCACCACCCTTTTTAGTTTATTATACCAAAAAACGGAAAAGCAACAACTCACCTAAAGCATATTTCAAATCGGAACACTCTGTGTCGGCACAATTTTGAACTATGTGTTTAAACCCATACAGTTTTTAGTGATATTCTGTTCTAACAAACAGAGTGATATTATATTCGCCTTAAAAACTCGCGAAGCGAATATCACTTAAACGAAGTCCAAATATCACTGCGTAGCAATACAACTCACCGTAATGCGAATATAACTGAAAGGGTAGTACAAATTCAAACCCTTGTGAAATTTTGACCTATATGTTCGAACCACTACATATTTCAGGGATGATATTATGTAGTTATAATATCAGTTTTGTATCTGTTCGATATATTGGAATTTGTCTACCAATTTTTTATTTCATATCACCTTGCCGTAGATTTAACCTGCCACCAGTCATTTCCTAAATTATATACTTTATGATTTCCCCAGTTGTTAGGTTTTTCTTTTGACTTAATAATAGCGAATGCACCTACAGCATCGTCATCGGTGATTTCTAAATATTCTGCACTTTTTATTATTATTGTTTCTTGTCGTTTGGGACCGGTGTAATACTTTGATATATTTTTAAGAGCGGCTTTTTGCTTTTCAGTTAAATTGACATAATAAACTACGTCTTCCTTGACGGTCGAATAGATCGTTTGCGTTAGAGATTCTCCATTTTCTGATATATCAAGGAATATTGTGCCATTATGAGTATTTCTTTCATTGATATTTTCTTTATAATAATTAAATGCAACTTCAGCGATTATATCGTAATCTTCGCATATTTTATTCCACTCTGTTCTCTTTGCCAATGACGGATTTAAAAATAAAAAAGTTAATATTAGAAATAATCCTATTACAATTGCTATGATACTTTTTTGTTTTTTCATATATACTCCTTTTTGCAAATAAATGCTTAATTTATCGAAAGTAGGCTCAAACATACAAGCTGAATATATATTATATATTTCTTCAGTACACAAAACATCTTTAATGTTTTTTATCATTTGTTGTTTTCCTTTGCTGTATTGATAGAAGCAATAAGAATTCTTCGAATTGTACCACACTGATTATACAATTCTTTGGCAATATCTCTATCTATTAACTCAGACTTTACAAATAATTCAATCCAATATTCTGTTTCGTAGCACTCTTTA
>JAZQGO010000036.1:0-17525 GCA_045540055.1 Acutalibacteraceae bacterium
GCCGCCGCTTTACCGGTCTTGACGGCAAAGAACTTTCCGAACAAGTTTGTCTTTCACATAAAACAACGCTTGAACATTGGCTAAAAAAAAGGGAAACAGATGAGAATGCGGTTATTTCCACTATTCCAACCATTCCGCAAATTCGTATGACACGAAAGATAGTTGGAGAATATGAGCTTGCACATACTGAAATGCACACTTATTTTGAAGACTCAATAGGTATGGTTTCAAACTGGAAAAAGCGTGGTCCTGTATACGAAGTGCCATTCCGAACACTTTATAACAATAAAATAAAAAATCTGATTACAGCAGGACGCTGTACATCAGTAAACGAGACTTTGTGGGATGTAATGCGTGTCATTCCTTGTTGCGCCGTAACAGGGCAGGCAGCAGGAACTGCTGCGGCGATGACGGATGATTTTTCTACTCTTGACGTTTCAAAACTGCAAGAGAAATTAAGAAACAACGGTGTCGTCATTCACGAAAAAGAACTTTCTAATTAATTTCTATTAAAAACCGCCCAAAACCGATTTTGACACCAATGCGTTCAATGGGGCAAATCGCTCAAAAACCGCACCAATACTGACTATTTCGCAGTTTGCCCTATCTCATACGAGTGAAGCGAGTATCTATGTTCTCCAAAATTGTCTAAATTTCAATTTAGCAACAATTTTGAGAGGTTATAATAACGCATTCCTCGATTCTTCTACCTTTTCCTCTTGCGGTGCCGAGAACCTTGCCGCTTGCGCGTAAAATCAATCTCGTTATCACAGATATTTCGTAAGGCGGGGGCTTGCTCCCGCCGTTTGTTTTACGGAATTTTGCGGCACGACCAAGGCCCTGCCCTACAATACAAAATTTTCAAATTGTGATAGTGTTATTTGTTATTAAAAGAAATTTATACTTTGAGAATTTACATTTTGACATCAGTATCATTGACAATGCAATGAATTAATAATATACTTTCAATGCAAAATCGTCATTGTTCTATTAGAGTTTTTGCGTGAAAAGAAAATGAAAAAAAGAATTATTTGGTTGGATTATGTGAGAACCGTTGCTATATTTCTTGTGGTTCTGACACATTCTTTAGAGGGTGTGTATGCTTTATCTGCTGAAGCGGTTTTGGCAAACAGTACGATATCCAAGTTGTTTTTATTCAACGTTATGAATTTAACACGTCATGGCGTTCCGCTGTTTTTAATGATTTCAGGATATTTGCTTTTAAGCAGAACGTTCGCTCTCAACAGACCAAAAGTTTTAGGTAACGGAGAAAAAATTTATACCTGTTACGATTTCTGGAAGAAAAATCTTTTCAATTTGTTTGTTACAGTTGAGATTTGGATTGTCCTTTATAATCTTTACTTTGTTATTTTAGATAAATAAGAATTTGATTTAGTAAAGTTAATAAGACAAATGCTTTTAATTGACAGCCTTGAGTTATCGCACGAATGGTATATTTATATGATTTTGGGTGTTTACATATTTTTACCTTTGTGGCGCATATTTTGAATAACATTGATCTTAAATATCTGATATTGCCTATTAGCATTACGATATTGGTTAGTATGGTTTTGCCGACCCTCACCAATGTTTTTAATGCTTATGAAAGTGTTTGGGATATTGAAAAATTAGGTTCTCCCGGCGTCTATTCAAAGATGAATTTGTTTTACTCCGGTGGTGCTTATGGTGTCTATTTGGTTTGCGGATATTTATCAAAGAAGCAAGTATTTTCAAAAACAAATGACAAATATCTTGTTTTGATATCTGTCATTTGTTTTTCTGCCGGAACGGCTTTTCAATGGAAAAGTTACTTGTTGGGTCACCCCTATCTTATTTGGTACGATTTCTTCACTTTGTTACCAACAAGTGTTGCCATATTTGAAATATCTTCGAGAATTAAGCTTAACGGAGGCTGGTTGTACAATATAGTTACGGGTATTTCAAAATCATCATTTGGCATATACCTTATGCACAATTTAGTGTTGATTATTTTATTCAGATATCTTCCTTTAAATTTCAAATTACCCATTAATGTATGTATTTATTGTTTGATAGCATTTTTTGCAAGTTGGTTGTTGATATGGATTATTAGCAAGTTCTAAAATTGGAAAATACATTTCATTTATTTGATATTGAAACAATATTATAGGAATGATGTAGTGCTTGCAATTTCAGTTGGTGTGAGCTAAACTGTTTGCACTTATCTCATCTTTTCATCGGTTAACCTTTTTTAAACAACAGGCTTGTCTCACGGTTTTCGTTGAACAACAAAAGCGAGGTGAAATTCACCTCGCTTTTTTATACTGCATATAGAATATTTAAATTGCGCATTTCATTATCGGTTATTTTGTCGTTGACGGCATATGCTTGTTGTTCCATTTCATCTGTTGCCAGCTGCGTTATACCCTGTGCGACGAGCTCCGCCGCTATTTTTTGGCAAATATTCTCTATTATTTCGCTTTTTTTATTCGCAGTTTCCACGTCGTTGCCGCTTGAAATTAAAAACTCAAAATCGCCCCACAGCTCCGACAATATCGGCAGCTCACGAAGCGCGCGAAAACTCCATTTATAATACGGCATATATTTTTTGTTCAGCAGAAAGACAACATTCATAGCGTTTTTAACAAACTCTGTTACCGCTAGCTGTGCGGCGGCGGTCTCGCCTCGCTGTATGCACCTATTATAATTATACTGTCCCGACTGCCCCATAAGCAAAAGATTACCAGCAAGTTTTTTAAGGCGTATATCCTCGGGGAAATAACTTAATTTGTTTCTAATTTTTGTAAAAAGCCCATAATTATCGGCAAAAATCTCGCCGTTTGTCGCCTCTAAAAGAGAATATTCGGGGATATTAAGCCAATCATACGCCGATAATTCACCGTTTCGGCTACCCGTTTTAGAAGCAAAAAAATCGCCCATCCTTATAACGCCGTGGCGATTGCCCCCCACCGCAGATACGCAGCTTCTCTTTAAACCCACAAATTCCTTGGGTAGTTTGGCGTAAGCACGCTCAAGCTCAAACTCTACCTTGCGGTCGACAACATCTTCATCCGGGATAAATATGCAAAAAGCAGGTTCAAAATCGTGGTCGCGTGAAATATCATCATCATACCCGTAGCACTCCGAGCCGCTACCGACAAGTCCTACTGCAATGTAGGGCAAAACACCCGCAAACTGTGTTTCGAGCATCGGTCTGCCGCACTCATCAAAAAACCTTCTCGCCAGTTCAAGTCCTTTCATAAATCCTCCTGCTTCGCTCATTTAGTTCCTTTTCGTAACCGAAATACCCATAATAGCCAAACACCGAAGCACATTTTTCACAAACAAAGGCATAATTACCGTCGTTTTGATCTTGACTTGCATCTAGAAGCTGCATCGCCATTTTTATATATTCGGCAATCCTTTCGTCTGCCTGTTCAAGACCAAGCTGTGTTTCAAGTGCCGAAGCCATATTAAGATAGGTTATTGCCTGCTCGGGTTCTTTGCCCTCAAGCCTTCGCATTACCGCAAGCGCCTTTTGATACAGTTCATTTGCCTCATCAAATCGGCCGAGATCCACCAGCGCCAACGCCATATTATTATAAAGACCGCCGAGTCTGTCATCATTATCGGCAAGGTTTCGCTCGTAAATATCCTTTGCTTTATAAAATAACTCAATACCCTCTGCCGCCTTGCCAAATGCCTTATATACCGTCGCACTGTTAAGATAGGTTGTAGCCGCACCGATGTTATTCTCAATATTCATTACTTTTATTTGGTTCAGCGCATCCGCCGTGAACCCAAGCGCTTCTTCACCCTCACCAAGTTTACGGGTAAGCCCCATAAGTTCATTCAAAATAAGCAGAGTGCCATTGCTATCAGACGTAGATTTAGCTTCGCCCAACCAATAAAGCAGATGCTTTTTTGCGGCAGAATAATCATTTTTACTCAGAAGTTCATCGAGTCTTTGAATAACCCTACCACCCGAAATTGAAACGTTTCGATTCATACAAAGACACCACCTTTTATATTTTTACCCGGGAATTCAAATTTTTCTGAAATCAGACGGAGGAATTCCGTACCGTTTAAGAAACGCACGGTTAAAGGTGCGCACTGTCGAAAACCCCGAGAGATACGAAATCTCGGTAATGGAACTGTTTGTATTTTTTAGCAGATGCACCGCATCTGAAAGGCGCAAAGGATTTATGTAATCGCAAAAATTCATACCCAGTCGGTAACTGAATATGTGCGAAACCGAGCTTCTGCGCATATGGGTGCTCTTAGCCACATCTTCGATGATAATACCTCTTTGTAATGGGCTGTGCAATACTCAAGAATTCGTGAAACGGTATCATTGGGCACCTTGTTCTTTTCGGTTTTATAAAAATTAAGCAGCTTGCAGAAAAGTGCCGTCAGGTATGCCTCTATAATAACGCTGTATCCGTCTCGCTCGTACTCCTGCAAAGCCGTTTCGGTTAAATATACGGTGTTATCGTCTTTGCCTTTTTCAAAGCTCCAAAGCGATGAAACGGGCGAGTACTCACCAAAAATATTATTATAGCCAAGCAGAACCGAGGGTTTAATTATAAGAACAATATATTCACCATCAAGGCAATCGCTGTAATGATGCACCTGATTTGGAAATGCGATAAAAAACCAATTTTTTGATAGCGTGTATCTCTTACCGCCGCAGTATGCCGTGCCACCGCCCTCTTTGGTCAGCACAAGCTCGATATTTTCGTGAATATGGGCAGGAAAGTCAAGATAGTCTCTGCTTTCAAAAATAATTTTTTCTTTTATTTCTCTGAATACCTTTTGCATTCACCGCCACCCTTGCAATTTTTGTCCGACTTTTGCGGCTTTAACGCCTATATTATAAGATTATTTTTCTTAAAAATCAATCCCGACTTCTAATAAAGAAGTTGGGATTGATTTCTTGAAGATATTTACTAAAAGCAGTACCACAATCAGATTCAGATTGCCCCATACACTAAATCCCCAAAAATTTGTCATTTTTGTCAGCTCCGGTTAAATTTTTATATCTGAAATAGATATTGACATATTTCAGCGCATTAAAGCGTTTATCACCCTTTAACTGATACAGCTCATCCTTATGATATATATTGAGTTTATTTTTACCCAAAACCGAAACTGCGCTGACCTCATCAAACGGGAAAACCATGGGATTGGCGGCCTTAGCATCGATAATAATTCGGTTGCCGTACAGTGCAATATTTGCCTCTTTGCAAAGCAGCTGCTTGCGCTTGTAAACAAAAACCTGGCGAAGCGCCGCTTTGTCCTGATAAATCGGCTCATCAATGAGCTTTGTGACATCTAAGGAATTTACAAACTCCTGATGATAATCATACCACTGTGTCACAAATTCGAAGGGGAAGTCAAATCCGACACCCTTGAGTGTTTTGTCGGTGCCATAGGCCACCTTTTTATGACATTTTGTACATTCGATTTCATTGTCGTGGCTCTCAAAGAATGACAGACCGCAGAAGGGGCAGACATATATTGCCCTTTCCAGATATTCCGCCCTTTTGTTTGACTCAAAATTGCCGTCAGCGACTCCCTCGTCAACATATAAGCCTTTTTTAATAAGCTCATAAAGTTCTTCATTGGTGAGCTTTTGATACTCCTCAGGCTCAATTACGCGCGAAACATAAGAGTGCATCTTGCCCTTGCGCACGACGTCACTCCACCTCGGGTGAACACCGTAGCCACCTTCAATACGGTAAAGGGCTATAGGTAACTCCAGACGGCGCGCGAGCGGCGCTATGGCAGGATTCATATATACGGTTTTGCCGCTGTATGTCCGGTTGCCCTCGGGTGCAATGGCAATTGTGCCACCTTCCTTAGCGACCCTGATGCAATTCATAACCGCCGACACATCGGTGGTCTGCTTTTTTATGGGTATCGGCGCTACTGCCCAGCGTATCAAGGATGATACAAAACCGTTTGAGAAAAGGTCCTCACTTGCAACATAATACACAGGCCCCTTGAATGCCATTCCCACAAAAAACTGGTCGAATGCAGTCTGGTGGTTCATCAATATAAGATATGCCCTATCCCCCTGCTCTTTAAATCGGTCGACCTTAATACCGTATTTGAATTTTGAGTAATGATAAAGCACGCCGTAAGCTATATTACGGATGATACGATGGCGGTATTTCATCCATTGCTTTTTCTTTTTCATACTAATAACCGCCCCCTATTTTTCACAGTATTGCATAATTTTATCATAAAATATTACCAATTACAAGAAAACCGCACACTTTTATCCGCAAATAATCATAACTACCGGCTAAGCCGGTAGTTTGCTCTGCGGCTATAAGCCGCTGTTACTGGTTGGACTGAAAGTCCACGAAATAATATATCATTTGCAAATATGCACTGCTGCCTAAAATTCGGAATTTACCCTAACAAGCGGAGCCTTCGCCGCGACGAAACTTCTCATCGGCAAGAGTTTCTTTTGAACCACGCGACTATCGCGTGATTTTCGTTACACAAAAAATCCCGAAGCGAAGATTCGCTTCGGGATCTCACCAACATATTTATTATATCAAATATATTATCACACGTCAATATTTTTAAGGTGTACTTCGCAGATTTCTGCGTTTTGCATAAGTTGAAGCCACAAATTTTGCGCAACCTTACATATTGAAAAAAGGCGTAAAATATGGTATATTAAAGACACAGAAGGAACAGCAAATACTCTGTCTGTATCTCGGTTAAAAACCTGTGTGCAAACAAACGATTTATTAAAACAATTAAGGTCAGAAAACCGCAGGAAAAATAAACCGAGTGCAAGAGTTTGATATAGCCTTCAGGATATGTTCTAGCTTTAAAGAATCTCGCTTTACGGGAGGTGCAAAAGCACCGGTGAGTTAAGTGAACGAAGATGACCGAAGGCAGAAAATCCGCAGAAATGAGAGGTACAATAAAAAGATGCTGGATATCAAGAGTGAACAGAAATAACCCTTGACCAAATGAAGCGTAAAGAAGCTTCGGTCAAGGGTTATTTCTTTTTTATTTCGTTATTACATTTATATCGCCTATTTATAGTTTAGAAAATCTGCCCGGATTTACAATATAGTCGTATCTTCACCATCACTCAAGCGGTTGCACCTAATCAAAACGGGTAACATCATAAAACAAGGGTGCTACCGATGTAAATATCACAAATTCGGCATCAACAGTCTTGCCGTAAAATTTGCTCGGTACCGTGATTTTATCACCTGCAAAAATAAGCTCGGCAGTATCGGTTGTAACATTGGTAAAAATCTCATCTATACCGGGCTATGACATATCGCTTAAAACCGAGAGCAAATCGCCGTTGTTCTTAACGGCACCCACAACGCTGGATTCGTCCATCATATGCCCCGTAAATTTAACACCTTCTTAAACTGTCTTTTAATTTATTTGTAATGCCTATACCGAAATTTTTCAAATTTATTTAATCTTTAATTTCGTATTGATTTTTATGTTTTTGAGGTTTAAAATAATATTGTTGTTTTTTTAGTAAAAAATAAAGAATATGCAATCGAACTTAAGGAGTTAAAAATGGTTATAGATTTTCACACCCACGCCTTTCCCGATGCGTTGGCTTCCCGTGCGATTGAATCGCTCACAAAGGCTTGTGGCGGTATTTATACACCCTGCCACGACGGCACGGTGGAGGGTTTGCAAAATAATATGGATAAATTCGGTGTTGATATATCGGTGATTCAGCCTGTAATAACCAAGCCTGAACACACCAAAACGCTCAATGAGTGGGCGGCCGCCGTCCAGAGCGACCGTATAATTTCCTTCGGTGGCATCCACCCGGACACAGACGACTATAAAAGGGATATTGATTTTGTCTGCTCATTAGGTCTTAAGGGACTTAAATTTCACGCCGAATATCAGGGCTTCACCCTTGACGACCCAAAAATGCTGCGGATATATGACTACGCCTTTTCAAAAGGACTAATAATTCTTCACCACGCAGGCTTTGACCCTGCCTTTGCCCCTCCGTTTCACACCTCACCCAAGCAGTTCGCCAATGTAGCCCGACAGCTGCGTGGCGGCACACTTATTGCCGCACATCTCGGCGGTCACGACCAATGGGACGATGTCGAAAGGTATCTGCCCGGCACAGGCGTTTATATTGACACATCTATGGGCTTTGAGTACTATTCAAAGGAGCAATTTTTAAGAATTGTTGAAAAGTTAGGCAGTGATAAAATTTTGTTTGGCTCTGACGCCCCGTGGAGTAAGGCCGACGGCGAAATTGCCGCTATTAAGGCTTTACCGATAAGCCCTGAGGACAAGGATAAAATATTTTATAAAAACGGTGTAAGACTTTTAAACCTATAAAGCGTTTGGAACATTCCAAACGCTTTTTATAAATAAATAAATATATATATATTAAAAACTAAAAAAGAAAGGTGATGAAGTTCATCTTGATGAGCGTCTTATGGCAACACCGTCTATTGCGCTTGAGCGTGTTTCAGACCACTGTTCTAATATAGCAGGCTGTGTTATTGAGATGTCACACGACAGTCTTGACCTGCATGAGTATTTAGGCAGTGTTAAGCGCAATAATGAGGCTTACAGCAAAGCATACTCGTTATATGAGCAAAAACATCTTGAAACCATATAAATTTGATTAAATTCCTTAGTTTTTTTAAAATACCTCTGTTTTTTCTTGAAAATATTACATTTTTTCGCTCATATGTTATAGACAAGCCCCTAAAAGTGTGTTAAAATTTATAGGTAATATTTTACGGGGAGGAGTTTAGCTATGACAGTTGAACAGATTAAACAACAAATTTGTGAAGTTGGCCAGAAGCTTTATGACAAGGGCTTCGTTGCCGCAAATGATGGTAACATTTCGGTCAAGGTGGGTGAAAACGAATATTATTGCACCCCTACAGGTGTTTCTAAATGCGGTATGACACCTGATATGATTATTAAGATTGATAAGGACGGTAATAAGCTCGAAGGTAAGCTTAATCCTTCCTCTGAAATTAAGATGCACCTTCGTGTGTATAGAGAGCGTCCCGACGTTAATGCCGTCGTCCACGCTCATCCGCCGATTGCTACTGCATTTACCGTTGCAGGCATTCCGCTGAAGGAGTATATACTTCCCGAAGCCGTGTTATCCTTAGGTGCGGTTCCGACCTGCGCTTACGGCACACCGTCAACTATGGAAATTCCCGATTCGCTTATGCCCTACATCCAAAATCACGACGCGTTTTTGCTTAAAAACCACGGTGCTTTAACGGTAGGTATCGACCTTACAAAAGCACAGTTCATTATGGAAGAGGTTGAGTTTAACGCTAAAATTGCCTTCTATGCAAGAATGCTCGGCAAGATTGAGGAAATTCCCGACAATCAGCTCGGCAAGCTTATGGACCTTCGCAACAATATGAAGATGACCGGTAAACACCCCGGCATTGAACGCGACTAATATAAAAGACCTTGGGATTTTTTCTTCAAGGTCTTTTTTTGTTGATTTATTAGTAGTTATATGCTAATATATTCAAAGACTAATTGGTTGGTGGTGATATAATGAAATCAGTTGAATCAAGACGTGTAGGTGAGATTGAACTTTTTAGATTTTTGTTAACCGTTGTTATTATGTTTTTGCACTCTCAATATTTGATTGGCTCAAATGTTCCATTTATAAGCGGTTCACTTGCTGTTGAATTTTTCTTTATTGTTTCGGGTTATCTTATGATGGCAAGCATTAAAAAGCTTAAAGAAAAGCCTATAGACAACTTAGCTAATGAAACGGTTGGTTTTATCTGGAAAAAGATATATCCCATTTATCCTGAAATATTGGTTTCTTTTATAATAGGCTTTATATTTAAAAGCATTGCTCGTAGTTATTCGCTTGTTGATTCTGTAAAAATGTTTATGAGCAGCTTCTTTGAAATAACCCTTTTGCAAAGAACGGGAATTGGTGAAATCTCGGTTAATAGTGCGATATGGTACGTTCAGTCAATGCTGCTTTGTATGCTGATACTCTATCCTCTAATTAGAAAATTCCCCGAAATGATGCAAAAGGTTATTATGCCCACAGCTGCATTGCTGCTTTTGGGTTGGCTTTATCAAACCTACGGCAGTCTGTTAACACCAAGTGCATGGACAGGTCTTACCTTTAAGGGCAACCTTCGAGGTCTCGCCGAATTATGTTTGGGTGCCTGCTGTTATCAGATTGTCGCTTATCTTAAATCATTTAATTTTAACAAATTTATTAGAACTGCTTTAACGTTTATTAAATGGTTTTGTTGGTTTGTTTTATTTGCATACATGTATATGAATATAAACGACCACCGAAGTGACTTTTTTATCCTATTCATCACCTTGATTGCCGTTGTTTTGGCGTTTTCCGGACAGGGCATTGAAACAAATATTTATCAAAACAAATTTGTTTTCTGGTTGGGTAAAATCAGTTTTCCGTTATACGTCAGTCATATATATTACGCACGCAGTCTCTCATATATATTACCCGACTCATTAAGCCGTACCACAAAAATGGGTATTTATTTAGCCTGCTCTGTGGTGACCGCTTTAGTTGTATCACTCTCAGCAAGCGGCATAAGAAAGCTCACACCCATTATTAAGCAAAAATTTGAGCAAATGAAGCAAGTATAATATAAAGGTCTTATTATGTCTCTTTTATTTTGTTTAATGCCGACGCAATAACCTTATCCTTATCTTAATACTTATACTCACTAAGTCTACCACCGAAAATAACATTAGGCAGTTTCTCGGCATCGGCAAGATACTTGTAGCCCTTGTCGGTCATTTTACGTGCAAAAACGACGCCCTAAAGCCCCGCACCGACTATAAGATAATCATATATGAATGTCGACCTTTTATCTAAATTAAACCGTCTTGAAATTAGCGTAGCGTTATGCTATACTTTATCGGGTGATTTTGTGAGTTACAGGTTTTTTCAAAACAAAAGCTGTGAATTTTATCCCTGCCATAAGGGCGTCGATAAATTCAACTGCCTTTTTTGCTACTGCCCGTTATATCAGCTTGAATGCGGCGGTAACTTTAAAATGATAAATGGCGTTAAAGACTGCAGTAATTGTATTATTCCGCACAAAGCAGAAAATTACGACTACATAATTAAAAAAACATCCGAAAATTAAGGTTAAGGAGTACCTTTATGTTTTATAGGTATAACGACAGTTCAATTCGCTATATCGGCAGATATGCCGAATATGAAAACACCATGACGGCAACCGCCGCAGGCTCGACCTTTGAAATCGCCTTCAGCGGTGAATATATACTGTTATATTTTGATATGACTAATAACGAAGAACCTATGCCGCACCTCTGGCTTCAGTTGGATAATGAGTCGAAATATGAGGTACCTCTTTACAAATATCTCCGCATTGATGCATCAGGCGGCGACCACATTTTAAAGGTTATATACAAGGGCGGCAAGGAAATTCAGCCGCGCTTTTTTCACCCGCTTGTAGGTAAAATATCCTTTAAGGGCTATGAGGCCGAGAGAAACGGCATTTTGCCCGATGACAAAAGAAAAACCATTGAATTTGTAGGCGACAGTATAACCGAGGGCGTACTTATTGACGCACAGATAGAGCCCGAAAATTTAGAACAGGACAACCGTCCTTTTCAGGACGATGTTACAGCCACCTATGCGTACTTGACGGCACAGAAGCTCAATCTCATTGATTTACATATGGGCTACGGTGCGGTAGGTGTTACAAAATCGGGTTGCGGCGAGGTGCCCAAGGCGGCCGAGAGCTACCCCTACTGTTTTGAAGGCGCCCCAGTCACATACACTCACCCCGACTATATACTTATAAATCACGGCGCCAATGACCGTGGCGCTGCGTCTCAGCGCTATATCGAGGAGTATCGAGGTCTGCTTGATGTAGTAAGAGCCGCCCACCCCGATTCTGTTATTATTTGTCTGTCGGCCTTTTGTAAGGTTTATCCCGACGAGTTAAAGACGCTGATAGACCAATATAATAAAGAAAACGGCGATGATATTCATTTTATCGATGCTTCGCTCTGGGTACCGGTCGAGCCTCTACATCCGCTTCGTGACGGGCATAAAATTATCGCAGAGAAGTTAACCGACGAGCTTAGAAAAATAATTTAAAACAACAAAATGACAGGGTGTTAACGCCCTGTCATTTTTATATTTGTTCGGTTTTGACCGCTATTATTAAAAGTCTGTCCTCGTCTTTACTGCCGCAGGTGGAGAGTGTCAACAGCTTATCGCCAAATACTACCTTTGCGTCGGTTTTCTGACGGGCGTTTTTATCGATATATTGCGTCATTTTATTAAAATCCGCCTCGGTAATTTCGCCACGATAGTTATACCATTCGCTTTTATCGGTGGTATCAATTACGGCACAGATACTGTAAACAGCGGTACCATCTTGTGTCTTTAAACAAATTTTATTGTTTTTACTTAAAAACGAAGCGTTCCTATATTTGCGCAACGCCCAGAACATAGTACCGTTTTTCATATTATGGCCGTATATGAACATATTATCGCTGTCGAGCGTCTGAGCACCATCTAAAAACGGCACACCCGAACGGCTGTCCTTCTTGTAAAAATCTCTGTGCAGATATTTTTCACAATCCTCCGGCGTATGCATAACGGGATAATTTATAACCGTACCCGGCAGATTCATCCAACCGATACTATCACTATTTATTGCTGAAAGCTTTGCTATGTCTATATCCTCAAGCGGTTTTTTAGGTTGTCGGCCACTATTCGACTGTGCTTGTTCAGTATCGCTTACCGGTGTTTTTATTTGCTCGCTTAGTTCTTCAAAGACCTGCTCTTCTTTATTGCCCGTCACATAATAGTTTGTAAGCATTACCGCCGAAAATATAAAAACCGCCGCAAATATTACGGTAAGAGTGCGTATAATATATTTTTTCACTTCTTTATCCTTTACTGTTTTTTATGATGATAAACGAATGTCAAAACTTATCAGTTTCGACCAACCATAACTATTATAAGCTTTTTTTGTGCGCATTACAATAGTTTCTTGACGCACCGCCTGACCTCTAAATCTTAATAAAAAAATCCCAAGCACCGAATGTGTAGTGTCGTTAGCGAAGTTTTTATTCTAACACATAAAAACAAAGCGTGTTAGAACCAGCATCGCATTTGTATGTACAAATGCAGTCGGGCAGTACCCCAAACCCACTAACAACAGAAAAGAGAAGATTCGTATATTGCAACGAGTCTTCTCTTTCTTGTCTGTTAAGTGATATGCTGACTAAAGTCAGCGTGATATTTTCTTTTTAAAATTCCTCACCTATGGCGAGATATTTAAAAAAGAAAGTGATATTAAACCCTTACGGGTTTAGTGATATTCTATTCGCCATAAACTGTCCCAAGGACAATATCACTAGCGTCAGCTAATATCACTGCGAAGCAATATAACTCGCCGTTGGGCGAATAGAGTTGTAGAAATGTTCGCTAAGAACATTTCTACAAGTGCTTGGGATTTTTGATTAGTTGCCCTGTATTGCGGAAGTCCAAACCTGACTCCAGGAAATTTCCTCACCGTCAGAGTCTACTGTATAATCTACGTTTATAATGTCTTCAATAGATAACCGCTCAAAAATGATGGTGGGTTTTTCGTATTTACGCATTATAAGTTCACCCTCCTATTCAGTGACAGCCTCTGCTGAGCGGGTCATTATGTAATGATTGTTTGTTCTGATAGTACCGTGCTCTCTGTACTGATAGAATTCAATATTCTTCTTACAGGTTGCCGCATTGTATGCCGCAATAAGTCCTGCAGGTGGTGAGGTGTAGTCGCCAAGACCGCTACCCGTAAAGTTAAGTGATACATTACTACCCAGAACTGAGGCCGCGTGTACGGTTGAGAAGTACTGCATTGCATTAGAGTTAGCCGGCATAAATCCACCTGCTATTTTATCGGTTTCGGCACCGCCGACAGAGGCCATCCAGCTATATGTCGCATTTACATTCTTAACCGATGTGTCGAACGCCGCGTTAACTACGGAACGCCAACCGCCCATTGAGGCGCCAGTGGTCCTGTTGCCTACAGTCTCGGTATATTCAGGCAACATCTTTGCAAACTGCATTGCGATGTGGTCACGCTTAATCATACCGTAGAAGTAAAGCTGAGTAGGTGATACCTCGGTGCCTGTACCGTTATTGAGGTTATACTCAAAGCCATAACCGGCGGTACCGCCTTGCTTACTGCTTACCTTGTGAACAGCGTTATAATATGCCGAAGCCTGATTATTCAAAATACCGTGGGAATTCATATTTACATACAGATATTTTGCGCTACCGCCCTTACCTGCACTTCTAGCTTCACCATAGCTCTGGAAATCGCCGTAAACGCCAAGAGAAGCATCTGAGGCGCCCGATTTAAGTGTCAGGTTAAAGGATGACGGACGAACGGTATAATCTGTATAAGCGAACTTATTGTTTGTGGTATCTGCTAAAATATCGCCAACCTTTGTTGCGCCGTCAAGCACTGCACTTGGCTCTTCGGTTGCTAACTGAACATCATAAACCATATATCCGCTAGTGTCGGACTTGCGTGTCATACGGATGTATGTGCCTTCATAAGAAGCATCTGCCTCTTTTGCCGACCAATAGGTCTGGAATGCATCGCTGTCAACCTCCGCCTGAATCTTAGCAAGAATGGGTGTCCATTCTGCCTTGCTGGACGTATAGAACTCAGCTACCGTAGCATTTACAGTTGCGCCCGATTCATCAACATAGCTTGTAGGTGCAGTAACCGCAGCCTTGATATTATCGAAATCAACCGAAACGCTGTGAAGGAAAGTAGCAACATGCTTATTGTTTTCATCAAGTACCTGAAGCTTTAACAGCATAACGCCTGCATAGTTCATCTGGGTTGAGAACTTGAATACATCGCCCTGATAGGTGCCGCTCTTAACATATTCGTTGGTATGCGGATAGTTTACAGTGTCAACCGCTACGGTTTCGTCGCCGTAAAGGTTAGCTGCGGCATTGTCCTTATAAAGCATGTATTTAAGCTTGTAGTTACCCTTAATTCTAAACGCATAGGTTACAGTTTCGCCAACCTTATAAGAAAGGTCGTCGGTCTGTGAAATACCATCAAGATAATGATCGGTACCGCCATAAAGTAGCTGTTCAACCTTAATGGCGGTTGCTGTGTTATCCTGAATTGTACCGTCATCTACAACAAGGTCGCCGTATTTTCCGGTATCCTCATTGTAATAGTGACGTGCGGGCTGTGCCGCATTGTAAACACCGTTATAGGTGCGCTCAATTTTATCGCCGTAGTAGTAGTGAACGGTATCGTCACTCTCTTCTGTGTAAGCGATATATGCACGAGCCGAAATTGCGGTATCATACTGTGATTCAGGTATGTTAATAAGAACTGCCGTAATATCCGAATGCTGCGCAGTTGTTGAAGAAACTAAGCTTGCCTTGCCCTTTCTTACATTTTTAGTTGTATAGAGCAGCTCGCCGTCAATAAGCGCACTCGGGATAATGAGTGTGCCGACCTCCTTAATAGTTACATTCTCTTTTAAGGTGTCGCCAAGCTTAATGTTGGTTGTGTTTTTAAGTGAAATGGTTGTGCCGTCGGTTGTAACAACGTTTACACGGTTGCCGAACTTGATGCCTGACTTGATACTATTTTCGGTATCCTCAAGTCTTATTGTGGCACCAATAGGTGCGGCGCTAACCGTATTTGCATCGACATATTCTGCTGTAATCTTAACGGTTTCTATAGCCAATGTTTCAAATTTAAACTTATTACCTGTAGCATCGGCACATTCGTAGGAATTCAGTACCGTTCCATTTTCGTTAATGGTGAGGCCAAGAACCG
Organism: Acutalibacteraceae bacterium; assembly: GCA_045540055.1. Lineage (GTDB taxonomy): Bacteria > Bacillota > Clostridia > Oscillospirales > Acutalibacteraceae > SIG565. The sequence continues at coordinate 15,846 of JAZQGO010000036.1, forward strand.
CTAAAGCCTTGTCTGCTGCAGGCGTTACGGTTACATAGTAAGCCGAATCGGTAGCATCGCTTATAATTGGCTCTACAGTAATGGTGCTATCAGCAAATGGCAATGCGTAAACATTATCACTGCCGTCGTTAACAACATTAACGGTAAATGTGATGTTCGCACCGTTATAGTTTGCATTAACCGTAACCGCACCTTCAGAGAATGCAACAAACTTGCCGTTTGAAACCTCGCCGTTTACATCTCTTACATTATCAAAGTTTACATTACGGCCTGCTACAGTATTATCGCCGAATTTAACACCTACATTTGCCAAATCAAATACGGTGTTAACAGCTACATTAAGATTGTTCATATCGTATGCTAAATCATTGCTGGCAGGTGCTGTCTCTTCGGTATCATTGAGCGATACCTTGAATGCACGTACATTTACCATAGAAGCGATGTCACCATCACCTATCATACCGGCATATACACCAACTGTACCCTTCTGGGTATTAGTTGTTTCACCGGTAAAGATCTGGTCATCACCATCAATATATGTTGTGATAGCAGTACCTTCAAACTTACCAACAAGCTTAACACTTGCGGTAGGACTGTTACGGTTAGTATAATTCCAAGAACTACCCAATGTGTCGCGAGAAATTACTGCGGTAGTAGCACTAGTACCCGGGGTTGATTCAATAATGCGTGCCAGCATATTGCCGTTATTCGAAGCCGACATAACACCGGTAAGTGTCGAGGTATTGCTGAGTTTACCGTCAGTAGTTGTATTTGCACGACCGTAAATACCGTAGCCTGATGTTTCATCGTTAAAGTGGCTGTAGCCTACCAATGTAGCCATTACGGTATAGTCAGAGAAGCTGGATACAACATCGTCAGACAATGTAAAGTAACCTGCAGAATTCCAAGAAGAATTGTTTGAGAACGGAACGATACCGGGTGAAGAAGTATCTTGACTTTTTACAACACCTTTATAAGCACGCGGAGCAGTAAAATCACCCCAAGTATATCTTGTGTACTTACCGAAAGCTTCGTCCTGACGCCACTGTGATTTCCAGTTATCAGGGAATGTGGTAATTTCGGTGTAATCGCCAAAGGTCTCTTCATAGATAAGATATTCGGAATCGGTTCTGTTTTTAACTACAACATAAATTGTATTGGTAGCACCCGAAGCGGTATGTGTAACCTTTACGGGATAAACACCCTTTTCATATGCCGTTATAACGCCGCCCGATATTGAAATTCCGTTATAATCTTCAATCTCAGTAAACTCTAAGAGCATACCGATATAGTAGTTACCGTCAACGAATACAAGTAAATCAGATGTATCTACCTGAGTCATTACATTCATCGGTATTGCCGGAGCGGCGTCGGTAACCTTATAAGAGCCAAGCGGCGAAGCCTTAGGCAGCTCATCAGCAGCATTATTAAGTGTTACCTTTAAATATCTAACATTAACCCAAGCACCGCCGCCGGCAACATTGCCGTCGCCAAGACCGCCACAGATAACACCGACAGAACCGTTAGCAACCGGAACACCCTGAACGGTATAGGTCTGATTTGTGGTATCATTAGCTGAATACATTGTAGCGGTTGTGCCGTCATATTTAACGCTAATCACAGAATCTGAACCCGATGTAGGATCGTTATTAGTCTGTTTTTTGGACAGATAAGACCACT
>JAZQGO010000037.1:0-35772 GCA_045540055.1 Acutalibacteraceae bacterium
GGCGGTGCTTTCCGCTACTCATTATACCGGAAGCCTGAAACAGTTTTTTATGCAGGCAGCGGCCATGGTGATGGGTATAGGTGCTGCTATAGTTATATCTCTTATAGATTTTGAAGCTATTGTAAAAAGGTGGTATGTTGCGGCGGCCATTGGTCTTATTCCCGTTCTTTTAACCTTTGTTATAGGCTTTGGCCCTGCGGGAACTGATGATAAAGCCTGGCTTGATTTAGGTATTACTACATTCCAACCATCCGAACTTTTAAAGGTATGCTTTATAATTACCTTTTCCTTTCATATCTCAAAGGTAAAGGATAAAATAAATAAACTTAAATATCTTATTCCTGTTTGTGCTCACGGTATTATACCTGTTGTGCTTATACATTTACAGGGGGATGACGGAACTGCCCTTGTTTTTGCGGTTATGGTTCTTTGTATGATGTGGGCTGCAGGGGTGCATTATAAGTATTTCCTTATTTTGTTTGGTGCGGTACTTGTGGCTTCTCCCCTTATTTATTTCTTTGTAATGAATGCCGACCAGCAGGCGCGTATTCAAACCCTGTTTAACCTTGAGGCCGATATTTTAGGTGACGGTTGGCAGCAGTACAGGGGAAGAATTGCCCTTGCAGGCGGTGGACTGTGGGGACAGGGTTACCTTAAAGGCAACCTTACTCAATTAGGACCTGCCGGCGTACCTGAGGGTTATAACGACTTTATTTTTGTAACAATAGGGGAAGAGCTTGGATTTGTAGGCGCTTTTGCCTCCGTACTTCTTTTAACCTTTATTTGTCTGCGTTGTTTAAAGGTTGCAAAAATGACCAACAACCCCTGTGGAAAACTTATTTGTGTAGGCTTTTTCGGTTGGACAATGGCACAGATAGCAATAAATCTGGGTATGTGCTTGTCGCTTCTTCCCGTTATAGGCGTAACCCTGCCTTTCTTCTCGGCAGGAGGAACCTCCCTTTCCTGTCTTTTCCTTGGTGTTGGTCTTGTGTTAAGCGTTCACAAACATCGAAATTCACGTACTGTTTATCTTTATGATTTAAAATAAAAAATAAAACCGCTATGCATTGCATAGCGGTTTTTCTATTAGACTGTTTAATTTATCCATACATTCTTTTGTGGGCTCGGGTATGTGGGCAAACGGGAAATGCAACCCCATATCGTCATATTTAACCTGACAAAGCTTTTTAAATGGCAAAAGCTCAATTTTATCGACACATTTATACCTTTGAGCTAAGCCTTTAAGACTTAAAATATTATCCTCATTATCGTTAAACAACGGAATTATGACCTGCCGCAGTGTCACGGGAATTTTCATCTCATCTAAAAGGGACAAAAATTCAAGTGGCTTATCAATACTGCAACCTACGTTGTCTTGGTAGAGCTTATCGCAGGTGTATTTAATATCCAGCAACACTCGGTCGGTATGTGAAAGCAGTTTTTTAACGCTGTCATTTATAATACAACCCGAGGTGTCAAGACAGGTGTTTATGCCATTTTTGTGCGCTAATTCAAAAATCTCACAAGCAAACTCGGCTTGCATTAGCGGCTCACCGCCCGAAAGCGTAATGCCGCCATCGCTGCCGAAATATTCTCGGCAACGCAAGGCCTTATTCACGACCTGCTCAGGCGTGTAAACCTCGCCACCTGATAAGTCCCACGTGTCAGGATTGTGACAGCATTTGCAACGAAGCGGACAACCCTGCAGAAATGCTACAAATCGTACACCCGGTCCGTCAACGGTGCCCAACGACTGAAACGAATGAACATATCCCGTAACTGCCATGGCTACACCGTTTCGTGAAAGGTACGACTAATAACCTCACGCTGCTGCTCACGCGAGAGCTTGTTGAAGTTGACCGCATAGCCCGAAACACGAATGGTGAGATTTGGATATTCCTCGGGATTCTCGTACGCCTTCATAAGAGTTTCTCGGTTTAAGACATTTACATTTATGTGGTGCGCCTTTTTCGCAAAATATCCGTCAAGAATGGCTACAAGATTATCTATTCTATCCTGCTCGGTTCTGCCAAGTGCTTCAGGAGTAATCGAGAATGTGTTGGAAATGCCATCACGGCAATCGTCGTAGCTTATCTTAGCCACAGAGTTGAGCGACGCCAATGCGCCGTTCTCTTCCCTGTTATGCATCGGGTTGGCACCCGGTGCAAAGGGTGCGCCGTTTTCTCTGCCGTCGGGTGTGGCACCCGTATTTTTGCCGTACATAACATTTGAGGTAATTGTAAGTACCGACAAGGTATGTATAGCGTCACGATATGTGGGGGTTTTACGAAGCTCGGTAATGACCTTATGTGTCATATCCCGTGCTAATAAATCTACCCTGTCGTCATCATTGCCGTACTTAGGAAAGTCGCCCTCGGTATTAAACCCGATTATAAATCCGTTTTCATCCTTCACAGGATAAACCGCTGCATATTTAATGGCACTGAGCGAGTCGGCAACTACGCTGAGCCCCGCAATACCGAATGCCATAAAACGCTCAACCGATGTATCGTGAAGTGCCATCTGGGTTTTCTCATAGGCATATTTATCGTGCATATAATGAATGACATTCATAGTATTGACATACAGATTACTCAGCCACGCAATATATGTATCGAAGCGTTTCATAACCTCATCGAAGTCAAGCTTATCGCCCGTCATAACCGACATTTGCGGGCCGATATGCATATCGCTTGTAGTATCATAACCGCCGTTAATGGCAATAAGCAGTAATTTCGCAAGGTTACAACGTGCGCCGAAAAACTGCATCTGCTTACCGACTTTCATAGCCGAAACACAGCAGGCAATGGCGTAATCGTCGCCATATATAGGACGCATTACATCATCATTTTCATACTGAATGGAATCGGTATCACTTGACACCTTGGCGCAGAATTTTTTGAAGTTGTTTGGAAGACGTGACGACCAAAGCACCGTAAGGTTAGGCTCGGGTGAAGAGCCCAATGTGTAAAGTGTGTTAAGTATACGGTAGCTTGTTTTGGTGACCAAGGTTCTGCCGTCCTCGCCCATACCGCCGACGGCTTCGGTAATCCACATCGGGTCGCCGCCGAAAAGCTCATTATATTCGGGGGTACGCAGATGTCGTGCGATTCTCAGCTTCATAACAAAATCGTCGAGTAGCTCCTGCGCATCGGTTTCGGTGAGTATGCCGTTCTCAATATCACGCTCAATATAGATATCAAAAAATGTGCTTACACGGCCGAGTGACATAGCCGCACCGTTCTGCTCTTTAATTGCGGCAAGATATGCAAAGTATGTCCACTGTATAGCCTCACGTGTATTGGCGGCAGGCTGACTTATATCAAAGCCGTACATCTGAGCCATTTCCTTAAGATAGCCCAAAAAGGCTATCTGCTGATATAACTCTTCTGACAGACGAACACCATCAACGGTGAAATCTTTTTTTCCGACTTCTGCCTTATCCTTTTTCTTCTCCTCAATAAGTCTGTCGACACCGTAGAGTGCTACTCTACGGTAATCGCCTATAATTCTGCCTCTGCCGTAAGCATCGGGCAGACCTGTTATTACGTGACATTTACGCGCCGCGCGCATTTCATCTGTATAGGCTCTGAAAACACCTGAATTATGAGTTGTACGATATAAAAACTCCTTTTCAACCTCATCACTCAGCGTGTATCCGTAGGCACTACATGCCTGACGCACCATTCTGATACCGCCAAAGGGATTAACACTGCGCTTTAATGGGGCATCGGTTTGCATACCGACAATCAGCTCGTTTTCTTTGTCAATATAACCGGGCTTAAAGCTTGTAAGAGAAGATACGGTATGGGTATCAATATCTAATACACCGCCGCGTTTTCTCTCCTCTGCAAAGAGAGCCTGAACCTTAACCATTAGCGCATTTGTCCTATCAGTTGCCGATTCTAAAAAATCAGCACTTCCTACATATTCCTTATAATTGGCCTGAATGAAATCTCGTACATTGATTTCATTCTGCCAAGCTCCATTTTTAAACCCTTTCCAATTATTGTGCAGCATATCCTTACTCCTTAAAAGCTTTTAAGTATAAAAAAAGACAAAACAGTTATTTGTAAACTGAATTGCCCAGACGGTCGGCACCGATACTCTGCATTCCCCCGCGGTAATCCGCGAAACCCGTCAGTTATGCAAAGCCTTTAATTTTTACAATATAATTATACACAAAATATTGTGCTTTGTCAATTACAAAATAACTGCAAATATGTAAAATTAAAAGGAGTTATCGACGATAACTCCTTTTAAAAATCTACGGTGTTGGTACATAACCGTTTTTAACCTGCTGTATTAACATTTTAGCATGCTCAACCGTGCTTTCGTCGGGAATCATAACATATGCCTTTTGGCTTAGTGAATACGGCTTTCTGGATGCGCCCTTTCCGTTTACAGAATAAGAAACAACATTCCAAGATGTGCCGTCATTTATCTGATTTCGTATCAGCTTTGCTATTCTCTCGTACGGCATATCGGTTTCAAAGCTACCTGCCATACCGTCAAGGGTACTCTTATAATTTAAAATTATAGCGGGGCTTGCGGCCTTATCAATAACGCCTTTAATTACCGCCATCTGATTTTTACCACGCTGACGGTCACCGCCCTTTACTGAATATCTATTGCGTGCAAATGCCAACGCCTCTTCACCGTTAAGGTAATTGTCGCCCTTTACAAACCTATGATTGCCGTCATAAAAGGCAACTTCAGAGTTGACCTTTACGCCACCCAAGGCATTGATTATCTCTTCAAAACCGTCAAAATTAACCCTGAAATAATAGTCAATTTCGGTATCGTAAAGCATCTCAAGTGTATCTCGACTGACGTCGATACCGTAAATTCCCGCATGGGTGAGCTTATCGGGTATACCCTTTGAAATTGAAAGCGGAACATAGTAATCTCTGGGTGTAGATACAAGCAACACCTGACCCGTTTCGGTGTTGACAGTAGCAATTATATTAACATCGCTTCGACTTCTGCGTGATAGGCTGCCGCGACAGTCAATACCGCTTATATAGACCGTAAACACCTTTTCGCTAATAGCAAGTGTATCCTCGGTTATACCCTCAGTTTCGATGCAAACCGAATAGATTTCACGTATTTTGTTTGCATCCTCAGTGTGATTTTTGGTTTCCTCAAGCAGTTCAAGAAAGCTCTTATTAAGAAGTATGCAATCGACCTTTTTATCCTTAAGCAGTGCATCCATAAGGTCCTCTATACCTGAATACTGCTCAGGCTCTACTTCGGTTAATAGCCTGTCTGATATTCTTTCAAGCGCCATATCGGTGGCTACCCTATCCTGAACATCGAGTATACCAAAGGGATAATCGGCAACATCTCTGAGCGCCTGTGCCTTATCGTCCTTGCGCACAAATACGCCGATTTCGGCATATTCCTTTTTGGGCTCGGTGATTTGCTGGAGTGTTGAACGACCTATCGCAACATAATATATGCCAAAGCCTTGCACTATAACGATGATTACTGCCAGAATAACGGCAAAAATCGACCTCACTTTATAGCGACTATCCCAAGCGAGCGCCAAAACGGTGGCAATTAAAAAAACGAAAACTATAGCACAAATAAATATAAGACCGCCCGACAAAATAGCTGCGCCGGCAACAACACATATAAAAATAATGCTTGTAATTAAGACAACGATGGCGGTTGTCAACCCTAAAAGACGGTATTTAAGTGTTTCTTTCACTAAATCACCTCATTAAAAATTTAACACTATTATTGTACCATATTTAATTCTATATTTCAATACCGTCAAAATGTTTTGTTTGGCTCACAGGTTCGAGTCCCTTACAAAATAAAAATAAAAAGAATATATAGGTTGGGTTTAAAAACATCTTTTTTATCGTTGTGTTATATTATCTAATAACAATAATATCTCTAAAAAGCAAGTAATTTACACAAACATATTTATTGTAGTAATTAATTATCTGCTTTTTCCTGTGATATTATTTTCCCGGATGTATCAAACGTTATGTTAAATTTAACACCGCTATTATTGCTACATGTTATCATATATGTATTGTTTTGATATTTGTATTCATGATAATCAGTAATGGTATATTCTGATAAATCCAAAATCATTTGTCCGTTCAGGTCAAAAAAGCCATTATATCTAGTATACTGAAAATTATGCCAATTCCAAGTTTTTCCGCTCGCGTAGAACAAACCACAACTAATATCTTTAAGCACATCAGGGCGTTGTACATCGTTGAAGTAGCCTCCAACTTCTCTAGACTGCCCAGTCTTTGGATTATAATATTTGAATAATATGTTTTGCCCTGCATTATGTTTAAAAACTTCAAATCCTAAAAATTCTTCATAATTTTCAATTTCGATATACTTACGGTTACAAAGGTTTTCGAAACACACACCTGATTCAGGATTATAAATAGAACTTTCCTTATATATAAAAAGTGCTCCGCCAATATACTGAAAGTCTTCACTAGAAACGGTATTGGATTGGTAATCCTTATCCAACCCTTTCCACCAACCGCTTTCATCAATGAAAGGACAGGTTGAACTCATTTCAACAAGCCATTTATTATTTTTAATTACGCCGAATTCAAATGTGGAATCAGGATATCCATCGATTTGATTTGCAACCAGTTCATAGCAATCGTTACCATCATATCCCGTACATAGAATCATATCACATTCTTCACTAAGCTTTACTCCCAGCTGCTGTGGACTTGTCGATTGTGGAGAGGCGTTTGGGTTAGGATTTTCAACATCGGGTTTCCCTATATTGATATCATATAAGCGATACTCCGATTTGTTTTCTGGATATATCAATTTAACCTCTGCGCCGTAAGCCCAAAATTCACTATCCGAATCACCATTTTGACTTTTTGCATAAGCAAGAGCATCTTCCGCCGTCCAATAAGTACCATCGTCATATTGATTAGTGAGAGCAGACATAAAATCATCCATCATATAAAGCATATATCGAATGCGGATAGTCTGGCTGTTTCCAACAACCAAGCTGGCACCTTTATTTATGAATACCTCTGCTAAACGATTATCTATAGCACTTTGACACGCACCAAGAAATACAAGGCTACCCTCCAAAGAGTTATCTTCAATATGTTTCTCGAAATAAGATGGACTTACACAGAAACAATCTTTTCCTAAAATCATTTCGCCGTTAGACAGCTCTAATTGATACAGTAATAACGATGATTGATCTTTTATCGGAATAGAAGTACCTAGCACAGAACCGTAATCTTTTACATAGCCTCCGTGTCCATACCAAATAATGATTTTATGATTACCCATCTGTTCTACTTGTTCCAAAGAAAAAGAATCCCAATTATCATCTTTAGAAAAAGAGTAGTTATTAGGCAACTCTGCAACGATTTTCTCGGCAGCTTTGTCAGGGCTTTTACCACCAATCAAATAGTTGCTCACAAATTCAGAACTTGTAGCATAAGGCTCTATAGTGAGGATTTTTCCAACATCATCACCAGCTAATAATTCCTCAATGGTAGGGGTGTACAAATATCCTATACCACTATTCAGTTTAAAATAAATACTCGTAGCTTGTTTATCATAGCTTGAAATCAAACCTTTGGATTTATACTCTTTTGCAAGAACTTCTAATTCATCCAAAACGGTAGAGATATATTCTGGCCGTATAAATCCATCTGTTGCATATTTTTCTTCTATGTCTAAAGCTTCTTCATTAATCTCAGTATATTCGTTATATATTTGTTTGCAGTCAAATTTGTATTTTGAAGAATTATTAATTATTATGCTAGTTATAACAGACGCTAATATAATTGATACAACTATTGCTGCAATAACTATATTTCGTTTTAAAATCTCAATTTTCATCATAGGTATATTAAATCGGTCACTATTTTCTCGCAAATTTTGTGATGTTTTATTTATATCATCAATACAAATGCCACAATACATACAAGACTTTGTATTCTCTCGGTTCTCTTTACCACAATTGTAACATATCACTTTATTATCCGCTCCTAGTTATTTTGGTCGGCAGAAGTACCAACAATTAAATAATACAACATATCTTTTCGTAAAATTTTTAGTATGGTTTCTCTGTTATTACTAATGCTCCCATAGTCTCTAATATTCTCTAAATTCTCACCAACATATGACGAATAATCATCAGTTGGCTGATTTTTATACAAATCAGCATCCGATTTGAATTTTTTTGATAACCGGTTAATATAGATTAAGTTAGAAGTAACTTCATATTCACATTCGGAAATCATAGTGTTTATAGTATCATAAAAGAAACTACTAGTCCATATAACCGAATTTCCTTCTTCATTAGAACACGAATCATCAGTATGACAATACAATTCAACTTTTGAATCATTAATCTTCACTATGGAAAAATCATATTCACCAAGTATTCCCAAAGCAGATTTTGTTGTATTTACCCTAGATTGCAATTCATTAATAGTAAATGTCTCCCCGCCTTTTGAACTGTTATTTTTATAAACTTCATTCATCATAACACATTGCACGTCATATAAGGCTTGCACCATTTCATTGGGTGAATCTTCTGATGCTTCTGTATATTCACCTATATAATCAAATGCTATCCTATAACAATCGTAGTTCTTTCTTAAATCATCGGGTAAAAAATACACCTCATTTCGCTCTTCAAATTCGTTTATAGTAATTTCAAATTCATCATATGCCACAAAAGCGTCTTCGATACTGCCACTATCAATTACATCCACAAAGTTTTGTTTTTTATTTTCCACTTCAACGAAATTTTTTATAACAATAGCCTGTGGCGTATATACATCATAAATTTTATTTAAACCTTCTAAATATTGTCCGCTAGCAATTAATTTCGATGCCTTTTTGATTTTATAAGAATCCGAATTATGGTATATACTCGCACCAATAACAATCAAAGTCAGTAATACAATACATATCAAACTGGTAATTTTAACTTTTATAGGGTTTTTCTTAATATAATCAATAATACCACTCACATTAATATTAGTTGCGAAATTTTGCTTGATATTTAGTTTTCGATAAAACATTTAAAATTTCTCCTCTTTTTTACTATTAACTCAACAAATTATACTCAATCTTCGAGTAATTGTCAATACTCAATTTATGAGTATGATACTATGAAACTCAAAGGTGGTGTTTTTTTGGATTATCGTGAAAGAATGCGCGAATTACGTGAGGATAACGATATAACCCAAGCACAGATTGCAAAAATAATTAACAAATCTCAACAAGGATATAATCATATTGAAACAGGTAGAGCGGAATTAAAAATCGATGATTTAATTAAACTCTGCGATTTTTATAAAGTAACCGCCGACTATTTCATCGGTAGAAAAGAAATCTAGCACCCTATCAATAAAAAGGGTGCAAATTTTTTCACCTAAAAATCAGAAACCAAAATCAGTCCTTTTTCATAAACAATCATAACTACCGGCTAAGCCGTTAGTTTGCTCTGCGGCTATAAGCCGCTGTTACTGGCTGGACTGAAAGTCCATCGAATAATCTGCCACTTGCAAGTGTGCCCCACTGCCGCATATACGGCAGTCCGCCTCCATCTGATGAGGGAGGTGGATTTTTGCGAAACAAAAAGACGGAGGGAGAGAAATATAATTATTACCGAACTACCCCTCAGTCAAAACCTTTGGTTTTGACAGCTCCCCCGACAAGTCGAGCCTACCGCTACGGCGGGATTGCTCATCGGCAAAATCCTCTTTGAAATCACACGCTTAGCGTGTGGTTTTCGTTATACAACAAATAAAAAATTCCCGAGGAATTCCTCGGGAATTTTTTATTTCAATTTCTTCTGTCTTATCTTTTCAAGCTCATCAAATACTGCCGATATACCAAAGAAGCAACCGCCGCCGAATACGCCGATAAATGCGAACAAAATAAACCGCCACCACTCAAAAACCGTTTGAGTCGTTATAGTCATATTAACGGTCAGGCTTCGCACATCGGCAAACGCAAGTAAAACACCGCAAGCAAGTGAGATTACCACCATAGCCACCGCCAGGACGCGAAATATGTCTCGTTTTATGATGATTGAAGATTTTTTGTTCTCCATAATACCGTCCCCCGTTTATTGTTTTCAGTTCTTTATTTAGTATACCAAATTTTATTTGCTTTGTAAATGCTTTAATGAATATCCCTACTTATTTTGATAATACTTATTTTGGTGATATTACTTGAAGGTTATTCGCAAACAACTTTTACTTACCGTGTTGGCCGTTTTGGTTTGTGCGGCCATCTTTACCGGCGTCTCTTATCTTTTTCTTCATACCAATAGTCAGCCAAGTGACTCGACCGAAAGTCTTATACCCTACACCGAGAACGACGGTACACCGAAGGGGCTGTTGTTCGGTTTTGATGAGGGCGGCAGTGTGTTTCTGTATTTTGACACCGAGCAAGACAATACAATGGCAATACTTTTGCCCCACGACTGCGACAAAGAGGCGGTCGCCGACTACGGCTATACGGTGTTTCGGCACATAAAGACCGATTACGCTATGCTTGAAGGCTTTATCGACCGCATAGGCGGAATAGAAATTGACAATATGCGCTATACAGGGGTGCAGATAACCGAACAGCTCGGGCACAGTGTTGATAAGCAACTCCGACGCGATATTATCGCCGCCATCTTTGAAGAAATCGCTGACGACGGTCTAAAAAGTGAAAATCTTGTTTATATTATCGAGAACAGTCAGACCGACTTCAGTTTTCCCGACGGGTATTCACTTCTTGGCAATATTCGCTCTTTTGCGAGCAATCTGCATTTTGTAAATTAAGGGGTAGTCACAATGAAAATCATTAAAAAACTTTTGGTTTTAATTCTTATCGTTGGGGTTGCTGTAACCGTTTTTTATAACACCGACCTTAGCGGTTTCGGTGACACGCTGTCACAAAAGCTTTCATACATTTCTTTGGATAATTCTGTCAAAGAAGAAATTGACTCGGATGAAATTTATTTTTTCGACAACTCACAAACTTCGCCCACAGCCCTGCCTTATAACGAGCAGACTTTAGCAAATAATACAGATATCGGCGGCCATTGGTACGACAAAATGAACTCACGCCAAAGGCTCTATTATCACCTTATTCTGTCGGCTTTTGAGGATATGACCGACACATTTTTTGAGGTTTCAAAGGATGACGGTGACTATAAAAACAACATAAGCATAGCCTATAACGGCGTACTGAGCGACAATCCCGAAATTTTTTGGCAGTCGGGCAGCTATGAAATCAAGGTTTCGGACAGCGGCGTCTGCTCACTAAAACTCGGTTTTTGTATGGATATTACCGAGCGCAACCAAAAAAGACAGGCACTCGAAACAGAACTCGACACAATTTTAGCAGATACCGTGAAATTAACAGACTTTGAAAAAGAAATCTGCTTTTATGAGCTTTTGTGCGACCGAACTGATTATTCAGACCTTGAAAGCGACACCAAATACACCGCCTTTGGCGCGATATGCTCGGGCTCTGCCGTTTGTGAGGGCTACGCCAAGGCTATGCAGCTTTTGTGCAAGCGCTCGGGTATTGAGTGCCTGCTTGTGCGAGGTGTAACAGGCGGCATACATCATATGTGGAATATGATAAAGCTATCAGATAAGTGGTATGAATTAGACCTGACGCTGTCCGACAGGCCTGGCTCCACACCCAACTATTTTTATTTTAACGCCACAACCGAGGAGTTTTCAGCGACATACAACAGACTTAAAGATATATCAGATATGTCTGATACCGCAGATTATTCACACCTCACCTACAATTTCCATCTACCCGAGGCCGACGGCACACTGTATAATCGTGATGCTGCGTATAATCTTTACGATTATATTTCCTGATTTTTATGCCAAAAGTTGACTTTTTATACCGAAAAAGTTATAATATGAGAGTAAACGCGGCAATAATGTTTTTTTGCGGCGTTTTTTCTTACAAAAACTTCGGTTTATTTGTTACTTGGAGGCATTTTATGAGTTGTGTGACCGATATTTTCGGATGTGAGGTTTTTAATGACGAGGTTATGAAGGCACGCCTGCCTGAAGAAACCTATAAAGCACTAAAAAAGACCATCAAACAGAACAAAAGACTTGATATAAATATGGCAAACATAATCGCCAATGCTATGAAGGATTGGGCGGTTGAAAAGGGCGCCACACATTTTACCCACTGGTTCCAGCCCTTAACGGGTGTTACCGCTGAAAAGCACGACAGTTTTATTACCCCCACTGCCGACGGCAAGGTTATTATGGAGTTTTCGGGTAAAGAGCTTGTCAAGGGCGAAAGCGATGCGTCATCCTTCCCGTCGGGCGGTCTACGTGCCACCTTCGAGGCACGAGGATATACCGTTTGGGATTCTACATCTTATGCCTTTGTAAAGGACGGTACTCTTTGTGTACCCACCGCCTTCTGCTCATACGGCGGCGAGGCGCTTGATAAAAAAACACCGTTACTTCGAAGTATGGATGCCATTCGCACACAGGCAAAGCGTATAGTTAAGCTGTTTGGCAACGATGATGTTAAAAATATTTTCACAACGGTCGGTCCTGAACAGGAATACTTCCTTATAGATAAAGAAATGTACAACCGCCGTCCCGACCTTATCTTCTGCGGTCGCACCCTTATGGGCGCGCGCCCACCAAAGGGTCAGGAGATGGACGACCACTATTATGGTGTAATAAGACCGAGAGTATCGGCATTTATGAAGGAATTAGACGCTGAATTGTGGAAGCTTGGTATTTATGCCAAAACAAAGCACAATGAAGCCGCCCCTGCCCAGCACGAAATGGCACCAATTTTTACCACCTCAAACATTGCGGCCGACCACAACCAGCTCACTATGGAAGTTATGAAAAAGGTTGCCGAAAAGCACGGCCTTATCTGTATTCTGCACGAAAAGCCTTTTAAGGGTGTTAACGGTAGCGGTAAGCACAACAACTGGGCGCTTTCAACCGATACGGGCATGAATCTGCTTGACCCCGGTCAGACCCCTGAGGATAATGCACAGTTTTTACTGTTTTTAACAGCCGTTATCAAGGCGGTTGACTGTAATCAGGATTTATTGCGACTCTCGGTTGCCTCTGCAGGTAACGACCACCGACTCGGCGCAAACGAGGCACCGCCCGCCATCGTCTCGATGTTTTTGGGCGACGACCTCACCGAAGTGCTTGATTCTATCGAATCGGGCAAGCCCTTTATCAAGCACGAGGCGGGTGTTATGAAATTTGGCGCACGCGCCCTGCCTGCAATACCTAAGGATAACACTGACCGCAACCGCACCTCCCCCTTCGCCTTTACAGGTAATAAGTTCGAGTTCCGTATGCTCGGTTCTACCCTTTCAATATCCGACCCCAACACCATACTTAACACCATAGTTGCCGACGTTTTAGCCGAGTTTGCCGACCGCCTTGAAGCGACCGACGACTTTGTAAATGAAGTCAACAATATCATTAAAGAGACCTACCGCGAGCATAAGCGTATAATCTTTAACGGTGACGGTTATTCTGCAGCGTGGGAGCTTGAGGCCAAGGAGCGTGGTCTTCTGAATCTCAGAAGCACGGTGGACGCCGTCGTTCATTGGATAGACGCCAAAAACATTCAACTGTTTGAGCGCCACAATGTGCTCAGCCGTGTTGAATTGCAGTGCCGATTGGATATTGCGCTTGAAAACTACTGCAAGACCATACATATCGAGGCGCTGACCCTAATCGATATGGTTTCGAAAAATATAATTCCGGCAATAAGTCGCTATATAAACGATTTATCCCTGTGTGTCGTAAACAAAAAAGCGGCATTTGGCGAACTTGACTGTGAGGCCGAGGGTAAAATCGTGCAAAGGCTTAACGCCTGTCTTAAGGAAATTTACCACCTTGTAAGTCGGCTTGAAAAGGCGGTTGCCGCCGCCGATAGTCTGAGCGGACTTCCCGAAGCGAAGGCATATAACAAATCGGTTAACACCCTGATGAGTGAGCTTCGCGTACCGATTGATGCTGCAGAGCTTATAACCGCAAAGGATTATTGGCCATTCCCCGACTATTCAGACCTGTTGTTCACCATCTGACGCCGATAAAATCATATTGCTATTTTGTTTAAATTGTGGTATATTTGTTAAGCGCAGATTAGCACCATATGTTTTCAACCTTTTTAGTACGATAAAAGGAAAGGTTAATTTATGTTAGAAACTAATGTAATGTTCAGAAAATTTGCCATTGGCAACGCAAAACTGCGTGAACTCAGTGACAAGGATATCAAGGGTATACAAGCGATTTTACTCCAAATGCTGACCGACTTTGACGCCCTTTGCCGAGAAAATGACCTTTGTTATTTTCTCGTCGGCGGCTCGGCCTTGGGTGCAGTACGCCACAAGGGCTTTATCCCGTGGGACGAAGACCTTGATATAGGTATGCCGCGTAAGGATTATGACCGTCTGATAGAACTGTTTTTAGAAAAACAGGGGGATAAGTATTGGCTTCAAAGCATTCAACTAAGCCAATACTATGACCTTATATTTATGAAGATTCGCAGAAAGAATACTCGGTATGTTGAGCTTTTTGAAACAGAGCCTGAACATGCCGGTGTTTTTATGGACATTTATCCCCTCGAAAACATTCCTGATAATAAAATAGTGCGATTTTTTCATGGTATTATCTCTGATTTTCTCTACCTTTGCTGCTCTTGCGTAAGGATTAAAAATAAAAAAGAGCGATTTTTAGAGTACCTTAACGATAAAAAGATAATACGTCTTATAAAAATAAAAGCGGCATTGGGATGGTGTCTGAGCTTCTTCAGCCTTCACAAATGGTGCCTTATTGCTGACAAATGGTCAAAAAAATGTAAAAACGATAACTCAAGGCTAGTATCCATCCCGTGTGGCAGAAAGCACTATTTCGGTGAAATGTGCACACGCGCCTCGTTTTTTCCCGTAAAAGAGGTTCTCTTTGAAGATAAAAAAATCTATTTAATGAACAATCCCGATGAATATCTCTCACAGCTTTATGGCTCGTATATGGATATTCCGCCCGAGGATAAGCGCGAAAGACACAGTATATTAGAACTCAAATTAGGAGAAAACTATGAATAAGTTTTTAGCTGACGTTAAAAAGTACAAGGCATATATGTTTTATGCTGCTAAATCAGAGCTTAAAAGTGAGGTTGCAAACTCGGTTTTAAATTGGCTCTGGTGGATATTAGAGCCCCTTTGTTTTATGGGTATTTATGCCTTCGTGTTTTTCTTTTTCTTTAAAGGCGGTGTTGAGCATCTTACGGCATTCATATTCCTTGGCATAACTATGTGGGAATTCTTTAATAAAATGCTTAAATGCAGTGTAAAGCTTGTGCGCTCAAACAAACCCATCGTATCAAAGGTGTATGTACCAAAGTATGTATTGGTGCTTGAAAAAATGGCGCTTAACGGCTTTAAAACGGCCATCAATTTTGCCATAGTTATACTTCTTATGTTTATCGACCCCGTAACGCCATCGTTACATATACTGTGGTCAATACCCGTTATGCTTTCGTTTATAATCTTCACCTTCGGTATTTGTTGTATTTTTCTACACTTCGGTGTGTTTATTGAGGACCTTGTCAACATAACCGATATTGGTCTCAGACTTCTCTTTTACGCAACCGGTATTTTCTATAACATTGCCGACAGAATAACCGGTATTCTCGGCTATGTGCTTGTTCGGGCAAACCCGATAGCTATGTATATTTCCTCAATGCGCAACTGCCTTTTATATGCACAGGCGCCCTATTGGAAATGGTTAATAGTATGGACTGTAGTTGGTATTCTTCTGTCGTATGCCGGCATCCGCCTTATTGAAAAGAATGAAAACAGCTATGTAAAGGTGATATAGATGGAAAATGTTGCAATACGTATTGAAGACCTGCATGTAAGCTATAAGGACCTTGGTTCATACTCTGTTAAGCGTATGCTGTTCAAGGGAAAATCTAACAAAACTAAAAGCTTTCATGCATTAAAGGGCATTTCGCTTGATGTAAACCAGGGTGAAATATTAGGCATTATCGGTAAAAACGGAAGCGGTAAGTCCACCCTGCTTAATACCGTCGGCGGTATCTTTGCGCCCGACAGCGGTGTTATTGATCGGGGCGGCAGAAACGTCTCTCTACTTTCAATCGGTGTTGGCTTTCAAAAGAATATGAGCGGCCGTGAAAATATAATTTTAAGCGGTCTTTTGCTTGGCTTTACCGAAGAATTTATTCGTGAAAAGATGGAAGAGATTATTGAGTTTTCAGAGCTTGGCAGTTTTATAGACAAGCCTGTAAAAACCTATTCAAAGGGTATGTATTCAAAGCTCGCCTTCTCAATCACCGCCTTTCTTGAAACGGATATTATTCTCATTGATGAGGTTTTAAGCGTGGGTGATGAGCATTTTAAGAAAAAAAGCTCGGCCAAAATGAAAGAGCTGATTTCGGATGAAAACCGCACCGTTTTAATCGTTTCACACAGTATCAGCACCCTCCGCAAACTCTGCACCAAGATGCTTTGGCTGCACGACGGTGAGATTAAAATGTTGGGTGATACAAACGAGGTTTTAACGGCCTACGAGCAGGCTAATTAAAGGAGAATTTTTATGGTTATCGGTGGTATACTTGCGGGCGGACTCGGTACGCGTATGTCAAATGGGGGGCTGCCCAAGCAGTTTCTTGAAATCGGCGGCAAGCCGGTTATAATCAGAACCCTCGAACGCTTTGCAAATAACAAAAACATTGACCGCATCGTTGTGGCGATGAACCGTGATTGGATAGAATATTGTGAAGAAATGTTCAGCGAATACGGAATTGATACGGCCAAAACAAATATAATTTGCGGCGGAGAGACAAGATTTGAATCTTTATTGTGTCTCGCGCACGAATGTGTTAAGCTTGCAAAGGCTGCGGGTGACAGTGACGAAATCATTATGATTAACCACGACTGTGCACGTCCCTTTGTATCTGACCGTATTTTAAACGACAACATAACTATGGTGCGCGATTACGATATGGTTACAACTTCGGTGCCCACTATTGATACGGTGCTTGTGTCCCAGGACGGCAAGATCAGCGACTGTGTGCCCGACCGTCCGACAATCTTTTTAGACCAAGGCCCACAGACGCTTGAAGTAAATCACTTCTTGAAGTTGGTCGATACCTTGACCGATGAGGAAAAAGCGGTTTATATGGAGGCAGGCCGTCTTTACATAGATAGGGGCTACCGCGTAGGTATTGTTCAGGGTGAGCGCTCAAACTTTAAGCTCACCACACAGTTCGATTTAAAATTAGCCGAGCTTATGCTGGCTGACGGCTCGCTTTAAATTACCTATTAAAAGGAGAAAACCTTATGAAATGTTTAGCAGTTGGCGATATCTTTATAACAACCGATATGATGAAGTCCGGTTTCGAAAGATACGACGAAATTTTTGATGATTGCGAATATTTATTCTTCGGCAAAAAGAACCGCAAAATTATGCGCGATACCGTAAAGCTTATTGAACGCGGCGGAAGAGAAGAATGTGAGCTTCCTAAAGGCTATCTTGAAGCGGTTGCCGACGCCGAGGTTCTAATGGTGCATCTTTGCCCCGTTACTGAAGAGGTCTTAAAGCACGCTAAAAAGCTGAAATACATTCTTTGTAACCGTGGTGGCGTTGAAAACATTGATGTTGATGCCGCAACCGCCCGAAAAATCAAGGTGCTTGCGAACCCCGCCCACAATGCAAATGCCGTGGCTGAATTTACTGTTGGTATAATGTTTAGCGAGCTGAGAAATATTTCACGCTCACATATGGCGCTTAAAAACGGCGAGTGGCGTGAAAAATATCCCAACTCAGGACGCATTATTGAGCTTAAGGATTTAACGGTAGGTATTGTAGGCTTCGGTAATGTAGGTGAATTGGTTTGTGAGAAATTAAGTGGATTTGGTTGTAAAATTCTTATTAACAACCTCTTTGAGCCTGAACATAAAAATCCCCGAATCAATTGGGATAAGGTTCGTTTTGTAGAGCTTGATGAACTGCTTACAAGCTCCGATGTTATATCGCTTCACGCAAGAAGCACCAGCAAAAAGCCGATTTTCGCTAAGCGTGAATTTGAAATGATGAAGCCCTCTGCATACTTCATCAATACCAGCCGTTCTTATATGGTTGATTACGGCGCGCTTTATTCGGCGCTCAACAAACAGTTAATTGAGGGCGCGGCCATCGACGTATTTGAAGTTGAGCCTCTAGGCAACGACCACCCCTTCTTAAAGCTGGATAACATAACCCTTACAAATCACCGCGGCGGTGATACACTTAACTCTTATGCCGACAGTCCTAAAATGATGTTGCACGAGCTTAAATGTATGCTGAAGGGCGTCAAAGAGCCAAAATTCTGGTATAACAGAGGCGCCTTCTAAAAATTAAAAATATGTATTAAAAACACCTGAGGTTAACCTCAGGTGTTTTTATTTGATTATTCGGTTGTTTTCTCCTTTTTAGAGTAAATACCTATACCTGTAAGCCCTATAGCCGAAGCTGCGAGAAGCGCTATCCACAGCCAGTTGTTGCTGTGGTCGCCTGTATCCGGCGTGTCGGGTATATCCGGCGTGTCGGGTATATCCGGTGTGTCGGGCGTATCCGGTGTGTCGGGCGTATCCGGTGTATCGGGCGGTGTAGGAGGTGTGGGCGGTTCAGGTTTGTAGTTATTAACAAAGGTAATATCTGTTTTCGCCTCATCGCCGACAGTTATGAGTGTATTCGTTTGGAGTACACCGTCGTTATTTGTGACGGCTACATGTACCTTATAAACGGTGGTGTCGATTTCTATATCATCGTACGGACTTGCTAATTCCTTAATAATGAAATATCTATCACCCGCACTTGCAGCCGCTATATTAGCAAATATGAATTTACCGTCTGCCCCGTTTTTAACGGTCTGCATAGGTGCTGTACCTTCTGCTGCCACATAATCGGCACCCGTCTCATAGATAGCAAATATAAACTGCTTACCGTCAAGATTAACCGTTTCGTTATTCTTCTTAAGCAACTTATTGCCCTCAATATCAAAGGTTATTGCCGAAGGTGTAAAGATGTTGGTAAACTCAATGTCGCCATCCTTAACTCCGTTGACACTCACCTGAGCCTCTAAAAAGCTTCTGCCGGTGCTGTCAATCTTTTTGGTCACGGTGATAACAACATCATACTCATTAGTATCATATGTGATGTTACCCTTGGTTTTGTTTGCAGCATCTACGCCCTCGGGCAGCTGCTCTTTAATCACAAAATAATAAGTGCCTGCCTTATCAAAGGTGAGATAATGCGTTATCATCGTCGCACCGCTGAGAGCATCCGTAACCTCTTTTTCTTCGAAAACGAAGCTTCCGTCGGCCTTATTTTTAGCCTCAAGTATGGGTGAGCCAACCGCAACAATGTCGCTACCGTCGGGTATAGCCTCATAAAGTTCGAAGGTGAAGTTGTCGGCCTTTAGTGTGATGTTGTAGTTTTTATCACCGCCGAGTGAAACCTTAACGGGTTCTTCGTTGTAAACATTGTTAAATACAATACCGTTATCAGCATTTACAACAGTTTCTACACCGTTTTCGTCAACCCTCTTAACAACGGGGGTCGCCTTAAGTCCACCCTGCAGATTGTCGGTAATATCCACTTCAATATAATATACCGACTTATCATATTCCATAAGCTTATCTGCGTCGGCGGGTATCTTTTCGCGTATAATATAACGTTGTGCGCCGATGTGTGTGTAATTAAGCTCGGTAATATCATCACTGCTGAAGGTGAATTTGCCCGTTGTCGTGTTTGGAGAGGCGGTAGCCAACAGCGCACCTTGAACAACGCTGCTTGTGGCATTATCCCAGCTTGCCGCGTAAAGCTCAAACACAAAGGCATTATCGCCTGTATGGTTGGCCAAAACGTCGCCCTCGATTGTCTTGGTACCCTCAAAGGAAATTTCAGTATCGGTTACACTGTAGGTGTTCGTGATAACGAGGTCCTCGTCATTTGGATAGCCTACCGTCGCCTGCAACTTACCGTCGCTGTCAGGGTCGGTTACAGTCACTGTTACGGTATATTCGTTGGTATCATAAATAACACCGCGAAGGGTATTATTCTGTGCCGTAACGCCTGCGGGCAGTTTTTCACGCACCTTATAGGTAAATGTACCCGTTTCGTAATAGGTTATGGCATTAAAGGTAAAGGGCGCATCAAAATCGGTTGTAGGTGCCTTATTGGAAACGGTCTGAATAACGATGCCGTCTTCAACAAGCTCAAACTCATAAGCGCCTGCCTGAAGTTTTCGGATATAGTCGCCGCCGAGATGCTTAGTGCCGCTAATGGTGGCCGATACGGGTGTGGGCGGTACGTAAATATTATCACTGTTGGTGTTTACGAATACCGTCGAGGCGATTGTGTCCTGAGCAACTGCAAGTGTTACTTCGGTTTTACCCTCAACACCATCGATACTCAGCAGTGCATAGTCGGCGCCTGTCGGAACGGCCTCGTTTACAGTGAAGCTCTTGCCTGTCATACCGCTACCGACGATATATGCCGTTTCACCGTGCTTTAGTTTAAATGTTACGACATTAGCGAAGTTAACGGCCGTTTCGGTGCGAACGCCGTCTGCTGTTTCAAAAACAAGTGTGGCGTCACCCGAATAATTGCTTGAATCAACATTAAATGTATACTGCTGATTTCTGTTTGTAATACTGTCATCTGCTTTTTTGCTGATTTTAATACCCTCGTATGGGTCGATGGTAAGCTTACCATTGTTACCGAGATAGGAGTCAACGTGGTAATTACCATCCTTGTTTACGCCTTCCTGCGGCTCATGTACAAATGGCATATCTGATATGCCGATGGTACCTGTCGCATTATCCACCTTATCTACGGTATAGTCACCGTAATAATGGTGTATGGTGCCGCGTTTTACATACCAATTTGCGCCGTCCTGCGCCAAGTCGGTTACATCGGATAGTACATATCCCGAGATTTGCTCATACACCCATTCAGCCTTAATGGTGTTGCCGTCTTTGGTGTAAACAAGATTTCTGTGATAAAGAAGGTTGTTTGCATCATACGCTGGTGCGGTGTCACCCTCATAGAGAGTACCATTCTTATCGGTATAGATATAGGAATCGGCATTATAATAATAACGCTCATTTTCCTGTGATGGCTCAAAGAAAACTATAGTATTCTTGTTTGTGGTGTATTTATACTCGTAGTTATCGATAGGATGCCACTGATTTGTATAGAACAGATAGTGGCCGTTTTCATCCTTTGGTACCTTACCCGTAACGGCATCCTTATAAGGTGCAGTCCCCTTAATATCAAGAATGTCTATTCGGCTGTCAAGGCCTACTTCGTAAATGAGTCGGCTGGGTGCGGTTGCGCCGGTGATGGTAAAGCTTGAGGGATCCATAGGGTCGGTGCCGTTTAGGTCAATATCATATTCTACAAGCGGTATAAGTGAAGCAGGCAGTCTGCCGATTACTCGTACATCGCCTATTTCACTCGCATCCTCACTGCCTGTATCGGCTACGGTTGTGCGAACAAGAATTGTCGCGTACATCATATCGGTTTTTCTATGACCTTCACCTACCGCATCATAATAGCCGTAGGATTTATTGGCAAATACAGCCTCGCCGACCAGCTCTGACGGAATATCGGCAGGGTCGGTGCTAATTCCATCCCAGAAGCCTACATACTTGCCGTTAACGTCAGAGTACCAGCCGATATAGTTGCTGAATGTACCCGTATCGGGATTGTATGCCAACTGACCGTTTGAGTACGCCTTGCCTATAAGGGTTCGGGCAACGGCTTTATCGTCTATGCCGAGTCGCTGTTGTACAGACCAAACCAGATTGTTACCTGCCTCGGTCGGCTCATCAACAGAACCCATTCCGCCCTCATAAATCATCTTGGCGAGGGTTTCACCTGTGTATAGCGTGGTGCCGAGCTGTATGCCCTTAACCGCCTTAACCTCCATATTTTTGCCGATATAATCTTCAAAATCAAGGAAGCCGTTGTGGTTAATGCTGCCGCCCGCATCAACTAATGTCGGGTAATAAAGCGACTGGATAACAATATGCTGAACGATATCGCTGAACGCGTTTATAAGGCCCTGAGCGTTGGATGCGGGGAAGTATTCGTTAACATAGTCCTCGCTCCAACCCTCGTCAGATACGGCGTCGGTATAGGTTATTGTGCGGTTTTGATTTGAGCGAATCGCAACCGACATTGTTTTTGGGGAGCTGTTTGCAAGCCCTTTAAATGTTTCCCAATAACTATCTGTATTGGTGTTATTACTCGGGTCGAGCACGCTCTTTGCCGAAGCGCTGTTGCCAACCTTTAAGCCCAGTGTATAAAACAGCGGTTCTTCATCGTACTTTTCTTCCATTTTGTCGCGAATCCACGCGGCCGTAAGCTGAGTCATAAAGGCAGTACCTGCCGTAGCATAATTCGCGCTGCCGTCACCACTGTCTGAAGCGCCTATATTTGTATAGGATGTAGTCGATGTGGTCGGCGCACCGTCACTAAGCAGTACCAGAACAGGTATGCGTTTAGTGCCTGCCTGCAGACCGTCGTTAATCGTTACATCGCTTACGAGTGAAAACTGCTGCCACGCCTTGTAAAGACCGTTTTGAATATAGGTACCACCCGATGCATCCTTACTCGCATTACTGTTAAAGGTGGTGGTCACGCCTGTACCCGTAACACCACTCGCCACCTTAACGCCTGTGTGTGACTGCGCTTTGTTTCCGTTGCCTGTAACCCAGCTTGACACCAGATACTGCGAATTTGCACCTGCGGTATATCTGCCGAGAGGTAAAATAACCTCGGCGGTAGAGGTCTCAGAAACACCCGTTGTGTTTCTGCCGCTATAGGCTACAACGCCTACACGGTTGTTGGCGTTAAGCTCCTGAAGCTTTTTGATAGCGTCATTCGCCGCCGTTATCATAGGCGCTACCGCTTCATTTTCAATCATACTTGCCGATAAGTCAAGCACAAGTATCGTATCAGACGGTAATGCAGAATAGCCCTCAATACTCTTTGATGAAGCGATGGCAGACAGAGCAACCAGGAAATTGTTTGAGTCGCTCATCTTAAGACCGAAGTTGCTACCCTCATTTTCATCGGTGGCATTAATGTAATCTTCTACATTGTTAAACACCGACTTGTCGGCCCATATGCCTCCCGCATATTCGGTGCTGAATTTATCGGGACCAAAAAACAGCTTCCAATCGTTTACCGTAGCGGGATCGGAAATCTTATTATCGGTGCCGCCGTAGGCAGAGTCAACACCTGCCTGTGGGGCGCTCTGTGCAAAGCCAAAAATCGAAAGCGGCAGACAAGAGAACAAGAGTGCCATACAAAGCACTATGCTCATTGCCCTTTTTGAAATTTTGTAGCGTTTACGTGTCATAATTGGTACCTCCTGTACACAAATACGATGAAACTCATCTCTACCCTTTATTTAAGGTTATATTATTTACAATTAAATTATACAGCCATTTACCCATTTTGTCTATACCTGTGCGGCATAAAATTCTGCACTTTGCGCAAAAAGCCCGTTTCAAAAGAAACGGGCTTTTAAACTGTTAGGATTAGTTTAAATATTCTTTAAGACCGGAGATACCTTCATATATCTGCTGACCTGCGTTATAGTTAACGAGCCAGGTTTTAACCTCTGCGAAAAGGTAATGACCGATTATAAGCATACCTGCCACAATGCCGACAATAATCAAAAGCTTAACAAATTTATCGGCTATACCGCCTGCCTTTTCATAAACAGAAGCCATAAGAACAACTATGAAACAGATGCCGAACAGTGCAAGAATTATAAACGAAACAGCGGTGCTTATAAATGCCGCAAAGCCTGCCAGCAACAAGCCTGCCGCTAAAGGCAATGCATAAATGGGAAACTCCGCAAAGGCGTCGCCCAAGGCTTTGCCGAATGAAGCATCCTTTTTAAATATAATACGCACAAGTGTGGTAGGAAGTATATATATGCTTGCCGCGAGTATCGTTACCAATATTGCGCCAAGCAACATCATTCCAAAACGAATTGAAGCACCATATAAGAAGCCGCCGCCGTATTTGAAAAATTGAGCGTTATAGCGTACAACAGCAGCTAGGCCGTAAAATAGCAAATACATAAATGTACTGAGTGCAAAAACGCCGGTTAAGATACCTAAAGGACCATACTCTTTATTGTCGGCAGCCTGCTTTGCAGCATTAGCCGGCGACTTAAAGAAGGCAGGAATTTTACCAAATGCCTTTGCAAAAGCATTGGGCTCTTGGGGGGCAACCACCACAGGCTCGGGCTGAGGTGCAGGAGCCATAGGCTCTACATTTTGCTTCGCACCGCATTTTTCGCAGAACAAAGCATCCTCGGGTAATTTTGTACCACAAGACTCACAAAACATAATATTTCTCCTTAAAAAAGAATTAGTTATATCTGTCGAATAAAAAATATTTCTGTTAAAATTATAAAATATTTATAAAATATTGTCAATAGTTACAGTATGCCTGACAACAAAAAACAGAGAGCAGCCTGTGTTCAGGATGCTCTCTATGAATTTATAGGTTTTGACGTTCGAGTCAAATCAATCCTCATCTGTTAGCTTGCGATTTGTCTCTTTAGGCAAACCCTGCGCAATTTTTGGAAAATCGTGGTCGCTGTCGGCTGTTGGCTGTATCTCATAGGTACC
This sequence comes from Acutalibacteraceae bacterium, assembly GCA_045540055.1. GTDB lineage: Bacteria > Bacillota > Clostridia > Oscillospirales > Acutalibacteraceae > SIG565. Next base: position 24,728 of record JAZQGO010000037.1, read on the forward strand.
GTATTTGTTGATTAGCTCAAAGCAATCAAGCGGTTGCGAAATAATAGGGTCGCTCGATGGCGTATCTGAGCTATTTTTAAAATATCTATTGTGTTTATTTTTCATAATTATCACCACAATTAGTTTATGTGAAAAACAAATAAACACTAATGTAAATTTTTACAAAAATCCCCACCGAGCAATCGGTAGGGATTAAAAATTAAAGATTTTCAAGCTCCTTCATCCAAAGGTTAAAGGAGGCGTCACTCGGCATTCGCCAGTCACTTCTCGGGGATAAGCTGACACTACCGATTTTTACACCATCGGGTAGACACGAGCGCTTAAACTGCTGAATAAAGAAGCGGCTTACAAACACCTTAAGCCATTTAAGTATGGTTTTTTCAGAATATTCGCCCTCGAAAACATATTTTGCAAGCCTTAAAATTTTAAGCGGTGGGCAGGAATATCTTATCATATAATAGAGGAAGAAATCGTGCAGCTCGTACGGGCCTACAACATCCTCTGTCTTCTGTGCGATTTCACCCTTGTCGTTAGCCGGCAACAGCTCAGGCGAAACGGGGGTTGCCAGAATATCGCCGAGGACATCGGCAAGTCGCTTATCAGAAGTATCAGCAACATAACCAACGATTCTTTTAATAAGCGTTTTGGGTATGCCGGCATTAACGCCGTACATCGACATATGGTCGCCGTTGTAGGTCGCCCAGCCGAGCGCAAGCTCGGATAAATCGCCCGTACCGACAACGAGGCCGCCGACACGGTTGGCAATATCCATAAGCACCTGTGTGCGCTCTCTCGCCTGAGAATTTTCGTAGGTCACATCACGCTCGTCGGCGCTTTGACCGATATCGTGAAAATGCTGATTAACAGCGTCGGTAATATTAACCTCCTTAAAGGTTACACCCAACGCCTCGCAAAGAATTTCGGCATTACTGCGTGTACGGTTGGTGGTGCCGAAGCAGGGCATTGTAACGGCTATAACATCCCGTCTGTCCTTACCCATTAAATCCATGGTTCGTGCCGCCGCTATCAAAGCAAGACAACTGTCAAGACCACCCGAAATACCTATAACCGCCTTCTGTGAACGTGAATGCTGCATACGCTTCTTGAGTCCATATGACTGAATTGTTAAAATTTCTTCGGCCCTTAAACTCACCTCATTATCATCTGAGGGCACAAAGGGGTTTTTATCAATTTTTCGTGTAAGCTCGGTGGTGCGAAGCGGTTGGTCGAATAAAATATCGGTGTATCCGTCCTCGCGGTGTGAAACATAGCTTGTAATTCTGGTGCGCTCACCTACTATTTTGTCAACGTCTATTTCGGTGAATATAATCTTGTTTTCGGCGAATATCGGGTTTTCGGCAAGCAGCCTGCCGTCCTCGGCAATCATAAGGTGACTGCCGTAAACACAGTCCTGAGTTGATTCGCTGGGTGAGGCGTCACTGTAAATATATCCGCAAATCAGACGCGATGAGGTATTAGTAACAAGACCTGCTCGGTTTTTAGCCTTACCTACCAGCTGACTTGATGCTGACGGGTTGGCAATAATAGTGGCGCCCGATGCGCACAGTATACGCGAGGGGGTATCTGCGCCCCACAAATCTTCACAGATTTCAATACCTACTCTGAAATTATCCATATTGGCATTTCTGAAAATCAGGCGCTTATCAAGCGTAACAATATCGCCACCGATTTCAACACAGTTATATCCCTCAGGCAATTCATCGGCCGAGGCAAAATAACGCTTTTCATAAAATTCGCCGTAATTCGGCAGCTTGGTTTTGGGTACGAGACCTAAAATCTGACCGTGAAAAACTACTGCGGCGCAGTTGTATAGCTTGTACTCGTATTTTATCGGCAGACCGACAATGATAAGCGGATATTTTTCGGCGCTGTACCGTGCAATTTTAGCCAGCGTGTTCTTTGCGCTTTCAACAAGCACATCCGACAGAAATAAATCCTGACAGGTATATCCCGTAATGCAAAGCTCGGGCATAACCAGAACATTGGCACCGACCCTATCTGCCTCATCTATCGCATGGGCAATACCCTTAAAATTAGACTCGGTATCGGCAACGGTTATCTCAACCGTCGCGCTTGCGCATTTTATAAAACCGTTCTTCATAGCGAGAAATCATCTCCTGAGTATTTAACTATATATAATATAACACACTTTTTTAAAAATTACAACAAAACAGGGAGACGAACGTCTCCCTGCATAAATTTAATTAGAACATTGGTAACACCAATTCATATATTTTATAGTTTTAAGGTTAATAAATTCTTAAACCATCGGGCTCACCATTCATTAAAATTTTGGTCATTTAGAAAACTGAACTGTACTTTGGACTCACCACTTTCTTAAGCAATTTTGTTGTTGATACGATTCGGTTGGGCTTCCATTTTCATCGGTATCAGTCCTTTCTGTTCCTTTTCTGACTTTAATATACCACATTTTTAACCATTTGTCAAGTAAAAAGTTAATAATTTTTGTGTAAACGTTATAAATATATATATTTTCAAATTTTTCACAATTTAGGCAGATTGTTTTTATTGACTAAAACGGGTAAATAATTTAAAATATAAATGATGAATCAAGGAGGATTGATTATGAGCGAAAATATTATAAATGAAGATTACAATCCCGACATTATCACACTCAGTGACGATGACGGCAACGAATTCACCTTTGAGGTTTTAGACGCTATAGAAAATGACGAAGCAAGATACTTGGCGCTTCTGCCCGTTTATGATGACCCAAAAAAGATGCTCGACGACAGCGGCGAATTGGTCATTGTAAAGGTTGACGAAGAGGATGGCGAAGAATTTTTCTCTGAAATTGAGGACGACGACGAATATGAGATGGTCGCCGACGCATTTATCGACCGTCTGCAGAATGCGTTTGAAATTGAAGAGCAATAGAATATAACCGAAAATAATAAATATACTATAAATGTCCTGCTCTGTTCGCGGACTGTTCTATTATAACCCTACAAGTAAATTTTTGGGGTCAGGTTTTGTGCGGTGGGCTTGCAGACCTCCCGTTATGGCCGGTTTACCGTTTGTCATAACGGAAGAAGGGAGCGCGAAGCCGTACACGCGACACCCACCTGCCATTCGCAGGTTATCATTAGCGCATTACGGCAGAGCGGGGTTCCATAATCTCTGACATTTAATGTTGGAGATTATTTTCTTTTTAATTGACATTTTTTGTAAAACACTGTATAATTTCTTAAGAATTTAGAATTTCGGAGGTGCCCCAAATGAAATCAACAGGTATGATAAGACCGGTGGACAAAAACGGTCGTGTAGTTATCCCGATGGAGCTTAGAAAACAGTTTGACATAACCAACGACGTTGATAGCTTTGAAATTTTTACCGACGACAACAAAATAATACTCAAAAAATATCAGCCGACCTGTATTTTCTGTGGTGAAGCAGAGGATATAATAAAAATGCAGGGGCATATGGTTTGTCTTGACTGCATTGATAAGTTATCCGCTATGAAAAATTCGTTATAATGGTTAAGAGAAGTCGAAACCGATAAGCTTGGACATTCTTAATCATTATAATTGCAAATTAAAGCGGAATACTGTATAATAGTTTCATAAACTTTAGGAGTAGAATTATGAGCAGTACAAATTCAATAGCCTTGGCTTTAGATAAACTTAAAGAGGTAGTCGATACAACCTCTGTTTTGGGAGAAAGAATCGTCACAGAGGATATGACCATAATACCCGTATCGAAGGTTGACGTTGGTTTTGCAGGCGGCGGCGCCGATATGACCGATGCTCGTCGTCAAAAAAAGAATACGCCGGTAGGCACAGGTGCCAAAATTTCCTTAACACCACTTACCTTTTTGGTGCTTGATAAGGACGGCGCGCACCTTTTAAATATAAGTGCCTCAAAGTCCACTGCCACCGAACAAATTGTAAATGCAGTGTTTGATAAGCTTAAGGAAATCAAAAGCGAAAAAGAATATATAATTGAAGAATAATAACCGCCTGTCAACTGGCGGTTATTATTGATTTATAGCACTTTTGGGAATATAATATATGTAATAAAGTTTTTGGAGTTATTATGTTGCGAAAATTAAATTTAAAACAGATTTTTATATATTCTGTTTTTGGAGTTGTAACAACCGCTGTAAACTGGGCGGTTTATATCGTTTTACAAAAGCTCGGCGTTTCGGTTACCGCCTCTAACGCTATTGCTTGGTTCGCCTCGGTTTCGGTTGCCTTTTTAACAAATAAGAAATACACCTTTAAAAACAAGGCTCGCTCATTTAAAGAGTTGTTAGAACAAATTGTTTTATTTGTTTTCTCACGCCTTTTATCGGGCTTATTCGAGATATTTTTACCCTCAATGTTGTTATCGCTCGGACTTACCGGCACACTCTTCGGTGTGAGCGGTTTTTGGGCAAAAATCATAACCAACGTATTTGTTATTTGTCTTAACTATGTTTTAAGCAGAACTCTTGTTTTTCCGCAAAAAAATTTACTAAAAAGCATTAAAAATGCATTGAAAAGCATCCTTCGGTATGGTAATATAAAATCAATAAAAAAAGATGGTGAAGCACCGAAAATACTTGCGAATTACCACACTCATACCTACCGTTGTAATCACGCAGTAGGTCAGGACCGAGATTACGTTAAAGCGGCCATTTCTGAGGGTCTTACCGACCTCGGCTTTGCCGACCACGTACCGTATATTTACCCCGTAGACGATTATTACGAGGGCGCTAAAATGCGAATGGATGAGGCTAAGGGGTATTTTAAATCGGTACTGCATCTGCGACGCCAATATGCCGACAAAATTCGCATCCACATAGGCTTTGAAACCGAATATTATGAGAGCTGTTTTGATAAAACGTTAGACGCGCTTCAAAAATATCCGCTCGATTATCTTATTCTCGGGCAGCACCGCATTGGCGACTATGCGTCCCGACTTGTTTTTAAGGCTACCGAGGATGAGCAGGACTTAATCTCCTACGTTGACACCGTTGTTAAGGCTATAAAAACAAACAAATTTTCATATATCGCACACCCCGATGCCATCAATTTTACGGGGGAAGACGATATCTTTTGTAAGCACATGAGACGCTTGTGTGTTGCCGCCAAAGAGCAGGATGTACCCCTCGAAATAAATATGCTTGGCGCGGCCACTAACAGACATTACCCAAGTGAGCGCTTTTGGGGCATTGTTGCCGAGGTGGGAAATGATGTTATAATCGGTTGTGATGCACACAGTCCTGATATGCTGATAAACGAAACGGGATATGCACGCTGCCGCGAAATTCTTGACAAATATGGTATTACCCCGATAAATTACCTTAAGTTTAAAAAATTAAAATAGGGTTAGACTATAATTGCCTTTGACGGTTTTCTGGGTGTTTGCGGCGATGCTATGCCACCCCTATCCGACATTTTACCGAAAAAGTTGCTCGCCATTTTCGGTATTACAACGCTTGAAACCGTTGCAATACATCAGGACTCACGCGGTCACGAAATTATCGCCGACCGCTTAGTCAATATTATTAAAGACTATATTTAACGGAGGAAGCTATTATGGTATTTTTTATTATTCTCGCACTTTTACTTCTAATTGTTATTCCCAACATTCGCGTTGTTCCCCAAACAACACAGTACATTATTGAGTTTTTAGGTAAATACAAAACAACGTGGGATGCGGGACTACACTTCAAAATCCCCTTCTTTGAAAAGATAGTAAAGAAGATAACCCTTAAAGAACAGGTCATCGACTCCCCGCCCCAGCCTGTTATCACCAAAGATAATGTTACAATGCAGATTGATACAGTAGTATTCTTCCGCATATTCGACGCAAAAATGTACACCTACGGCGTTGTAAATCCTATAAACGCGCTTGAAAATCTTACTGCAACGACCCTGCGTAACATCGTTGGTGAGCTTGAGCTCGACGGCACATTGACCTCACGCGATACCATCAACGGCAAGATGACCGCCATCCTCGATGACGCAACTGACCAGTGGGGCATCAAGGTTACACGTGTTGAGCTTAAAAACATTATCCCCCCTGCAGAAATTCAGTCGGCAATGGAAAAGCAGATGAAGGCCGAGCGTGACCGCCGCGAAACACTCTTGCAGGCAGAGGGTCACAAGGCGGCGGCAATTACCCGTGCCGAAGGTGACAAGCAGGCAATGATTCTGGCGGCCGAAGGTGAACGCGACGCAAGAATTGCCCGTGCCGAAGGTGAAGCGAAGGCAATTTACCTTGCAAAGAAGGCCGAAGCCGACGGCTTAAAGGCACTGAAAGAAGCAGGTGCCGATATGTCGGTGCTTGAGCTTAAAAAGTATGAGGCTTTGGTTGAAATGTCAAAGGGTCAGGCGGCAAAAATTATTGTGCCGACCGATGTAGTGAACACAGTAAAACAAAACACTGTTTTTAGCGAAACAACAGGCCTTGGTGATGTTACACCGCAGGGTATAACGGCAAAGCCACCCCTTAAAGCAGACCCCTGCTGTGATAAATAAAATCGTATAAATTAAGCCCGTCTTAACGACGGGCTTTTGTATTGCAAAAGAAAACCTGAACATCCTTCGATGTTCAGGTTTTAAATTATTTTAGCTTATTCAGCATCGTCTGCAGGAACTTCATCTACAGGGGCTTCCTCTACGGGCGCCTCTTCTACGGAAGCAGCTTCAGCTTTCATGGCAGCTTTTTTAGCAGCACGACGTGCAGCCTTTGCAGCAGCCTTCTTTTTCTTCTTGTTGCTATTAACAATAACTACAACTACAACAATAATGATGATTAAAAGGATAAGTCCACCAAACGCAATACCAAAGATTAAGAGAAGCTGAGTAAGGTCGAGCGAACCGTTGTTAGTGTTAGCGCCGGCGTTATTGCCACCTTCGTTCTTTTCGATATCAGGATCGTTATCTATCTGAACCTCATCAGGCGACTGAACACCGTAATCCTTCTGGTTTTCTTCTAAGTCATCAAAATAAGATTGCGCTGCCTCACGGATTTTTGAGCTCTTGATATTAAATTTTTCGAGATCCTTAGCCACCGCTGATTCTTCGGGAACAATAAACGTCCATGTTGTTACCTTATGGATCGGAGAAGCGAACGGTGACTTATAACCCTTATTACCTTCATAACCGTTCATATAACCGAGTTCGCACATCGGGTTGCAGATAACAACCTCTGTCTTTTCTGACATGCTGTTACTGAGCGCATCACCATAAATCTCTTTTACTGTCTCTGAAAATACAATTCTTTCGAGACTCTCCATCGAACAAAATGCCAGAACGCCAATGGTCTCAACACCGTAAGAAATAACAACCTCTTTAAGCGATACACAGCCTGAGCAGAAGTCCTGCGGAACACTCTTGAGATTTGAAGGGATTGTTATTGACTCAAGCATACGGCAATTACGGAAAGTAGAATATCCGCACTCTTCAAGTGAGAAGGGAAGCGTTACAGACTCAAGGTAAGTACAGTTCTCGAAAACCTCATAACCCATCTTGGTGATACCCTCAGAGATAATAACGCTTGTGATATCGTCATTACCACGGAAAGCACGTGAGTCGATTTCGGTAATAGGGTTGCCATCAGCATCCTCAGAAGGAACGACAACATCGCCACCGTCACCTATGTATTCAACAAGAATACCGTCGTAGATATCAAAATCGTCATAATTGATTTTTGCTGCCGAAGCAGGCATAGCGCCAACAAAGCAAGCAGACATCAACACGCAGATTAAGATGAGCATTGATAAAAGTTTTTTCATAGCAAATTTCTCCTTACAAATTAGTAATTAAATAATATCACAACACCGTAATTTAGTCAATAATTTATGAGATTTTTTTAACGTAAAAACGCATTATTGTACTATTTCAACAATGTCATTTTTTAAATCTTGTGCAGATACAATAAGAATATTTTAAAATTTAATTCTTCCCATATATAACTGCTTTTTTTGAGCCATATAACAGAAGCAAAACACATCACTTGATGTGTCATAATTAATACAGTTGATTTTATAGCATTACTGCATTTTTGAACAGGCTCAAGTCTACATCGTTTGACGGCAGATCGGGTAGTTCAAATTTGAGGCCCACCATTTTATATTTTGAAGGCGCAAAATGGTTGTATCGCATAATTTCAACCTTAGCGTCGTCGACTATATCCGATATTGCCGACAGATTTTCGTGCGTATCTGTAATGCCCGGTATCAGAGGAATACGCACGACATGCGGCTTGCCCGACTCGGCTAATATTTTATAGTTTTTTAAAATCAGGTCGTTATCGACGCCTGTATACTTTTTATGCTGACGAGCATCGGCAAGCTTAATATCAAAAAGAACATAGTCGACCGCCGATAAGACCTTTATAAATTCATAACTTTGGCAGTAGCCCGAGGTCTGAAGTGCGGTGTGAATACCGCTTAAGTGTTGCAGTGTTTCATAAACGAACTCTGCTTGTGCCAACGGTTCTCCACCTGAAAAGGTGATTCCGCCGCCTGTGCGATTTAAGAAATCTTTATATTTAATTAGTTTGTCCGCCAACTGCTTTGGCGTATATTCTGTACCTGCGACCGACACAAGTCCCTTCGGGCAGGCGTGAATACATCTGCCAAAGGGCTGACATTCATCGTGGTCGCACCCCATTAAGCATAAACCGCAGTGCGCACAAATATTTTCTTTGACCATCAACTGAGGGGTATGTGACAGCCCCTCGGGGTTGTGGCACCAAAGACATCTTAAAGGACAACCCTTAAGAAAAACGGTAACACGAGAGCCTGGGCCATCGTGTACCGTCATTTCTTTTATATCAAAAACTGTTCCTTTTATCATACCGTGTATTCCTGACGGGCAAGCACGTGATCCTGATATTCTTTATCAAGCTCAACGAAGTATGCACTCCAGCCCCAGATACGAACAACAAGCTGCATATGGTTTTCGGGATGTAGTTGAGCGTCCTTCATTGCCGCCGCATTAACAGCATTAAGCTGTAGCTGATGGCCGCCCATATCAAAGTAGGATTTGACAAGGCGGGCAACCTTAGCGATGCTATCCTCATTATTAAACATACCGCCGTGGAACTCAAGTGTCAACGGGCCGCCGTTAATAGCGCGGCTAAAGTCGGGCTTTGAGAAGGAGGATATAACCGAAATCGGTCCTGGGATTTTAGCGAAAATACTGCAGGAAAAGTTGGTGCCAAACGGCTCGCCCTTGCGTCGACCGTCGGGCGAAGCGCCGATTTCTGCGGCGTGCCAGAGGTAATACATCGCAGAGCCTGTGCCTGCGCGCCAGATGCCGCCGCGGCAATTTTTCTTGCCCTCAAGAGCATCGGCAAAGTATGAAAGCAGAGCGCAACCGAGGACATCGGCCTCATCGTCATTCTGACCCATTTTGGGCGCTTCATAACGCAGTGCCGCCAGCATTTCACTGTCATTTACAAAGTCTTCATCGACCGCCTTTATAAGCTCAGCCGCCGTAAATTTCTTTTCGTCATATACAAACTTCTTAATAGCCGCCAAAGAGTCGGCCGCAGTAGCAATACCCGTACCGTGAACGCCGAAGTTGTTGTATTTACCGCCCTCAGCTATGTCATCAACCGACATCATAACCTTCATAAAGGGCGACGGAACAAACCACAGGTCCTTAACACCTACGGTTATTTTATCACAACTGTCCTGTATGCCCTGCTTGATAACAGCCATAAAATCATCAAAGGTATCGCACTTATCAAGACTGCTGTGAATGGCGTCATCTACCACCTTCGGATATGACAAAGCCGCAATATTGGCAACATCTGCGCCAACCTTGGGTATAATAAACTCCCAACAAGCCGCACAGACATAGTTTACTGCATCATCATGCTCATAACCGAGTTTTTCAAGACCCGCAATAACTATATCGTCATTGCTGTACTGCGGGAAGCCAAGTCCTGCCTTGGTAAGCTCTGTACCAAGCTCATAAACCTCAATTGGTGTGTTCTTATTAACCCTCAAATTGATTTTTGGGTCGATTAGTAAAAGGTTGTTGCTTGCCTTAAGGCACAGCTTTGAGAGGTCGTTAAACACCTCGTTACCGTCTTCGTCCATACCGCCGAGCATCATACTCTGGCCGTTGTCGCCCTGCTGAACACCGACATATGTATCACTATCCTTATTGAAAGATAGGAAAAAATCCTCAATCAACTCAAGCGCCGTATCCATAGTATAAACGCCTGCATCCATATCCTTTTTAAAGTAGGGATACATATATTTATCGAATCTACCTACTGTGTTGTGGTAGTTACCCTCAAGCCACAAGGCATAATGAACTATACGGAAGAACTGTAACGCCTCACGAAGACACGTAGCGCCATAACGCGGCACACGGTTAAGGGTTGCAACGATGTCGTCTCTGCCCTGCCTTTGCGCCTCATCTTTATAGCGGTCGGCGAGCGATATTATAGCATCTATACTGCGGCGACTGTATTCATCGGCAGTTTTTCTTACCTCAAGCAGACCGCTTTTAATAATTTTCTCATAATCAGGTGATAAATTAGACATATAACCAAGCTCATGAATATAGTGCTTAGCCTTGATATCCTCCCACTCCTTTTCGGTGAAGCAGTCAGGTATATTACTGATGGTGCGCATAAAGCAGATTTTTTCATTCGGTAGAATAACCGGTGTTTCGGCCGCCGTCAGGCGCTCAAATCTATCGGTCATACGCTCGATGGGGGTCATACCCTTTGCGCTATATTCTTCAGCCAGATTCCAATCGACTGTTTTTCTAAATTTGTGATGCTGCTTTGAAACGATATAGTGTAATAATTCTTTCATAACGGCAACTCCTTTCATAAGAATATTTATAATGTCCTTATATGAAAATTGTACCATATAAATTGTCGTTTTACAAGATAAATATTAAAATAAATATCCACCCGCATAGCGGGTGGTATTTCATTTTCGGGCATAGCCCTAAACGATACTGGCTACGCACAAGTGCGTTTTAAGGTTGGCCTGCCAGCCATGCAACATTTATTTACTACCCATTAAATGGGTCCCGCGG
>JAZQGO010000038.1:0-3842 GCA_045540055.1 Acutalibacteraceae bacterium
CGGGACCCATTTATGGGTAGTAAGTAAACGTTGCATGGCTGGCAGGCCAATCAAAAAACGCACTTGTGCGTAGCCAGTATTGGTTAGGGCTATGCCCGAAACTGAAATACCCCCCGTTATACGGGGGGATATTTATTTTATTTTATAATTGATATCGCTTGGTCAAGCGTCCTTACGCCTATAATTTCAATTTCTAGGTTTGTTGGCAGTCCTTTAAGGTTTGCTTTAGGAATAATACAACGTTTAAAGCCTAAACGCTGAGCCTCGATTATTCTTGAGAGAGCGCGCGATACCGAGCGTATTTCACCCGAAAGTCCCACCTCACCAAAGGCGATTGTTTCATCATCAAGCGGTATATCACGCAGTGCCGACACAAGCGACAACGCCACCGCCAAGTCTGCCGCCGGCTCGTCGAGCCTGAGTCCGCCGACGATATTTATGTAGGTATCAAGGTTTGAGAAATACAGTCCTTCTCTTTTCTCAAGCACCGCCAAAATCAAATTCAGGCGATTGTAGTCAAAGCCCGTTGATACGCGTCTTGGATTTCCGAATCCCGTTGAGGTAACGAGTCCTTGAACCTCCGATAAAATAGGTCGTGTGCCCTCAATAACACAGGTAATACAGCCGCCTGACACATTTTTAATTCTGCCTGACAAAAGCATTGCTGAGGGATTTTCAACCTCTCTGAGTCCCGTTTCGTCCATCTCAAAAACGCCTATTTCATTGGTCGAACCAAAACGATTTTTGGTGGCACGCAGGATGCGGTACGACTGGTTTTTTTCGCCTTCAAAATACAGAACTGTATCGACTATATGTTCAAGAATTTTAGGTCCTGCTATCTCACCGCCCTTGTTGACATGACCGACAATAAATACGGGTATATCCATACTCTTGCCGACATTTAAAAACATCTTGGTTGATTCTCTTACCTGTGCCAATGAGCCCGAAGCGGTTGAAATTTCGGCTATATTCATTGTCTGTATTGAATCAATCATAACAATATCGGGCCTCGTAGAGCGTATGTATTCGCAAATAATCTCGGTGTCGGTCTGTGCCATTATAAGAAGGTTATCATTTTTAACACCTAAGCGTGAAGCACGCAATTTAATCTGCACCGCCGATTCTTCGCCCGAAATATACAGAACTTTAAGTTCGGGCAGTGCATTGCAAATCTGCAGCAGTATTGTTGATTTACCAATTCCGGGATCGCCACTCAGCAACACAACCGATCCCTTAACTATACCGCCGCCGAGCACCCTGTCAAGCTCGCCAATCTTGGTTTTAAAGCGATGTTCACCGCTGATTGTTATCTCGTCAAGGCGCTGAGCCAAAACCGATTCTGATGCGATTTTGGCGGTCGATATCGTCTTTAACGGAACTATTACCTGCTCTTCAAAGGTATTCCATTCATTACAGTTGGGGCATTTACCCGCCCATTTTACGCTTTCATATCCACAACCTGTGCAGACGTACGCTGTCTTGGTTTTTTGAGCCATAATCTAACTTCCTTTATTATAGTAGTCACAGATGCCGCAAAAAATTGCAAAGGCCATCCGTCGCTGATAATCTTTATTTTTAAGTAGTTCTAGTTCATTGCTGTTACTTAAGAAACCGCACTCAACAATAACGGCAGGTATCTTTGTTTTATGCAGAAGATATGTACTGCTTGTGCCCTGTTTGACAACGCGGTCATTATTTGGTTGCAGTTTGCTCGAAATACTGCTTTGAATAGCGCTCGCAAGTGTTATACTGTCGGGGTTATTCTTAGAATAAAAAACCTGTGCACCATTTGCCGATGAGGTTGTGAATTTATTAAGGTGAATGCTTACAAAGGTGGCGTCGGTGTGCTTTTCGGTAAGCTCTAGCCTATTTTTCATATCGCTTACCTTGCGGTCCTTAATGCTTTGACTGGCATCATCCTCGGTACCGCTGTCATCGGTGCGAGTCATTATAACCTCAAAATCGCAAAAGTTAAGAATTTCTTTAAGCTGCTTAGCAATTTGGAGGTTTATATCCTTTTCAACAGTACCGTCAGCCGCCTGCGCGCCTCCGTCAAACCCGCCATGGGCTGAGTTAGCCAATACTACACTATTTTGTTAATCTTGTATATTTTGTCGTTTTTTAAGTGGTTATTTTCACTAAATTTTCCACTCAATTTTAATTTCTCTCTTACCACCCTTTTGGAGCTTTCCAATGAAAATTTTGCTTATAAATTCATCGGCAATCTCAAATGTAAGGGTGTCAATTTTTCTGTACTTTTCGAGTACCTGACTAGTATCCATTTTTGTTTCGCCGCCCGTAAGTGTAGCAAGCTTTGATTTTAAAATTTCGATGCGTTTTTCTGTATCAAGGGAATCCTTTTGGTAGCTTTCTCGGTATTTAGTAAACTCCTCTACGGTGATGACACCGTCTAATTTATCGGTGTACATCTGAGCCATTCGGTTATCATTTCGCTTTACCTTTTCTTCAAGTTCGGCAATTTGCGACTGCAAGGTTTTAGCGCCGTTCTTTTTTCTTCTTGGCGCGTCTAACTTGCCAATCTGCTTTTTATCGTAGTATTTATCGAGCAACTTATTAATTTCATCCACTACGATTTGCTCTAACTCGTCAAGGCGAATACTGTGCTCGTTATCACAAACTCCGTTAGTGGTTTTGCGAGTTCTGCAAGAAAGGTAGTTATATCTTCCGTCACGCAACTTATAGCTCATTTTCCACATTGTGTTACCGCACTCGGCACAAAACACCTTTTTGGCAAGTGAATAACAACTGCCACTTGGAATTTTTTGACCTCTGCCTCGGGAAAGCCGAATCTCCTGTGCCTTATAAAAGGTTTCCTTAGAAATAATCGGCTCATGGGTATCCTCAACAATATCCCATTCACTTTGCGGCTTTTTGCGGCGTTTACCCGTTTTGTAGTTTACAACCTCTTGTCTTCCCTGCACCAAAGTACCTGTGTACTCAAATCGGCGAAGAATTGCATAGACAGCCGAATCGGACCAGGTTGTCCTCGGTGCATTGTTTTTCTCATAATTGCCGTTATAATACTTAGAACCAAGTTCCTTTTTGTGAACACAAGGCGGCGGAATCATTTCATCATTTAATATTTTTGCAATGCTTATGTACCCAAGTCCGCCGATATATAAATCAAATATCCGCCGAACTGTAGGCGCCGCAACCTCATCAATAATCAAATGATTCTTGTTGTCGGGGTCAATTAAATAGCCATAAGGTGCAAAAGAGCCGACAAATTCACCGTTTTTCCGCTTAACACTTAAAGTTGATTTTACATTTTCCGATAGATCCTCTAAATACCACTCGTTAACAAGCCCATTTATTTGTCGGGATTTTTTGTTACCCTTAATATCGGTGTCAATATTATCAACAACCGCAACAAATCGCACACCCCATTCGGGAAACTTTCCGTGAATGAAGTGTTCTATCATCTCCATATCACGAGAAAAACGGGATTGAGTTTTGCAGACAACTATCGTGCATCTGCCTTCTTCGCAGTCTTTTAGCACCTGATTCCAAGCAGGTCTTGAAGCGTCGGCACCACTGTAATCTTCATCACAGTAAATGCCGTTAATTTGCCATCCTTTCTCAATACAGTAGTTTATTAGCATCGTCTTTTGATTTTGGATACTTTCGCTCTCGTCAGTCTTATTTTTCTTATCCCTATCCTCTGAAGAAAGGCGAACATAAATATCCGCAATTTCAGTTAGCATTTTCAAAGCACTCCTTCCCACTTAGGTCCTGAGTGCTGCCGTGAAATGCAACACTATTATTATAATCTAATTCATATAATTTTTCAATATCCATAACGCAAAGAGTTCTAATTGAGT
>JAZQGO010000039.1:0-59185 GCA_045540055.1 Acutalibacteraceae bacterium
AACCGCTACAATGTATTCAGCTAATGATACCACAAATCAGACCTATACCGTTCAGGATGTTCCGGTTGCTAACGGTTCTGTCGGTGTTATCTGTGGCGGTCTTGGCGACGGCAATTCTGCCGGCGGCGGTGCTTGGGTTAACGTCAGATATTTGAAGGTAGCACTTAACAACGCTGCTGATGAGCTGCCTGAGGCAGAAACTATCAGTATGTATGCGGTTGAAGCTTATGACCCTGTTATCGTAATGTATAACAACACATCGGTTACTCTCAAGAAGATTACTGTTCAGTTAGAAGACGAAGGGGATAGCTATCTTGCAACCGATGTTAACTGGACCTTACCTACAACCGACGGTCTTGAAATCATCGGCGGTGAAAACGGTAAGATAATTGCCCACACTAACGGTACATATATTGCTACTGCTACTGTAGGTGAGGTTTCTAAGAAGATTTATATCTTAGTTACCGATAAGGGCGACGATGAAATAGTTCTCTTTAATGATGACTTTGCTAACGGCGTTCTTGATTACTCTGTATGGCAACAGACCGAATATTATTGGGGTACTGCTTATCAGGTAACCGCTCAGAAGGATAAGAGTGGCAAGTATGACGAGGGCACAAAAATCGCATCAATAGGTGCAATACCCTTTGTAACTACTGATTATTGGGATGCGCTTACTCTCGGCGGACCGCGTTCAAGATCAGAAGCCGGTGGTACAGGTTACGTTTATGAAAAAGTCTTTATGAACAATGCATACTACTATGCATATATTCGCGAAGACTTTGTGACCGAAGACGGCATCAGACTTTCTGACCTTGGTGTTTATGATGTTTCTGCATCTATGCGGGCACTCAGTCCCGGTAGTAATATCAAAGAATATAATGCCTCAACCAATACATACGGCGGTACACGTATGGAATACAACGGTATAGGTCTTATGGGCCGTCTTGATTTCGCAGGAGAAGAATACTATAAGAAGGGTACCTCCTCAATGCAGTACTTCATCTGGGATGGTGCACTTAAGATGGGCGCAGGCTCAGCGACTGCCAGTGCCGCTACCTCTACCGGTGACTATACAAATTATTTTGGTAACTTATCACTTAAGGCAAGCTACAGACCGGGCAAAATCACAGGCACCTATACCCCGTTGATCAACAATGGTTCTGCAAACTATAAGAACGCAGGCTATACCGTAGAGCTTACTACAACCAAAAATAAAACAGGTTCTGTAGGCTTCTATACCGAGGCTCGTGACGTAGATATCTTCGACTTTACAGTTACATATCCTGTAAACGTACCTGATTATATTGATATCGAGGTTACGGCAGAGAATAACACAATCACAGTACCCGTTAATACAACGGTTGACCTTTCTAAGTATACCTTCTCTGTTGACGGCAAGGCCGTTAAGGGCGACGATATGGATTGGTCGGGTTACCGTGACACAGTAGGTGAGCTGGATTCTGTTAACGGCACATTCACCGCATTCTCTGTTGGTGCAACACCGGCTATTAACGGCATCACATTTGTTGTATCTGATACTGTTTCAACAGTTGGTGCTAAGCCGTTGGTTAATGTCATTCCTGATACAGATGGCAATAAGCATGGTAGCGTAACTGTTGCACCTAATGGCACCAATAACAGCTACTTCGTTACAGCCTCAGCCGACAGCGGTTATCTACTGAAAGCCGGTGTAGTAACCGTAACCTATGCTGACGGCACTGTTAAGACTGAAGGCGTTGATGAGAACGGTCGGGCAGTTATTATTGCTGACCACATCGGCGATATACAGATTATCGCTGAGTTTATTCAGAAGAAGGAATTAGGCTTTGTATCTCTCGGCGCTACAATACGACTTAAAACCGATAGCGTAACACCCGGTATTAAGTTTGGTGCACGTATCAGCAATATCAGAGAAACTGATGGCAATGCTGTTTTAGATTCAGAAGTAACAATAGGCGGTAATGATTATAAGGTTGCCGAAATAGGAACCCTTATTCTTCCGACAAGAATTCTTAATGGCGCAGAACTCACAGTTGACAACACAAACGCAAGGAATACCAAGGTAACCAAGGTTTCTAACGTTACTGAGGACTATGCTGATATTTATGCTGTTCTTATAAATATTCCTTCAACCTGGTACGGACTTGATATTTCCTTCCGCGGATATATCAAGTATACAGAGCTTGACGGAACCGGTGAATACTATGTATACACCGATGAAATTGAGCGTTCCTACAACGGTGTTATGAAGGCAGCTCCTGTTGATAAAACAGGCATCGAATATAACACCGATAACACAACGGTAATGTTAACCGCTTCTAAGGCAAACCTCAAATACGCTTTAGGCGAAGAAATGATTGTTCTTGCCGATACCTATATCGACGGTACAATGGCTAATGGCATTAAGCTTAGCTACAATGTTTACGCAGGCGATGCCAACGGCTATTCGGGCGAAGCTATTGCCTCGGGCGAAGCAAAGTCTGCTGCAAATGCGTCGGTTAAGATTACCTATGCTACCGAAACCGCAGGCTACTACTATATAGTGGTTTCCGCACTTGATACTGAAGGTAATATAGTTGTTACCGATACAATCCGCTTAGGTACTGGTCTTGTATCAGCAGGCGGCACAGATAAATTTGATGAAAGCAACATTGCACTTAAATTCGGTGTTGCTTCAGACACACATATCTTTGGCGAGTATATGAATTATGCCAATAACCGTCACTTAACCGCTATGCTTAAGGTGCTTAACAATCAGGCAGGCTACTATGCTGACGGCACTCAGAAGCTTGATGCATTTTTAATTGCAGGTGACCTTACCAACGCTGTAAGAGGTTCTACAAACCTTGATGGCTTACCGGGGGGGAAGATTGCAGATACAGTGGCTAAATTTGATTATCTGATTTACTCAGAAACCAGCGCTTTGAGAAATATTATCAATGCAGGTATTGGTGATGCTCAACTCTTCTATTGCTTCGGTAACCACGATGCAGGAGGTTCTGCTCGTGCAAGCTTCTCAAAGGCTAATTATAAGTTCAGTTCATCACTTTACTATCAGCAGATATTCTCAGGTAAAACTGTTGAGCTTCCTGCAGCTCCTGAGGATATGACTGATGAACAGATAGCTGCAGTTCATTTCGATGCTAATGATGATTACACCGACACAAAGAACTACATCAAGTATTATGGTCGTGATGAAGAGAGTGAGCAGCAGTTTAACTACGGTAACCGTGTAATGAAGATTAACGGCTACACATTTATCGCTCTTGAAGCTATGTGTCTTGACCAGGAATATGCCCGTTACACTGACGCTACCCTTAAATTCTTAAAGGATGCGCTTGATGAGTCGGTTGCAAAAGACCCTTCTGCTCCGATATTTATCATTACCCACTATCGTGTATACGGCACGATAGGTTGCGCTGTTGATCCGGTGAACAAAGGCGCTGTAAACATTGATGATATCCTTAAGGATTACCCGCAGGCATTAATTTGGGGCGGTCATGTTCACGATTCACTACAGAGTGAAACTGCTATTGTTCAAACACGCGTTGTTGATGAAAACGGCAATGTAGTTGAGCAGGGCTTCACCTCACTCTCGTCTGCTGAATCGTCAGAAACTAAAGATATTTTTGGTGATACTGTTCGGCAGAATGATAGTTCTTATTCACAGCTTGTCGAGGTTGATATCAATGGTAATGTTAGAATCACCAAGTATTTTATAAGCTCAAATACAGCTGGGTACGACTGTGAAACAACCGATGCTGCTGAAATAACTCAGGGCGCTGACGGTCAGTGGACTAAGGCATGGACAGATAATTCAGCAGAGGTAGTAACCAGGGTTAAGACTATTAACAATCCTTGGTATATTATTAACGCAGTAGACGACAATGTAAGAGACGAGTATTTACCTGATGCGCGTGCTGCTTTATCTAAGCCTGTGTTTACAGGTACTACTGCTACTGTTAGCGGTAAGACCGTAACCTTCCCGAAGGCAGTCAATGCTTTGGGCGCTACTAACGAAAATACAATTATCGTTCAGTACCGCGCAAGACTCTATGACGCTGACGGAAAACTTGTTGAAACAAAGAATGTTTCACGTTCTATCCATAAGTACACAAGCTACGCCGATGTACCCGAAAAGGATACATATTCTGTAACCTTTACGGGCTCAGGTACGAAGGTTGTAATTACGGCATACGATAACTGGGGTGCATTTATCGACCACTCAAAGTATCCGACAATTACAGTCGATGTTAGTTTCTAACAAAACAAAAAACTCTGCAGTTTGCCCAAGTGTTCTTAAGGACACTTGGGCAGTTTTATTCGCCTGCGGCGAGTGATATTGCTATGCAGTTGTATTATGCTTCGCATAGTGATATTGCCTTCGGCAGTTTAGGGCGAATAAAATATCACTGAAACCGCAAGGTTTCAATATCACTCCTCCAAAGGAAATATCACTATATAAAAATAACTACCCGAAGAAGAGCTGTTATTTTCTCTTTTTCGGGTAGTTTTGTTTTAGGATTCAGGGGTTAGGATTTTGGATTCGGGATTATTAGGTTTCAATTTTTAAAATAGCAGGGGAGTCGGGCGCCATTCTCAGCCAACCGTCACTGTTAGGGCATTCGCCGTATATAATTTGAGGGTTGTTTTTAAACTCACTAGGTATATTCACCCAGACTTCATAGGGCTTTGTATTAACACCGATAAGAACGCAGTCCTTATCACTTCGGCGCATAAAGACTACATATCCGTCCTCAGAGTGCACAGGTATAAATTCGCCTGTGCTAAGGCTCTTACAACCCCTTCGGAAATTGCCGAGCATTTTATAAAACTCGAGCAGCTCGCAATTTTCCTGTCCCCAAGGGTATGTCGCGCGGCAGAACGGGTCATTATAACCCTCAATACCTGCCTCATCTCCATAGAAAAGGGAGGGCACACCGGGGATAGTATACTGCAGAGTTGCCGCTGATTTAAGACGTCTGACGGCGTTCTCATACTCATTCTTGTTAAGTGACTGACCTGCCTGCCATTTGCGGTCCTTAATATGCGGATTATATTTGCCGAGTCTTGTCAATATTCTTGCCGTATCGTGCGTGCCGATATGATTCATAAGGCACTTAATAGCTTGCGGGGGATAGTTTTCGGTAATATCAAGTACGGTGTCAACAAATCTGCATGCGTTACCGTCATTCATAAAATCAACAATGGCGTTGGCGTAAGGATAATTCATTACCGAATCAAGTTCTTTGCCATGTAAAAATCTGCGCCTTTTACCATAGCTGATTTTATTTGAGGCATCCTCCCACACTTCACCCAATAGGTATGAGTCGGGTTTTTCTGACTTCATAGCGGTGCGAATATTTTTAATAAACTCATCGGGCAGTTCATCAGCAACATCAAGTCGCCATCCCGAAATTCCTTTTTTAAGCCAATATCTGATTACACCGTCTTTGCCTGTGATAAACTCGGTATATTCTTTATTATTTTCTCTGACTTCGGGCAGGGTAGTGATGCCCCACCAGGCTTCGTAACTATCAGGCCAGCTTTCGAATTTAAACCAGTTATAATAGGGTGATGACTTTGAGTTATAGGCGCCAACTGTGTTATAACGACCGTATCGGTTGAAATAAACGCTATCGTCACCCGTGTGAGAAAATACGCCGTCAAGAATAATTTTAATACCCAGCTTCCGAGCCTTCTTGCAAAGCTGTTCTAAATCTTTTTCGGTGCCTAAATGTGGGTCAATTTTCATATAATCGGCCGTATTATAACGGTGGTTTGAGTGTGCCTCAAAAATAGGATTTAAATATATACAGTTTACACCCAGTGATGCAATATAGGGCAGTTTTTCGGTAATGCCCTTAAGGTCGCCACCGTAATAATCGTTAGAGAGTGAGCAGATGCCGTTTTTCTGACGGTATTCGGGTTGTTTTGACCAGTCGTCACTTATATAACGGTAGGTGGGTATATTTTTCTTTTTTGTTCCCGAATTGTAAAAACGGTCGGGGAAAATCTGATAGATAATTCCACCGTCAAGCCAATCGGGTGTTGTATAATCCTTATCATATACCGTCTGCTGCCACGGCCTGCCGTCGCGTGACACAAATCCTGTCGAATGGGCGCATTTTGTCACAAAAAATTCGCCGTAACGGCTTTCGTATCTGAAATAATACCAGTATAGACCTGTATCTAAAGTAAGCTCACAGTCCCAAAATTGATAATTTTCAAGCCATTCGGCTTTTTTTAGCGGTATTTCCTCGGAGGTGCCGCTAAAATCATTTATCAGCACAAGATATGCCGCAGAACAATATGCGTCATTATGCAGCAATAGCCGTAGCTTCAAGGTGTCACCTGAAGCTACGGCTCCTATCTTTGAACGGTAAATGGGATTTCGTGAGTCAAAAGGATAGTATTGCATATTTGCTCCTAATCTAAAGGTTTTACATTCCAGATAGTTTCAGCATAATCCTTAATAGAACGGTCTGCGGCAAAAATGCCCGATTTTGCAATGTTCATAAGCGACATTCTGTTCCAGATTTGCGGGTCCTTATAAAGCTCATCTGCTTTATTATGCGCTCTGCAGTAGTCGGCAAAATCAGCCATAGCCATATAAGAGTCAATGCCAGTAATGGTGTTATAGACCTCAGAGAAATCCTGACCGCCGATACCCTTGGCAATAAAGTCAAGTGCACCTTTAAGTGTAGGATTGTTTTCGTAATACGGCTTAGGATTATAGCCCGACTTTTTAAGGCGCATAACCTCAGGTGTTTCCATACCAAAGATAATAATATTATCGTCGCCCACAGCCTCGTGAATTTCGACATTTGCGCCGTCCTCAGTACCAAGAGTAATGGCACCGTTCATCATAAGCTTCATATTGCCTGTGCCGCTCGCTTCGGTTGAGGCTAAGGAGATTTGCTCACTGATATTGGCGGCAGGAATCATAAGCTCTGCCAATGTCACGCGGTAGTCTTCCATAAATACTACCTTTAGCTTATCCTTGACAGCAGGATCATTATCAATTACCTTTGCTAACTGATTTATCATATGAATAAACTGTTTAGCCAGAAGATAGCCCGGTGCCGCCTTTGCGCCGAAAATATAGGTTTTGGGCTGGAACTGAGCGTTTGGGTTATTTTTGATATAAAGATATTCAGCAATAATATGCAAAGCATTAAGGTGCTGACGCTTATACTCGTGCAGACGCTTAACCTGCATATCGAAAATTGAGTCGGGGTTTATAGAAATACCGTTATTGTTCTGCAAATAGTTGGCAAGACGTACCTTATTTGCACGCTTGATTTCATCAAGCTTTTTAAGAACTGTCTTGTCATCGGCGTACTTTTGAAGCTCAGCAAGGTGGGAGGCGTCATTTACAAAGCCATCGCCGATAAGCTCGCTAATATATTTTGTTAAAAGCGGGTTTGCCTGACATAACCAACGGCGGTGAGCAATACCGTTAGTAACATTCTTAAACTTTTCGGGAGTCATTTTATAATAATCATTAAATAATGAATCCTTGAGGATTTCACTGTGCAGACGTGATACACCGTTAACTGAGTGAGAAGCCGCAACGCAGAGGTTAGCCATATGAATCATACCGTTTTTAATAATTGCGGTACGCTCAACAATAGACGGGTCGCAGGTATCGCCCAGTGTCTGTATGCGGAAGCGACGGTCAATCTCCTTAACAATCTGATAAATACGGGGCAGACGGTGTTTAAACAGGTCCTCCTGCCAGCATTCAAGCGCCTCAGCCATAACTGTGTGGTTGGTATAGGCTACGGTACCCTTGACGATATTCCAAGCCTTCTCCCAGCTGTAGCCACATTCATCAAGCAGGAATCGCATAAGCTCGGGAATACATAGTGTCGGGTGGGTATCGTTTATGTGAATAGCAACCTTTTCCGGTAAATTTTCAAGGGTATTGTAATGTCTTAAATGGCGGTTAAGAATATCCTGAACAGAAGCCGAAACCAAGAAATACTGCTGGCGCAGACGAAGTGACTTACCCTCCATATGATTGTCTTCTGGGTAGAGCACCTTGCTGATAACCTCGGTGTTGGCCTTTTCTTCGAGCGCCTTAACATAGTCGCCCTGATTAAATGCCGACATATTGATATCCTGATATTCAGCCGACCATAAACGAAGGGCATTTACGGTTTCGCCATTTTTACCCGCAACCATAAGGTCGTAGGGCATAGCGCGTACCGTAGTGTAATCCTCATGTATGATGTTGTGGTGATTACCGTCCCACCATTCCTTAATATGACCGTTAAATTTAACATCAACTGCAGACGCAGGGCGTGGTTCTAACCATACGCCGCCACCTGGCAACCAGAAATCAGGCATCTCGGTCTGCCAGCCGTCAACCAGCTTTTGACGGAAAATACCGAATTCATACTTAATACAATATCCCATAGCGGGGTAGTTACCGGTTGAAAGGGCGTCAAGAAAACAAGCGGCAAGACGACCAAGACCACCGTTACCAAGACCGGCGTCGGGTTCAAGCTCATAAAGATTTTCAAGCTTAACATTAAACTTCTTTAAGGCTTTGGCAACATTCTTTTCAAGATCAAGGTTAAAAAGATTGTTTTTAAGCGAACGGCCCATAAGAAATTCCATACTTAAATAATAAACGGTTTTTGCCTGATGCTCGGCAGCCTTTTTCTTATAAGCCGTTCTTAACTCGTTCATTATATCAAGAAGAACAAGCACCGTTGCTTTATAAAACAGGTCATCAGAAGCGTGTTCGGTGCTGACACCGAAATTGTGTGATAATTTACGCTCAATCATAGTCGCAATTTTATCACTACTGTATTTAACTGACATAAATAACACTCCTTATATTATATAAATATATCTTTCCAAGAATATAATAACTTATTCTGCGCATTTTTTCAAGTAGATACATATACTTAAATTGCATGAATTTTTATGCAAAAAGCACAATAATTTATCTTGAATTGATATATTTAAAACCTCGATTTGTTTAAAAGTTATAAAAAATGCGGAAAATTTTGATATAACAAAAGGCATCTGAGAACAGATGCCTTAGAATTTATTGTTCATCGAATTCCTCAGGTGTACAATCACATTCAATATAGCCGTCGTAACAATCGTTACGCTTCTTTAAAAATCTGTCAACAACAACTGCAACACCTGCAGCGAGAGCAATAATACCGATTATAATTGCGATAACGGATAAAACATTTTTAGTTTTCATATAACCCATCCTTTCTTAATCGGTATTATACAATAAATCTTCGCTAATGTCAATTGATAAAATTATAAACTAAATAATTGCAAAATCTGTAAAAAGTGGTATAATAATATAATATGATTTGTATTTAAAAATTTTTGTTACCCTTGGAGGTATTCTGTGGCAGAAAAACTTGTTAAAATCACCGACGGTGTAGATGGTGTCTTCATTAAAAACTCACGTTTTAATACCACCGTTATTTCGTTTAATTATTATTTACCCATTGACCCTGAACAAATTGCGGCCAATGCACTTTTGCCGTATATTCTGACTTCCTGCTCCAATGAGTATGAAAACTTAACACTTCTTAACCGTAGGTTTAATATGCTTTACGGCGCAGACCTTGCACTTAACGTAAGCAAGACGGGGGATACTCAGCATATCAGAATTTCGGTGTCGGTTATTAACGACCAATTTGCATTTGATGGCTCATCAATAGTGCTACAGGCGGTTGAGCTTATACTTTCTTTGATATTCAAGCCGCGACTGAGCGCAAACAGCTTCTATGAAGAGGATATAGTTCGAGAGAAGCGCAAAATGGTTGAAAACATATTGGGCGAAATAAATGAAAAACGCTTGTATGCTAAAAATCGCACCCTTTCAGAAATGTATAAGGGTCTGCCTTACGGCGCCTCGAGATTTGGTGAGCTTGAGAATGTAGAAAAGCTTGACGGTGCTATGTTATATTCAGCGTGGCAAAGACTGCTTAAAAATTCTTATATTCGCCTTCAGGTCATCGGCAGTGACCTGCCCGACAGGCTTTTTGAAAGAATAGGCCAGGAGTTTGCTGATATAAAGCGTGAACCATTTAATGAGTATTATATCACTTCGGCTCTTACACCGAAATCACAGGTGAATTATGTAACAGAAAAAATGAAAGTTGCGCAGGGCAAGCTTGTTATGGGCTTTTCAAGTGAGGCAAGCGGTAACGACTGCTACAAGCTCAGCGTTATGTCGGATATTTTCGGCGGTGGCCCGTATTCAAAGCTTTTTGTAAATGTGCGAGAGAAAATGAGTCTTTGTTATTATTGTTCAGCTTCTTCGGTTATGACCAAGGGTCATATGTTGGTTGAGTCGGGTGTTGAGTTTGATAATATTAAAAAGGCAGAAAAAGAAATTTTAAATCAGCTTGCCGCAGTGCAAAACGGCGAGTTTGATGATTTTACCTTCGAAGCCTCAATAAAGAGTATCTGCGGCTCATTGAAATCTTATAACGATAGTCTCGGCGCGCTTGATTCTTGGTATGCTTCACGTGTTTTCAGTGATAGTCTTGTATCCCCGAATGATGCCGCTGATGAAATTTCAAAAATCACCAAACAACAGGTTATCGATACTGCGCGCGGTATTAAGCTTCATACCGTTTATAAATTAGTCGGGGAAGGAAGTGGTACTGATGAATAAAAGCACTTTTACGAGCGAAATTTTAAACGAACAATATACTGTTACCACCCTCGATAACGGCCTTAAGATTTATATTATGGAAAAGCAGGATTTTGATTCTGTTTATGCGGTTTTTGGTACTAAATACGGCTCAATTGATAATTGCTTTAATCTTAATGACGGCGAATTTATAAGTGTGCCAAACGGTATCGCCCATTTTCTTGAGCATAAATTATTTGAAAGTGAAGATGGCGACGCCTTTACAAAGTTTTCAAAAACAGGTGCTTACGCCAATGCCTTCACCTCGTTTGACAAGACCTGCTATCTTTTCTCCTGCAGTAGTTTGTTTGATGAAAACCTTGATATTCTGCTTGATTTTGTACAAAACCCATACTTTACGGCGGGGACCGTTAAGAAGGAGCAGGGCATAATCGGGCAGGAGATACGCATGTATGATGACAGCCCTTCGTGGTGTGTGCTGTTTAATGCGCTTGAGGCGATGTATCACAACCATCCTGTAAAGGTTGATATTGCAGGTACTGTCGAGTCGATTGCCGAAATTGATGACAAGCTTCTTTATGAGTGCTATAATACCTTTTATAATCCTGCCAATATGTTTATTTGCATCGTTGGCAAGGTCGATACGGGCAGCGTTATTGAAAAGATTTCATCGGCAATTAAGCCCTGTAAAAGTATCAAAATCGGACGAAAAAAGGTTGATGAGCCGTCATATATTGTAAAAGATTATATTGAAAAAAGGTTAGAGGTTGCTATACCGTTGTTTTGCCTAGGCTATAAGCAAAAGCTTGAAAAGGCAGAGCCGACTCTCAGAGAGTCACTAGCGGTAAATCTCTTATTAAAGCTTATTCTCGGCGAGTCATCGCCCTGCTATAAGCGGCTAACCGATATGGGACTTATCAATGATGAATTTGAAACCGAATATTTTACGGGCAGAGGTTTTGCGGCGGTGCTCTTTGAGGGCGAATCGAATGATCCAAAAAGTGTTGCTGAAGAAATCAAAAAAGAGATTTCACGAATTTCTCATCAGGGGGTCGATGCCGAGCTGTTTGAGGCGGTCAAGCGTGACTCATTCGGTGATACAATTAAAAGATATGACAGTGTAAACAATATCGCAATGATGTTTATTGATGCGGCGGTATCTGATTACAATATATTTGATGAAATTGATATACTCAAAGAAATCACATTGGAGGAAGTGCTTAAATACATCGATATTTTTGATGAGTCAAAGGCAGTTCTTTCGGTAATTGCGCCACCTAAGGAGTAGTAAAATGACAGTTTATGAAGGTGTACTTTTTGGAATTAAATTTAAAATCAACCCCGTGGCTTTCAACCTGCCGATAGGTGAGGGTTGGGATATCTATTGGTATGGTATAATGATTGGCCTAGGTTTCTTAGCTGCACTGCTTTACGCTTTTTATACGGCGAAGCGCTATGAAATAAATGTGGATAGAATGTTGGATGTTGCCCTCATTACAACACCTCTCGCAATTCTTTGTGCCAGAGCCTACTATGTAATTTTTGATGGCGAAAAGCTTGATAGCTTTGCTGATTTTTTCGGGCTTGGTAACGGTCGTGGAGTTTCAGGACTCGCAATATACGGCGGTGTTATAGGCGCATTTCTTTTCGGTGCCATTGCCTGCAAAATACGAAAGGTCAATATACTTGATATGTTCGATTTAGCCGCTACCTGCTTTATATTGGCACAGGGTATCGGCAGATGGGGTAATTTCTTTAATCAAGAGGCCTACGGCACTTTTACGGGCAGCGACTGGTGGGGAATGGTCAGCAACAGAACAATGTATGAAATGGGTAGCAGCTCCCTTGTGCATCCTTGCTTCTTTTATGAGTTTATCTGGTGTATTACCGGCTTTATTTTGATTGACCGCATTGGTAGAAACCGCAAATTTAAGGGACAACTTGTTTTATCTTACGGTATATGGTATGGCTTTGGCCGAGGATTTATAGAATTGCTCAGAACCGATAGTTTGTATATCGGCTCTTTGCGTGTATCTTCACTTCTTTCATTTACCGTAGCGATATTGTTTGGCGCTATTATGTTTATGACGCTTAAAAAGCAAAAGACTGTAGTAGCCGAATCGGGTTATTCAAGTATGTTTGAATATGAAAATAATTCTGGGGAGATAGAGAACGATGGCGATGATAATTAACGGTAAAGAAATTTCTGCCGTTGTAAAAGAAGAAATTAAGCAAGAGGTTGCCGAGCTGAACGGGCAGGGAATAGAAGTGGGCCTGGCAGTAATTATAGTCGGTGATGACCCCGCCTCAAAAGTTTATGTGGCTAATAAAGAAAAGGCGTGTGAGCAGCTTGGAATTAAATCGTATAAGTATGCACTACCGAGTGAAACTACCAATGAGGAATTGCTTGCACTTGTCGAAAAGCTTAACAATGACAGTAGGGTAAACGGTATTCTTTGTCAGTTACCTCTGCCGAAGCATCTTGACGAGAAGCTTATTATTGACAGTATTTCACCGCAAAAGGATGTTGACGCCTTTCATCCGCAAAATGTCGGCAAAATTATGATAGGTGACTATGACTTTTTACCCTGTACACCTGCGGGCGTAATTGAGATGCTTAAATTTTCAAATATTGAGTTATCGGGTAAAAAATGTGTCGTAGTAGGTCGTTCAAATATAGTCGGTAAGCCTATGGCTATGCTGTTATTACATAACAATGCGACGGTTACCGTATGTCATTCACGCACCCGTGATTTAAAGCAGGAATGCGCCAATGCAGATATACTCGTTGTTGCTATCGGTCGGGCGAAATTTGTAACCGCCGATATGGTTAAGGAGGGTGCGGTTGTAATCGACGTTGGTATGAACCGCGATGAAAACGGCAAGCTGTGCGGTGATGTTGATTACGATGAGGTAAGCAAAAAGGCCTCTGCAATCACACCTGTGCCGGGTGGCGTCGGACCTATGACCATTGCAATGCTTATGAAAAATACACTTACTGCAGCCAAAAAACAGAATTCAAAAAATTTTTGAACGGAGCGTATCAGGTGAAAGCTAAATTGCTATATGTAGCCACCTTATTATCATTGCTTATGCTTGTTTTATCCTTTAGCGCATCGGCGCTTGAGATTGATAATTACAACACAAGCATTGATATTCCAAACGGTTACTCATATATCACGCAGTCTGCCATTGATGAGAATTTACAGCTTATAGGCGAAATAAATTTTTCAAGAAATGATTTTGAAGAATATCTGCGTGAAAATAAAATTATCCTTTTCGCATACAATAGTGATAACAAAAACGAAATTATAATTAAGTTTGATAAAGACGTTTGGGAAGATGATTTCGACATTGACCTACTCGATGAAGAGGGCTTTGAAAAGATTGCGCAAACCTTGTCTTCTGGCCTTGATTATGAAAAGGTGACTCTTGGTGAGAATGTTTTTATTCGCACAAATATTACGGGCAATGACAACGGCGGTGACTTTAATGCTGTAAGATACATTACTGTTCAGAAGGGTAATCTTATTTCGGTTGAATTTATGTTCAGCGGTAATATAAATGCGGAAAATACGGTATTTTCAGAAAATATTATTTCTACATTTGATACCCCTAAAAGCACCGATACCGTAAAAAAAGCGTCGGACGGTGTAAATGATGTTGCTGTTAAATGTCTGATTATTGCGGCCGTTCTCGTCGGTATTGCGGTTGCTGTTTATGTTGCCGTTACACTGATAATTGACCTGAGAAAAAAGCGCAACACGAGTGATGTTGCGCCATACGTAAAGATTAAACGCCGAAAATTTTAAAAAAACATCATTTATATTCATTAAAAATTCATATTTTTATTATATACTTCGTTTGTAGATTATCGAAGGGAACGATGTTATGGAAAACAATTATAACAACCCACAAAAGGATTTCGATATCTATTCGTCAAACAATCAGTTTGATAATAGTTTTATCGAGAACACCTTTTCTGAACAGCAACCCAAAAAACAGAAAGAAAAAAAGCGATTTTCTTTTTTAACCATATTTATTTGTGTCTTAATTGCCGCCGCTGTAGGTGCTACGACCGGTGCGAGTGCAGTTATTTTTAATAATTATTTAAATAAAAAATATGATTCGGGCAACACCGTAGTTGTTACCGATGACGACACACAAAAAGTCGTTACCGAGATTAATGTTGACGAAACGGTAGGTAGTGTTATTGAGGCTGTGGCACAAAAGGTTACGCCGAGCGTTGTCGGTATTGCTACCACCGCTTCAACCAACAGCTTTTTCGGCGGCAGCAGCGAAGCGACGGGTGAGGGCTCGGGTATAATTTATACCGAGGATGGCTATATAATTACCAACTATCACGTAATTAAGGATGCTGTAGGCTCGTCTTCGTCAAAGATTCAGGTATATCTTTCAAGCAATACCGAAAAATCCTACAGCGCAAGCGTTATTGGCTATAACATTGCTCACGATTTGGCGGTTATTAAAATTTCAGCCAAGAATTTGACGGCAATTGAGCTTGCCGATGCTGATACACTCAAGGTTGGTCAGTATGTTGCGGCTATAGGCAGTCCCGGTGGACTTGATTTTATGGGCTCTGTAACCTATGGTATTATAAGTGGACTCAACCGTGTTATTTCTGACAGCTCAACGGGCGCCGATGTTGAACTTATACAAACCGATGCCGCCATTAATCCGGGTAACTCGGGTGGTGCACTTGTAAATACGGAAGGTCTGCTTGTCGGTGTAAACAGTTCAAAGATCGCGGCAACCGAATATGAGGGTATGGGCTTTGCCATTCCCGTAGATACGGTTAAAGATATCTGTGATAAAATTATTGCTAATAAGGATACGCCTAATCCATATATCGGCATCACAATAAGCGACAGATATTCTGCCGATGACCTAAAGAGTCTAGGCTTCCCTGTAGGCGCTGTAGTAAACAGTGTTACAACTGGCGGACCTGCTCACGAAGCGGGTATTCGCAGAGGTGATATTATTACTGAATTTGACGGTAAGATAATCAGCAATTATACCGAGCTTAGCGATGTTATTGCCGATACCACACCTGGTGAAAGGGTAAATGTTAAGCTTTACCGTTCCGGCAGATATTACACAACGAAAATTCAAATAGGCTCAAATAATGCTCAGTAAACAATAAAAAACTTCGGTCTGTGGAACACAGACCGAAGTTTTTTAATTATCATATTTAATTGAGTAAAAAACCAAAAATATTTTTAAAGTTTTCCACAACTGATATAGAGTTAAGCACAGGTAATATAACTAAGAAATACGCTAAAAGTCCCAAAACCGCCAACAGTAAAATCAAAATTATAAGTGTTGCAACGGTAAAGCCCTTTTTGGTTTTCTCGGGCTCTTCGTGAATTATTTCATCAGGGTCAATTTGTAGTGGGGGTACCACCTCGACTTGTTCTTCGGCATTTTCTGTGTCATCGTTTACTGTGAAATCATCAGCTTCGGTAGTAACAATCTGCTCTTCAAATGTGTCAGGTGACGGTGCAGTGTCAGCGGTGATATCATCATTGTAATTGTTTTCAAGCTCGCTTACAGCATGAATATAAGGTTCTATAAGATTCTTCATAATTTCGCGTTGTATGGGCTTTTCCGAAGAAAGAAGAATCAGACATTGCGGCCCACATTCGACGATACATCCGCCAAGAATTGCCTGCTCTGTAATCAGCGGAACAGAGCCTTTAATGGTTTTATTGAATGGAGAATTGGTATGATAAATCTTTGCGTTGTCGACAGTTTCTGTTTCGTAGCCTATAGACGATGCGATTTTTTCAATAGTGTCATCATTCAACAGTCCTGTGATAATAATAATTTTATTTCTCTCAATTGCACGAGCCATAACCGACAACAACTTATTCTCATCCTCTTCGGTACTGGTAAGCAGACGCATATTACAACAGCCGCAAATGTTGAATTCTAATTCAAAATCTTTTGGTATCTTATAATAAACGATTTCTGTCTTAATATTCTCTAACATTTAAAATACTCCTTGTAAAATTATGTCTGGGTTTCATTATTATCGGGTTCGGGCTGAGGCTCGGGTTCGGGCTCAGGCTCAGGCTCGGGTTCAGGTTCGGGCTCAGGTTCAGGCTCGGGCTCAGGCTCGGGTTCAGGTTCAGGTTCAGGTTCAGGTTCAGGCTTCGATGTAGGCTTAGAAGTAGTCGGCGTGGAGGATGTGGGCTTTGAACTTGACGGGTTAGAACTTGATGGGTCATCTTCGGGCACTGATTCGTTTGATGAAGTATCAGACGGAACAGAGGTAGATGTGTCATCAACATTTGATGATGGGTTAGTGTCAGAGTTTATACTGCCCGCCGCGTACGGATTTGCAACCGAGCGTTGATCGTACCATATTTGAGGATATCTCGGTGACGGATTGGTTTTAAATTCAGGTGCGTGCTCGCCCGAGTGTGACGCTTTTGCAATAACTACTAACTTAGCGCCCTTGAAATAATCGGCATCGGTAACGAGGGTAATGTATTCATCGGTGTATGAGTGCTTGACATTTGTGATATAGATGCTACGTTGTTTAGCTTCTGCCAACCAAGCATCATAATCTGCCTCGTTCTCGAATTCGAATTTATCGTAATCAAACGCCTGACCGTTATCATCCGTAGCGTTAGAAACTATCATTACCGAGAAAATGTAATATTTACGGTTGTTATACAGGGTGGTAAGCTCAATGGACGGGTTTTGCTTAATATAGGATGTACTAAGATAATCACTCAACGAGCCAAACATTGAGCCGTCGTTCATATTATTACCGTATATGACGATGTTCTGGTTAGACCTTGGCAGGTCGGATTTTGAACGGTAATCAAAGAATAAAGAACCGTAACGAGTTTTCTTAAGTAGGTGATTATGGTTGGTGTAATATTCGTTATCGGTGGTCATACAAACGGGGTTATTAATTTGTGTATCACCAATTTTTAACCAACCTTTAATATCGGTATTATGTTTCCGTATATCTTCAAAAGCTTCATATCTGCCGTATTCGTCACGGTCATCATAAAATTCCCATACTTGGCGTGCTTCATCGATAACCTTATCGTTTGTGTTTTTTGCTGTGAAGTATACGAGTGCAAAAGTACTGCCACCAAGAATGACTGCAATTATTATGGCAAATACAGTGGCAGTAATCCACTTTTTAAGGCGTTGCTTATTACTGAAAACACCTAGAATATTTAACTTTTTCGCTTTCTCATTTTCGACGCCTTCTAAAATAAATTCATCATCAACGATTAGTTCATCGGAATCATCATCAAGATTCTCATAAATTGGTGTAGTAAAAGGAATCTCAGGTGTGTTAAATGTATCATCATCGGTTATTGCATCGGCTTCGTGTATAACTCGGTCATGCAGCATGCCATCAGAATATTCTATGGAGTCACTAATGTAGTGGGGTTGTGTGTCTAACAGATTTAGCGGTTCGCCAACCTTACTGCCGTTTGGTAAAACTCCAGGGAAATACTCAAGATAGCGACGCAAAAGGTCTAAAGCCTCGTAAACAGATTTTTGACGCACTTCATCACGTGTTAAATTAGGGTCAAACTGATTTTTAATTACCCAAATATTTTCACCATCGGTAAGGGAGGTGTAAACTGTACCGACAGGCTTTTCTTCACTGCAACCCGGACCTGCTACACCTGTAATGGAAAGACCTAAATTTGAATCGCTGAGATTTAAAATGCCGAGTGCCATTTCGGCAGCGGTTTCTTTACTAACTGCGCCGTAGGTGTTTATAGTTTTAGGTGAAACGTTAAGGGCGGCGCGCTTGATGCGGTTTGAGTATGAAGAAATACCAATCTCAAATACAGATGATGCGTTCGGAATAGAAGTTATTGCAGAGGAGAGCAAACCTGCGGTGCAGGATTCTGCCGTTGCAACCGTAAGTCCGTTTACAATTAGACTATCAACAATATTTCTTTCAATGCCGATACTTTCACAGGTGTAGGCATTATCACCCAAAAGCATTTTTATGTTAAGGAAAACCTCTTCACATAATTCTTCGGCGGCGTCCTTACTGTTTTCGCCCGTGAAAATATGTATTTTAGTTGAAATCGAGTCTTCAACTATGTAAATTCTGGGGTTTTGTAATTTGCAGTAGTTGGCAAGTAGCTCGTGCACGGTTTCTGCATTGTAGGTTGATACATTCAACCGCCTATGTGCAAAGAAATCGTAATCGTTACCAACAAAAAATTTGCCTATAATATATGATACAACGCGTGAATAATCTTTGCAGAGGGTAATTGAAGCAACGACAGTTTTCTTAACTTCGGCAACAAATGCGTAAAGTTGGTCATCGGCAAAGAACATATAGGTATCTTTGAAATATTTTTCCTTAATCTGTGATTGTAATTTTGAATCTTCGTGATGATTTGCGATAAACACCAAATCGTTTTGCTTTAACGCCTTCTTGTACACCTTTTTAAAAGTGTCTTCATTACATGGTGTAAAAGTTATCTGGTCAGAACCCGAAAAAATATCACGAATTACGTCAGAAATTTCACATAATGATTTATTAAGTATGTTTTTATTCTCAAAATAAATTAACTCGGTTTTCAATTTTTGCACTCCTAATCAATAAATGAGTAAACAGTATTTTCGACTGCCTTATCAATCAAGACTTCAATATTAAGACCTGCTTCGGCCTCTTCACATTGTGCTATTGTCGGTCGTGTTTTTGGATGCTTGGGGGTGAAAACTGTGCAACAGTCTTCATATGGCTGTATAGATATGTCGAAAGCATCAATTTTGCGTGAAATAATGACGATTTCGTCCTTATCCATACCAATTAGCGGCCTAAGTACAGGCATATTAACAACCGTATCGGTTACCGTTAAGGCGGGTAGGGTCTGACTTGCAACCTGACCTAAGCTTTCGCCCGTGATCAGTGCTAAAGAGTTGCGCTCACGTGAGAGTCGCTCGGAGATGCGCATCATCATACGGCGCATAATAAGCGTGAAATAATCTTCGGGGCAATTCTTTGCAATTTCCTCTTGTATTTCGGTGAAGGGAACTATAGCTAAACGGATTGTGCCGCTGTATGCCGCCACCTTTTCGAGCAGTTGCTTAACCTTCAACTCTGCACGAAGGCTTGTGTAGGGTGGACTCGCAAAATGTATAGCGTTAAGCTCGAGTCCTCGTTTAGCCATACACCAGGCCGCAACAGGACTGTCTATGCCGCCTGAAATCAGAATAGTGGCTCGTCCTGCTGTGCCGACGGGTAAACCGCCTGCGCCGTGAATTTGATTTGCTCTAATATATGCATTAAAATCTCTAATCTCAACCGTAACGGTTACGTCGGGATTGTGCACGTCAACCTTCAAATGCGGGAAGTTTTTAAGCAGATGACCGCCAAGCTCCATACAAATTTCGGGGGATTTTAAGGCGAAGCGCTTGTCGGCACGCTTCGCCTCAACCTTAAAGGTGTGGGCATTTTTTAACACATCGGTAAGATAAGGCACAGATTTCTCAATAATATCGGCCATATCCTTGTCGCACACGCAGGCGCGACAATAGCCAGCAATACCGAAAATTTTACCTACGCGTATCATTGCCTCATCGAAATTGAAATCATCACACGGGGTGATATAAATAGTAGATTGTGCTTTTTTAATTTCAAATTTGCCGCATTCAGCCAATCGCTTTTTTATGTTCCGAATGAGCATGTCTTCAAAATTGTTACGGTTAAGTCCCTTTAGAACGAGCTCACCGTTTTTTATCAAAATGATTTCTTTCATATTTTAAGCCTTTCTTAATTTACTGCAAGCATCTCTCAGGGCGTGGCAGAGAGCGTCAATATCGTCTTTGGTTGAGAATCGGCTGAAGCTGATTCTGAGTGCACTATCAATACGTCGGTTGTTAAGCCCCATTTCGCGTAATACATAACTGCCGTGACCCTTAGCGCAGGCGCTGCCGCTTGAAACATAAACACCCTTTGATTCTAAAAAATGCAGCAGGGTTTCAGAACGGTAGCCTACAACAGAAATATTAAGGATGTACGGTAGACATTCAGCAGATGAATTAACGCTCACATAACCCGTTTTTAAAAGCTCGTCGGTCGCATAGTCACGAAGTGCCCTGATTTGCGATAGGTTGTTACCGATATTGCCAAGCTCTTGAACGGCACCCATCAGCCCTGAAATCAGCGGTACACATTCGGTACCCGAGCGCAAGCCCTTTTCCTGACCACCACCGTAAATGAGATTTGTAATATGTGCGTTTTTTTTCTTGTATAAAAAACCAACGCCTTTTGAAGCGTGAATTTTATGTCCGCTGGCGCTGAGAAGGTCGACGCCGAGAGAAGACACATTTATATCCATCTTGCCATAGGCTTGTACGACGTCGCAGTGCAATAGAGCAGGGGCTCCGCTTTTTCTTATTGCATCAGCCGCAGCCTTTACGGGTTGAACCGAGCCTATTTCATTATTTACAAGCATAATGCTCACGAGAACGGTTTTGTCGTTTACCGCACTATAGATGTCAGCTTCATTTATAACACCGTTTTCATCAGGCTTGAGATAAATTACCTCAAAGCCCTGATTTTCGTACGTCTTGACCGTTTCTAAAACCGACGGGTGCTCAATTGATGTAGTAACAATTCTGTTGCCACGCTTTTTTCTTGCCATAACTGCGCCGTAAATAGCGATATTATTAGCTTCGGTACCGCCCGAAGTAAAAAATATTTCATCATCATTAGCGCCAATGCTTTTAGCCACTACGCGACGCGCCTCGCTAATCGCGATTTCGGCGTTAACGCCCATAATATGCAATGAAGAGGGGTTGCCCCAATTGTTGTTAAGGGCATCGGTTATATTATCTATAGCCTTTTTGCACGGCATAGTGGTAGCACTATTGTCTAAATAAACCTGTTTATTCAAGAGTCACACTCCAAGACATAATTTAACTTTTATATTATACTATACAATATAAAAATAAACAACTAGAAAATAAATATAAGGGAAAATTCTGTAAATAATATTCTGGGTGAATACAATGAATAGAAGAATTTTTATAAGGATAGTCAGTTACTTAGTGGTGCTGCTGATAACAGTGACGGCTTTTTTAGGTAAGACTTTACAGAGCAACGAGGAATATAAAGACCAAATCAAATACGGTTATTCGCGTTCATTTGAAATGTTGAATTCGAGTATGAACAATATAACAGTTAATCTGCAGAAGGCATCATATGTTACTACACCTTTGCAGTTGAGTAATATTTCAACCGAAATTTTTTCTGAAACTGTTGTCGCCAAGCAAGCGCTGTCGGAATTTCCGACGGGTGAGCAAAGCTTTGATAGGGTAAATAAGTTTTTGTCGCAGACGGGTAATTATGTCGTATACCTTTCAAATCAGGTTATAAATGGCGGTAAAATCAAAGACGATGAGTATGATAATTTAAAAAAGCTACGCGATATTTCGTCATCAATTACTGAAGCCGTATCGGCAATGCACACCAAATATAACAACAGCGGATACTGGGATGACGAAATTACGGGTGAAATTGAAAATCTTAAAAATGAAACATTAGCCGATGGTTTTCTGCTTGTGGAAGAAACGCTGTCCGATTACCCGACCTTGCTATACGACGGACCGTACTCTGACCATAGGTTAGATAATACGGCGGCGCTTTTAGAGGGCAAGCAGGAGGTAAGCGAAATGCA
This sequence comes from Acutalibacteraceae bacterium, assembly GCA_045540055.1. Taxonomy (GTDB): domain Bacteria; phylum Bacillota; class Clostridia; order Oscillospirales; family Acutalibacteraceae; genus SIG565. The sequence continues at coordinate 22,351 of JAZQGO010000039.1, forward strand.
GGCTCGCTTAGAGCTGAAAACTATGTTTGGCGAAAATTATGAATGGGTTTTTAAGGAGGTAAGTCAGGGTAGTATTCCGGCATATGAATTTGTAAGCGATAATGCGTATGCCAGCGTTTCACTTGACGGCGGTTATGTAATATCGTTCAGAGAAATGACCGATGAAGCGATGCCCACAATCGATTATGAGCAGGCAATCGGTATTGCGCAAAGATTCTTAAGAAACAAATTTAATATGAATTTTTCGGTAAGCTATTACTTTACCGATAACGGCGTGTGTGTAATCAATTTTGCGGCTTTACAGGATAATGTAATATGCTATTCCGATTTAATTAAGGTCGGTGTCAATTTATCAAGCGGTATGATAGTTTTTTATGAGGCAGGCGGATATATTTCTAATCATACCCAAAGGCAAATAAGTAGTCCGAAATTTAGCTTTGCCGATGCCAAAAATATAATCAGCAATAATCTTACAATTTTAAGTTATGCGGTAGCCCTGATACCCACAGATTTAACCGAGAAGCTTTGCTATGAGTTTTTGTGCTCGGGCGCCGACGGTGAGGAAATTTTACTTTATATCAACACACAAACCTTGCAGGAGGAGCAGATATTTATACTGCTTAAAACCGACGGCGGAACTCTTGTAAAATAATGCTTGCTTTTTTGAAAACTTTGTGGTATTATAGTCTAGCATTTGATTTCACTTGGTCCTTACAGGTGGGTTTGATGCCGAATAATCGACATTAAAGCGGATGGTCCTCTATCGCAAAGATACGAACATCTGAAGTATTTAAGGAGGAAAATTTAATGGACGCTATTAAAAACTTAACTGCTGATATGATTAAGGAAGATGCTCCTAAGGTTCAGATCGGTAGCACCGTTCGTGTACACGTTAAGATTCGTGAAGGCGAGCGTGAGAGAATTCAGGTGTTTGAGGGTACTGTTATTGCTCGCAACAACAGTGGTATTGCTGAAACATTCACAGTAAGACGTGTTTCTTACGGTGTTGGTGTTGAGCGTGTTTTCCCGGTACATTCACCGAACGTTGCTAAGGTTGAATTAGGAAGTAACGGTAAAGTCCGCCGTGCTAGGCTTTACTATCTGCGTGACAGAGTTGGTAAAGCAGCTAAGGTTAAGGAACTTATTGGTAAGTAAAAAAAGGGGACTTAAGGTCTCCTTTTTTGCTTTTTTAGAGAAATGAGGTGCTGTTTGTGGAAGATTTTGAAATATATGAAGTCGGCAATAAAAATAAAGATGACTCGAAGTCTACCCTTAAGGCTGATTTTTTTGATTGGCTTGAAATATTAGTCACTGCTATTATTCTGCTTGTTATATTATTTACCTTTGTTTTTAAAATCGTAACCATTGACGGTCCTTCAATGGAAAACACCCTACATAACGGTGAAAGAATTGTAATTTCAAATATCGGCGGCGATGCGCAATCGGGCGATATCGTTGTTATTTCTCGTAATCAGAATAACATTGTAGGCGATACTGATGCGAGTGCACCCATAATTAAAAGGGTTATAGCCACTGCAGGTCAGACCGTTGATATTGACTTCGAAACAGGTGTAGTTTATGTTGACGGCGTTGCCCTTGAGGAAACATATGTAAAGACACCTACTAACGTAAAATTTGATATAAACTTTCCCGTTAATGTGCCCGATGACTGTGTCTTTGTTTTGGGTGACAACCGTAACAATTCTACCGATAGCCGCTCGTCTCTTATAGGCGATGATGGTATGATTGATAAACGTTATATTTTAGGTAAGGTTGTCTTAAGGGTTTTGCCATTTGATAAGTTTGGGAGAGTTGAATGATGGATACAACGCAAAATATTCAATGGTTTCCCGGTCATATGACCAAAACAAGACGAAAAATTGCTGAAATATTGCCGCTTATTGACGCTGTGGCAGAGGTAATTGACGCAAGAATTCCCATAAGTAGTCGCAATCCTGACTTACCTGATATTATCGGTAATAAGCCGCGTATAGTGTTGTTAAACAAATGCGATATGGCAGACACTGTAATTACCGAGCAATGGATAAATTACTTTAAGAATAACGGTATTAAGGCAATTGCGGTTGACTGTAAATCGGGTAAAGGGCTTAATCTGTTTAAAACGACAGTAAAAGAGCTTTTGGCCGACCGCCTTGAAGCCTACCGCAACAAAGGTATGGTGGGTAAGCCGCTGCGAGTTATGGTAGTAGGCATACCGAATGTCGGTAAATCATCCTTTATAAACCGTATTGCAGGCGCAGGCAAAGCAAAGGTTGAAAACCGCCCGGGTGTTACAAGAGGTAATCAGTGGTTTACTATTGATAAAGAGCTGGAATTACTTGATACCCCCGGTGTGCTTTGGCCTAAGTTTGAGGATGTGACTGTCGGTGAGCATCTTGCCTTTACGGGCGCAGTAAACGACCGTGTGGTTGATGTTGAGCTTCTTGCGGTAAGGCTGCTTGAAATACTGTGTGCGAAATATCCCGACCTGCTTACCGCCCGATACGGTGAGTTAGATTTTAGCGCCGAGCCTTATGAGATTCTTGAGCAGATAGGTCGCAAGCGAGGAATGGTTATCCGCGGTGGCGAAACCGATACCGTCAGGGCATCTAATATGCTGCTTGAAGAATATAGAAATCTAAAGATTGGTAAAATTTCGTTGGAGAGAACAGAAAATGCCTGATTATTTTTATGAACAACAAGCACAGATAAACGGCTATAGTCTTGTATGCGGTGTAGATGAGGCTGGACGAGGTCCACTGGCGGGCCCCGTTTTTGCCGCCGCAGTAATACTTCCCTTAGACTGTGAGATTGAAGGTTTAAACGATTCAAAGAAATTGAGCGAGAAGAAAAGAGAACTTCTTTTTGATGTTATTAAGGAGAAATCAATCGCTTATTGTATCGCTTCAGCTTCGGTCGAAGAAATCGAGCAACACAATATTTTAAAAGCCACTTTTTTAGCCATGAATCGTGCAATTTTAGGGTTGAAACCTAATGCAGATTTTGCTATAATTGATGGGAACAGAGAGCCTGATGATATATCCGTTAAATGTCAGACTCTTGTCAAAGGGGATTCTAAGTCTATGTCGGTCGCCGCGGCATCGATTCTTGCCAAGGTAGCAAGGGACAGGCTGTTGCTTGAATATGACGAAAAATATCCCGAGTACAACTTTAAAAAGCACAAGGGCTATGGCACAAAAGAGCACTATCAGGCGATAGCACAGCACGGTATCTGCGAGATACATAGAAAATCTTTTTTAAAGGGTGTTTTATGAGCCAAACAATTGATAAGGGTAGGGCGGCAGAGCTTATCGTCGCAGGCTTTCTCAGAAAAAACGGATGTATAATCGCTAAAATGAATTATCATTCGCGTTACGGTGAAATTGATATCATTGCCGAGACTCAAAAAACTGTTATGTTTGTTGAGGTAAAGAGAAGAAAGCAAGGTGCTTTAGTATCACCCGCTGAATCGGTTGATGTTCATAAACAACAAAAAATTATTTTGACTGCTCAGGACTTTCTCTTAAAATCACGTCTTGATCAGTTGCAGCCCAGATTTGATGTTGCTGAGGTATTTGAAGAAGACCTTGGTGACGGTCAGACGAAAATACGAGTTCACTATATTAAAAACGCCTTTGGCGCAAATTGAATTTATGTAGCTCATAAATTCGGCAAAACGTAGATTACAAGAATTAATAAAGAATCTTTATTCTTAGATATTAAAAATTTAGAAAAGGGCTTTGCTGAGCCCGACGCAATTGTTTTGTGGTAAGGAGATAGGGGAATACATATGAACTACATCAGCACAAGAAATAAGGATATTAAGGTTAGTGCCGCGCAGGCCATCGCTCAGGGTATTTCAAAGGACGGAGGTCTGTTTGTTCCCGAGTCGGTACCGACCTTATCGCCTGACGATTTTAACAAACTTAAGGGTATGAATTATGTTGAGCGTGCGGCATTTATCTTAAAGCTTTTTCTTACCGACTTTACCGATGAAGAGATTGATTATTGTGTAAAGGGTGCGTATCTCGCAAGCTTTGATGATGATAAGCCTGCTCCGCTTAAAAATATTGGCGGTAATACAAATATTCTTGAGCTTTGGCACGGTCCGACCTGTGCTTTTAAGGATCTGGCGTTACAGCTTTTACCATATCTTCTTACTACATCGGCAAAAAAGGTCAGCGGCGGCAAACAAACAGTAATTCTTGTTGCAACCAGCGGTGACACCGGTAAGGCGGCGCTTGAGGGTTTTTGTGATGTTGATAACACCAAGATTATGGTTTTCTATCCCAACGACGGCGTGAGTGCCATGCAGAAGCTGCAGATGGATACTCAAAAGGGCGAAAATGTTTTTGTTTGCGCCATTAACGGCAACTTCGATGATGCCCAGACGGGTGTTAAAAAAATATTTACCGATGACGCTACAGCCGAAATTTTAGATAAGGCGAATATGCAGTTCTCAAGTGCAAACTCTATTAACTGGGGGCGTTTAGCTCCGCAGATTATCTATTATATCTCTGCTTATTGCGATATGTTAGAGAATGGGACAGATTTGTCCGAAGGCTTTAATGTAGTTGTTCCTACAGGTAATTTTGGTAATATTCTTGCCGCTTACTATGCTAAGGTAATGGGTGTTCCCGTTAATAAGCTTATCTGCGCATCAAACGCAAATCGGGTTCTAACAGATTTTATAAATACAGGTGTTTATGACCGCAACCGCAAGTTCTTTACAACCATTTCGCCGTCTATGGATATTCTGATTTCAAGTAACCTTGAAAGAATGTTATTTGAAATAAGCGGTCGTGATGATAAAACCGTTGCGGCACTTCAAAACGACCTCAATGTTAGCGGTAAGTACACCGTATCAGATGATATTGCTGTTAAGTTTAAGGAACTGTTTTACGGTGGATGCTGTGATGATGAAAAAACAATGGCAACCATTAAAGATACCTTTAATAACAAAGACTATCTGTGCGATACTCATACCGCAGTTGCTGTAAATGTTTATAACGAATATGTGGCTGTAACGGGGGATAACCGTCCCACAGTTATCGCATCAACCGCTTCACCCTATAAGTTTGCAAACAGTGTTTTGTCGGCTTTAGGACAAGATGTATGCGGCGATGAATTTGCTACAGTTGAAAAGCTGCAGGCCGTATCGGGTGTTGCAGTTCCGTCACCCATAGCCGCACTTAAAAATGCAGTACCGCGTTTCAATAATGTTTGTGAAAAGCAGGATATGATAAAGGTAGTGCTAAATAATCTCGGTTTATAACAATAAATACCCTGCGTTACGCAGGGTATTTATTAGGTAAAACTTATTTTGCTTTATAGGTGTCACACTGTGCGTCTGTACCGTTGCAATCGGTACAAGAGCCGACCTTAATGCAACCTGCAACACAGCTATTGTCCTTTGCGTGATATTCGCAGTCCTGAACGTGACATATAATGCCGTTGATTTTATTTTCTGTCATTTTTCTTTTGTCCTTTCTTTAATTTAGACTTATTTTCAAGTCAAATTTATTATTTACTCAGCATTTTAGATTATTCTTTTAAAGGGGTGTGATTTTTTTGGCGCTATATACAATTTCTGATTTGCATTTATCGTTTGGTACAGACAAACCTATGGATGTTTTCAAAGGCTGGGAAAATCATACCGACCGACTAATCGCTAATTGGAATAGAGTTGTATCTGCTGATGATACCGTCGTTTTACAGGGCGATTTTTCTTGGGGACTTAAAATTGAAGAAACACTTGCTGATTTTAAATTTTTAAAGCGCCTCAACGGCAGAAAAATTATAGGTAAAGGTAATCATGATTTATGGTGGGGAACAAAGAAGAAAATCGAAGAATTTTTTGTAGCTAATGACATTAAGGATGTCGATATTCTCTTTAATAACGCTTTTTTGGTAGACGGCATTTCGGTTTGCGGTTCGCGTGGATGGTTTTTTGACAGTAACGAGTCTGACAATAAAAATATAAAGCGTGAGGCGGCGAGGCTTGAAACATCAATAAAGGCCGGTTTAGAACTCGGCGGTGAGCCGATTGTGTTTATTCATTATCCGCCAGTTTATGCCGATTTGGTATGCCACAAAATTTTTGATGTTATAAAAAAATATAACATTAAGAAGGTTTATCACGGACATATTCACGGCGCAGGGCTGAATAAGGCGGTATCACATTATGACGGCGTAGATTTTAAATTAGTGTCGTGCGATTGTGTCGATTTTACTCCTATTTTAGTTAAAAAATAAAATTTTTCATTTTTTTCAAAAAAAAGTGGAAAAATTTAGATATATATGTTATAGTATTATGAGATAAATTGTACGGAGGTATAATATTATGAGTTTAAAAACATCAAAAAAGGTTGATACCAACAGGTATGAACTAGAAATCATTATCGATAAGGAGACATTTGCAAAGGCTAATTTACAGGCATATCGTGAAAACGTTAAGAAAATAAATGTTCCCGGTTTCAGAAAGGGTAAGGCTCCTTTCAGCATCATTAAAAGTATGTATGGCGAAGGTGTATTCTATGAGGATGCATTAAATATTTTGTATCCCGACGCTGTTGAGGGTGCTGTTAAAGAAGCAGGTCTTAAGTTCGTTGACGACAAAATTGATTTTGATATGGTATCCATCGGTGAAGAGGGTGCTCACTTTAAGGTAACAATTACGGTTTATCCCGAAGTTACTGTTGGCGAGTACAAGGGCATTAAGGCTGAAAAGGTTGCCGTAGAAGTCACAGACAAAGAGGTTGAAGAAGAAATCGCACGTCTTGCAGACCGCAACGCTCGTATGGTTGAGGTTGCCGACAGAGCTGCACAGCTTGGCGATACCGCAGTTATCGATTTTGAAGGCTTTATTGATGATAAGGCTTTTGAAGGCGGCAAGGGCGAGGCCTTCGCTTTAGCACTCGGCTCGGGTCAGTTTATCCCTGGCTTTGAAGAGCAAGTAGCAGGTCACAACGCAGGCGAAGAGTTTGATGTAAATGTCAGTTTCCCAGAAGATTATCAGGCAGAAGAGCTTGCCGGCAAGCCTGCCGTATTTAAGGTGAAAATTCACGAAATCAAAGTTCGCGAGCTGCCTGCAATCGACGATGAGTTTGCAAAGGACGTAAGTGAGTTTGATACTGTGGACGAGCTTAAGGCAGACTTAAAGGCAAAGGCACTTGAGAGAAAGAGCAAGGCCGCTGACGAGCAGGTTGAAAACGATATCGTTGATAAAATTGTTGATGGTATGAAGGCAGAAATTCCTGAGGCTATGATTAACAATCGCGTTAAGCAGATGGTTCAGGACTTTGCTTACCGTCTACAGATGCAGGGTATGAATATCGAAACCTATATTCAGTATACAGGCACCGATATGGCTGAGTTTGAAAAGACATTTCGTCCTCAGGCTGAAAAGCAGGTTAAGATGCGCTTAGCACTTGAGAAGATTGTCGAACTCGAAAACATTGTTCCTACTGAAGAAGAAATTAATGAGCAGATTGACAAGATGGCGACTCAGTACGGCATTACTGCCGAGCAGGTTAAGAATGCTGTTCCTGCAGAGGAAATTGCTAAGGATTTAGCAGTTAATAAGGCCATTGACCTTGTTAAAGAAAATGCAGTAGTTACCGAGGTTAAGGAAAAGAAGGCGCCTGCTAAGAAGACAACTACCAAGAAGGCTGACGGTGAGAAAAAGCCTGCTGCTAAAAAGACCACCACTAAAAAAACAACAACCCAAAAGGCTGACGAAAAAGCCGCAGAATAATTGATTATTATTTTTTGATTGTGTTCATACTAATTTATAACGAGGAGAAACGGGGTTTAACTGTTTCTCCAAGTTAATTTTTAAATGGAGGTATCATTTATGGATATGAGTTTAGTACCTTACGTTGTAGAACAGACTAGTCGCGGTGAGCGTTCTTATGATATTTTTTCAAGATTGCTCAATGACCGTATAATTATGCTCTGTGACCAGGTTAACGATACAACCGCAAGCTTAGTAATTGCGCAGTTGTTATATCTCGAGGCACAGGACCCCGATAAAGATATTAGTTTTTATATCAATAGCCCCGGTGGCTCTGTTTCGGCAGGTATGGCTATATATGATACAATGCAGTATATCAAATGCGATGTCAGTACAATTTGTATCGGTATGGCCGCCAGTATGGGCGCATTCTTACTGTCGGCAGGCGCTAAGGGTAAGCGTTACGCTCTGCCCAACAGTGAAATTATGATTCATCAGCCTTTGGGTGCCGCTGAGGGTCAGGCTACCGATATTTTAATTCATGCGCGCCATATTGAAAAAACAAGAGAAAGACTTAATCAGATTTTGGCTCAGAACACAGGCCGCGACATTGAAGAAATCCGCAGAGATACTGAGCGTGATAACTTTATGAGCGCCGCTGAAGCCGCTGATTACGGTCTTATCGACAAAGTAATCGCCAAGAGGTAGGAGTTCTTATGGCAGGCAAGGATAAAGAAAAAATAGTTCAGTGTTCATTCTGCGGTAAAACGCAGGATGAATCTGTTCGTCTTATTGAAGGTCCAGGTGTTTACATCTGTGACGGCTGTATATCATTCTGCAACTCTCTCTTGCTTGATGATGATGAGTTTTTACAGGGCAAGAAAAACACTTCTAAAAAGAAGAAGGAAAAAGAGTTTGTTTTACCAAAGCCGCAGGAGATTAAAGCAAAGCTTGACGAATATGTTATCGGTCAGGACGATGCCAAAAAGACACTTTCTGTAGCCGTTTATAACCACTATAAGCGCATATTCAAAAACACAGAAAATGATGTTGAAATCAACAAAAGTAATGTTGTTTTATTAGGACCTACGGGTGTTGGTAAAACGCTTCTGGCGCAGACCTTGGCTAAAATTATCGATGTTCCGATAGCCATAACCGACGCTACAACGCTTACCGAAGCGGGTTATGTCGGTGAGGATGTTGAGAATATTCTTCTGCGTCTTATTCAGGCCGCCGATTTTAATATTGAGCGAGCACAGCATGGTATCATTTATGTCGATGAAATCGACAAAATCGGTCGCAAGTCTGAAAACACCTCAATCACACGTGATGTAAGTGGTGAGGGCGTACAACAGGCATTGCTTAAAATTTTAGAGGGTGTTGTTGCCAATGTTCCGCCGCAGGGTGGCCGAAAGCATCCCCATCAGGAATTTTTAACCATTGATACCACTAATATTCTTTTTATTTGTGCAGGCGCTTTTGACGGACTCGATAAGATTGTCGAAAAGAGAATAGGCGGCTCAAGCGTTGGCTTTGGCGCGGATGTTAAATCTAAAAATGATCTCCAAAAAGAGATTGCCGAACAGGAGATTACCCATCAGGATTTGGTGAAATTCGGTATGATTCCCGAGCTTGTGGGTCGCTTACCTGTAGTTACTGCGCTCAAAGGTCTTGATAAGGATACTTTGATTAAGGTAATGACCGAGCCCAAAAACTCGATTATTAAGCAGTATAAGGCACTGTTCGCTATGGACGGTGTTGAACTTGATTTTGATAAGTCGGCACTCCAAAAAATTGCAGAGCTTGCAATTGAGCGTAAAACGGGCGCAAGAGGTCTCAGATCTATAATTGAGTCTACACTTAAAGAGATTATGTTTACTGCACCATCGGATGCTTCTATTGCATCTATTACCATCACCGCACAGACGGTTTCAGGTGGTGCGCCCATTATTAAACATAAATAGTTAAGGCAGCCTTTGGCTGCCTTTTTTAGAGGTAAATCAGTTGGAATTTAAAAAGTTTGAATTATCTGATATTGAAATTTTAACACCACTCATTTTAAATAAACGCTCGATTTCTTGCGAAAACACGCTTGCGAACTTAGCGGTCTGGTCGCCGGCATATGAGCCGGAAATTCACATTGACAGCGGTGACGTTTATATTAAAATTGAGGACAAAAACGGACCCGTTTTCTCGCTTATGCTATGCAGTGATTTAAAGAAATCGGTTGCTAAGGTGTGCGAATATTGTTATAAAAAAGGAATTATACCACAGTTTTTAGTTGAGGATGATAATTTAGCCGAATTTAGTAATTATTTTTCAAGCCGCTATTTTCTTTATGAGGTGCGCAACGCCGCCGAATATATCTATAAGCAAAGCGATTTAGCACTACTAGGCGGCAAAAAATATCACTCTAAAAGAAATCACATTTCGTCATTTTCTAAAAAGTATAATTGGCATTATGAACCTTTAACACAGCAAAATAGTTCAGAGTTTTTAGCTATGGCTGACGAGTGGTATTTTAAAAACCAAGAGAAATTAGACGAACAAACTGAGGTCGAGCGTGACGGCATACACTATTTAGTTAAAAATATGTCCAAATTTGGCGCACGGGGCGGTCTTATTCGTGTTGAGGGTAAAGTGGTTGCAATAACACTTGGTACTCCCATAAACGAAAATATATTTGATATTATGTTCGAAAAGGCGCTTCCCGAATATTCGGGCTCATATGCCGTAATAAATAATGAGTTTGCCAAAACTTTGAATTATGATTTAATAAATCGCGAGGAAGACTTGGGGATTGAGGGACTTCGAAAGGCAAAGCTATCATATAAACCTTATTTGTTGTTGCGCAAATATATTGCAGTACCAAATGAGGTATACGAATCAAGTAAAAATTTGCATTTAGAAACCTTTGAAGGCGAAACCGAAAAGTCAGCCGACAGTTTTGTTTCAAGCTTTTTTGGTGATTGCTTCTTTATACAAAAAGATGGTAAAATTATAAGTCAATTATTTGTAATTGATGCCGAGTTAAATGGTGGAGCGGTAGGCTATATCTATGCCGCCGCAACCGATAAAGCATATCGTAAACAGGGCTTAATGCAGTCACTAATTGAAAAGGCTAAATCGTATTATTCTGCATTGGCGCTTCGACCCGCAAGCGAGGAGTTATATTCTTATTATGAGAAATTTGGTTTTAAGACGGCTTTTTACAATAAGGTTATTAACAGTATTGAAACAGAAAAGATTATTGACGTAAGAAAAATAACCGATTTAGGTGAATTTGTTCAAATCAGAAATTCACTTTTACCGTCTGATTCATTAAATTTATGCCAAAAGGCACTAAGGTTTGTTTTAGAGCAGTATGTGGTATATGCCTATGAGGGTAAATGCTTGGCGGTATTTTATAAAGATGGGGATATGCTGTCGATAAGAGAGCTGTTGTGCGACGGGCATTATGATGAGTTTATAAATTCATTGTTGAAAATAGAGTCCTGCCAAAAATTTGTTGCATATATGCCGAGTGAATCGGCGCAAACAAAAGGCGGTATGATTTGCCCCGATAATCATAATATAAACTATTTAGGTTTGGCTTTAGATTAAAAAAAGAGATGCACCGCATCTCTTTTTTGTTAAATATTAAGTTTTGTTTCTCGAGCATAAAAAAATATGTATTGCTGAATGATACCTGCGTACTGACCTGTCGACTCGGGCAGCTCACCGCCAAACAACACTTCAAGCGCACGCTTTATCCATACGTCCTTCGGGAAGGCGTCGAGCCTGCCCATACCGTAAAGCATTGCGCAGTCGGCAACCTTAGCGCCGACACCGTATATTTTCATCAGTTCATTTCGAACCTCGTCTGTTGTTTTTTCACTCAACATTTCGAGGTTAATTTCACCGCTTGCAACCTTTTTTGCGGCATCAAGTATGTATTTTGCCCTGAATCCGCTGCGCAAAACAAGTAAATCTTCAAGGCTTAAGCTGGCGATTTTTCGAGCAGTAGGGAAGGCGTAGCCGCCGTCAATCTTTTCTCCAAAATTTTCACACAAACGCTCAACAATACCTTTTATACGGGGGATGTTATTGTTTTGTGAGATTATAAAAGAGCACAGAGCCTCCCAAGAGTCTTGACGTAATATGCGAATACCGCTTCCGTACTCGGCGGCATTTTTTAATATTTCATTATGAGAAATGCCGTCTATAATTTTTTCATAATCTCGGTCGAGGTCGAAGTATTTAAGCCAAATTTGTTCAAAATCTTTTTTGCTTGTATCAAACAGGATAATTTTATCATTATCTTGTCTAAGCTTAAGAAATTTACCAAAAGCTATACCTTGCCAATCGTCGTTATCGGTTTTTGACCAGCGAAAAGCCTGACCGCAATCAAGTGTCTGAGCGATATTAAAATTTTGGGCGCCACCGATTAGCACATTATTGTTTATGTATTTTATATTCATTTAAAAACACTCCAAAAAATATATTTAAATTTTATCACAAATATTGTATAATAACAAGAGGAGTTGATATAAATGAGAGATGATATTTGCACTATACCCGTCAGCGAGGTCTTTGAGGTGAATGACGGTTGTCCTATCTGCCGTATGAAAAAGACGGTTGAAACACATATAATCGATTACATTATGGGCGCCGCTATGATGGAGCCTGATGTAAGAATTGAAACCAACAAAAAGGGCTTTTGCCGTGAGCATTTTTCTGATATGCTGTCACATAAAGGCAGATTAGCCCTCGCACTGATGATAGAAACTCATCTTGATGAGCAAAAAAAGGTAATATTTGACGGTAAATTATTTAATTCACCCATCAAAAAAGCAGGTAAGGTCAGCCGACTTAATGAATCATGTTTTATATGCGACAAAATTGAATGGGGAATGTCGCGTATGATTGAAACGCTTTACCGTTGCTATGAAACCGAAATGGATTTCAGAGAGTTATTTAATTCTCAGGGTATGTTTTGTCTACCGCATTATGAGATGCTTGTCAGTAATTTAGATAAAAAGAAAATGCGCAACTACGGCGATGCTTTTTTAAGTAACATTACCCGCATAACCGAGGAGTATCTTTCTTCACTTACGACCGATATTAAGAACTACTGCAAGGTTTATAACTATCAGGGTAATAAAGAAAATTGCGATTGGGAGAATGCGAAGGATTCGGTCGAAAGGTCGATTGGCTTCTTAACCGCGGAAAACTTTGAATAATGTTGAAAACTTTACATAATCTGCTCAAAACACCCGTTAGTTAATAACTTTTCGGCTAAAATACGTGACTTTTTCAACTTATTAACCGAGTTATTAACATTTTTATGTTAACTTGAATATTAGGTTAAAATTTTGCCAAAAATATTTTTAAGTAAATTTTTGGTGGTGTTTTTTTGGTAAAAGGTGTTAATAAAACGGTAATTGAAATAAATGATACCGGCTCACAAATGTTCGAGCGGGTCGTGCTTTTTGTAAGCCCTCAATATGGCAATATAAGCACTAAAAGATTAAACAGTGAGGCAAGGAGTCTTATTAGAAGGTTTGATTCTGATTTTTCTGCAACCCCAAGTGTGCGTGAGCGTTTTAAAATGCGCCGTAGGGTGCGTACTGCGCTGTGTGTTTTGGCATTTATCGCAATTAGTGCCGCTTTATTATTTATTATACTTTAATTTTTGCAAGCATTCACTCGGATGCTTGCTTTTTTTAGCTTTATGTACTATAATGACTAAGATTGGAAGTGAATTTAATGCAAAAAAATATTAAAACGGCATTTGCATGTTGGTTGCGTTATACCATTTGTGCAATTTTGGCTTTTTTCATATATCTGTCAATTTCGGTTGTTGCTGTCGGCACATTTACCGATGTTATCGGTTACGAGGCAAGAGATGCTAAAACAGGCGAAACACTATACGTTTATTATTATGACGACGGTGAGGACCTGAAGGCAGAGGAGTACAAGCAGAAGGGAATTGAGGTTGCAACCTTGGCAATCAGAAATGAGCTTTCGGGAACCCCTAAATTCTTTGCGGTATTTATTTCACAAGCCTTAGCGTTACTAATGGTTATTGCATTTACTCACAAACGACTTTGGGCGCTGGGTGACAGCGACGCTAACCTTGTAAATTTTGAGCATATGAAGCCAAATAAGCTGAGAGGTTTTATCATAGGTCTTCTTGCGGTTATTCCAAATCTGCTTTCGTGGGTTATGCTTTTAATTTCTAAAGCGGGACTCATTACCGATAAGGTAGTTCACATTTTCAGATTTATAAATTATCAATTATTCTCAATCGTTAATCTGTGTTTGGGTGAAAAAACAATTTCGGTAAACGATGTTGGTGTAGGTCAGATATTTTTAGTGCTTACTGCTTTTATGGTGTTACCGATTGTCGCTGAGCTTGCTTATTTGCTTGGCTATAACAGAATTCGTTTAAGTGAAAAATTTATTTACAGAAAAAATAACAGAGGTTGATTATGGCGGTTTTTTTTGGTTTATTCAATTATGAAAAAGAAGGTCCGGGTGTTAAAAAAAATGCCCCCAAGAAGAAAAGATTTATTGAGTTTTTTGAAATTTATTTCAAAAACTTTTGGAAGCTTACCATTAACAGTATCTGGTATTGGATTTTAACATTACTATGTCTGACTTCAGGCTTTGCCGCAGCGGGTATGACAAACCTTACCAGAAATATGGCGGTTGACACACATTCCTTTGGTACGAGTGACTTCTTTTCAACCATCAAGAAAAACTGGAAACAGGCATTGCCGGCAGGAATTATAAATACGCTTGTTTTGGCATTTTTAGCCTATGATATATATTTCTTCTATTATCAGTACATTCATACTTCACAAACACTTCACCTTGTGGCCTTGGCGATTTGCGTTACCGTATTACTTGTATTTTTTATGGTGCGGTATTATATGTGGTTTATTTTGACAACCTTTAAGCTGGGCCTCAAACAGATATATGTTAACAGTCTTAAGCTGTCACTTTTAGGGATAAAAAACAATCTGCTTATCTTTGTTTGCATATTACTGCTATACGGATTTTGTTATTTAATTGGCTATATCGGTATGCCGATAACCAATTTCATATTTATTCTGCTTGTTGTCTTTGTTGTTCCGCCTGTGAGGTTTTTAATAATACAGTTTAATGTATTCGGAGTCGTTAAAAAGCATATGATAGATCCATATTATGCTGAGCACCCCGATGATGATATTGAACTCAGACGCCGTTTGGGTGTATATGAGGATGATAGCGCAAAATACTCTGAAGAAGATTTATTATAAAAAAAGAAAAGCACCCATACGGGTGCTTTTTATATATAATGGGGCAAATTCGGTTATTTTATAGATAATCTAAGATTACCGCCGAATGACAGGATATCCTAATTCGAGCCCCTGTCATATTATATGAGTTTTTAAGCGATTGGTGATTTTCTCATAAACAATACACCAAGTGTATTTGCGCCACAGTGTGAAGAAATAGTACAGCCTGCACGGGTGATATTTAATTCTGCAAATGGTGCAGTTTCCTTAACGAGCTGGACCACAGTATCAACAACATCGCTGTCACAGCCTGCATGGGTAACAAACACGCGCTCGAGTGAAATGTCAGAATAATCGCCTATGCGGTCCTTAACGTATTCCTTAAGAGTATCAACGTATTTACCGCGATACTTCTTCTCAACACCCATTTTACCGTTTTTAACGGTTATGCAGGGCTTTAATTTAAGAAGATTAGCGCCGAGTGCTGCAACTGCAGAGCAACGACCGCCCTTGTGCAGATATTCGAGATTATCAATTACAAAGGAAGCGTCAACGCAGGGGATGTAATCGGTGATTTTTTCGGCAATTTCCTTGGCGGATAAACCTTCATTTACCATATCAATCGCCTTTAAAACGAGTAAGCCGCCACCTGTTGAAAGGTTATGGGTATCTATAACGTATACGTCATCAAATTCTTCGGCTGCGAGCGAGCAGTTTCTGTAAGTGCCTGACATATCAGAGCTAATGGTAAAATGAACGACAGAGTAGCCTTCATCAACGTATTTTTTAAAGAAATCAGAAGCCTCTGCGATGTTGATAGCCGAAGTCTTAGGCAAAACCTTGGTCGTATCGTAATAAGCATATATGTCATCAGCAGTAATATCAACACCGTCTCTAAACGATTTGTCACCTAAAGTTACGCCAAGCGGCATAATGCCAATGTTGAATTTATTAATAATTTCAGCCCCTAAATCACAGGTGCTGTCGCTGGTAATGATGACCTTTTTGTCACTCATACAAATACCTCCAAAAAATTACTGTGATTAGTATAACACAAACTGCCAAAAATCTCAACAATTTTGTTGACATAGATTTTTTACAGTCTTATAATAATCAATAAATATATAGACTACTCGAAAGGAAGTAAACACTTGAAACGTTGGTTTAAATACGTGTCCCCATATAAAAAATATTTTATTTTAGGCCCTTTGTGTATGATTATCGAGGTTATCGGCGAGGTGCTTATGCCGAAATACCTATCAATGATTATAAATAATGCGGCCTCAAATACCCCCGTTTACAGTATCGGCGTTACCGTTTTAATGATTTTAACTGCGGTGGCGATGATGCTCGGTGGCGTTGGCGGCAGTTATTTTGGCGCAAAGGCTTCGGTTAATTTTGCGGCTGATTTACGCGAAAACGTCTATTCTAAGGTGCAAGAATTCTCATTTTCCAATATTGATAAATTTAGTACCGGCTCCTTGGTTACACGACTTACAAATGACGTTACGCAGCTTCAAAATTTTGTAAATATGTTGTTGAGACTCGCACTTCGCGCTCCCGGTATGCTTATCGGTGCAATCATTATGGCGGTTGCACTGCGCCCTGACCTTGCAACTGTATTAGCGGTTACAATTCCGCTTATGCTTATCTCGATTGTCGGCATAATTTCAAAAGGTTTTTCGCTGTTCTCACGTGTACAAAAAAAGGTTGACTCGCTTAACTCAACCGTTCAAGAGAATGTTACAAATATTCGTGTTGTTAAGTCTTTTGTAAGACAAGATTATGAGAATGAGAAGTTCAATAAAGCTAACTTTGAACTAAAATCGGCAGGCTTAAAGGCTATCGGTACAATGATTTTAATTTCGCCAATAATGACCCTGTTTATGAATCTTACAACCCTTGCGGTTATTTGGTTTGGCGGCAACATTGTTATCGATGGCGGTATGCCAATCGGTGACTTATCGGCTTTTATTACCTATGTAACACAGATATTATCATCACTAATGATGGTTACAATGATGATGATGATGTCTTCACGAGCTCTCGCGTCGGCACGTCGTATTTCCGAGGTTTTAGACGAGGATATAGACCTAAATGACGTAGATGCAAAAAATAAGGATATGACTGTTTTAAACGGCGAAATTGAATTTAAGGACGTTACCTTCCGCTATTATAAAAACAGTCAAGACAGTGTGCTTGATAAAATTAATCTTAAAATACCCGCCAAATCAACTGTTGGCATCATCGGCTCGACGGGCTGCGGCAAGACTACGCTTGTATCCCTAATACCTCGTCTTTATGACTGTGATGAGGGTGAGGTTTTGGTTGACGGCGTTAATGTAAAGGATTATTCTCTCTTTAATTTAAGGGAGGGTATAGGTATGGTTTTGCAAAAAAACACCCTGTTTTCAGGTTCAATAAGGGATAATCTGTTATGGGGTAATGCTGATGCCACCTTTGATGAAATTAAGGAAATGGCAGAGTATGCACAGGCAGATAAATTTATAAGCAATTTTAGTGACGGCTATGAGTATGATTTAGGTCAGGGCGGCACCAACGTTTCGGGTGGACAAAAGCAGCGCCTTTGTATAGCGAGAGCTTTGCTTAAAAAGCCAAAAATTATAATTCTTGACGACTCTACAAGTGCCGTTGATACCGCTACCGAGGCACAAATAAGACGCGCTTTTTCCGAATCACTCAAGGATTCCACCAAAATTATTATTGCGCAACGCATTTCATCGGTAGAGTCTGCAGATTTCATTGTTGTTATGGATGACGGTGTTATTACGGGTATTGGAAATCACGAATATCTAATTGAAAATAACCAAGAGTATAAAGAGATTTACTATTCACAAATTGAAAATAAGGAGGCGCGTAAGTAATGGCAAAAAGAAGTCTCGAAGAATTACAAAAACGCTATACAAGCACGGTTGCGTCTCCTAAGGGTATGATGGGCGGCGGTCCGAGAGGCGGCGTGCGCGCAAAGGGCAAGCCGAAGTACACCAAGCAGACAATTAAAAGACTGTTGGGTTACTTAGCGCCCCACAAATTCCGACTGATTGCAGTTGCATTATGTATGGTAACTGCGACGCTTACTTCACTTATAGGCTCATATGCGCTCAATCCCATTATTAACCGAATAGCAGGACTGTCAAGTGAGGAAATTTCAAAATCCGGCGTTCTCGCAATTAAGGCCGACGGTATTATAAATTCGTTTAAAAACATTATTTATCCTGTTGTTTCGTCAGTTTTTGGTGATAATAGGGCATCCGACGTAATTGTTTATATTATTGCAGCTTTGATAATTCTATTCTTTATTTACCTTGTCGGTATAGCTGCAACCTATATTCAAAGCAGGCTAATGATTACTGTATCACAGACTACCATCGAAAAGATAAGAAACGATTTGTTCTCTAAGGTTCAAAAACTCCCTATAAGCTTTTTTGATAAAAACACAACGGGCGAGGTAATGAGCCGCTTTACAAACGATATTGATAATATCGGTGTTATGCTTGATAATTCAATGATATCTCTTGTTTCAGGCACTATTACCCTTATTGGTACCTTTATATTTATGATTACAACAAACTGGCTTTTAACCTTAATTACCGTTGTGTTTATACCGATATTTGCACGCGGTGGTGCCGCAATTGCTAAGCGTAGTTCTAAATATTACAGCGGTCAGCAGGCGGCTTTGGGTTCGGTTAACGGGTATATTGAGGAAACAGTTACAGGTCAAAAGGTTGTAAAGGTATTTAATCACGAAGAAATCTGTGTAGAGGAATTTGGTGAACTCAATAATGACTTGAGAGATAAGCAGTTCAAAGCGCAGTTTTACGGCGGCATAATGGGACCCATTATGGGTAACACCTCGCAGATAAGCTATGCAATTACTATTGGTGTCGGCGGTGTGCTTATGTGTACAACCGGCTTTACACCCGGTGCGCTTACGGTTTTTGCAAACTACTCAAGGCAGTTTTCAATGCCCATCAATATGATTGCTCAGCAAACCTCGACTGTTTTTTCTGCTCTTGCAGGTGCTGAACGTGTTTTTGCCGTTATGGATGAGAAACCCGAGGCTAACTGTGCAAACACTAATATTACAGAGGATACAATAAAAGGTGAGGTTGTATTCGAAAACGTTTCATTTGGCTATAATGCTGATAAGCAGGTGTTAAAGAATATTTCTCTTTACGCAAATTCAGGTCAAAAAATAGCCTTTGTAGGCTCGACAGGCGCGGGTAAAACCACAGTAACAAATCTTATCAGCAGATTCTATGATATTGATTCGGGTAAAATTTATATCGATGGTATTGATATTAAAGACTATGATAAAGAGTTTTTGCGAAAAAATATTGCTATGGTATTGCAGGATACACACCTGTTTAGCGGAACAATTATGGAAAATATCCGTTACGGTAGACTTGATGCCACCGACGATGAGGTTATTGAGGCGGCTAAAAATGCGAGCGCACACTCGTTTATTATGCGCCTTGAAAACGGATACGATACGGTAATTTCGGGCGATGGTGCCAATCTTTCACAGGGTCAGCGTCAGCTGTTGAATATTGCACGTGCCGCCATATCGAAGGCGCCGATATTGATTCTTGATGAGGCTACCAGCTCGGTTGACACAAGAACAGAGCGACATATTGAGCACGGTATGGAAAGGCTTATGAAAAACCGTACAACCTTTGTTATTGCACACCGACTTTCTACAGTTCGCAATGCAGATGCTATTATGGTGCTTGAGCAGGGCGAGATTATTGAACGCGGTAATCACGAGGCGCTTTTAGCACAAAAGGGCAGATATTATGAGTTGTATACGGGTGTAAAGGAATTAGATTAAATTTTATGAAAAAATTAGGTCCGATTTTAATTATACTTTCGGCTTGTCTATGGGGTACGATAGGTATTTCGGTAAAAACGCTCAATTCGTTTGGCTTTACCTCAATGCAAATAGTATTTTTGCGCGCTGTGGCAACCGTAATTTTAATGGGGTTAGTTTTACTTTTTTATAATAAAAACCTTTTTAAAATTAAATTTAAAGACATTTGGTGCTTTTTAGGTACAGGAATTATTAGTATAGTGTTTTTTACCTATTTGAATTTCTGCACTATATCTTTAACATCGCTATCTTTTGCAAGCATCATGCTCTATACCGCGCCGTTTATTATGGTTTTTTTAGCTGCCATTTTCTTTAAAGAAAAAATAACCTTTAAGAAAATTTTAGCCTGTATCGTGGCTTTTATAGGTTGTTGTTTAGTTGCTGGAATTTTCGGCAGTGATGTTAATGTTTCTACTTTGAGTATTGTTACTGGTGTAGCCTCAGGCTTTTTCTATGCGCTTTATACTGTTTTCAGTCGTTTTGCATTAAGTAAAGGCTACCATTCCTTTACAATTACCTTCTACACCTTTGTGTTTTCGGCGTTTGGTTCGTTGTTTTTTATTGATGTAAAAGAATCCTTTATAATAGTTGGCAGTTCACCAAATTGTCTATGTGGCATACTCGCAATAGCAGTTTTTAATACGGTGTTACCGTATATTCTATACACAAGTGGGCTTAAATGGGTAGAATCGGGTGTTGCTCTTATTTTGGCTACGGCCGAGCCGGTGGTAGCAACACTTGTCGGTTTGATTTTTTATAAAGAATCATTAACTTTTCACTCTGTGATAGGTATTATTTTAGTAGTGTTATCGGTGATAGTTTTAAACACTAAAGAATATGAATAAACCATTAACCGTAAATATCTAAAAACAACAAAATCTCCTACAGTATGTTTTAAAATTACTGTGGGGGATTTTTTTTGCAAAAAAAAACTCGAATATTAGTGGCGAAATCTGAAATTATGAGCATTTTTGTGTATTTTTCAAAGATTTTTGCTCGGTCATTGCTAGATGTTGTCGATAAAAATTCCAAGTAATTCCAAAATATTTCGCAAAATGTATTGCAAATTCTAAAATATTGTGGTAATATATGGATAACAAATTTCGAAAGGAAGATATTTATGGGTAAGAAACTTAAGGTTGTGGTTGCTGATAATACGGCAGAATTGGGCAATGCTTGCAGACAGGCATTTGATGAATACGGAATGGAAACAAATTTATGTGAAAAAGACGGTTTTAAATTACTTGATTGTGTTAAAAAGATTAAGCCCGATGTGGTAGTGGCTGATGTTTTTATGCCGAATCTTGATATTCTCGGCGTATTAGACAATCTCAATAACTCCGATATGAGCGAAAAACCAATGGTTATGGCAATTTCAAGCTATGATAACCCGATGCTTGAAAAAGAGACACTTTCAGCTGGTGCTAACTATTATTTCATAAAACCGTTTGATATAAAAACTATGGCAGACAGAATTATGAAAATTTCTAATTGGCGAAGTGTAAGTAGCGAGGAAGTGAATAAGACCTCTATTGAAAATTCCGACTTAGAGCTTATGATAACAGAAATTATTCATCAGATTGGTGTACCTGCTCATATTAAGGGCTATCATTATTTAAGAGAGGCTATAATGCTTTCGGTCACCAACGATGAGGTAGTTAATTCGGTTACAAAAATTCTTTACCCGACCGTCGCCAAAAAGCACGGTACAACATCTTCAAGGGTTGAGCGTGCAATTCGTCATGCTATAGAGGTTGCATGGGACAGAGGCGATATTGATGTCTTAAATTCATATTTCGGTTATACCATTCAAAACGACCGTGGCAAGCCGACTAACAGTGAATTTATTGCGATGATTGCCGACAAGCTCAGATTACGATTAAAAATGCATTAAAAAAGCGCCTGCAGGTTTTATACTTGCAGGTGTTTTTGCATATTGCGATAAATTTGGCTGATACTATAAAAAATGATTATCGGAGTAAAATAATGGATAGACAGTTAAGTGGTTTTAAGGGTAAGCATATTAGCGGTAATATAATATCTGATAAGGCGTTATTTACCGAGATTTTTAAAAAGGATGCGGTGTTCAGGGCACGTGATATTTCGAGCGATGTTTTAAAATGTTGTGTGTTTTTTATGGATGGTATGATAAATACCTTAGTATTAAATGAGTCGGTAATTAAACCGATTGTGCTCGCAAAGATACAAAAAGTGGGTACCGATATTGCGTCGGCAGTAAAGGACACTGTATTATTTGCAAATGAAATTAAACTGTCTGCCGATATTTCCGAAATGCTTTCAGGCATACTTTATGGGGATACGGTATTACTGATTGACGGCAGTGCTACAGCACTGATAATTAACACAAAAGGGTGGCGCACCAGAGGTATCAGCGAGCCTAATGATGAGCGTGTTTTACAAGGACCGCGTGAGGGCTTTGACGAGGCGCTAATGCTCAATCTTGCAATGTTGCGCAGAAAGCTGCCGACACCCGACCTTTGTGTTGAATATTTTACCTGCGGCAGAAAAACCGACACAAAAATGTTTTTATGCTATATTGATTCACTTGTCAAACAAGAAACGGTTGAAATAATCAAAAAGAGAATCAAAAAAATAGATATTGACGGCATACTTGACAGTAATTATATAAATGAGTTAATAAACGACAATAAAAACTCGTGGTTTAAAACAATCGGCAGTACAGAGCGCCCCGATGTTGTTGCCGCAAGACTGCTAGAAGGGCGTGTTGCCCTGATGGTTGATGGCACACCTGTTGTTTTGACGATTCCGTATTTATTTGTTGAAAATTTTCAGTCAGACGATGATTATTATCTAAATTTTTGGTTTGCTGCAATTGGCAGAATTTTAAGATATATCTGCTTTTTTATTGCGGTATTCGCACCGGCGCTATATGTCGCAATAACCATTTATAATCCACAATTGTTACCAACATCATTTTTGCTAAGTGTTGCAATGTCACGCGGCGGCATTCCGTTTTCGACATTTGTGGAATGTATCGTACTCAGCATCATTTTTGAAATTTTGAAGGAAACAGGTATGAGGATGGTACAGGGAGTCGGACATGCCTTAAGCATTGTCGGCGGTCTGGTTGTAGGTCAGGCGGCGGTTGAAGCAAAGATTATCAGCGCACCGCTTCTAATTGTAGTAGCATTAAGCGGTATTGCAGGTCTTATGCTGCCAAGACTCAAAACTGCAATTTTTTATTATAAAATAATTCTGATTTTATTAGCGACATTTTTCGGGTTGTTCGGCTTTTTTGTAGGGGCAACGGTTATGTATATAAACATTTTTTCCTTGCGCTCGTTTGGCACAGACTATACCGAACCTGCCTTTTTGTTTTCAAAAAGCAGTCTGAAAGACACCGTAGTGCGTGCACCGTGGAATTTTATGGTTACAAGACCGTATTCTCTCAGCGAAAATTTAAGACGTTTTAGGATGAAAAAATAATTGAAAAGGATATTTATTAGTTTACTGTTTTTATGTATTTTGGCAGGATGCAGATCGGGCAGTGATTACATTGAACCCGAAAGCAGAATAATTGTGTCGGCATTAGGAGTTGATTCGTCAGAAGAGGGCTTGCTTGTGACGGCTGAGTGCATCAACATAAACACAACCAATAATAATGATTCATATGACATCAAAATTATTACTGGTGAGGGCAGTAATATGCAAACCGCGACGGCCGCATTATCTACAAAAATCGACGGCGAGTTATTGCTCAGTCAATGCCCTGTATTTTTGTTGGGTGATAGCCTGACTAATGAAAATCTGTCTGATATTTATGCCTTTGCCATAGATACCGAAAGTATACCTTTTGGTATTCGTCTTGTCAGCTGTGTTTCAGCCAACAGTCTTATAAATGCAAATGTTGATAAAAAGCCGTCGGGCTATCAGATTATGAGTATGCTACGCTTTGGCGAAAACTCTGTGGGAATTACAGGCGGTGACTCATTTGTTAAAGTTATTAACTCAAAACAGAATATGTTATACAAAATGCCATATGTCGATTTTGTAGGTTCATATCAGGTCAGCGGTACTCATTATTTCACGAATGAATACCACGGCAAGCTAGACATTTTACAGGCGCAAATACTCTATTTATTATGTGATGATTTGCAACCCTGTGAAGTTTCGGTTGGTAAAAATATGCTTAATTTTAAAAGCAGTACCGTAAAAGAAAATAATAACGGTTTAAATATTAAAATAGTAGTTAAGGACATTGAAAAAATTAATTCAATGGCTGAGGTAACCGAAAATTTAAAAACCGAAATTTTCAAGGTGCTATCAATCTTTAATTATCAAAGACCTGTATATGTAAATGTGTTAGGAGAGGCATAAATGGATAAGGAAGCGATGTATTATAAGCACAGTATTTGTCTTATTGCAGTATTTTTATTTGGTAACCTGATTATAGGTTTTCCAAAGGGCGAGGGTGCGAAGCAATCGCTGATTAGTGTTCTTGTATGCTTTGCTATTGTTTTTGCATTATCTATGCTTTTGTCACGCTTTTCAAGATACAATGTTTTGTCGCTTCAGATTACCGATAGCAATATAGCGAATATGATTTTTAAAATCGCTTTTCTGCTGTTTTCGTTATTGTGTCTGTTTATTACTGCTAATGATTATATTTTGTTAATTGATAAAATACGACTACCGAACACATCGGCAGTCGTACTATCGGTGATATTTATTCTTTTGGCATTATTTCTTTGTAAACAAAACAAGAAAATCATTTATGTTTTTTCTTTATTTAGTTTTATTTTTGCCGTTTTGTCCTTCATAGTGATTTTCATTTTTTCAATTCCTAATATAAATATTAGTCTGTTAAAAGAAAATTTTACATTTAATTTTAAGTCATTGGCGACGCAATCGTTATACTTTTGTGCACACAGCTTAGGTCAGATAATTATTGCCGCCGTTTTCATCGGTAAAATCTGTGATAAAAGCAGGGCAAGAAGGACCTATCTGCTCGGTACTTTTTTTGGCGTAGGTATATTACTGATATGTGTTCTTAATGTTGTTTTAGTATTGGGTACCGATTTAATTGATGAGCTGGCATACCCATATTCGACCGTTACGGGAATTATCACATTGGGTAGCTCATACAGCCGAATGGATGGCTTCACTTATTATATTTATTTTATGTCTGCCCTCATAAAAGCGTCGGTAATTTTGAGTGTAATATGCGAAATTTCTCAAAAAATCTTAAAAAAATTCAGTAAAATAGCGGTCGCTGTAATTTCGGTATTAGCCGTTGCTGTCGCCGCTTCCGAAAAGGCAAATTCATTTTTGCAGGGCAGGGGCGTTATAATAATTCTGTTAATATTTGAGTCGTTAATCTTGCTGAGCCTTTCGTTAGCGACTTTTAATAAGAAACTTAACAATATCAGGAGTTAACTATAGCGTCGTATTGATTGGCAATTTTCGACCATGTAACAGGGCCGACCGAACCCGTTGGAGGAAGTTCGTTGAGTGCCTGAAAGGTATATACAGCATCCCGTGTTTCATTGCCGTATATACCGTCAATGGTCACAGGTGGTATTTGAGGATTATTTTGTGCTATTACCGATAGGTAGGTTTGAAGGTTGCGCACATTCTCACTTTCTTCACCGGGCGTTAAGAAATAACCGGGGTATAGCTTGGCGGCAGTTCCCTGATAGTCGGGCGGCAGGGACGACAGTATGTCATCATAAACCTGAGTCATCTTATTCCAGGTGACCTCATCGACCGTTCCGGTGACGGTAAGACCGTATTCGTTTTGAAATGCGTTAACCGCATTAACTGTAGCTGCATCATATGTTCCGCTGATAGGAAAAATGTTTAAGTTAGGGTTAAAATATGAGATTACATTTAGATAGTACTGTATTGTAATGACATCATAACCGCTCATGCCTGCGGTGAGTTCACGTGAGTATTGTGTTGTAACATCCTCAAGCCGCAGTCCCTCGCTCAGCAGCTCACCGAGACGCTTAACGCCGTTATAAATCTCCTTAATTTTATACCATGTAGATTTATCAACAATTCCCGTTATCGGCAGACTGAAAATCTCCTGAAACTTTTCAACAGATAAACGAGTCTGATTATCAAAAATACCTGTCGTTATCTCTATTGTGGGAATAGCAGGGTAGTTGCGCGAAATTCGGTTCAGCTGTTGCTGAAAAATTTTAACATCATTTCCTGCATCACCGACACTGAGCGGAATACCTGGGTATGATTCCTCGATATCCTGAACGGCGGCATTTTCGACAATGTTAATATTTTCGCCGTAGTAGTTCTGCAAAATCTCATACGGGGTCAGCCCTTGATTTGCAAGTGTAACGGTACCCCATTGTGAAAGTCCTGCACAGGTTGAAGTTGTGCCGTTGCAAAACTGTGCGAATAGGGGCTGAATTTCACCTTGACGTACTATGTAATCGTTAAAAATTTCATCAACTATATTGCTGATGTTTTCAAAAACCTCACGGTCTTTAGCGTAGGACTGGTCAAATGCGGTAGTGCTTGTTATATTAAAGTTGTATCCCTTGGCAGGATACCATTCGGTGTATATTCTGTTAAGTGCAAAGGTTATTATTGCGTAAATGTTTGCCCTGAGTGAGCTTTCGGGCCAGGTCGGATAAATCTCACCTGAAGCAACATTTTTTATATAATCGGTAAAGGGAACGGTAATGTTTTCAGCAGGCTGATCAGGCAGTCCCAAATGCACGGTAATGTTTGTAGGTATGTATGGTATAAGCGGCATATATTTCACCTCATAAGCTTGAAATAGGTAGTTCGATAATTTGCGTTTCCTGACTGTTTGCGGCGCCTCGGTACAGCATATCAAAGCCTTGCAGGGATGTTACACCCTCAAACACGGGCACATTACGTATCAGCACGCTTACAAAATCGTCAGCATCAATCAGTACATTATAATACTTCGCAACATCATTTATATTTGTTCCCGGTGACTCGGATAACTCCTTTGCCACTGTTTGCAGGGTGATGCGCTCAGTTCTGCCGCTTTCGTCGGTGTTTGTGACTTTAATGATATTATTGTCTCTGTCGAACACCGTTACCTTGGCATCCTTTACGGGAAATGTACCGCGCGAATGTGTGACTAAAATTATTAGTTCACCGACTATGCCGGGCTCGGCAGGTATCT
The DNA here is from genome assembly GCA_045540055.1 of Acutalibacteraceae bacterium. Lineage (GTDB taxonomy): Bacteria > Bacillota > Clostridia > Oscillospirales > Acutalibacteraceae > SIG565. Next base: position 49,404 of record JAZQGO010000039.1, read on the forward strand.
CAGACGCCGCCGCAACCGGTATAGCATTATCCTGTGAAAATCTACTGCGCCGTGAAAAATTTCTCATTTCTTGGATGTACTCTTCAATAGTTTTTTGCATATGAAATCTCCTTTATATCTATGATATGATTTTATTTAAAACAATGAGATTTTATTACAAATAAAAAAAGCAAGGTCGTAAAACCTTGCTTTTATAATAGGTAATATTAAAAATGGCTGGGGAGGCGAGATTCGAACTCACGCATGCAGCAGTCAAAGTGCTGTGTCTTACCGCTTGACGACTCCCCAAAATAAAAAAATGGGGTGGAAGATGGGACTCGAACCCACGATCTCCAGTGCCACAAACTGGCGCTTTAACCAACTAAGCTACATCCACCACATGCAACGATTATTATACCATAATTCTTAAGTTTGTCAATAGCAAATAGACAGTTTTTTAAAAAATATCTTTGCTTAAATTCCCGCTATATTTTTTTGTTTTCAGGCTATATATAAGGCATAATGCGCTGAACATAAACAAAACAGAAAATAGCAAATTACCCTGACTTAATGCAGGTGAGGCAGAATATCCGTTTGATATTGTCGGCGTATCAATTTTGAAAAGCTTTAATAGCATAAAAACATTTAACAGCATCAGCAAACCGTTAAGAATTCTTGAAAATAATATCTTAACAATTTTCGGCTTAAAGCCTTTGCATAATGATAACACTTGCATAAATATTGATAACCCGCCAAACCCGATTAAAAATGAAATCAAATAAATGCTTTTACATTCGTTAATTGCCGTTGTGACCTCTAAAGCCGCAATGATAGTATTTCGTATAATTTCAGAGTTTATGTGTGATTTAATAATATTTACGGCTGTGGCAAAAAGTATTATATAACTGCAGACCGTTATCATTGCCGATGAGGAAGAGGCGACAGAATTTACAAAGTTATCAACCAATGAGATATTATTATTTTTTGTTTCATTAATTTTAAAATCGGATTTTCTGCCAAAAATCAGCAATAACTCTAATGCGCTGATTATACTTGCGATAAAAATTATTACACCTAAACCCGATGAATTGAACATAATATTACCCACCACCGAAATTGAAAAGGCGGGGCCTACATTTACACAATAACACAACATTTTTTCGGCGTCGGAGCCATTGATTTTGTCGCAAGAATATGCCTCTGCTATAAGCTTTGCGCCAATTGGATATCCACCAAGGCAGGAGACGGTAAAAATAATCAGTTGCTGCTTATATTTAACCTTATTAAGTAATGCTTCAAGATAACAACCGTTGTATAGAAAAACAGAAACAGCAGTAAATGGGAAGAGCGACGGTATAATTCTTTGTGAGCAGATAATCATACCGTTTACAGCCCCGTTTATTGCTGAGTCGCTGAAGGTGATAAGGGCAACAAGAACTACAACCACCGTTACACACATTAGTGAATTTTTTAATTTAAGCATAATCTACCGCCTTGTTAAGAATTATTGTTGAAGCAAAATCATATTTTTTAAGTATAGTTATGGGGTGAAGACAATGGTTAAAAAAATTAAAATCGGGCTGAAAAATAAGACTGATAAAATCAGGTTGTTCACCGATGCACAGGATACTACCTTTGAAGAGTTTGGGTTATCTCACATAAATTTTACATCAAACCGAAAGGTTATTATTGATGGGTGTAAGGGTGTAATTGATTATAATGAAAATTTTGTCTGCCTTAATTTAGGTAAAAAAATGATTAGTTTGATAGGTAAAGATTTAAAGATATTAGACTTCACCGATAGTGAAATTACGATTGTCGGTGATATCTCACAAGCAGAGTTTGGGGATTAGGTATGTTTATTATAAATTTATACAGAGTTTTGTTTGGATATGTAATTTTAAAAATTTATGGGGAATTTCCCGAGAGAATTTTAAACCTATGCGCTAAAAATCGCATTTCGGTATGGAATGTACATAAAAAAGGCAGTTATATTGAGCTTTGTGTTATGATTAAAGATTTTAAAAAGTTCAGACGCGTGCGTGCAAAATCAGGTGTACGTGTCAAAATCATTAAAAAATGCGGACTAAGAATTGTACTTTCAAGATATAAACTCAGGTTCGGTATTCTGCTTGGTTTAACATTATTTTTTGCTATTTTAAAACTGCTTTCAAGTTTTGTGTGGAATATTGAGGTTGTGGGCGCTAAAAGCATCAGTGAGCAGGAGGTAAAAGTGCTTTGTAAAACGCAGGGGATATACATCGGTCAGTATATTAAAAATATTGATACCGTAATTTCAAAGGAAAAAATATTGCTTGACAGCGATAAATTAGCGTGGGCATCGCTTAATGTAGAGGGTAGTAAAATCACCGTAAATATTACCGAGGTTAAAGCACAGAAGCCTGAGTTTACACCAAGCAATATTATCGCAAACAGTGACGCGGTAATTAAAGAAATCAAGGTTTTATCGGGTAATTCACAAGTAGTTGTCGGTCAGGCAGTGCAAAAAGGTGAGCTTCTAATAAGCGGTACGGTCGATGTCGGTGACAGGGTGAATTTCACCAGAGCAGCCGGTGAGATTTTAGGAGAGACCGAGGAAAAAATCATTATAAACAAAGCATTCATTCAGCACAGAAAACGTTATACAGGTAATTCAAAGAATAAAACAGTAATAGAATTTTTTGGCTTTAAATTACCGTTGTATCTTGGTAAGACACAAGGTGATTTTACAAAAACATATTCAAAAAGCCAGTTTAAATTTTTAGGCGAGGATATGCCCGTAGCGCTACATAACAAAAGATTCGATTTTTATGAAATATATAATCAGGAGCTCTCACGCGATGAACTTATAAAGCAAATTGAGAGTGAATTTGATAATGAGTTGCTTCGGCGGGATTTACAGAATGTCACGGTAGAATCAAGAGAGATTCTGCAGGATGAAACCTCGATTACGGTTGAATATACCGTAAAACACATAAAAAATATATGTGTGGAAGAAAATTTGTTAATTTCTACTTTAAATTAAGGCAAAATATGTTATAATAAATTGAAGTATATTATGGAGGGTAAGTTTACGGAAAAGATTATTAAAATTAAAGACATCAATTATATTTCTGCGCTTTTCGGTAATTTTGATGAGAATACAAAAATTATTGAAAAGAAATATAATGTTACTGTTACCTCACACGGTGACAGTATTAAAATTATCGGTGAGCCGGCGAAGGTGAATTTAGCATATTCTGCGGTGGAAGGATTGCTGGCGCTTATTGAAAAGGGTGAGACCATAACCGAGCAGAATGTGAATTATATAATCGGTTTGATTGAAGACGGTGATTCTGAACAGATTGCCAATCTCACCGATAATGAATGTCTGCTTGTGACTTCACGTGGCCGACCTGTAAAGCCAAAAACACTTGGTCAGCAAAAATATGTTAAAGCAATTAAAAATAATACTATAACTATCGGTGTCGGACCTGCGGGCACGGGTAAAACCTATCTTGCGGTGGCTATGGCGGTAAGTGCTTTTCGATCAAAGCAAATCAGCCGTATTGTGCTGACGCGTCCCGCAGTTGAGGCGGGTGAGAGCCTTGGCTTTCTACCGGGTGATTTACAACAAAAAATCGATCCGTATTTGCGCCCCTTATACGATGCGCTGTTTGATATGCTGGGACCCGAATTGTTTGCGCGCTGTCAGGAGCGAGGAGAGATCGAGGTGGCACCGCTTGCATACATGCGCGGCAGAACCATTGATGACAGCTTCATTATTCTTGATGAAGCACAGAATACCACTACCGAACAGATGAAAATGTTTTTAACCCGACTTGGTAACAATTCAAAGGTTGTTGTCACGGGTGATATCACTCAGATTGATTTACCGTCTGGTAAAAGCTCGGGTCTTAAACAGGTTGTATCAATACTTAAAAATGTTGATGATATAGCAATTATTAAGTTGAACGGCAGAGATGTTGTTCGTCATAAGCTTGTTCAGGAAATTATTAAGGCATATGAGAAAAACGAAAGGAAAAAGGCAAATGAAAAATACTAAGGTTACAATCAACGATAAACAGAAAAAATTCAAGCTACCGACCGGCACGCGTCTTTTAGTAAGAAAAGCTTGTATTGCTACGCTGAAATGTGAAGATTTCAGCGATATGGCTGAGGTAGATGTGACCTTTGTTGATGACGACGAAATAAGAAAAATGAATAATGAGTTTCGGGATATCGATTCCGCAACCGATGTCTTATCCTTTCCGCTCGGTGAGAACGGTGTTTATGATGAAAATCCCGAAAGCGGCGCAAGGATGCTCGGCGATATTGTAATATCGGTTGAGCACGCATATGCGCAGGCCGATTTATACGGTCACGGTATTGATAGAGAAATTGGTTATCTTACGGTACATTCAATGCTGCATTTGCTTGGATATGACCATGTAAACGGTGGCGTTGAAAAAATGCGAATGCGTGAAAAAGAAGAACAGGTACTCTCGCTTTTAGGACTTTCAATAGTAAAGGAATAGTAATATAATGAGTGAATTAACATCCGTCTTTATCGGCGTTTTCGGCAGACCAAACGTTGGTAAATCTTCGCTTATAAATAAAGTTTTAGGACATAAGGTTTCAATCGTTTCAGATAAACCGCAAACTACCAGAACAAGAATTATGGGTGTACATAACGACGGCAATTTACAGACCGTATTTATTGATACCCCCGGTTTTCATAAACCCCGAAATCTTTTGGGTGAAAAGATGATTAAGGCGGTCGGCAACGGTATGACCGATATTGATGTCGCCGTTTTGGTGGTTGAGGCTAACCCAAAATTTGGGTTTAATCCTGATGAATTGCCACCGGCAGAGTTTGAATTGATTGCTGAACTGAATCGCCGTAAAATACCAACTATTTTATGCATAAATAAAATAGATTTGTTGGAAAGTAAGGCTGATTTATTTGGGGTGATTACTGCCTATGCCGATAAATCGGATTTTGCGGCAGTCGTACCCGTAAGTGCGAAGACGGGTGACGGAGTCCAAATAATTTTAAGTGAAACTAAAAAGTTTGCGCGCGAATCGGTGCATTATTTCGGGGATGATGAATTTACTGACCAACCCGATCAGGTTATGATAGGAGAAATTATTCGCGAAAAGATTTTGCGACTTCTCTCTCGCGAGGTACCCCACGGTGTTGCCATTGAGCTTGAGCGTTTTTTTGAGCGTGATGCTGCCGACGGAAACCCCTTGCTTTGTGTTGAGGCATCAATTTATTGTGAAAAGGACTCGCACAAGGGCATTATTATAGGCAAAGGCGGTCAGATGCTAAAAAAAATCGGCACCCTTGCACGCCAAGATATTGAAAGATTTTTCGATATTAAAACCGATTTAAAACTTTGGGTAAAGGTAAAAGAGGACTGGAGAAATCGCCAAGGCATAATTCACACCTTTGGTTTAGATTAACTATTTTTTCCTTAAATATATTCTGTACTATAAGGGTAAATTATTTCTACGGAGTGATAATTATGGACCCTAACGATTTGTGGACAGACTTTATAAAAACAGGACGTATAGAGTATTATTTAGAATATAAAAATTCTCAAGATAAACAGGAGAATAACAATGCAGATAACGACCGATGCAATTGTAATAAAGGTTAATGATGTCGGTGAAAATGACCGCCTTATAACCCTGCTTACTAAGGAGCACGGAATTGTCAAGGCGTTTGCCTCGTCGGCAAAAAAAATTAAAAGTAAATACTATGCGGGCACGGCTTTGTTTTCTTACTCACGTTTTATTCTTGAGTTAGTAAAAGGCACATATAGAGTTCGTGATGCCTCACTCAACAACAGCTTTTTTAAAATAGGCTGTGACATTTCACAGATTTCTTTACAGCAGTATTTTTGCGAGCTTGCTTTTGTCTTAGCGCCAATGGATGCATCATCTGAAGCGTATCTGCGTCTGCTTTTGAATTCAATGTATTGCATAAACAATTCGAAAATGAATCAGGCGCTACTTAAATCAGTTTTTGAACTTAGAATTTTATCATTATCGGGATATACACCTGACCTTGTCGCCTGCAGTGAATGCGGCGAATTTGATAAGGATATTTTTTATTTTAATCTGAATCAGGGTGTCCTTTTTTGTGAGAAATGTATCTATGATAAAAATTCAACCGCCATTCTTGACAGAACGCTAATTAGTGCAGTACGGCATATTATTTATTGTGATTTTGAAAAGCTTTTCAGCTTTAAGATTCCCGAAGAATCTGCAAAACGGCTTTCAAAAATCACCGAAAAATATATGCTCGCACAAACCGAACAGCGCTTTTCAACCTTAGATTTCTACAATAGTATTCTTTAATCAGAGGTACATATGGAGTATAATGCTAAAAAATTTACAAATGCTTTAGAATTAAATAAGATACTTGAAATACTGTCTTCAGAGGCTGCTCTTAGTGATGCGGCTTCTTTGGTGTTAGAGACCGAACCCGAATGGAATGCTGATATTGTAAAAGAAAAACTCGATATGACCTATTCGGCATTTTCTTTACTTTCCCGTGATACCTCACCTAACTTTTCGGGTGCGTGCAACAATTCGGTGGCAATTAACCGCGCGGCAGCAGGTGGCGTGTTGAATGCCAAAGAGCTTTTACAAATTGGTGATACACTTCGTACAATACGTTCAATTAAAAGCTGGCGTCAGAATGCCGATTATAACGAAGAAACTGCTGTTGACGAATTGTTTACAAGTCTTCAGGCTAATAAATATCTCGAGGACACAATATTTTTTGCAATAAATGGGGACGAGTCTATAAGGGACAGTGCCTCACAAGCCCTTTCTGATATACGCCGAAAAATTAAATCTTCTACCGCAAATATCCGTGAAAAGCTTGATAAAATTATAAAGAGCAAAAACTTTGCAAAATATCTTCAGGACGCCTTAGTTACACAGCGTGACGGCAGATTTGTTGTTCCAGTCAAAAGCGAATTTAGGGGCGAATTTGCGGGTATTGTTCACGATTCCTCATCATCGGGCGCCACGCTGTTTATCGAGCCGATGTCGGTTGTGGAGACAAATAATGATTTGAGAGTGCTGTATTCAAAAGAGGAAGAGGAAATTGAAAGAATATTATCGGCACTGTCCTGCGAGGTTGCAAACTTTGCGGATAGTATAAAAGCTTCATATAAAATACTTGTCGAGATGTGTGTTATTTTTGCCAAGGCAAACCTCGCATATAAAATGAAGGCTACCATGCCGAAAATTAACACCGACGGACGCATTGTTTTAAAGAATGCAAGGCATCCTCTTATTGACGCTAAAAAGGTTGTACCAGTTTCGCTGACCTTGGGCACCGATTATAATTCTTTAATAATTACAGGTCCCAATACTGGCGGTAAAACCGTTACACTTAAAACAATAGGTTTGTTAACACTAATGGCAATGTGCGGTTTGATGATACCCTGTGACGATATGAGTGAAATCGCAATTTTTGACAAAATTCTTGTAGATATTGGTGATGAGCAGAGTATTGAACACTCGCTTTCTACATTTTCGGCTCATATGGTTAATATAGTTTCGATTATAAATAATGCAACGCCTTTCAGCCTTATTTTACTTGATGAACTCGGTGCAGGCACCGACCCGATTGAGGGTGCGGCATTAGCAAGGGCTATACTGTCACATTTAGCTCATAAGGGTGCGAGAATTGCTGCAACCACACACTATGCCGAGCTTAAAACCTATGCGCTTGATACCGAGGGTGTCGAGAATGCAAGCTGTGAATTTGACCTTGAAACACTGCGTCCTACATACCGCCTTTCGATTGGCGTGCCTGGGCGCTCGAATGCATTTGCAATTTCACAAAAGCTTGGTGTTGCCGATACAATTATTGAAGAAGCAAAGGGTTATATTTCCGAGGAAAACTCAAGATTTGAAAAAATCATTTCCTCACTTGAGAAAGAACGGCAGACCGCTCAGCGTGATAGGGAAGAGATATCGGTCATTAAGGCGGAACTACTTAATCAAAAGTGCAGTTCTGATAAAAAATATGCCGATATTAACGCGCTATACGAGAAAACTGTCGAGAAGGCAAGAAATGATGCGGCATATATTATCGATAATGCTCGATATAAGGCTAATACGCTTATAAATGAGCTTGAGGACATTAAAAAGAAGGTCGATAAAGAGAATGCGGCGCAGAATTTGAGAAATGCCAAGCTCAATGTTAAAAATACTTTAAATTCTCTTGAAGCAGATATAAACCCCGTGGCTGACAACAAAACCGATTATGTTTTACCGAGGGCGCTGGTAATTGGTGACAGTGTGAGACTTACCGATTTAGGCCGAGATGCCGATGTGCTTGAAATTAAGAATGGTAAGGTTTTGGTACAGGCAGGTAATCTCAAGATCTGGTCGGAAGCTTCTAATCTTGTTTTATTGGAAAAACAAAAAAATATACAGCCCGCAAAGCGAACTGTTACCGGTATTAACTCGGGTGTCAATCGTCAGGCTTCACTCGAATTTGATATGCGAGGGATGAATACTGATGAGGGAATTATCGAGCTTGACCGCTTTATTGATAACGCTGTGATGAGCGGAATCGGTACTGTTACCATAATTCACGGCAAGGGTACGGGTGTGCTGAGGACTGCCGTACAGAATCATCTGAGACATCACAGAAGTATTAAAACCTTCAGAATAGGACTTTTTGGTGAGGGTGAAAACGGTGTAACCATAGCCGAAATCAAGAAATAATAAAAACGGTTAGGAGTTTTAATTCCTAACCGTTTTTTGTTTTAAATAGTCATGCCGCCGTCTATTGCCAAAGTCTGACCGGTTATGTAGTCAGCGTCATCGCTGGCGAGGAAATATACTGCCTTAGTAATTTCTGTGGTTGTACCCATACGAGAAATGGGTAGAGCATCGGTAAATGCTTTTTTATCCTCATCAGATAATGCAGAATTCATCTGCGTGTCGATAAGTCCGGGTGCTATACAGTTTACTGTAATGCCGCTCGGGCCAACCTCTTTGGCAAGCGCCTTTGTAAGACCGATTACACCGGCTTTAGCCGCCGAATAATGTGCTTCGCAAGCGGCGCCTGTGATACCCCACATTGAAGAAATATTGATGATTTTGCCCGATTTATTCTCAATCATATTGGGAAGTACTGCCTGACAGCAGTTGAAAACGCCCTTAAGATTGACATCAATAATATTGTTCCAGTCAAATTCGCTGATTTCGGTGAACAGGCTTTGATGGGCAATTCCTGCGTTGTTGACAAGAATGTCAACCGAGCCGAATTTGTAAATCGTCTCTTTAACCATAAGGTCAACCTCAAGCTTGTTTGTTACGTTTGCTTTATGAGCCATAACAGAGTAGCCGTTACTTGCTAAAGATTGCTGTAAGAGTAGGGCAGACTCGGCTGAGGAGTTGTAGTTGATTACAACATTATAACCCTTCTCGGCAAAATAAATTGCGATGTTGGCGCCAATACCTTTAGATGCGCCTGTGACAATGACGGTTTTTTTGTTTTCCATAATTTTATACCCCAAAATAGTTTTGTTAACTAATTATATCACAACGATGTATTAATTGTAAACAGTATTTAATATTTTTTTAAAACAAACTAACAATACTTAGGTTTACATAAGACGGGGATAACTATATATTGTGTAGTTTACATAATAAGTTTACATAACATTAAAAGGTTACAAAATTTTAATTTGACATAATCTTTAAATGTTATATAATTAATTATGCTAGCAAAAATTACCCTTATTCCAATCGCACTTACTGTGTGATTTTTTTACGGCTTT
>JAZQGO010000040.1:0-12805 GCA_045540055.1 Acutalibacteraceae bacterium
GTAATCTCTGTAACGCTGAAGATTGCGATTTTGTGTTATGGATCGGTGCAAAGCGGTTAATCAAGAGACAAAAATTAGACGAATATCTTGCGAATCGTACTCGCATTGAAAGATAACAACTGAAAAAGCAGGTTTTCCGTCACGGTATGCGGCTCTCACACACGCCGCATACTGTGTTGGGAAACTCAGGACGAAGAAAGGAGCGTAGTTTAATGTCCCTTTGCTTTTCCAGTTATAACGAGGCTTATCAAACTATGTTTACCGAGTATAAAGATATTGTTTCGGTTAAAGAAGCATCCATAATGCTTAATACCGGCAGAAAACAAATTTATAAACTTATAAAGCAAGGTAAGCTTGATAAACTCGAACATAACGCTAAAGGATTTTTAATCACAAAGCGTTCGATTGTAGCTTATGTTTTAAATGCTTCGCAAAAAGTATCTGCATAAGCTGCTCCGCCTGTTTTCAGGCGGCTTACATACTTTAAAATGGCCGTAAATCTATTTAATGCGGCTTTATGAAGGAGAAGTTCGAATTGTTAAAGTGTGTGAAAGGAAAGAAAAATGGTAAAAGGATCCGTACAGGAAAAAGGTGGCTATTTGCATACCGTTATCAGCTACACCGATAAAGACGGTAAGCGAAAGCAAAAGTGGCAAAGCACAGGGCTTGCTATCAAAGGTAACAAGCGCAAGGCTCAGGAACTTTTGAAAGAACGCATTGACGAGCTGGAGATGACACTTGAACGTCAAGAAACTCAAATACCCGATATGCCGTTCTCACAGTTTATGTCAAATTGGCTTGCGATGATTAAACCGACCGTTTTGATTACCACTTACGGCAGCTATCAGTATTTCATCGAAAAGAGAATTAACCCTTATTTTGATGAAAAGAATATTACACTGCAAAAGATAAGGACGGTGGATATTCAAGAGTATTACAACACAATGCTGTCTAAGGGCACAAAATGGAATTCGGTTGCAAAGCATCATGCAGTCATTCGAAAGGCGCTCGATTATGCTGTTAAGATGGATTACATATTGGTAAACCCCGCAGTAAAAATCGAAACACCAAAGCGACAAAAGTTCATTGCCGAGCACTATAACCGTGACGAACTTCAACAACTCTTTGAAGCAGTAAAGGGTGATTTGCTTGAAGTTCCCGTTATACTCTCAGCGTTCTATGGGCTTCGAAGAAGTGAGGCTTTAGGACTTAAATGGAGTGCGATTGATTTTGAGCAGAAAACCTTGTGCATTAAGCATACTGTGTGCCGAATATCCGTTGACGGCAAGGATGTAATTGTTCGCAAAGACACTACGAAAAATAAAACAAGTCTTAGAACGTTGCCCCTAATACCTGATGTTGAAAAATTATTGCTTAAAACCAAAAAGCAACAGGGGAGCAACAGGAGAAAATGTCGCAACGCATATAATAAGGAATTCCTTGATTATGTATGCGTGGACGATATGGGGAATCTTTTAAGACCGGATTATTTGTCGCAACATTTACAAACTGTGCTCAAAAGAAACAATTTAAAGCACATTCGGTATCACGACTTGCGACATTCGTGTGCTTCGCTATTACTTGCCAACGGTGTATCCTTAAAAGAAATTCAAGACTGGTTAGGCCATTCGGATTTCAGTACAACGGCAAATATTTATAGCCATTTGGAGTATGGAGCCAAGGTCAAGTCTGCTAACAAGATTGCAGAAAACTTGAGCCTTGAAGAAAAGACAAAGGACGGGTAAATCCCGTCCCATACATATATTGTTTCTAACAGATTTCTAACGGATTTTGGGGAGAAATCGCCTTGATTTTGACATTATAATCACTTGGATTTCAAGGGTTTTTCAGACAAAGAAAATCTCTCAAACTCAGCATTTACACTGGGTTTGAGAGATGATGGTGCGGGTAACAGGACTTGAACCTGCACAGCCTTGCGACCATTAGAACCTGAATCTAACGCGTCTGCCAATTCCGCCATACCCGCATATATGACTTAAATTCTTTCGCAAATCTTAAAACCGAAACGGTTTGTTAGAAATCCGTTAGAAATAAGTGTTTTTCTGAGATTTTTGAACAAATAGAAATCAAGGTCAAAAATCGTGAAACCCCTTGATTTTATGCGGTTCTTAGGAGAAAACAGCAGAGGTCTGAAAGAACCTCTCGCGCGTTAGTACCTGAATCTAGCGCGTCTGCCAATTCCGCCACACCCGCATATTAAATTGTTTAAGGGGGCAACCGCGCCCCGCGTGACTCTTGCGGTGCCCGAAATTTTTACGGCTCGGTATTCGCCGAAAATTTCGACCGCTGCGCCTTTTTGACCTTCGCCTAATCTCACACTGTGAGGGCTTGGTCAAAAACTGCCAATTCCGCCACACCCGCATATATGAAGCAATAAGTAAGAAGTAATATTGAAGAGGTATAAAATACTCTAAAACAGCAAGTATTATTATATTCGCAACAACCTAAAAAGTCAAGAGAAAAACCGCAGTTTTTACAAACTGCGGTTTTGTTGATCAGGTTTATTTACTTTCTGATATTTTTATACATTGGGCCATATGCGGCGCAGGCCCTGTAATCCTGACCTTCCTTATCCATACCAAAGGCATTCCAAGCGGCAGGACGGAAAATCTTTTCCTCAGGCACGTTGTGCATTGATACGGGAATACGGAGAATCGAGCAAAGTGTAATTAAATCTGCACCAATATGTCCGTAAGATATAGCGCCGTGGTTAGCACCCCAATTTGCCATAACCTCATAAGCGGTTTTAAAGGGGCTGCCATCCTTGCCGTCGCAGCGCGGCGCAAACCAGGTGCAAGGCCAGGTGTAGTCGGTACGCTTCCAGAGTGCATCTGAAACGTCAGCGGGCAGACCAACCGTCCAACCCTCTGCAATCTGAAGTACGGGACCGAGACCCTTAACGAGATTAAGACGAATCATTGTTACGGGCATCTCAGTCTTTGTCTCAAAACGTGAAGAATATCCGCCACCACGGAAGTAGCCGAGGTCGGCATAGTTCCAGGTTGTAGCATCCATAATTTTTTGCTGGTCTTCGGCGGTAATATTGTACCATTCCTTCATTACTGCGTTGCCGTCCTCATCACGACACTCACCGCAGGCATCAAGACAGCAGGCACCCGAATTTATAAGGTGAATAATACCGCTCGATTCCTTTGCTTTGCCTTCGAGAGTGTAATTAGCGGCACGCTTAACAGCATCTTCACTCCAGTATGTGCGCACGTCGGCAAACATCTGTGCACGGTTGGTAAGTAACTTCATAAAGAGCATACCGAGGCCGTTAAGAACGTCGTTTTCTGTTGCGAGGATATAGGGCTCGCGTGCACCCTCCCAGTCAAACGAGGTATTAAGCATAGCTTCGGGGAAGTCGCAGTTGGGGTAGAAGTCGGTCCATTGACGCTGACCCTGGAAGCCGGCAGCAATTGCATTGTGACCGACCATTTCTTCTTCACAACCTTCGGGTAGGTTGTCGTTGCCGTTCATAAGGTCCTTAATAATAACCATCATCTTAACAACAAATTCCCAATCGGCATCCTTGCGCTCGCGGGATTTCTGTAATTCCTCGGGGTTTTTATCAAAGCCCTCTTTGCAGTATTTCTTAGCCCAAGCAAGTGCCTTTTCATACTCAGCCTTGTCATAAACCTCCTCGGTCATTCGGCGGATAATCTCAACCTCATCAACCGATTCAACACGCATACCGAGGTATTCCTCAATGAATTCGGGGCTGATAATAGAGCCGCCGATACCCATACAAATCGAGCCTATCTGCAGGTATGATTTACCACGCATTGTAGCGGCGGCAACTGCGGCACGTGCAAAGCGAAGTAATTTTTCCTTTACATCCTCGGGCACATCGGTAACCTCGTCAAGATTCTGAACATCGTGACCGTAGATACCAAATGCAGGGAGTCCCTTCTGAGCGTGTGTAGCGAGTACAGACGCAAGGTAAACAGCACCCGGTCTCTCAGTACCGTTAAAGCCCCAAACACCCTTTATGGTCATAGGGTCGGTATCCATTGTTTCTGAGCCGTAGCACCAGCATGGAGTAACGGTAAGTGTGATATCGACACCGGCCTTTCTGAATTTATCGGCGCAGGCAGCGGCCTCACCGACACGACCAATGGTAGTATCGGCTATAATAACCTTTACGGGCTCGCCGTTTGAATACTTGAGATTTTCTTCAAACAGCTTTTTAGCAGCCATAGCCATAGCCATTGTTTGATCTTCAAGAGATTCGCGCACCTTAAGCACGCCGCGGCGTCCGTCAATTGTAGGACGAATGCCGATTACGGGATAATCGCCAATAAGTCTGTTTTTAGCCATATTTTAGTATCCTCCTCATTAAATTATAGTAATTAATTATAATGATTGTAGAACGTTGAAATGCTTTACATTTCAACAAAAAGTCGATGAATCGGCTTTTGAGCAATATAATTCTTTTTGAATCAGATTGTTTTCTACATCCGATAACCATTATAATGCTATTTTATATTTAATTCTTGTGAAATAGTGAATACAATATAACGATTTTCACGTATATTGTAATTCATCGGCTTAAACTTCGGCAAATTGCATGTAAAAAATAATATTTTAGTAAATTTGCTATTGTCTTTTTTATGTGTTATGGTATAATATTCTTGAAAGTCGACGTAAAAACGGTTTAATTGCGTGATTTTTTGTAAAAAAGGGGATAAAATTATGCAGGGTAAGGTTTACCGCGAAACGCAGGAAAGAGGTACATTTGACTTTCCGCTTGAGTATCATTATGTTGATGAAAATCATCCGAGATATGAGATGATGTATCATTGGCACAGCGAGTATGAAATTATCTACATAATTGATGGCGAAATGCAGCTTAATCTTGACGGCAAGGAGTTGTCTGCCAATAAGGGTGACGTCATATTTATCGGCGATCGTGTCTGTCATGGCGGACATCCTAAAAACTGCATCTATGCCTGCTTTGTCTTTGATTTACATCTGTTTAATACGGGCAGTAATCTTATATCCAAACAGGTCAACCGTCTACTTGACCATGAGATAAAGATGGAAAGATATATACCCGCCTCACTCACGGCTATCACCGGTATTGTCTGCGATATGGTGTCGGTTATGACCGAGCGTAAAGAGGGCTACGAGCTGGTGCTTTACGGTCAGCTCTATCAGGTTATAGGCGCTTTTTTGGCTAATCATCTGTATGTTGAGCGTAAGGTCAGCAATGCAAACGGCAAGGTGTCGTCAAATGCGAGGGGCAGAACACTTATCAAGAGGGTTATTGAGTATATTGAAGAGCATTACTCCGAGCCTATCACCCTAACCGAGCTTGCGAAAATCGCCAATATGTCTAACAAATATTTCTGTACCTTCTTTTATAACTATACCCACCGCACACCCATTGATTATGTTAATTACTACAGGGTTGAATGTGCCTGTGAGCAGCTTCACCTCACCAATAAGTCGATAATCGATATTGCCTATGATACAGGATTTAATGATGCGAGTTATTTTACAAAGACCTTTAAAAAATATATAGGTATAACACCGCTTGCATATCGCAAGAACTCATAATAAATATCCACCCGCTTACGAGGGTGGATATTTATTTTTTTCTATTGAAAAAAATCCCTTGTTATGTTAAAATAATTATGTATATTGATTTTCAGAGGCTTGACTTATGCGAATGCGAAAAAAGAAAAATCTTGAAACCCGACTTGACGCTTGCCTCGACAGGCTTATTATAATTGACCGACTTGAACGTGACTTTAACTCGGTTGATAGGGTTAAGGAATATATTGACCTTTCACAGTATTTTGAAAAACAGCAACCTATTCACCTTGAAATCGGTTGTGGCAAGGGCCAGTTTATTTGCGAATTGGCAAGACGCCGCACCGATATAAATTTTATTGCGGTTGAGAAGATAGGCAATGTTATTGTTTCTGCCGCAGAGAATGCAATTTCTGAAGGCCTTAAAAATGTTTTATTTTTAAAATGCTCGGCAGAATATCTTTGCAGCTACATAAAGGAAAATACGATTGAGCAATTATATCTTAATTTTTCCTGCCCTTACCCTAAAAAGAAATACGCATCACACAGACTTACGGCGCCAAGATTTTTGAATATCTATAAATCGCTTTTAAAGGATGATGCCGAAATCCACCTTAAAACCGATAATCGCGGCTTGTTTGAGTTTAGTCTTGAGCAGATGAGTGAGAACGGCTATGCCTTTAAAAATGTTTCACTCGATTTACACAGTAGCGATTTTGAAGGAAATATTGTTACTGAATATGAACAGAAATTCGTTTCTCTCGGTTTACCGATATATCGCCTTGAAGCTTATTTAAAATAAATTACGAGGAGAATATTTGTGAAAAAGATTATAGCAATGATTATGTGCGTCGTTCTTTTATGTGCGCTTGTCGGTTGCGGCGGCACGGGTGACGGTAACGGCAATAAAGAACCTGCATCGGCCGAAATCGGCAGCATTGAGCTACTTAGTGAATATCCCGATACTATGACGGGCGTATTTGATAAAAAAAATATTGTTCTTACCTTTGCCGCACTTAGTGATACCCATATGGGCGGTAATAAATATCAATATGATTCATCATACAATATACTCACAAGCGCTATCAATCAATGCGAAGAGTTTGCGACAAACAAAAAGCTTGACGCAGTATGCTTTGCAGGCGACTTAGTCAACTGTACAAATTCACAGTCTAATGTAATCGGCGCCGAAGAGGGTCAGACCGTCGCAGAGGCGCAGGCAATACAGTCGGTTGTAGAGCGTGAAAACTTTTTAAGAGCCATAATTGATTCAACCGATACAAAAACAAAGCTTTTCTACTGTCTCGGCAATCATGACAGTGGAAATGGTAAAAACGCTCAATTATTCATCGACTCATTTTCGGGCAAAAACAAACAATATTATAACCGCTTTTATGGTGATGACCTCGATAAGGCCGCTTTGGTAAAGGGAAACAGACACGTTAAAATTAACGGATACAGCTTTTTGGCGCTTGAGGCGGACTGTGACGCTTCGGGTTACACGTGGCTACAGAACACACTTGATTCAATCATAGCCGAAAACCCACAACAAACCATATTTTTATTCCACCATTATGCGCCTGCTAATTTGGCGTTCAGCTCTGCAGGTCAGAATAAAGAATTGCGTAAGGTTTTAGAAAAGTATCCGCAGGTTATTGTGTTTAGCGGACATACCCATCCGCAAATAGATTTTGATAATGCGCTTATGCAGAGCCCCAAAGGCTTTGTTTCCGTAACATGTGGCTCTGCCAACAATACGTCGACCGACTTTTATGTTACAGCTTCGGGCGCCCCCGCAGTTAACGGAGCCAGTTCGGATATTAAAAACTATGCCGAAGGTCTGGTCGTTGAGGTCGACAAAAGTGGTAATATTAGAATTTCACGTTATAACTTTACAATAGGCAAAAAGATTGCAAGCAGCTTTGTAATACCTTCGGTTAAAAAGGACGGTACCCGTTCACTCGATTACACCAAGGACCGCAAAGACAAAACAGATGCTCCTGTATTTATTTCAAATAATATTTCTGCCAAGAAAAAGGGCTCAAACATTGAGGTTAAATTCCCTGCGGCAGCTTCCCCTACACAGAAAATTTACAGATACGAAATAACGATTACCAATACTAAGACAAACGAAAAGTCAGATATCAAAAATGCAAGCTCATTTTTCTATAAATTTGCAACACCTGCCGAAATGCCAAAAGAATACACCGTAAACTTTGATGCAGGCATACCGATAGGCAGCGGTACATATAAAATTGAGGTCGTTGCGGTAGATTCGTGGCCGCTCAAATCCGAGCCGCTTACATACGAGTTGGTGATTAAATAATGGTTAAAAATTTAATTTTTGATTTTGGCAACGTTGTTGTACACTTCGACCCCGATTATATGACGGGTTGTATTACTAGAGACCCCGATGAATTTGAGATTTTGCGTGACACAGTTTTTAATCCCAAAACCTTTGAGCAGACCGATAAGGGCTTTATAACCGCCGCCGAGCACAAAAAAATAGTGTGCGCTGAATTGCCAGAGCATCTACATAAAAAGGCAGGGCAGATACTCGATACCTGGTATCTTAATCTACCCATATGGCAGGGTATGGAAAAACTGCTGACCGACGCTAAAAAATCAGGGTATAAAATATACCTGCTGTCGAATATCAACATTCAGTTCAGTGAAAATCGCCAAAAGTTAGAAATATTAAGGCTTTTTGACGGTATTCAGCTATCGAGCGATATAAAGCATACAAAGCCCGACCCTGTAATTTATAATACATTACTTGAGCGTTATGATTTGAAGGCAGAGGAATGTGTTTTTATAGACGACAGAAAAATAAATATCGACGGCGGTGAGGCGGTCGGTATCAAGGGCTATTTGTTTGACGGTAGTACAGAAAATTTAAGAAAATATATAAACACAGCCGATAATATGGCTTATAAAATAAATTAAGGAGAAGAGAAAGATGTTTTTTGATGAACTTAAAAATTATGATAATGAGGTTTTTGTCGCTTGCAATGATGAGCTATCAAGACAAAGACACAATATCGAGCTTATTGCTTCTGAGAATATAGTGTCCAAGGCGGTTTTATTAGCGGCAGGCACACCTCTTACCAATAAATATGCCGAGGGTTATCCTGCACACCGTTATTACGGTGGTTGTGTACACGTTGATGTTGTTGAGGATATTGCCCGTGAGCGCGCAAAAAAGCTTTTTGGTGCAGAGCATGCAAATGTTCAGCCACACTGTGGCGCCAATGCCAATCTTGCCGCATTTTTTGCTTTAGTTCAGCCGGGCGACACAGTTATGGGTATGAACTTAGCCCACGGCGGTCACCTTTCACACGGCTCGCCCGCAAATATTTCGGGTAAATACTTTAATATCGTACCTTACGGTGTATCGGATGAAACACAGGTAATTGACTATGATGAAATGGAAAGAATTGCACTTGAGTGCAAGCCAAAGCTCATCGTAGCAGGTGCCAGCGCATACCCGAGAGTTATCGATTTTAAGCGCATCAGAGAAATTGCCGATAAGGTTGGCGCATATTTAATGGTTGATATGGCACATATTGCAGGTCTTATTGCTGCAGGACTTCATCCGAGTCCCGTGCCGTATGCCGATGTTGTAACAACCACAACACACAAGACCCTGCGTGGTCCGCGTGGCGGTATGATTCTCTGTAAAGAGAGTCTCGCAAAGCAGATAGACAAGGCGGTATTCCCCGGTACTCAGGGCGGTCCGCTTATGCATATTATTGCGGCCAAGGCGGTGGCTTTAGGTGAGGCATTGAGCCCCGAATTTAAAGAGTATCAGCAACAGGTTATAAACAATGCCAAGGCTTTATCCGAAGCACTTATTGCAGAAGGCTTTGACCTTGTATCAGGCGGTACCGACAATCACTTAATGCTCCTCGATTTGCGTAAGTTTGATATTACGGGTAAAGAGCTTGAAAAGCGTCTTGACGAGGTTCATATTACCCTAAATAAAAACGCAATTCCCAATGACCCGCAAAGTCCGTTTGTTACAAGCGGTGTAAGAATCGGCACACCTGCCGTAACCTCTCGCGGCTTTAAGGAAAATGAGATGAAGCTCATCGCTAAATGGATAAAGGATACCGTAACCGACTTTGAAAATTCAAAGGAAAGAATTTCAAGCGAGGTTATGGCTCTTTGCGAAAAATTCCCCATTTACGAATAAATTTATAACTTTCAGGAGTTACTTATGGAAACTTTAATTTTAGATGTTTTAAAAGAATACGGGTTTAGCGAAAACGAGGTTCAGCACTTAGCACCGTTTGGCGACGGTCTTATAAATAGGACGTATCGTTTTTTTGTAAAGGGTAGGGCATATCTTTTGCAAAAATTAAATACCGAGGTTTTTAAAAACCCCGAAGGTCTTATGGACAACTTTGTTGCCGTTACCGCATTTCTCAAAGAAAAAATTGCAAAAGATGGTGGCGACCCCGAGCGCGAGGCACTCACAATAGTTAAAACGCTTGACGGCAAAAGCTTTACTGAGACGGGCTACGGCGCATTTCGCGTAATGCTTTTTATAGATGCCATAAGCATAAATTCGGTTGATAATCCCGAGCAGTTAATTTCGGTTGCGGCTACCTTTGGAAAATTTCAAAATATGCTGGCAGACTATCCCGCCGATACTCTCTTTGAGGTTATACCCGACTTCCACAACACCGTAAAACGCTTCGAGCATTTGCTCACAGCAATAGAAAACAACGTAGCCGGCAGACGCGATGAGGTAAGCGCCGAGATAGAGTATGCCCTTAGTATGAAGGATAGAATCGGCGCGGTTGTTGATGGTATGAAGGACGGCTCTATACCGCTTCGCGTAACCCATAACGACACAAAACTAAATAACGTCTTGCTTGACAAAGATACTTTAGAGGGAGTTTGCGTTATCGACCTCGATACCGTAATGCCGGGCTCATATCTATACGACTACGGTGATGCCCTGCGATTTGCAGGCAACAACACTATAGAGGATGACCCTGATTTGTCCAAGGTATATCTTAACTTCGATAATTTTGCCGCCTTTACAAAGGGCTATTTATCGCAGGTTAAGTCGGTGCTGACACCTCGTGAAATTGAGCTTTTGCCTTTTTCAATCGAGCTTATGGCGTACGAGTGCGGTATAAGATTTTTAACCGATTACCTAAACGGTGACACCTACTTTAAAACTACATATCCCGAGCATAATCTTGTTCGCGCACGAAATCAGTTCAAGTATGCGCGCGACCTTGACAAAAATCTCGATAAGATGAATAACTATATAAAGGAAATAATTTAAATTGGCTGATTTAGTAATAAAAAATGCTGTTATCGGCGATACGCTTACCGATATTACCGTTAAAAACGGCAAAATATACTCTATCGGAAAAACCGATGAAAAGGGTATAGATGTCGGCGGTAATAAGCTTTTTGCGGGACTAATTGACGTCCACACCCACGGCTGTATGGGGCATGAAGCTGTTGACGGTGATATTGGGGTTATTGCTCACCATATGGCATGCCACGGTACAACGTCATTTTTACCTACAACAAGCACCGTAGGTATGGACACCATTTATAATGCTGTAAATATTGATATAAGCTCAGTAAAAGGTGCGAATGTTTTAGGCTTTCATGCTGAAGGTCCCTACATAAACGCGAAATACAAGGGTGCACAGGATGAAAAATTTATCCGCAAGCCCGATATAGAGGAGTTTAAAAAATTACCCAATATTAAAGTGGTTACCGTAGCACCCGAGGTGGAGGGCGCACTCGATTTTATTAAGGAGTGCGATACTATTGTCGCACTCGGTCATACCGATGCCGATTATGATACCACAATTAAGGCAATTCAAAACGGTGCGAATTGTTTGACCCACACCTTTAATGCCATGCCGCCAATCCTGCACCGCAACCCGTCTGTTATTGGTGCCGCAGTTGAAAAAAGAATATACGCCCAACTCATTTGCGATGGCTTCCACGTACAAAGAGGTGCAATGTGGCTCATTTACCGCGCCTTTGGACCTGAGCGAACGGTTATGATAAGTGACTCGATTCGTGCCGCAGGACTGCCAAAGGGTGAATATACGTCGGGAGGACTTACCATCGTTATTGAGGAAAACAACGTGGTTGCGCGCCTTAAGGATGGCACCATAGCAGGAAGCCTTAAATTCTTGCTTGATGGCGTTAAAACTGCCATCCGGCACGGCATACCCGAGGCCGATGCCTTTAAAATGGCATCACAGACCCCCGCCGAATTACTCGGCGTAAATAAGGGCAAAATCGAGGTAGGTTACGACGCCGACTTTATTATACTCGATAAAGACTATAATCTTTTAACTACCATAATTAGCGGTGAGGTTTATTATCAAAAATAAAACAAAGCGCGGTGCGTTACGCACCGCGCTTTTTCTTAAGGGATTGTTATAATGCTTTTATATTGTCGCTTATGCCGCGACCGGCACGCCCTTTCTTGTGTAGGCGAAAAGAAAGGGCGGAAAGATTCGCCTTTTCTAAGGGGGAATTTCGATTTCCCCCTTAGGTGACGAGTTTTTAATTGTATTAAAACGCCGCCAAAGAGTGAAAACTGCGTTTTCAATTTGTCGACAAGCTTTACGTGTTTATAGTATATTCGCCGTCACCGTATCCCCCTTAAACGACAAGGGCTTCGCCCTTGACCCGCATAGAATACTTGGATGCGAACAGTATTCTTATGGCTCTTTTCTAAAGGGTACTTATTATACACATTTATTTTAATTTTCGGGGTGTATCAATAAGTCCCAAAAGATAATCGAGCGAAATATTGTAGTGCTTTGCAAGCTTGATGTATTTATCCACACCCATCTTTTGAGCGCCTGTTTCCCATTTACTTACCTGCTGTCTGGTGGTGTTTAATAGTTCTGCTATATCTTTTTGTGAAAAATCTTTATCTTCTCTAATGTTTTTTAACCTTTCAAAATAGTTCATTTGCAAAACCTCCTTTTTTTATATTATAACACGCATTCTTTAAGATGCGCTTGACAAGACCTTAAAAGGCGCTAAAATAATTTTAACGCAGCTTAAAGAGTGCGAAAACTGGGAGGTATTAAGTTTGAAATAAACAAACAAGCAACGGCCAACTAAAAGGCATAACAACAAAGACTACCGAGAGGTAGCCGAGAAAACAGGCAGGGACTGAATGCTCACTGAAAGATTGAAGTAACGTCTCTCCAAAGATAAGTTTACAGGGTTCTTTGCCCTACTC